>NZ_JASEJT010000012.1 GCF_030077875.1 Mycoplasma phocimorsus
ACTTTTTTATAGAATTTATATTTCTTTATTCCAATAATATTATCAGCAGTAACAACACCTTGTGAGTTTTGTTTTTTAATAAAATTATTAATTAAATTTCTACGATCTTCTTTATCTTTTTTAGCTCGAGAAATGCTGTGCGTAATGATTCTTCTTCGAATATTTTCATTAACTCTTTTTCCATTTCAATGAGAGTTATATTTATACTCTTTATATCTTGTGCTTAAGTTAATTTGTTTATAACTTTCCTCATCAAGTGCAAATTTTTTAAATTCTTTTGAAGAGGTTTTTAGACGGTAAGAAATGATAAAATCTATACCATTTGCCTCTAAAAACCTTATATTTCTGTTAATTGACATACCTTTATCGGCAATTATGGTCACTTTTTTAAGATTGTAAGTCTTTTTCATTTCAAAAATAAATGGAATAAAAGTGTTGCAATCGGCAGTGTTTCCTCTGAATACTTTTAGCATAATTGGTATTCCATTTTCATCAGTGGCCATACCAATTACAACTTGATCTTCTTTAAATTTTCCATCTTTTGAATAGCCCGGAACTC
>NZ_JASEJT010000001.1 GCF_030077875.1 Mycoplasma phocimorsus
GAGTTCCGGGCTATTCAAAAGATGGAAAATTTAAAGAAGATCAAGTTGTAATTGGTATGGCCACTGATGAAAATGGAATACCAATTATGCTAAAAGTATTCAGAGGAAACACTGCCGATTGCAACACATTTATTCCTTTTATTATCGAAATGAAAAAGACTTACAATCTTAAAAAAGTGACCATAATTGCCGATAAAGGTATGTCTATTAACAGAAATATAAGATTTTTGGAGGCAAATGGTATAGATTTTATTATTTCTTACCGTTTAAAAACATCTTCAAAAGAGTTTAAAGAGTTTGCACTTGATAAGTCGGGTTATAAACAAATTAACTCAACAACAAAATATAAAGAATACGAATATAATTCGCATTGAAATGGTAAAAGAATTAACGAAAATATTCGAAGAAGAATAATTACACACAGTACTTCAAGAGCTAAAAAAGATAAAGAAGATCGTAGAAATTTAATTAATAATTTTATTAAAAAACAAAACTCACAAGGTGTTGTTACTGCTGATAATATTATTGGAATAAAGAAATATAAATTCTATAAAAAAGT
>NZ_JASEJT010000006.1 GCF_030077875.1 Mycoplasma phocimorsus
GAGCTAAAAAAGATAAAGAAGATCGTAGAAATTTAATTAATAATTTTATTAAAAAACAAAACTCACAAGGTGTTGTTACTGCTGATAATATTATTGGAATAAAGAAATATAAATTCTATAAAAAAGTTGGAAAAATGGAATTCACTTTAGATTACAGCAAAATTTTAGAAGATGAAAAATTTGATGGATATTATGTTTATGAAACATCAAGAATGGATTTAAAAGCTGCTGATATCATCGAAATTTATCATAAACAATGACAAATTGAAGAGAATTTTAGAACACTAAAAAGCGCTCTAAGAGTCAGACCAGTTTATGTTTGAACAGATAAACATATTAAAGGACACTTTATTCTATGTTTTATATCACTTATAGTTCAAAAGTATTCTATATATTTAGTTAATAAATACTATAAACAAAATGGAGAAGTTAATTTCATGACAAATGATAAATTTAGTGATGCAATTAATTCAAAACTAAGCTGTAATGAAGTTTTAGATGGAAAAATAATAAGAACATTCAGCATAAACTCCTCTTCAAATGAAAA
>NZ_JASEJT010000009.1 GCF_030077875.1 Mycoplasma phocimorsus
CAAACTGTAATATTTTGTGTATTTAAAGATACATTTGAAAAAATATAACTTTTTGTTTCAGAAAATACACAGCAGCAATAAATTAAATCAAATTAATATTTAACATGAAGCAAATAAATTACTATAAAAGGCAACATTAAATAATTATTTTATAGTAATTTTATGACATAAAAAAATATTAAACATACAAAATTATGTTTTATATAAAACAAAAATAATTTTATGTATTTAAACGAAGAAACAATCAAAAATAATAAGTAAATTAACATACTAAAAAACTAAAAATTTTTAAATAGAAAAATAACAAAATTAGCATTATAATTTTTAAAATAAAAGTTAAAAAGGAAGGATTAAAGTGAAAAAAAGAATAATATTAAATGCTTTATTATTTTCAACATTAGCAACTACTGTTTCATGTGGGATAACCAAACAGGAACAAGTACAACAAGAACTAAATAATGCAGTACAGTTTTCTGAAACAGAAAGTTATATTTTTTCAAATGTATCTTTAAATACACAAAATATTACAGTTTA
>NZ_JASEJT010000007.1 GCF_030077875.1 Mycoplasma phocimorsus
TGACAAAATTTTTTATACAGATGAAAATAATGAAAAATACAACTTAACATTTGATGAATATGATAATGTTACATTTAAATTTAAAGTTGGCCATGTTTATAAACTAAATATTGATTTTAAACATTTGACAAGATTTATTTTTAAAGATTCTGAAGGTAATATACTAGGTTCGCAATGATTTAAAGATGATGAAAATAATATGCTTACTCCCGATATCAATTTAAAAGCAATTAACGATAAAGAGGCAGAAGGATTTTATATAGAGACAAATAAGCTAAAATATGAAGTAGATAATTCAAGCTTTTCTTCTTCAGTGCCTATTCCCGATTCAGTTGCTGATAATTATAATAATATTTATGTAATTACCAAATTTAGATTAGGCAAACAAATTTCTATAGAAACAAAAGAGTTTGAAGAAGATTATGCCCAAAGCATTTCATCTAAAATTTTCTTAAGATTAGATGGAAGATTGCAAGAAAAATATGTTCCTAAAGATGTTGATTTTTCTTGATATAAAGGCGAAGGAAAAGGAATATTTACCCATAGCGAATTTCAAAATAATGAAGCCCTTGACAAAAGAAGTGAACAAGAGAAAGAAAAGGGTATAGTTTTTGATGGATGATATGCTGATCCTCAATACAAATATAAAATCGAATTTAAAGATGGTATATCAACATTTCCTATTTTAGGTAAAATGATATATCCAAAATTTGTTTCTGGTAAATGAGATAAGATTAGAGATATTCGTCACATTTTAGATGCAGTTTTTACTATTCTTGCTACTGCTGCTAATGTAGCAGGCGTAAAACCAGAGATTGAAAAGCACTCTAAACCAATTGAGCATGGAATTAATATTGTTAAATGAATTATTTTTTTAGCTTTGGGAGGAAAAATGAAATTATCCAAATTTTGAGACGGCTATCAAAATATTAATGATTTAATTTTTACAACAACAAAAGATAAGATTTCAAATTTGTGTAGTGCTTGTCAATGCGAAGAAAAAGATAAACCATGTAAGAATGAAATTTATGAAGCACTATTATGATTGTCTAAAGACTTATCTAAAAATATTTTTGGTATTTACCAAAAATATTCAAAAAATAAATTTAAGGGCACAGCATTTTTAGAAAGTAAGGATAATTTAGAAGATTGAAGTGTAGAAAATATTTTAGGTAAAGCTGATGAAGATGCAGAACTTAGAACTAAATACTTAAAATGTGCTTTTATGTGTTGTTGTAAAAATGTACAATCTGAAAAAGATGGCGAAAAAAGCAAAGCGGAAAAATTTGCTAATGCACTTGTTGGAAAAAGTGGCATTCTAGAAATTATTAAAACATTAATTAAACTTATAATTGATTCGGTTGCAAAAGAAATAAATACTACGCTTTTAACTACTAAGATTGTTCAAATTTCAGTTCAATTAACAATTGCTATTAAAGATATTGTTGCAAATAAATTTTGAGAAAAAGAAAATAAATAAAGGGAGAAAAAATGAAAAAAATAAAATTAATATTATTTTCATCTATTTTAACCTTGCCTTTTTCAATTATATCTTGTTCTTCACTCGCTAATGCTAGTTCTAAAATGATTTATTTAATGTCTAAAAAGAAATTAGAAAACTTTATTTTAAATAATATTGAGTTAAATACTAAAGAAATCACTATTTATGATGCACTTTTAGACTTAAATAGTATTATTCCTTTAAAAATTACTAATAATCGTAACTTTAAAAAATTAAATATTAATCTGTGATTTCATGAAACTACAATAGATTATGATAATGAACAACTTTTAATCACTTTTTATTATAAATTAAGCAATAGAAAAGAGACTTCGTTACTTAAAATAGCTAAAAACTTTTTTGAATTTAAAGAAATTGACCGAGATGATTGAGAAAGAATTTTTGCTAATTTAGCAAAAATATCTCAAATTGAATGGTATGAAAAAACTGATAAAGAAAGTGGACTTTTAAAAGTAAGTAATAAATATGCTACAGTTAGTAAAATAAGTTCAAGACCTATAAATTTAAAACAAGTAAGCCCTGATGATGTTTTATATCAATTACAAATTAATAATTCAAGAAAAATTACTGGTGAATCTAATGATAAAAGTTCTAATTCATTATTAAGTGGTGGTGTTTTATTATATAAAAAGAAAGTGCCTATAAAATTTAAATATCCTGATAAAGAAATAATATTAGAATCTTATCTTAATAAGATTAAGCCACCTAGCGAGATTCCTTTACTAGATAATCATATTTTTATTGGTTGATCAACAAAACAAGATGCTAAACAGCCTGATGCATTTCTTTCTAATTTTAATGGTCAATTTAGCGAAAATACAGTGTTTTATCCTGTTTTTAAAAAAAGAGCCGCACTAATTATTAATATTCCTTCTTTCGAAGAAGCAAAATTGCAAAAACAAGAGTTAATTATTAAAGAAGAGTTAAATAAAAATGATATCTTAAATTTTATTCATAGCAATTTACCACAGCCCGAAGATAAATGATCTTATCAACTTGATAAATTGCAATTCATTGATCAAAATCAGCAAATTTGTGATTTTATTTTTGATGAAAAAAATAAATTAATTAATAAGTTTGAACTTGAGCATAATTATACTATTAATATTCATTATAAACACAAACCCGTGTTTATATATCTTGATAATTTCGATAATAAATTTTTAGGTTATCAATGAATTGAAAATGATGAAAAAAATAATTTATATTACACGCCCGAAATAAATATTGACTTTACTAATTTTGAATCTATTGGTAAATATCCGATTTCTTATTTTTATAAAGATAGTAATGAAGCCTATAAACCTAAAACATTATTAAAAAATTATGTTGAAAAAGAAAATGAAAAAATATATATTCTTATTAATTTTCAGCAAACACAAAAAATAACAATTAATACTGAACAATTGGATAAACAAAAGTTATCTATTTTTGATTTATATTTAACGCCGCAACGAAAATTAAAAGAAAAATATTTACCTAAAGATATTGATCCTACTTGATATAAGGGCAAATATAAAAGACAATATCCTAATGAGGAAAACAACGAATTATTCGATAGGAGAAGTGAACAAGAAAAAGAAATTGCCCTTGTTTTTGAAGGATGATATACTGATTCTCGATTTAAAAATAAAATTAAATTTAAAGATGGTGTATCAACAACATCAATTAATTCTTCTTTTATATATCCAAGATTTGCATTAAGTAAATGAGAAACGATTCAAAACGCACGTGAAATAATTGATGTAATTTTTACGTTGGTTGAAAAATCTGTTAGTGCTGCAGCAGAAATTAAAGAGGAAAATGATTACATTATTATTGCGGAACACACAATTAAAATTATTAAATGGATTTTATATTTAATGTTGGCCGGCAAACAAACAGATGAAGCATTTTGAAAAAGTTTTGATAGCATTGCTGATTTAATTGTTGCCATAAATAAAAAAAGTGAGTTTATTAAATTTGGAGATAAGATAAAAGATGATACTGGTAAAGCCAATGCTATTAAAGCTTTATTTTGAGCGAATAAAGAAATTTTAAGAGCTATAACTGGTATTAATACTATATATAGCAAAGACAAATTTAAAAATAGTGTTTTTATTAATAAAGAAGTATTAGAGGGGTGAACAGCAAAAGATATTTTTAATAAAGAACAAAATGCTATTTTTAATCGTAATTTTTTAGGTTATTTAATTTATAAAACTTTGGTTAATAGTGGTGGTAGTTCGGATAGTAATTGTAATAGTAGTTTAGGCAACAATGTTTCAAATACAAACACACAAGATTGTTATACAAAATGAGCTACTGGCGAAGGAAAAAATATAGCACAAATTATTGGTGCACTTGTAAATCAAAATGGTGTTCAAGATTTAATTTGAGCACTTAAAGATTTAATATTTAATTCACAAAATAAAAAAAATTCTCAAATTGCTTTAAAAGTAATTGATTTAGCAGCTGATTTAGGTAGATTAATAAAAAAAGTTGTTGTCAATGTTTTAAAAGAAAAAGGAGACCAAAAAAACAAAACTAAATAATTTTAACTTTTGCTATTTGTTTTGCTTTTACAAATTGAAAATAAAAAAAACTCAAATATGGCTATTTTTAAGTCATTATTTGAATTTTTATTTAAAAAATAAATAACTTAATATTTTTATTATTAATATTTAAAATAACTATTTGAGTTTTTTAGCAAACTTTTTATATGTTTTTTAGGTTATCAATGAATTGAAAATGATGAAAAAAATAATTTATATTACACGCCCGAAATAAATATTGACTTTACTAATTTTGAATCTATTGGTAAATATCCGATTTCTTATTTTTATAAAGATAGTAATGAAGCCTATAAACCTAAAACATTATTAAAAAATTATGTTGAAAAAGAAAATGAAAAAATATATATTCTTATTAATTTTCAGCAAACACAAAAAATAACAATTAATACTGAACAATTGGATAAACAAAAGTTATCTATTTTTGATTTATATTTAACGCCGCAACGAAAATTAAAAGAAAAATATTTACCTAAAGATATTGATCCTACTTGATATAAGGGCAAATATAAAAGACAATATCCTAATGAGGAAAACAACGAATTATTCGATAGGAGAAGTGAACAAGAAAAAGAAATTGCCCTTGTTTTTGAAGGATGATATACTGATTCTCGATTTAAAAATAAAATTAAATTTAAAGATGGTGTATCAACAACATCAATTAATTCTTCTTTTATATATCCAAGATTTGCATTAAGTAAATGAGAAACGATTCAAAACGCACGTGAAATAATTGATGTAATTTTTACGTTGGTTGAAAAATCTGTTAGTGCTGCAGCAGAAATTAAAGAGGAAAATGATTACATTATTATTGCGGAACACACAATTAAAATTATTAAATGGATTTTATATTTAATGTTGGCCGGCAAACAAACAGATGAAGCATTTTGAAAAAGTTTTGATAGCATTGCTGATTTAATTGTTGCCATAAATAAAAAAAGTGAGTTTATTAAATTTGGAGATAAGATAAAAGATGATACTGGTAAAGCCAATGCTATTAAAGCTTTATTTTGAGCGAATAAAGAAATTTTAAGAGCTATAACTGGTATTAATACTATATATAGCAAAGACAAATTTAAAAATAGTGTTTTTATTAATAAAGAAGTATTAGAGGGGTGAACAGCAAAAGATATTTTTAATAAAGAACAAAATGCTATTTTTAATCGTAATTTTTTAGGTTATTTAATTTATAAAACTTTGGTTAATAGTGGTGGTAGTTCGGATAGTAATTGTAATAGTAGTTTAGGCAACAATGTTTCAAATACAAACACACAAGATTGTTATACAAAATGAGCTACTGGCGAAGGAAAAAATATAGCACAAATTATTGGTGCACTTGTAAATCAAAATGGTGTTCAAGATTTAATTTGAGCACTTAAAGATTTAATATTTAATTCACAAAATAAAAAAAATTCTCAAATTGCTTTAAAAGTAATTGATTTAGCAGCTGATTTAGGTAGATTAATAAAAAAAGTTGTTGTCAATGTTTTAAAAGAAAAAGGAGACCAAAAAAACAAAACTAAATAATTTTAACTTTTGCTATTTGTTTTGCTTTTACAAATTGAAAATAAAAAAAACTCAAATATGGCTATTTTTAAGTCATTATTTGAATTTTTATTTAAAAAATAAATAACTTAATATTTTTATTATTAATATTTAAAATAACTATTTGAGTTTTTTAGCAAACTTTTTATATGTTTTAATAATATTTTTTAAAAATATGTATTATAAATTGCTTCTAATTTTATTAATTTTTATTGTAATAAGAATTCTGATACAAAAGGCAAAAAATAAGAAATAATTAAAAGATAAACTAAAATTGAAAATTTTTTTATAAAAATTTAAATTTTAGTCTTGTTCTTAAAATGTACTTGTATTTAAATTTAATATTGTTTTAATTAAATATTAAATTGTTATACAATTTCTTCTTGTTCTAACAACTTAATGTCTTGATTATAACTTATACTTGATGAACCTGATGGAGTAATAAATTTAGGGTTTTTAACAAACTTATTAAATGCTTTTGAAACTTGCAGTTGTTGCCCAAAATCTCATCCATAAATAGAACTAATTTCCTGTATTAAAGATATGTGTTCTTCTATTGAATATTCTTCTTGAACATATAAAAAAAATTTATTTAATTGTGTTCTAAAACTTTCAATTCCATATTCTTTTAACTTATTAATTTGCATTAAATCTTGTTGATCTTTTTCATCTAATTTCTTTAATTCTCCATTAACTAATTTTGTAAATGAAAAATCTATATTTTCGTGCAGTACTTGAAAGTTAGTTGCCGTTGAAATATATTTTAATTTATAAGGTAAATATAAAATTTTATGTGCGTTTTTGCTATTTTTTTGCGGCTCATGCCTAACAAGTGATTCCATTTTTTTAGCTAATTTATATAAATGGGGAAGTTCTGTTTTATAAATATTGTTCCCTTTGCTTTCTTCCATTAAAATTGATGAAAGCAACATTACTAATGGAGATGCTGTAAAGCTGCTTAGTGCGCCATAATATTGTCCTATTCCTTCATAGTCATAGCCCCAGCTGCCATAAGATTTTGTTCCTTTATGCAAAATTATAGCGTTTTTAAGTTCAGAATAATCGGATGGAACACTAATTTTAAAATCTAATCTTGAATCAAGACCATTAACTAATTTTTCAAAGTTTCTTATCATTTCTTTCATTTTTGCGTCAGGGTTTGAATAACGATAAACATGATTTCAAGATACTTTTTCTTTTGTACTTCAGTTATTTTTTTGATAAATTTCATCTAATAATTCTTTCATTAATTGCTGAAGTTCTGTATAATATTTGCTTCTTAATCTTTCTAATGAGCCTACTTTATTCATAAATGAATAATCTGCATTGATTATATTTTTGCTATCTACAAAAGTATGCTTTTTTCCATTTTTATCAAATACAAATGTGCTGTTAAGTTCTTCTAGTTTATCTCTTATAGTTAATGATGTATCACTTTTAAAAACAGAATCGGGTGCCATTCCAGGAAGCAATGGTTGATCCAGTCCCAATGATATATAATCAACAAGTGCATACATGTTGACACTATTCATATAAATTGATCTAAATGATTTTGCATATTTTAATATATGGGAAAAAGTCGAAACATTTGTTTTATTATTTAAAGAAAGTTCTTTTCTTGTTAAACCGTACATAATTTTACTGTATTGATCATTAAAGTAAAATTTATCAATTTCGCTTAAAATTTTATTTTGAATTTCAGGCCTTTTGTCATTAATATCTTTAATGTTTGATAAATATCAAGGGTCTGGCGCCTGCGTTTCTATTAAGTTAAAAATAGTTTTGTTTTTGTTTTCTGATTTTGAGTAAACTATTGGCATTCCAGGAACACCTGAAATTAGCTCTTCTCTTGTTGATTCTGGTAAATCTACAAAAGAAATTAAATCTATTAATCCAACCTTATAGGCATTTAATTGTTCAGATGCAAATTCTCTTGGAGATAATGGAAAAGTTTTGTATTCGTTTTGAATTATTTTGATGTTATTAGGCGATTTAACTCATTGTTGATCTCAGAAGTTAGGGTTTTGAAAGTAAATTTTCTTTTGCGTAAACTGATCATATTTTTTTGGAATATATGGTCCAATATATAAAACATTTTCTAATGATTTACCATATCAGTAAAATCCAAGTTTTCAAGATAAAGAATCTTTATCTTGAATTAATTCCTTTAATGAAAGTTTTCCATCATAATGATCTTTATCATTTTGATCTTGAATATATTCATAAGGTAGGGGGCTAAAAGTTGAATCATTAATAAATGTAAAAAATAAGTTATGAAAATCTCCACCTATTTCTTTATTCTTAGCATGTAAAGTAAATGCCATTTCTTCTTGCATTGAAGAGCCTTTTATTGCTTCAATTGTTTTTTCTTTTTTTGACATTCACTCCAAATTTATATTAAAAAGTTCAAATAAATAAGCGTTAGGAAAAATTTGATCCGGCCTAAACATTTTAATGTTTGGGTCATTTAAAACAATTTTTATTTTTTCACCAATAGCATCAACTTTCGCTTTGCCTTCACCTAAAGAAATTCCGCCATTTTCCATTCTATAATGGAATGATAATAACTGAGTGTTTAATCAAGAATAATAAAAATCTTCTGCTTTTAATTTATATTTTGTTTTGTTTCCTAAATAATCTGAATAATAAACATCGCGAGGAATTAAAGAAATTTTTGACGCACCTTTCATATTTTTTAAAAAATCAGGATGGTTAATTGATTGTGGATCATTTGAAGTTAGTTTTAATGAGACACTTTTTCCATCTCATTTATATAAATTTTTTATCTCTTCAATAGCTAATTTATGTTTTCCTTCTTTTGCCATTTTATCTCATTTTTGAATTTCTTCTTTAGTTGGCATTTTTTCATGTTTCGAGTTTGTATATAATACTTGTTCGCCATTTAATTTTGTTATAATAATTTCTTTTATTAATTCGAGATTATATCATTCAAATGTTGGTCTTAAAATTAATTCAGAACTTGCTTTTCAACTTTTTTTATTTTTATCTTTAACATCAACAATATAGTCAATAACTTTTGTTTCTCCCATTCTTTTGTATCTTCAAAAGTTACCTCCTATATCAGCCGATTTATATGAACCATAACTAGCTGAAGCATTATTTGTGAATGGATCATCTTTTTTTGTTGAGTTATATCTTGTAATTAATTTTTGTCTTCTCTCTAATGATTGATTTTTGATATTATCAAGAACATTTAAAGAGCAGCTTGCTGAAATACTTGTTAAATATAATGGGGCGCTAGTCGCAACAATTAAAAAAAATTTTTTTAATTTCATATGTTTTCCTTTCTTTTATATTTTCTTGTTTTGAGTGTTTAGTATACTTTGCAAGCTTTAAAAAATTATTTAAGCTTACTTAAGTTAACGATTGTAATAAATTTCTTTAATTCCGCTTTTCATCATTTTTCCTTTATATAAAACAAAAACGATAAAGATTATTCCTTTATCGTTCACAAATAAATATAATAAAACAAAAACGATAAAGATTATTTCTCTATCGTTTTTATAAATAAATAATTTATACTAAATAAAAAATTAAACGATAGAAATAAAAATATGTAAAGAAATTACAATATTATTATTTCTATTTGATTTTTTAAATAATTTAACACTCATAAATTTAAATATATAGAAAAAAAATAATTTTTTTTAAAAAAATGCTACAAATTTTTTAAAAAAAGTAATTTACAAAAATTTAAGAAAAATATAAGTAAAAATGTTTGTTTAAGTCTGTTTTAAACTGGGTAATTAAATTTTTACATATATTTAATTTAATATTAAATTAGTTAAACATTTATTAAATAAATTATGTTATTAATAAAGATATACCTCCAATTAGTGTGCTTATAAATGAAATGATGTTTATATTTTAATTTGAGCTTTTAAGAATTTAATATTTGATTCATAAAAAAATCAATTTATTTTAAAAATAGTTGTTTTAGTGACAATTTTGATAAATTAATAAAAATAATTATTGATAGTTAAAAAACAATCTATATAAAACTAAAATAAAAAAATGCCACAGTAAATTACTGTAGCATACTATATAATAGTTTAAATGTTTTTTATTTAATTTGCTT
Organism: Mycoplasma phocimorsus; assembly: GCF_030077875.1. Classification (GTDB taxonomy): domain Bacteria; phylum Bacillota_I; class Bacilli_A; order Mycoplasmatales; family Metamycoplasmataceae; genus Mycoplasma_H; species Mycoplasma_H phocimorsus. Next base: position 9,719 of record NZ_JASEJT010000007.1, read on the forward strand.
TATGTTTAATTTTTTTAATCCAATATTACTTTAATTCTAAAATTAAATCCATAAGGCAATTCATTAATTTTTTGTAATTCTTCTAAATCTTTTTTAGGCAATTTAACGAAAAAATCTAATCATTTGCGTTCATTGACATAACTTGCAATAATTTCTTTTTTATCTTTTAATTCTTTATTTTCAGAAGTAATAAAATCGTCAGAATAAACTAATTCGTAAAAATCGGGTTTTGTTTCGCCTTTAATATTTTCCAATTCATTAATAGGAATATATTTATTATTAAAAGAAACTAATAATTCGGGCGTAAACACTTCAACAACAACTTCATCAAGTTTATCATTTATATATTTTTTAAAAATTTTATTAACTTTCAATGAAGTTTTAGATTTTAATACGCCTATTTTATTTTCATCTTTTAAATTTGCTAATTTAGGGCCATAAATTTCAAGAATATTTTGTGGCAAAGAAAACTCTACTAAGTAATTTTCATCAAATAAACTTTTATCAACAAATTGTGATAATTTTCTAAAATTTTTTGCTCCTTCTACATTTGAAAGATCAATTGGATTATAAGAAGTATAAGCTTTAAAACCTGAACCAATAATGTCAACTGCTAAATCTTTTTTATGAATATAATCACCATTATCCATAACTGTTGAAAGATTTTCATATTTTATTTCTTTTTTTACTACGCCATTTTTTATATCGTCAATTAGTTCATCAAGATCCTCAATTTTTCTAACAATTTTAATGTAATTAGTTCTTAATTGTTGTGCTGTTTCACTAACTTGTTGAAGTTTAATAAAAGAATCTCTAGCTTCTTTAGCTAGCATTTTTGATTTTTCATTTAATCTTAAATAATTTAAGGTTTTTTGATAATAATCTCTTAGCTTATCATTTTTTTCTTTTTTAATAAGTTCTTCTAAATCATCGCTTTTTTGAATTGAAAAGCTTTTTTCAAGTTGTATAAGTAAACTTTCAATATCACTTAATATATTTGAATTTACTGCTAATGTTAAAGAAGCATTAACTTGTTTAACTTCAGGTTTATTATCTTTATTTTCAGCTTTTGGAACATTTTCATTGTTAACTGTTGGGTTTTGTTTTGATTTATTTTCTTTTTCATCTTCAATTTTTTTTGCTTCATTATAAGCAATAATTCCGGCTGAAATAGCAATAGTTCCTAAAAAAATTCCGGGTGTTGCTAATGCAATTTTTAATTTTTTATTCATTTTATACCTTTCATTATTAATTACTTATTGAAATTAAATTCTATATAATTAATGTTTTTGCCTTCCGAACTTCATTTTTGTTCATAACCTGTCATTATATTATTTTTATTTTTGATGCTGTTATGTAAATCACTTGTTTTAAAAATTATGTTAGCTCCAAACTCATTAAGTGATTCAATACTAAATTGAAATAAAAAATCATTATCCGTTTTAAATTTAATAATTCCGTTTTCATTTAATATTTTTTTATATTTTTCTAAAAAATCTTTATAAGTAAGTCTTCTTTTGAAATGCCTTTTCTTTGGTCATGGATCGCTAAATGTTATTCAAATTAATGATACACTACCAATTAAAAACTCATTAATTTTTTCAATATCTTCACAAATAATAAATAAATTATTCAAATTATAATCAAGTGCTTTTTTAGCAATTTTACTAGCAACTGTTGGATACTTTTCAATTGCAATATACCTTATATTAGGATTATTTTTTGCTAGCTCACAAATCATTTCGCCCTTACCAGCTCCAAGCTCTATAACATCATTCGTTTTTAATTTAAAAGGAAATGTATCAACTAGAAGTTTGCTTTCTTTTAATTTTTCCATTGCATAGGGGTCATTTCTTAATCTCATAGCTTTAATTATAAAAAAAGAAATAATTTTTATGTCTAAATAAAAGAAAAAGAAGAATATTTCTTCTTTATTTATTATCTTTTTCTTGCAATAATTAATGTTGAGTGCGGTGCAACATAATTATCTGCTTTAATCTCTGAGCTTGGAATTCCATTCTCATTAGCAAGAACTATTCATTTATTTTTTCCAAATCAATTTGTTAATTTCATATCAATTTTTTCTCATGTATCTTTTGGATTAGTTACAACAATAAATTCTGAATATTTTTTATTATTTGGAGCTTTAATATGAAATTGAATTGTTTCAGCTGCGGCTGTATAATTTTCTGGATATACTTTTTGATTAGCAATAAGTAAATCAACAGTCGCACTTTTTTCTGAAGAAAGGGAAGAAATTGGTAACTTAGTATTTGCTAATCCTGCATATGCAGAATCAATAGTTTCTCAACTACCTTCTTCTTTTACCAATTTAAAGTTAAACTCATTCCCATTTGTTCCTCAATTGCTATTAATATTTTTTTCAAGATTTTTAAATGCTTGACCTTTTATAATTACACTACCTTTGCCTTGAAAATCAATATCAACATATGCTGGCATATTATTATTTAATCCATCTTTAGCTGCTTCTCCTGCTAAATATCATCTTTGATTACGATATTTTTCAGGCGCATTAATAAAATTAATTTTAAATTCACCATTTAAGTCACTTAATGTTTTATATGGTCCAAATTTATTACTTATTTTTTCTTCGCCGAAAAATCTAACATTCTCTTGAATTTCTTTAGCTGTTTCAAATCTAAATTCATAATTTTCTTGTCTTATTCTAATTAAATCTTTTACATAATTTTTTAATTTTATAAATTCTGAATTAGCATATCCTTTTTTAATTCTATCTCATTTAAATGAGTTGGCAAAATCAGATGCTTTATAAGAATTTTCATGATATCTATTTCCTATAACATCTTTAATATCTGGAAATAGTTTTAAAGAAGAAAGATTATCTGAAGTATTAGCTCTTTCGGGATTAGCATCACCTAATGAAAGGGGCTTACTTCTTCCCATTTCATCACCACCTTGTATGACAATTCTGCCTTGAGAAGTTAATAAAATGCCAAATGCTTGTTTCATTAATCTAATTTTATATTGAAGTTTTTCTTCTTCTGTTGCATTTTTTATGTTTTTTACTGAAAGATTAATTTTATCTCATAATGTAAATCCATCATGAATGGCTAAATATTGAATTGCCTCATTAGGTTCATCAGTAAATCTTGAGTAACTTGGTGAATTATCAATATTTGTAAAATCTTTTTTTGTTTGTGTAGATGATTGAGGAAAATTTTTAATTCCAGCTATAATTCCGGCCCTTACACGAGGTGCATCTTCAAAATTTCCTTGAATAAATCCTTGATTCAGTGCTTCACCATGCCCGGCTCCACCTTTAATACCATCTCTAGTAGAATCGTTGAAATAACCAACATTAGCAATCCCCGCTTCTAATGATGAAATTTCACCCTTAACAAGTCTTTCACCTTTAGGTAAGTCAGAAAAATCTCAAGATTCGCCGTAAAGAATAATGTCATGTCCTTCTTTTGTCTTTACTTTTTCTTTAATTAATTTAATTGTTTCTTTATCAATGAACCCCATTAAATCAAATCTAAATCCATCAATACCATATTGATCTACCAATCATTTAGCACTTTCAACAATAATTTTTCTAGTCATTTTATTTTCTGAAGCTAATGCAGGAGCGCCAACTGGTTGAGGACCTCCTGGATTTCTGAAGTAATAATTAGGAACAATATCGTCAAGTATTTTATTATCGTACATATGGTTATAAACTACATCGGCAATAACGCCAATATTATTGTCATGTAGTTTTTTTATTAAAGCTCTTAATTCTGAAATTCTTGAATATGGATCTTTTGGATTTGATGAAAGTCATCCTTCAATTGAAAAGTAATTATGTGGGTCATAGCCTCAATTGTAATTAGGATTTTTTATATTTTTTATTTCATTTTTTTCAACTTTTCCTTCACCTTTAGCAAACATTTTATCTTCTTCGTTGACAGTTCAATAATTTTGAAGCGGTAAAAATTGAACATGTGTATATCCAATTTCTTTTAAATATTCAATACCTTTATCTCAATTAGCAAATCCCTTAAATGTTCCTTTATCTGGTATATTTTGAGTAATTGTATAATCTCTAACATGAATTTCTGTTGCAATCATTTTATTCAGTTTTCCTTCCATGTTACCTGAAAAAATACCTTTTGAAGGAGAAAGAACACCAGCTCTAGGCGAATTAAAATTAACAAAGGCGCCTTTTCCAGGATGGTTATCTTCTGGAGAGAAGCTAGCCATTGATTTAGCATAAGGATCTAAAACAATTTTTTCAAATTTAGTTCCTTTATTAAGAATAAGCTCATAAAAGTATCCATCAAAATTTTCTAAATTGGTATTTTCTTTATTTAAATTTATTTCAAAAATACTTTCTTTTTTGTCGTTTCCTCTTTTTAGTTCAATGGCATTACCAACTGCATTATTTTTATTATTTTTATCATATAGTTGAATATGAACTGTTTTTGAAACTGGAGCTCATAATTTAATATTAACATTTTTAAAATCATCACTTAATGTGGCACCTAAATCTGGTACTCAAGAATTTTCATTTTCATCATATTCATTTTGTTCCATTTTTAAAAGTTGCCTTGAATATGTATGTTCGCCAACATTAATTAAATTGCCTTTTGATCCAAATTTTGCAAAGAATTTATCTCCAAGAGTAATATTTTTATCTTTAATAGTTACTTTTAAAATATGAAAATGCTTACTATTTTCATTTTTCCTTAAATATTCTACTGTGTATTTTTCTTTTTCATATTCATTATCTGTAAATAAATCATAAAGTTTTAAAAGTGTAGGATCAATATTTTTTTCCTTTTCACTCCCCGCTAATTTAAGTACTATTTGATTTTTTGCTACTCTTGAAAATTCTGAAATAAGATATTTGGGTCTATCACTATTTGGATTTACATTACCTTGTGTAAATCAAAACTCATTTCCTTCATTTTTAGGAATCATAGCATCTGTATTATTCTTTAAATCACCTTTATGAATAATATAATTAACGCCTTTTAAAATATCTGCATTTTTAACAGTGGCTCTATAAAAACCTGCTACATTAATAACATTGCCATTTTCATCTTTATCACCAAATAAAATCGGTTCCGTTCATTGAATAACATCACCAGTATATCCTTCTCCCCAAATATGAAGACCTCAGTTTTTATAATCATTTGGATTATCTGGTTTAAATCAAAAATAAATATAATCTTTTTTTGCTGGTAATTCAGAATCTAAATTAGCTTTAAAACCATCAATTTCTATAGTTATTGTTTGCTTAAATGAATTAGAATCTAAAATTGGATTATCAAATTCATCTGCTTTTGAAAATGTAAAAACATCAATTTTTGCATTAAGTGAAGTTTTGTCTTTACCTATATTATTTTCTATAGAACTAATTTTATATCAAGAGTTATTAGGGAGCGTTAAACCATTTTTAAAAAGTATATTTCTTTCTTGTCCCGATAATAATTTACTTAATGTTTTAATATTAATATTTTTTGTAAAATCTTGATTAATGCCTTGAACTTCAAATAATGATTTAATATTAATTTTTTTATTAAAAATTAATGAAAAATCAATATTTTTTTCAAGATTACTTACTTCTATTTTAACTTTTTTAAAAGTTATGTCTTTATATGGAGACACTAATTTAACATATAAAATTAATTTATCAGAACCTGCAATTTCATTTTTTTCTATACTGTCAATTTGTAAAAAATATCCACTTTTTAATTTATCTTTTAAAATTGCTCCATTAAATCCATTTTGAGAGTATGTTTGTTGAGAAAGTAATTCTCTTCAAACTAATGAATATTGATTTGAAAGAGCAAATGGCATTCTATTACCTTTATAATTAAATTTTGCTTGAACATTAGTATTAATTTTCATTAATTCATTGTCATATTCTTGTTGCTTTAATGTGGAGCAACTTATTAAAGTTAATGCTGTATTTGCAACAAAAGTTAGTGCTATTGTGCTTAGTAGGAACTTTTTATTTTTATTTATTATTTTTTTCATACTTATAATTATATGAATTTAGTATTTTTGTAATTAGTATCAAAAATCTATGTGGTAAATTTAAGAAAAAACACGATCACAAAAATCGTGCTAATTAAACTTTAAGCTTTATTTACTTTATCTACAAATTTTGAATTTAAGGTATCTTCATAACTTTCAATACTTTCTCTTAATTTTTTTGTAATTTTAGAATTGAGAGTTGGTAATTGTAATTTTAAAATTAAAACCATTGAACCATTTTTTGAAGCAATACCTTTATTTTTAATAGTAATTCTATCATCAGTTTTATATGAAGATTTCATCTTTATTGTAACTGTTCCATGTGGTGTTGGCACGACAACATTTTCTTCATTTATTAATGAAAATACTGAAACAGGAAAGTCCATTATAATATTATTTCCATCTCTTTTATAATATGGATGCGGTTTAATATTAATTTCTATATACAAATCACCATTACCATCTTCGCCAAATTGACCTAACCCGCTAATCTTCATAGTGCTTCCATCCCTAATACCTTCAGGGATTTTTAATTTGACAGTTTTCTTTACATTATTGTATTTTTTTCCATGACACATTGAACATTTTTTAGAATATATTGATCCCTGCCCATCACATTCTTCACATTTAACTGTTTTTTTGCTTCTTCCAAAAATAGATTGAAACATTTTTGTAACATGTCCAGCACCCTTACATACTTTACATGTTTCTTTTGTGGAAGAAAGATCATAACCGGTTTTATTACATTTATTACATACTTGTTCAACATTAAAATCTCTTTCAATAGTTGTGCCTAAAATTGAATCCACAAATGAAATATAAATCTCCGTTTTATAATCATGACCAAAGCGCTGTTCTTCTTGATGTGATCCACCATGATTAAAGAAAGATTCAAAAATATCAGAAAAACCACCAAAACCTGAACTAAATCCAGCTGTATTGAATCCTGAAAATCCGTGAGCACCTGGGCCTTCATGGCCAAATTGATCATAATTTCTTCTTTTTTCTTCATCACTTAATGTTTCATAAGCTTCATTAATCTCTTTCATTTTATCTTCGGCTTCTTTTGAAGGATTTTTATCAGGGTGATACTGATTAGCTAGTTTTCTGTAAGCTTTTCTAATTTCTTCTTTACTTGCATCTTTAGAAACGCCTAAAATTTCATAAAAATCTTTTTTATTCATAATATTAAATTTTAGCATATTAATTATTTAAGTGCTAAAATTTGTTTCCTTATTTATGTTTTAAAAATTTGTTTTAAATATTTTGAAATTAAATTATCAAATAATGAAAATATAAAGGAAAATGAGGCTGTCGTAGGGCCATTAGTAATATTAATTACTGAATTAATATTTCCATATCTAACTAAACTTAATTCAATTTCTTTTTCAAGATATATTCCACTAGTTAATATTAATGAAATAATCAATGTTAAGTATATATATCACCTTGTAAAAATAGCTGCTTCATTTTCCCAATTACATAACATTAAAAATCCAACTGTTAAAATAATAAAAATTGTATTTTTATATAAAGTGATTTTTGGTATTATTCCAATATTTTTAGCATCAGTATTTAACTTTAATTCTTTATTAAGTTTTATAAATTTCTTATAAAAAACTACTGCAATTAATTTTAAAAATAATAAAATAATTATAAAAGCAAAAATCAATGTAAATGTTCTTCAAATAAATCCTAAAAATGATTTTAAACATATCTCTATAATTGAAAGATATCCAGCAAAATATATAAATATTATATTAAATTGAGTAATATTAATTGAAGTTGTTTTTAAGCGGGAATAAATTTTTTCATTATTAAGTTTGTAAATTACATAGCCAATTAAAATAGAAAAAAGATAAGCAAAAAGAATAAAAACAGATGTTTGTCACATTTCAATTAATTTATAAAAACTAGTCAAATAATTGATAATTAATAAAATATTGTTTGAAAAATTAGCTTTTTGAATAAATATATTATTCGAAGAAACATGCATATAAAAAGAATCAAATGCTCTGGGTCTAAGTAAATAGACAAATAATAAAGTTATAATACTAATTATGATAAAAATAAAGTTATTTATAAGTATTTTAATTCATTTACTGCTTATAATTGCTCTTGTTTTAAACATTGAAAATGTTGAAGTAATTATTGCCAATATTACATAAATAAAACTTAAAAATAAAAATATAGAAATTATAAAAGTATTCGTTGATGAAATGTAATTAATTAATCTAAATAATTGTATTGATGAAGAATCAATTAACTTGAATTCCAAAAAATAAAATGAAATTAAAAATGAAATTATTACAGCACTAAAAAAACAAATTCCTTGTGCTAATAAATTTTTTTTAAATTTAATGACTATTAAAGAACTAATTACAAAACTAAAAATTAGCACTAAGAAAAAAATAAATAAAACATTCATAAAAATAATAAAAAAGACACTAGTCTATTAACTCTATGTCTTTAAAATCAAATTCATATTCAATTAATCTTCCAAATGTTTCAATTTCAACAATTACTTTTTTAATAACATCATCACTTTTTAAAATTTTAACCTCGGTGCCTGAAAATGGGCCATTAATAATTCTAATAAATGCACCTGGAATATATTCTGTTTTAATAATTCCATTTTCAAAATCATCATGAGCTTGTTTTTCTTTATTAAACATTTTTTTCATTTCTCTTGAAGAAACTGGTGTTGGTTTGGCTCCTTTTCCTGAAGATCCAATTAAACCAGTAACATATTGTGTATTACGAATAATAAATCAAGCTTCATCAGTCATAATCATTTTAATAAAGATATAGCCTACATACATATTAACCATTTTTACCTTATGCGGCTCTCCAGCTTCTTTTTTAAGAAGCTCTTTTTTTGTTATTCTTGGTTCCTTAAAAATATGAATTTCTTCAATTACATCTTGAAGCTGCTCAGAAACTATTCTGTTTTGCAATGATTCAAATACCTTATCTTCTTTGCCAGACATAGTAGAAATCATATATCATTTTTTTGTATTAATTAAATCGCTCATTTTATCCTCCTAATGATGTAATAATTATGTTAACTATTGTTGTAATTGCTAAAGTAATTAATGTAAATATTAATGTAAATACTAAAACAATAATCATAGATTTTTTCATCTTTTTGCCATTTGGCCATCTAACCATTTTTAACTCTTTAATAAATTTTCTCATATAGAGCTTTTTATTTCCAAGAGATTTACCATAATATTTTTTATTTAATTCCTCATACTCTTCTTTAGCTCACTCATTAATATAATTTGTTTCTGCTTCTTTTCACTTTTTTAATGAAATTCATTTATTATGAATTGCTTCATATAAACTTTTTCTAGAAAAAGATTTAGAATTATTCTGAGTTTTTCTAACTTCTTCTTCAAAATTTTTATACTCTTTTATTTTTTGTTCATACTGAATTTGAAGTTCTTGAAGTTTATTTTTTCTTTCGCATTTTAAATTTTCTAAATCCTCTTTAAACTTTAAAGATAATTCTTGGAGCTGCTTTTTTTCTCGTTCTTTTTTAAGTTTTTTATTTTCTTTTTCATTCATGCTATTTCTCTTCTTTATGTAATGTATGCTCTTTACATTTCATGCAATATTTTTTAATTAGTAATCTTTTATTAATTAATGAGTTATTAACTGTGTAGTTTCTAATACCGCACATTTCACAAGCTAATGGAACTTTTTTAATATTTTTCATAATGTATTTAAATTATATTAAAAAATCTATTTTTTATATAAATAGACTTATAAATATCTTTACTTAATTTTATTTGCAATATCTCTTAAAATATACATTACTTTTCTTATTGGACGACGAGGGATATTTAAAATATTAACTACTTTTTTATAAGAATAACCACTTAAAAAGAGCATAAATATTTTCTTTTCTGTTTCTGCCAACTTTATATACTCTTTTTTTAAAATTGATAAAAAATATTCTTTATTTAATTTGTAAATAATACTTTGAAATGCTACGGGATCAACCACGTCCATTTCTCCACCTGTAAATATTGAAATATTTGTTTGTTTTAAAATAGGCTTATAATTAGACTTAAAAAAATATCTTATATGTATAGATAAATGGTTAATTAAATATTTATGAAAATCAGGATACTTAATAACATCGTACTTTTCTAAAATTATTGGAATTTTAGTTAATGAATAAAATATTGCATCATTAATAGTAAAAAGATGAAATGAATTTCAATGATTCATTCAATAAGTTGATAATTTTTCAAGATCAAATTTTAGTGATTTATAAATAAAACTAATTTTCTTTTTTCTGCTAAAAGATGATAATTTTTCTATTGTTATTCTATTTTCTTCAATCATTCATTAAAATTCCTGCTGCTACTGATGCATTTAAAGATTGAATATTTCCATACATTTTAATATGAACTAAAATGTCCGCCATATTGATTGTTGATTTAGAACATCCGGTTGCTTCTGAGCCAATCACTAATACGCCAGGATAATTGATTTCTATTTTTTTTATATCTACAGATTTAGAATTTAAAACGGAGGCATAAATTCAATATCCCATATTCTTTAATTTTAATAATGTTGAGCTAATTGAATTAACTTTAATAAATTTAATATTTAAAAACCCTCCAGAAGATGTTTTTAAAACTGTTGAAGTGATTTGGGCAGCGCGATCTTTAGGAAAAATGATATGATTAAATCCAAAAGCATTTGCACTTCTGATTATTGCTCCAAAATTTCCTACATCTTGAATATGATCAAGGACAAGCACATTTTGTGCTTGATCTTTTTTAATACTATTTAAATCATAATAAGAAATATTCTTAATTATAGCTATATATCCTTGATGATTTGTTTTTGAATACTTTTCAAAAAAAGATTTATTTTTAAGTATAAACTTAACATCACATTCAATTTTTTTTGAAATGTTATCAATATAAACTACTGAAATTGGTCAATTATTTTTAATTGCATCAATTACAGAATTTTTACCTGATATGTATAAATTTTCATTCATTATATTCATCCTTCTTTTAATAAATTTTCTCGTAAAAGATCCGCTTTTTTGTAGTTTTTTTTCTTCAATTCTTCTTTTCAGTTGTAATATTTTTCTAAAATATTATTTAAAGAAAATTCATCAATAAAGCTAAATTTAAATACTTCAAAAACTTTTTTGAGTGTATTTAAATTTAAATCAACTTCAACGTTTTTATTAATATTTTTTATTATTAATTCAATAAAAAATATAGCTCTATGATAGTCAAAATCATAAAGTGCTTTCATAATTTCCTTAACAGCGTTTTCATTTATATCATTTGAGGTTATTAACATTGACTTTAAATAATTTTTACGATATTTTATTAATATTTTTTGTAAATTTAAAATTGTATCTTGATTAATGTCAACTTCAGAATTAAATCGATGATTAAGAACTAACAATCTCAGCACATCACTACCATACTTAGTAATAAAATCTTTAGCTAAAATTACATTGCCAAGCGATTTACTCATTTTAATGCCATTATGTTTAATGGTTCCAACATATTTTCAAATATCTGCTAATGGCTTTTTATAAAGTGAATAAAACTGAGCATTTTCATTCTCATGATGTGGAAAAATTAGGTCAATTCCACCTGAATGTATATCTATAGTTTGACCTTTAAAATTCTTATCAATTATTGCAACGCATTCTGTATGTCATCCAGGTCTACCACTACCTCAAGGAGAATTAAATTTTACGCCTGTTGTAGTAAATTTTCACAGGTAAAAATCTTGTTCGTTTTTTTTGTTTTCATCAAACGCATTACTTATTGTGTTGCTCATATTTAAATTAGATAGCTTTCCATATTCTTTATTACTCTCAACATCATAAATGACACCATTTTTTGTTATATAGGCCGAATTATTAAGAACTAATTTTTCAATAAAATGAATTAAAATATTCATATTTTGTGTGACATTTTCAATTTTAGTAATTGTATCTATATTAAGCAAATTTAATAATTCAAGATATTTAGAAAAGTAAAATGAAGAAATTTCCATCTCACTTTTACCTTCTTGTTGGGCTTTTTTAATAATTTTGTCATCAATATCAGTTATATTATGTATAAAATTAAAATCAATATTCAAGTATCTATAAGCTTTAAGAACAAAATCGATTGATATTATTGGTCTTAAATTTCCGATATGAATATCGGAATAAACGGTAGGGCCACATACATATATTTTTTTCATATTTTAATTATATATAAATATTTTTTTATATTTAAAACTCCTTCCAATATTAATAAAGCAAAAATAATGACATTTTTCAAAAAAATAAAAAAAATAGGAAATATAATTGATTATTTCCTAGTTAGATTGCTTTAAATATCCATTTTTTAATAAATATAATATATTATCAAAATTTGTTTGAGGCATATTTTTGTCATTTTTATTGTGAATATCTTTTTTATCAAAATAATTAATATATGCAATTAAATTATCTCTATGATATTTTCTTTTTGGAAAAATTCCTAAAAATGAAAGCCCATCATAAGATTGGTCTTGTCAATCTTTACCAAATGTAATTTCAGCCAAATCACTAGAAACATTTAAAATATTAACTTTTTCTTGAAATGGCTGTAATGAATCATAATAAGCTTCTTTAAGTGCTATAAACATTTTTGTACTAATTGAAAGCGGATTTCAATCGCTTCAAAATGCAGCTGAATCTGCTTTAACTCTAATTAAATAGGCAAAAAGTGCTGTAATTCTATTTAAGGCATGTAAATCCTTATTAGTTTGAATCTTAATTTGACTTAAATCACCTTGTGAATTTTTGGCAATATTTCTTGCAAATGGAATAATTAAACTTTTATATAAATCTTTAATATTTGAAATATAATAGTCGCCTTGAAAAATATCTGAAATAGAAATATCTATAGAAGACGATTTATCATTTGGTAACTCTCTAAGAATTTCAAATAATTTAGAATTGTCTTTAGTTTTTTCAAAAATTGTATTAATCATTTTTACATATAAATTATCATCTCAATTTTTATCATTAATTGATTCATAAAGCGACTTATTTACTTCAGGAAGAATAGTTGAAAGTAAGAAATTAATTTGCGTAAAATTATTATCTTCAATAATTTTTTTAATAAAATTAATATCTAAAGCATCAAATCCTTGATTTAAAATTTTTTCTAGCGCCTGCTCAATTAAATAATCTATATTGCGACCATAAAAGGCATTTAATAAGTTAGAATTGATAATTTTTTGAATAACAACTGAAATATTTTGCGATTCAGCTCCAGTAGAATAATCTTCTCCAGTTAAAGAAGAAATTTGAGATAAAGCTATATTTGAAATTAAAGAAGTATTTTGATTAATTAATTTTATTCCAACTTTAAGTATGTGTTTAACGTTTTGCTTTAATTTTGGATCGGTAATAATTGTTTGTTTCGTTTTAAAAATTAGGAAATTTAAAACATCTCTAAATGTTTTAAAACTTGGGTTTTTGAAAGCATGTAATATTCACTCTTCAAAATAAGTAATTGAGTCTTTAACTAAATTAAAAATAATTGAATCTCTTTTAATAAAATTGCTTATTTTTTGAATGCTTTCAGCTGAAGTATTTTGAAGAAGGGGTACTAAATTAAAAATTTGTGTTAAGAATTTAGACAATAATTTTGAATCATTGTCTTTAAATGCATAATCTAAAACTTTAAATAAAATTTCTTTAAGAGTTCCGCCACCAATAATTTCACTGTCCAACATATTTCTTAAAAAATTCATTCATAGTTGTTCATTAAGAATTGTTTTAGAAACAATATCTTTAAAAATTTCTGGAGTAATATTTTTATATTTATAATTTCCCTTATCATCTTTTTCTTCTAATATTTTTTGAAACTCACTTAACATATCTCTAATAACATTATTATCAACAAACTTAGTTAAAAGATCGAAAACAACTTTAAAATTATCTTTTGAAAGATAAGCATAAATTTTTCCCTCTTTATCAAAAACATCAAGAATATTATCTTTAAATGACTTAATTAAAATTGGTACTGAAGGAACATAATATGGTTCGCCTTTTTTAGATTGTTCTATATAATATCTAAAAAGAAGATCAATTTTTTTGTAATATTCATCGGCTACTGAATAATCTTTTATTAAATCAAAAACTTTTGATTCAATTTCACTTTTATCAAAAATTCATTTAGCGCCATCATTGCCAAATGCTCTTTTTAATACTTCTAAATCATTAATATTAAATTCAATTAACTTGTCATTTTGAATGAATTTTTTGTAATAATCATCATCTAAGAAAATTTTATTTTCTTCTAAATCTTTTTTATTTTTAGAAGTTGAAATAGCTATAAAAATATCTTGAGCCAATTTTTTATATCCCTTGATTGATGGATGAATTGAAAAGGCTATACGCCCAACTTTGTCGGCATTTTTTATTCAATACTTATTATCAAATGCATTAACAATTTTAATATTTGGATTAATATTTTGTGAATATTTTTCAATTACTTCATTCATTGTTCTATTAACAATATTTAAAAAATCATGAATAATTGTTAATTGTTCTTCTGAATTAAAAAGAATAGATAAATATGTATTAATTACATCAGCAAGACGAATTAATGCTAAAGGATAACTAATAAATAAAATTTTAGCGTTAGAATTAATCAAAGTAATTTTTTCAAGAAATGCTGTTACTTCTTGGCGAATTGTTATATCAATTTTGTCAAAAATTCTTACTACTAAATCTAATAAGTAATTTTTTAAATCTTTACCTTTTATTTTAAAAAATGCACTAAGATCAATTTCATTATAAAAATATGTTAACATGCTTTTAATATAATCATTAGCACCCAAAGTAATAGTAATTAAATTCGCATCCTTTATTTTGCTAACATATTCTTCTTGGCTTAAATTATTATTTCAATCTTTAAATGTTGAGCCTGAAATTGCAATATTTTCGAATGAAGAAAGTAATTTCGGATTAACTTTTTGAATTAAATCTGCTAAAAAAGATGGATATCCATAACCTGATATGTTTCCAGATTCAAGTTTTCCTTGTATTAAATTATTAATTTCAGAAGTAAAACCATCAGTAATAGAATCGCCCAGAGCAATATATTTTACTGGATTAGATTCATTAAAAATACCAACATTATTTTTTATTTCATCATTATTAGAATTTTCTTTAGCATTAAAATCAAATGCTTTGCCATTATTATTTTTATCATTTTTTAATCTAATATTAGGATCTTCAGATTCAATTACTTTTTCTTTATTAAATTTATTTGAAAGATATACAGTACCAACAATAAGTGCTGTGGCAGCAGTAATTGTCCCAACTAAAATTCAAAATAGCTGTTTCTTTTTCATAAAACTCCTTAAATAAACATAGTTTTAATTATATTAAAAAAAGCGTTTTAATAAAAAAAATGCTTTTTCAAAATTTAATTTAATAGATTAATTTTCTTCTATCTGTTTAATTCTTTGAATGTGTCTGCCGCCTTCAAATTCTGTATGTGTAAATGCTTCAATCATTTTTCTTGCATCACATATTGAAGAAATTCTTCCGCCTATTACAAGAATATTGGCATCATTATGTTTTTTTGCTAACATAGCATCTTGTTCAGAAGTACATCTTGCCGCTCTAATTCCTTTATGTCTATTAAGAGCGTAAGAAATTCCTAATCCTGTTCCACACATACCAATGGCTAAATCTTCCTGATTTTCTAATACATAATGTGCAAGCTTATGCCCTTGCAATGAATAAGAAGTTGGTTCATTAGTTATTGGTCCTAAATCTACAACTTCATATCCTTTTTCTTTTAAATAATCAATAATTTCTGCTTTTAATTCAAATGCTGCATGATCTGATGCTATAACTGCTTTCATAAACTCCTACTTTTCCTAAATTTTTCCTTTTTTTAAAAATTATATAGCATTTTAACATATTGACAATTAAGATGCAAAAACAAATAGATTTAAAAGATTGTGGATTATTCGCAATCGCGTACTTATATAAGTATTATGAAAAAAACAATTTAGAAATTAATGAATTAAAAATGAAAGCAAAATATGATGTGGAGGGAATTAATCTTTTAGAATTACAATACATTGCTAAAGAATATGGTATTTTTCTTGAATCGTATGAAGGTAGTTATGAAGCATTTTTAAAATTAAAAATTGAAAAGCCATTTATATGTGTTATTAAAAATAATGAAATATATCATTATGTAATTATTATAAAAAAACATAAAAATATTTTAAGTATTTTTGACCCCGCAAAGGGAAAAATAAAAATGAGTATTGAAGAATTTAAAAAAATTTATTTAAATATTATAATTACTGCAACTTATAAAAAAGTTATTAAAAATAACACAAATTATCAAAAAACTAATAAGATATTTGTTCCTAATATGTTAATGTTGCTTTTAATACCTTCATTACTCTTATTACTTATATCTAATTTTATTATGAATGGATTTATTAAAATTATTTTAGATTTTTTTGCACTAAATAAAAATAATTACATATTTATTATATTTATAGTTTCATACTTATTTTTAATAATAATTCACGGATTGAATAAGTTTTTTTATTCACTAATCACTAAGTTTATAGAATTAAAAATAGCCAAAAATATTTGACAAGAAATTTCAAAAAAAATAGCATCATCATACTCTAGTTACATCAGAAAACTAACTAAAGAAGATTATATTCGTAGATATTCAGTTATTTTTGAAGTTGCATCATTTCAATCAAAATATATCTATACATTAATTTATGAAGCAATAGTATTAATATCATCTATTTTATTATTAATTTACTTTGAATATAAATTATCAATTATTGCTTTTATTACTTCGATATTAATTTGTATTATTTCAATATTTTTTCAAAATTTGAAAAATAAAAAATATGAAGAAATTCTCAAACAAACACTTGAAAACAATTATAAAAGTATTGATTTTATTTTTAATATTAATAATTTAAAAAGAAATGAAAATTTATTGATAGATTGAGAAAAGTCAAACAAAAAACTAATAATTCAAAACTTTAACTATTATAAATATGAACAATTAAATTTAATGATTAATATTATTATTTCATTAATAGCACCAATATTGATAGTGTCATTTTCTCTTGAAAATATTTATAATAAAACGCTTAGCGTGGGAACATTGGTTTTATTTCTTAACCTATTTAATTATTTAAATAATTCTTCAATTTATTTTTCCGGTTTTATATCCAATTATAAAAAATATAAAATTAATATAGAGATGTTGAATTTTATAATGAATTTCAAAACAGAAAAAGATAATGATAATGGTTTTGAAATTGACAATATTGAAAATATAGAAGTACAAAATTTAAATTTCGAATATTCAAAAGGTCATAATGTGCTTAATATAAAAAATTTTAAAACAACTAAAAACTTTAATATAAAAGGAAATAATGGTAGTGGAAAATCAACTTTGCTTTCGATTTTTGCGCTTGATGAAAAAGTAGAAAATGTTTTAAGAATCAATAATATTGATATAAATCAATTTAATAAGCGGAGATTTAGAAACGAATTAATTTTGCTAAATAGTAATATTATATTGCCAACAACATCAATTATTTCATATTTAACTAAAGGTAATTACTTATTAAAGAAAGAATTATTTGAAAATATTAAAAAATACAATTTATTATTTGTATTTAATGAAATGAACTTTAATATAAATTCTTCTATGATAAATGCAGGAAGTAATATGTCAAAAGGGCAACAAGATTTAGTTAAAATACTAAATTTGTTTTGCAAAAAATATAAATTAATTTTATTAGATGAAATATTCGAAAATCTTGACAAAAAAAATTTTGAATATTTAAAATTTGCAATAAAAGATTATCAATGTAATGCTTTTTTTATTGAAATAAGTCACAATAATAATTATATTTATGAGGAGGAAACTCTTGAAATTTAAAGATAATTTACATTGATTATTTTGATCATTTTTAATCGTAATATTATTGTTAATTATAATTATCTCTATAATTTTAACAATTAAATTAGATGTAAAAGTTAATATTAAAATTTCTAAAGAAAACTCTACATTAGTAGGATTTTTAAATAATGAACAAAGAGTTAAAATTACAAGTGATTTAAAATTGATGTTGCCATATAAAAATGATATTTATAAGTTACCAATTAAAGACTTTTTAAAAATAGAAAATAATATTTGAAAATACGTTTTTGAAACTCCAAAAGATATAAAAATTAAAACTAATTCTTATATAAATGGTTGATTCTTAATAAATGAAATTAATATATTAAATATATTATTTAAAGTATAATAATTTTATGAATTTAAATCATGAGGTAAATTTTCAAAATAATACAAATTATAAGTTTAATTTCAAAAATGAAGTTGATCAAATTATTAATGAATTTGCAAAATACTTTAATATTAAAACAAAAATTATTGTAGACCTTACTTTTGAGAATCCTGATGTTGTCCATCAACTTAATAAAGAATATAGGGGGGTAGATAAAACTACTGATGTTCTTTCTTTTGGACTAGAAGCAATTGAATTTTATAATCAAATGAATATTTTGCCACTTGGAGATATTATTATTAATTATGAAAAGATAATTTCTCAAGCAAAAGAATTTAATCATTCTGAAAAAAGAGAATTTTGTTATTTATTTACACATTCGCTTCTTCATCTATATGGTTATGATCACATCAAAATCTCTGAAGCAAAAAGAATGAATTTTATTACCGAGTGAATTATGAATAATATCAATGTTAGGAGAAAAAAAATGAATGAATCAATGTTTAGTAAAGTAAAATCTCTACTTAAAAAGTCATATGCACCACACTCAAATTTTCAGGTTGCTTGTATTTTAATTGATAAAAATGGAAAAGAATATAAAGGGGTTAATGTTGAGTCTATTGCTTACCCAAGTGGTTTGTGTGCTGAAAGAAATGCTATTTTTTCAGCTGTTACTAAAGGGGCAAAACCCCATGATTTTAAAGAAGTTCACATTATAAGTAGAAAAGAAGATGATGTGATTAATTGTTGTGGAGCATGTTTACAAGTAATGAATGAATTTCTTGATAACGATTGTGTAATCTACTGCTATAACAATAGTGGCTCAAAAGTTAGAAAATCTTCTATTAGAGAAATGATGCCATTTGCTGTTGATAGAGGATTATTTAAATAATGAAAATTTGTTTTGCTACTATTATAGGTCGTCCTAATGTTGGAAAAAGTACATTACTAAATAAATTATTAAATTTTGAAACAGCTATTACTTCACCTGTTGCACAAACAACAAGAGATCAGATTCTCGGCGTTTATACAAATGGTAATTTACAGATTGTTTTTACAGATACTCCTGGAATTCATAAGCCACAAAATAAACTTGGTGAAAAATTAAATAAAAATGCTATTGAAAGCTTAGAAGATATTGATTTAGTAATGTTTTTAACACCGATTAATGAACCAATTGGTAAAGGCGATTTATATATTTTAGATTTAATTAAAAATATAAAAAATAAAGTTGCAATTATTACAAAAACTGATTTAAATGTTTCTATAGATAAATTTCAAGAAAAAGAAAGAGAATTAAAAGAACTAGGTTTTAGTGAAATTTGAATGTTTAATGATAAAATGCAAGGATATTCAAATTTAATTATAGAAAAAATTGAAAAGTATGCTTATGAAGGAGCTTTTTTCTATGATGAAGATACTATTACTGATAAACCATTAAGATTTTTTGCAAGCGAAATTATAAGAAAATATGCCAATGAAAATTTAAGAGATGAGCTACCTCACTCTATTTCAGTACAAATAGATGAGTTTAATGAAGGCGAAGAATTTTGAGATATTTTTTCAACAATATATGTTAAAAAAGAATCTCAAAAAGGTATTATTATAGGGAAAGCTGGCTCAATGATTAAAAAGATTGGAACAGAAGCAAGAAAACATCTTGAAAATCAATTTGGAGTTAAAGTTAATTTAAATTTAAAAGTTAAAGTTAATAAAAACTGAGTTGATAATGAAAAACAATTAAAACAATGAGGTTATTAAAAAATAAAAATAGAGATTTACTAGTCTCTATTTTTATTTTAATTATTTCGTCTTATAAAAATGATAATCCACCAATAATAAAGCCTGCTATAATTGGTGCTATAACTGGAATTCATGAATAAGCTCAGTTTGCGCCAATATATTCTTGTTTTCTTTTTCTTAAAAAAATTTTTTCAGTAAAAAAGTAGATAATTCTTGGTCCAAGATCACGCGCTGGATTAATGGCATAACCTGTACTTGATCCTAGTGAAATACCAATTGACATAACTAAAAATGTGACAGGCAAGGGGCCTAAATTAGAAATATTTGCTTTTCCTATTGCTACAATTGTTCCAAGCAAAACTAATGTGCCAATTAATTCATATGCAAAATTAAAAATAGTTCCGCCTTCTTTATGATTATATGCTGGTCCTGTTGAGTGTGCTGAACGAACTACAATTAATTCTGTTTCTTGAATATGTTTTCAGTTAATAAAGTTTAAAATAATTTGAGCGGCCATTGCTCCTAATATTTGCATAGGTATAAATATTAATTGTAAGTGATTTGAAAATTTACCTGATACTCAACTTCATATAGTTACTGCTGGATTTAAGTGTGCGGCTCCATTAAGTGCTAAACTTATAATTACACCAACCATAACTGCAAAACCTCAACCCATTACAATAACTATTCATTTTCCTGATTGGTTTGCAAACATGCGTTTTGCAGATACGCTATATACAACACCATTACCAAGCAATATTAAGAATAATGTACCTAAAAATTCCGATAAATATATCATGTTACTCTTCTATTAAATTTCAATATCATTTGTTCAGTTTAATGTTTTTGAAACTGCAGTATTTCAGCCTTTTAATAAACTTTGTCTTTGTTTTTCTTCAATTTTAGGTACAAAAACTTTATCAGGCATATTTAATTTTTTGAGTTCATCAATATCTTTTCAATAACCTACAGCTAATCCGGCTAAATATGAAGCGCCCATACCTGTTGTTTCTGTATTTGTTGGACGCTCAACATTAATATTTGTAATTGATGATTGAAATTGCATTAAATAATTTGATTTTGAAGCTCCTCCATCAACTTTTAATAAAATAATTGGTTTTCCAAGATCTTTTTGCATTGCATAAATTAAATCATTTGACTGATAAGCAATTGAATCTAGTGCTGCTTTAATAATGTGTTCTCTTTTTGTTCCGCGTTCTAATCCAAAAATTGCTCCACGCGAATGCGAATCTCAATATGGCGCTCCCAATCCTGTGAATGATGGTACTATATAAACCCTTTGATCGTCATCCACTAATGAAGCAAAGAAGTCTGATTCAGCTGAATCATAAATAATTCTAATTGAATCTCTTAATCATTTAATTGCTGCTCCAGCAATAAATACCGACCCTTCTAAAGCATATACTGTTTTTTCTTTTCCAATTTTTCAAGCAATTGTTGTAAGAAGCTTGTTTTTGCTTTTTATTGGTTCATGACCTGTATTAACTAATGTAAAGCAGCCTGTTCCATAAGTATTTTTCACCATACCTACTTCTGTACACATTTGACCAAATAATGCAGATTGTTGGTCACCAGCCACACCAGTAATTGGAACTTCTCCAACCGCTTTATTTGATCAGTGCGTTGGTTTTACATATCCATATAATTCTGAAGATGATTTAACTTCTGGCAAAATGTCTTTAGGAATTTCTAATAAATCTAAAATTTCTTGATCTCATTCTAGTGTATGAATGTTAAATAATAATGTTCTTGAAGCATTTGAAACATCAGTAGCGTGAACTTTACCGTCTGTTAATTTTCACATTAATCATGTATCAATAGTTCCGGCTAATAGCACACCTTCTTCATATTTAAGTTTTGCTTCGGGAACATTTTGTAATATTCATCTGATTTTTGTACCACTAAAATAAGGGTTAATAATTAGTCCTGTTTTTTTAGTAAACATATCAGAATATCCTTGTTCAACTAATAAATCACAATATTCTGATGTTCTTCTATCTTGTCAAACAATGGCATTATAAACGGGCAAGCCTGTTTCTTTATCTCATAGAACAATAGTTTCACGCTGGTTTGTAATACCTAAAGCCGCAATATCAATTGATTTAATTTTAGCTTTATGTTTTGCTGATTGCATTGTAGAAAGTTGAGTATTTCAAATTTCTAATGGATCATGTTCAACTCATCCAGATTGTGGAAACATTTGCGTAAATTCAGTTTGTGAATTAGCAATAATTTTCCCTTCATGATTTACAACTAATGTACGACATGATGTCGTACCTGAGTCTAATGTAATTATATACTTTTCCATATTTACTCCTGCTTTGTATTAAAACTCAACTTTAAATTTTGGATTATAGTTTAAATCTTTTTCTAATTTTATTCCTGCTTCTTCTACTAATTTAGCAATTTCAATAGCAATAGCTGGTGATGATGCTATAGCTGGAGATTGCATTCCGGCAGCATTAATTCATTTTTTATTTTCTTTTGCTGACCTAATAATAAAATCATTTGTTTCTATATCAATAGGACGAGATCCAGCAAGAGTCATTTCTGTTTTTTGTAGACGGATCGTTGGGATAATTTCTGTACCAATTTTTCCTATATAATCAAATTTTTCTTTAGTTACTAATCTTGTTTCTTCTTTAGGAACACCTTCTTCAGCAGTTGGTCCCACTAAAACGCGGCCATCTAACATAGGGGCAACAATTACACCTTTCCCGTGAATTGTAGGAACTTTAAAGCAAATTGAATTTACAATTCCCGCTTCACTACGCGCTAAAATTCTATATTCGCCGCGTCTTGTTGTTTGTTTAAAATCGCCATATCCTGCTTTTTCAGCAAGAATATCAGCATAATGGCCAGCTGCATTAATAACTACTTTTGAATAAATTTTTTCGCCATTTTTTAATGTTAATTCAAATATATCATTAATATATTTTATATCAATAACTTCGGCATTTGTTTTTAACTCAGTACCATTTTGTTCACTAGCACCCATAAATGCATATGTAGCGCGCACAGGATCAATTGCTCATGAGCTTGTGCATAATAATGCGCCAACAACATTTGGATTAACATTAGGTTCTTTAGCTAAAACCTCTTCTTTTGAAATAACTTTCAAAAATTCTTTTGGAACTTTATTTACTAAACCACGTTCATATAACATGTGAACATGTTCCATCTCTTCTTCATTAAAAGCTAAAATCAATGAATCTAGTTGTGCTTTTGGAAACTCTAAATCTTTAAATATTTTAGTTCTTCATAATTCATTACCTAACACATTTAACTTTGCCTCAATTTTATGTGGTTCTGGGTCAAATCCGCCATGTATTGCGCCTGAATTTGCTTTTGATGTTTCATCGGCAAATAATGGATTTTTTTCTAATACTATTGTATTCAACTTATATTGAGAAAGTTCATAAGCAATAGTCCCGCCTATAATCCCTCCGCCAATAATCGTTATGTCATATTTTTTCATTTTAAAATTATCTCCTTTTTATTTTTTGTTTTGTCTACATAATTAATTTTAAAATTTTAAAACCTATTTTTCTTTGTGACAGACGTGTTATATGGAAAAATATGAAAAAATTGCAATTTAAATATAATAGAATTAAATTTAAATAAAATAAAAATTAAATTGTAAATTAATTAATTATTATTTTATTTAGTACAAAAGTAATCATTTTTTTGTTTTGTTATTTGCAGATATATAAAAAATAGAGCCTTAGATCTCTATTTTTTATATATCAATTTCTTGTTCTTTTAGTTTTTTTTGTTCCTGTTTTCTTTTATATCATTTAGAACAAATTATATAATGGATTGCAAGAGTTTGACTAATTGTTCATATACCACCTAATATTCAATAAATCTGAACACCAGCATTAATTGCTAAAATAAAGAATGAAAATATAGCAATCATAATATATTGAATTCTATTTTGTTTTCTTATTTGTTGTTTTTCAAGTAAGTTTGTGCGTTCTTTATTTCTTTTGGCAGTTAATATCATTGGTAATAACATTGAAATAGCTTGCATAGTAATAGCTAAAATTAATAATGGCAAGTAAACTCAACCTCCAGATAAAAGAGAGCTTGTTGAGTTTGCTGAGAATGTAATTCCTAATCATGTAGTTGATTTTAATTCAGGAATTGAGTTAATGCCTCTATACATTGCTAAAAAAATCGGCATAGAAACTACTGCCATTATAATAGGACTAAACATATTTAGACCATTTTTTTTATAAAGATCTTGAATTTCCATTCTTTTTCTATTTTCCATCATTTTATTGCCTTTATAGCTAGCATATTTTGCTTCAATTTTAGCCTTTTTAGGTGTAAGTTCTTGCTGTTTTTGTTGTGAAAATAATGATTTTCTCGTTATTGCTAATGCAATAAGTCTTACAACAATAACACTAACTATAATAACTAAAATACTTGATCAACCATATCCATATGGTAATACATCTAAAAATGAAGTCATCATTTTAATTAATGGGAAAGCAACTAAAGCATGGAAATGATCAATTTTTCAAGCATCTAATCATGAAGATAAAACAGTTTGATAATCGGGATTATAAATATTTTGTTTAATTGTTGCTTCACTAAATTTTAAATTTGCTTTATATGGTGCGACATCTTGTGAATCTATTTGATAACCTAAAAGTCTAAAATATGAAGTTACTGCTTTAATATAAGTATCTAATAATACTTTTTCTGGTTGAGATAATTCTTTATCTACAGGATTATAAATATTTTTTTCTTCATCATAAGTTACTAAGCTATTAATAAAGTCTAAAACTGATGTCTGTTTAATTTCTTTTAAAGCATCCACATAATATTTTTGTGTAAATGTTTTTTCTAAAAGTGAAGAAAGTACATCTCTAGCATAAATTTCATCAATATTTTTAGGATTCATCAATCCTATTCTTGAAAAATGAATATGTTCAATTTTATTTGGGTCAGTTACTTTATAAGTAACTAAAGCATTATCTTTTGTCATCAAATACTTTATTTCATCTTTGTTAATTGATAAAATTTTTTGAGATGGAACTAAATAATCAACTAATTTGTGACCTAATACATTATCAAAATTATTTAAAGGTTCATATGTATGCAAATTATTATTAGTTCTATTTAATTCTTCTTGTTTTTGTGTTGGCTGATATCTAAATAAGTATCTTCCATTTTTTGAGTATGGCGCTTTAATTGCATTGCCTTTAACGATTTCTTTTTCATCATCAAAAACAACTGATGAAGAATAGCCTTCACCGTAAGTTGAAAAATCTTTTTCACTTTGTTCAATTAATGGCTTTGTATAATCTTTATGAATATATTTAATGTCCTCATTATTTATTTCATAAATTTTTGTTATTTCATTATATTTAAAGGTTTTTACAATAGGTGATGCTTCTTCTCTTTTTGTATAATATTCAAAACCTGACCCTGGTATAGTACCAGTTTTAAAAGCTAACAACTGTACACAGGCTGTAAGTGCTATTGTTAAAAGAAATACAAATGAAATAATTTTCGCAACTTTTCAAATAATTCTTATAACTTTTTTTATTTTATGATTTTTATTATTTTCAGGGTCATTAGTTTTTGCACTATTTACAAAATAATCTAAAAATTTAGATCTTTTTTTCTTATTTATTGGCAAGGGCACCTCCTAACTTATTAAATATATTTTTTAAAAATTTGACTTTTTCTTCGAAAGCTGCATCAATATATTCTTTTCTAATTATTAATACAATTCTTAATTTAAGATTAAATAAATTTAAAGTTCTTAAAATGGCTTTTGTTTGTCTCTTAATCTTATTTCTACTAACGGCATTTGCAAACTTTTTCGGTATTGAAATTCCAATTTTAAAACTTTGACTTTCTTTATAATATAGGACCAATCACTTGTTAATTACTTGCTTTTTAGAGGCCATTATCGATTGAAAATCTCAATTTTTTTGTAATCGATATTTTTTTTGCATTTAAATTATTTATCAGATACTGTTAAGTTTTTTCTTCCTTTAGCACGTCTTGCTGCTAAAACTTTTCTACCACCAACAGTTGCCATTCTTGCTCTAAAACCATGTGTTTTAATATGTTTTAGTTTATTTGGTTGATATGTTCTTTTCATGACTCTCTCCTTTTATTTATATTTGTTCTACATCAGTTAAAACTGATTGTCACTGTCATACAGCTTTTAACATTCATTTATTTAAATTATCGATGACTGGTTGCATTAACATATTTCATTGAGTTGTTGTTGTAAATTCTAATATTTTTTGAAAATCTTCAATAAGAATATCGGCAATAAATAATGAATCAAATTTCTTGCTTGGTTCAGAATTTATTAATGATTCTTTTGAAATTTTATTAAATTCTACTATAGGCAATCCGCCTAATTGAATAATTAAATCACCTATCTCATCATAGCTAGATGAGCAAGTAAAAATCAAATCATTTAATTGTTTATAAGCTTCAAAATGATCTAGGCCAACAACATTTCAGCGGAAATTCTTTAGTTTAAACTCCATTTGTGCTAAAGTTGCATGAAGTTTCATTAATTTATTCTCTAAATCTCTCATCACTAACCCTTCTAAATCAATGTTTATTTATAATATTTCATAATTATAATATAAAATATATTAATATAATTAAAAAAAGAAGGTAGTGAAAATGCTTGATATTAAACACATTTTTGAAAATAAAGAAACTGTAAAAAACAAGTTAAATTTAAGAGGGTTTAATACTAAAATTATTGATGAAATTTACAAAAAGGGTAAAGATTTAGGAAAAATTAAGTTTGAAATCCAGAATTTACAATCTGATGTAACTAAGAAATCAAAAGAGATAAGTTTAAACATAAAAGATAATAAAAAAGTTGAAAAAATAAAAGAAGAAATTTTAAAAATTAAAGAACAAATTTTTCAAAAAAATGAAAAATTTGAGCAACTTAATTCTTTTATTTTAAAGGAAATGTTATTAATTCCAAATCTTCCACTTGATGATGTTCCTGTAGGCAATTCAGAAGAAGAAAATGTAGTGATATCTACACATGAAAAATTGGGTAGAGGCTTAGTAAAACAAGAAATTTCTCATTCAGATATAGCTCATGATTTAGGAATAATTGATCTTCCAAGAGCAGTTAAAATGTCAGGTTCAAGATTTGTTATTTACAAAAATGATGGAGCAAAATTAGTTAGGGCTTTACAATGATTTATGTTAGAAGAACATATTTCTCGCGGTTATGAAGAATATAATATTCCTTTATTAGTTAAATCACAAATGTTAAAAGGAACTGGACAATTACCAAAATTTGAAGAAGATTTATTTAAAATTGCTAATGAAGATTTATATTTAATTCCTACAGCTGAAGTTAGTTTAACTAATGTCTGAAATAATGAAATTTTAAATCTTGATGATCCAATAAAAGTAACTGCTTTTTCTGAATGTTTTAGGTCAGAAGTAGGTTCTGGAGGCAAAGATAATAAGGGAATTATTAGAAATAAACAATTTAAAAAAGTTGAATTAGTAAAAATTGTTAAAGAGGAAGATATTAAGCATGAATTTGAAAAAACTCTTGATGATGCCAAAAATATTTTAGAAAAACTTGAAATTCCTTATAGAGAATTACTATTATGTACTGGTGATTTAGGCTTTTCAAGTGAACAAACTATTGATTTAGAGTTATGAATGCCTTCTGAAAATAAATTTCGTGAAGTTTCAAGTGTTTCAAGATTTGGAGATTTTCAAGGCAGAAGAGCAATGATCAGATATAAAAATGGTAAAGAAAATAAATATGTTTTTACAATTAATGGTTCAGGCTTAGCTATTGATCGTTTGATTGCTGCTATTATTGAAAATGGTTATAATAAAGAGGATGGGTCTGTAAGTATACCTAAAGCTCTTATTCCTTATATGCAAATTGATAAAATAACAAAAAGAAAATAGCCAATCAAGCTATTTTCTTTTTGTTTCAATTAAATTATCAAAAAGCGAAAATACTGTTAAAGGTCCAACTCCACCTGGAACTGGCGACATCAATGATACTCATCTGTCAAGTCCATCTGGATCAACATCACCTATAGGCTTACCTAAATTATCTTGATCTTGATTAATTCCAACATCAATTACTATAGAACCTTTTTTTAGGTTTTCTTTTTTCACAAGTTTTGCTACACCTGTTGCAACTATAACAATATCATTATTTTCAAGACCGCTAATTCCTGTTTCTTTATCATATCTAGAAAGTATGGCGCCACGGCGGGCTAATAGTGTAGAAAGTGGTTTCCCAACTAAATCAGATTGTCCAACAACTCCAACAGTTTTTCCTTCAACTTCTATTTCATAAACATCAAGCAATGTTAAAACAGACTTAACAGTGGCAGGAATAAATGTTTTTTGATTTGAATATAATTTTTCAAGGTTTTTAGTTGTTAAGCCATCCACATCTTTGTCAATTTCTATTAAGTCACAAACTTTGCGCTTATCAAGATGAGATGGAACAGGAAGCTGAATAATTATCCCGTCATAATGTTCATTAATATATTCCATTTCTTTTTTTATTTCTTTAAAAGAAATTGTTTCTGAAAATTTAAATAATTTTTTATTAACGCCAAGTTCAGTTGCTTTATTCATTTTAAATTGAATATATTTATTCGAAGCAAAGTTATCACCTATTTGAACTATTGCTAATGTTGGTTTTTTTGTTAATTTGTTGATTTCATCTTTTAAAATTTCTGTTAATTTTTGAGAAATTTCTTTACCATTCATTAATTGCATAATTTCTCCTTTTGATAAAATTTTAGTTGAGATTTATAATTCTCATATTTATCTCTTTCCTCTTGAATTTTAGATTCAGGAGCTTTAGAAATAAATTTTTCATTGCTTAAAATTGCAAGAGATCTTTTAACTTCGGCCTTAAAAAATTTAATTTTTTCTTCTATTTCTTGTTCTTTTTTAATTTTAATCTCATCAGTTAAATAAAATGAAATAATTCCAGTTTTAAGTGAATGGCTTGATACACTCTCATCTTTTTTAATAAATAAAGAATTAGTCATTTTCTCAATAGTTTTACTCATTTTTTCAATACTTTTTGTATATTGTTCTTCAAGAGATTCAAAGTTTCACTCAACTAATTGTTTATTGCTAATTTGATTATTCTCGCGATGAACTCTTATTAAGGTAACAATATCAATAATCATTTCTACATCAATGTTATCTTCATAATTTTCAAAATTTGGCATTGTCATTTCAAATATTGAATCATTAAATAATTCTAGATGAATTGCTTCTGTAACAAATGGTAGAAATGGATGAATAATAAATAATAATTTTTTAATATTTTCTAAATTAAATTTTTTATTATTTTCGTTTTTAGAAAGTTCTAAATATCATGAACTAAATTTATTAAAAATAAAATCAGAAATTTCCTTTGTAATTAAATTAAATTCATATTTAGATATATGTTTATCAATTTTTTCATTTAATGAATAAAGCTCATTTTCAATTCATTTATCATAAATTGTTTTAGAACTTTCAGATTCTTTTTTAGAATTTATATATCTTGCAGCATTTCATAATTTTGTAATAATTGCTTGACTATTTACAAAATCTTTATTACCAATTCTTAAATCTGTGCCTGCTTTCGTTCCTGAAATAAGTGCTCATCTAAGTGCATCGCTTCCATACTTATTAATAACATCAATAGGATCAATTCCATTGCCTAATGATTTAGAAAATTTGACATTATTCTCATCTCTAACAAGTCCATGGATCATAATATCTTTAAAAGGTGCTTTTGATTGAAATTCTAATGAAAACATGTACATTCTTGCAATTCAAAAGAAAATTAAATCTCGACCAGTAACTAATAAATCAACAGGATAATATCTATTAATTAATTTTTCTGATTGTGGTCAACCCATAAAAGCAAATGGCGCTAATCCCGAACTAAATCATGTATCAAGAACATCTTCATCTCTAATTCATCCTTCGCCAGGAGATTCAATTTGAACTAAAACTTTATCATTTTTATATCATGCCGGAATTTGATGCCCTCATCAAAGCTGTCTTGAAATTGTTCAATCATAAACTTTATCCATTCATAACTTAAGCTCTTTTTCAAATCTTTCTGGATAAAATTTAGACTTGTTTTTACTTTTTAAATCTTTAATAATCATATCAGCAAATTTATCCATTTTAACAAATCATTGCTTTCTAACAAGAATTTCAACTACTTCTTTACTACGATCACTAATTCCAACACTTGATATAGTTTTTTCAATTTTTTCAATAAAATTTTGCTCTTTTAAATATTTAATAATTTCTTTTCTAGCAGTAAAACGATCAAGATTATTAAATTGATTTGCATTATATAGAATTCCACTCTCATCAATTGTCTCATTGATTTCTAAGCCTAATTTTTTAATAATTTCTATATCATTAGAAGCGTGAGCAGATAATTTCATTAAACCTGTCCCAAATTTCATATCAATATATTCATCACTAAGAATTGGTAACTCTTTATTTAAAAGTGGATGAATAATTTTTTTATTTTTTAAATGTTTGAAGCGTTCATCAGCAGGATTATAAAGAACAGCTACGTCAGAAAATAGTGTCTCTGGTCTAACTGTAGCAATTGTAAGAAAATCATTACTATTTGCAATAGGATATTTAATATATACCATTTCTTGTTCTATTTCTTTATTAATAACTTCTACATTACTTAATGCGGTTTTTAGTTTTGGGTCTCAGCTAATTGCTTTAGAATCACGATAAATTAATCCTTTTTTATATAATGTTATAAATGCTTTTAAAACTGCTTCATTAGCATCCTTATCAAGAGTAAATCTTTCATTTTCATAATCTAAAGAAAGACCAAGCCTATCCCATTGCTTATGAATATTTTTTGAATACTCTTCTTTTCATTTTCAACATTCTTCAAGAAATTTTTCACGACCTATATCCAATTTATTAATTCCTTGTTGATATAATTTTGACTCTACTTTTGATTGCGTTGCAATTCCAGCATGATCAGTTCCTGTTATAAATCAAGTATCAAATCCTCTTAATTTTTTATATCTTAAAATTGAGTCAGGCAAATAAGTATCAAGAGCATGTCCTAAATGTAAAACACCTGTAACATTAGGAGGAGGCAATAAAATTGTGAATGGCTTTTTTGCTTCGTCTCTTTTTGTAAAATATTTAGCATCTTGTCATTTTTCATAAATTAATTTTTCATACTTTGCAAAGTCAAATATTTTTTCCATATACACCTCTTAAGCCAAAGTTTTATGACTTGTATAATATAATTATTATTATATTAAATAAGTGATTTTTTATATAATTTTATAATATGAATAACGCAAAAAAATTAGTTAGTGGTATAACTGCAACTGGAAAATTAACTTTAGGAAATTATCTTGGAGCAATTAAAAATTTTGTTAAACTTCAACATGAATATGATTCATATTTTTTTGTTGCCGATTTACATGCTTTAACAATAGAAATTAGTCCGAGCGAATTAAGAAAAAATAGAAAAGATATTTTTGCATTATATTTAGCTTGTGGGATTGATCCTGAAAAATCTACAATATTTTTTCAATCAGATGTATCACAACACTCTGAATTGTATTGAATCCTTACAAATAATTCAACAATAGGCGAATTATCAAGAATGACTCAATTTAAAGATAAAAGCTCAAAAATAAAAAACTCAAATGGCACTGAAAGCGTTCCGACTGGATTATTTATGTATCCAATATTAATGGCGAGCGACATATTATTGTATAACGCTGACATAATTCCTGTTGGTCATGATCAAATTCAACATGTTGAATTAACTAGAAATCTTGCAAATAGGATTAATAATAAGTATAATCTTAATTTAACATTACCTAACGCTTTTGTTTCAAAAGTTGGAGCAAAAATTAAATCTTTAACAAATCCTGAAAAGAAAATGTCAAAATCTGATGAGAATTCAAAATCTACAATTTACTTACTCGATGACCCAAACATTGCTTACAATAAAATTATGAAAGCAGTTACGGATAGCGAAAATAAAATTTATATTTCAAATGAAAAGCCTGGAATTACAAATTTATTAACAATATATGCTTCATTAAATGAGATTACAATACAAGAGACCGAAAATATATTTAAAGAGAAAAGTTATTTTGATTTAAAACAGGCGGTTGCTAATGATGTTAAAAACTTATTGATTGAAATTCAAAAAAAATATCAAGAATCTTTAAAAAATATTGACAAGTATTCAAAAATAGGTGCACAAAAGGCTTGCTACACAGCGAAGAAAGTGATGAACAAAATTTATAAAAAAATTGGTTTAGGAGACAAAAATGAAAGTAAATAAAAACTTAAATCACACTACAGCACATTTAATGGCTGCTGCTGTATATGAACTTTTTCCAGATACTCAATTAGCATTTGGACCGGCTATTGAAGAAGGTTATTACTATGATTTCAAATTTGCTAATCCTTTATTATTAGAGGATTTGATAAATATCGAAAAAAGAATGAAACAACTTTCAAAAAGAAATATCCATATGATTGAAGTTGATGAAAAAACATATTTTGAATTTTATTCAAAAAGAAATGCTGATCAACCATTTAAAAAATATATGCAAGAAAAATTAGCAACTGAAGAAAAAAA
Source organism: Mycoplasma phocimorsus (assembly GCF_030077875.1). Classification (GTDB taxonomy): domain Bacteria; phylum Bacillota_I; class Bacilli_A; order Mycoplasmatales; family Metamycoplasmataceae; genus Mycoplasma_H; species Mycoplasma_H phocimorsus. Next base: position 42,489 of record NZ_JASEJT010000007.1, read on the forward strand.
CATTACATATTACTCATTATTTGACGAACAAAAAAAAGAACATGTTTTTGTTGATTTATGTGCTGGCGGCCATGTTGAGAGTGTTTCACAAATTAAATACTTTAAAGTGCTTAATTTATCAGGTTCATACTGATTAGGCGATTCAAATAATGAACAGTTAACAAGAATTTATGGAACTTGTTGAGAGAGTGATTCTGAATTAAAAGAATATTTAGATCTTGTTAAAATGAGAAAAGAAAATGATCACCGCCAATTAAATAAACAACTTAAATTATTTAGTTTTCATAAATTAGGCGGTCAAGGTTTACCATTTTGACTTGAAAACGGAATGAAAGTACGTAATTCATTAAGAAATTTAGTTTTAAAATTAGATAAAAAATATGGATTTACTGAAGTTTTAACTCCTCACTTTGGTAGTGAAGATTTATATAGAACATCGGGTCACTTAGATCATTATAAAGATGATATGTTTCCCGTTATTGAAGCTGAAGGTGAAAGAATGATCCCTAGACCAATGACTTGTCCACACCACTTAGTTTTATTTAATTCAGAATTTCACTCATATAGAGATCTTCCAAAAAGATATAGTGAACAAGCTAGACTTTATAGATATGAAAAATCTGGAGCTTTAACAGGACTTGAACGTGTTAGAGGGATGGATTTAACAGAAGGTCACTTACTAGTTACTCCTGAACAAATTGAACAAGAAGTATTTGCAATGTATTCACAAATTACTGAAATGTTATCAAAATTTGATTTAAAAATTGATTACATTTCTTTATCGTTAAGAGATAAAGAAGATAAAGAAAAATACTTTCAAGATGATTTAATGTGAGAAAGTTCAGAAAAAATGTTAAAAAATGTTTTGAGCAAAATGAATGTAGTTTATGAAGAAAAAATTGGCGAAGCCGCTTTTTATGGACCAAAAATTGATATTCAAATTAAAACAATGCTAAATCATGAAATTACTGTTTCAACTATTCAGCTTGATTTCTTATTGCCAAAAAGATTTGATTGTTGATACATAAATAAAGATAATGAAAAACAAACACCAGTAATGATTCATAGAGGATTAATTGGTACTTATGAAAGATTCATTTCTATTTTATTGGAACAATATAAAGGTAACTTCCCTCTTTGATTGGCACCTAATAAAATTAAAATTATTCCTGTAGCTTTAGATGATAAATTAGTTGAATACTGTAAACAAATTCAAAAAGAATTTGCATTTAACGAATTAGATGCTGAAATTGATTTGAAAGATGAAAGACTACCTAAAAAAATTCGTGAAGCTCACTTTGAAAAATACAAATACCAATTAATTATTGGTGAAAACGAACTTCAAAATAATGAAATATCAGTTCGTGAATTTGGAAGTAATGAAACAAAATTATATAAATTAGATGATTTTATTTTATTAGTTAAAAACAAAATAAGTAAATATGAGTAAGAAAATCAAAACATATCTTTTTATAACTTTCACATTAATATTTGTTGTTATTCCGCTTTTTATCTTGTGAATGTTATTTGGTAGAGATATATTATATAAAGAAAAAAATGGAAGTAGTTCTGTTGAACTACTTCCATTGAAATATAATTTAATTATAGTTATTTTTGTATCTTTATTAATAATTGTAATTAATGTCTTGTTGATTCATTTTAATATTTTTGAAATTAAATCAATAACTTATATACTACCATTTACAGTTGTTATGATTGCTTTAATATATACAGGTTATCAAAAAGAAATATTAAAATGATGAGGTAGGGTTTTAATAATTCTTTCTACAGTATTAATAGCTATTCCTACAAACATAATTGCTTTTAGATTTGAAGAAAAGCAAATAGCTAAAAATATTAATAAAATAAGAAATAATAATAAATAAATTTAATTAAAGTAAATAAAACTCAAATACAGATTCAAATTTCTGTATTTGAGTTTTTTTTGTTTTAAAATCTTGGAGCAATTGAGTACACTTAAAGTGATAATTCTCTGTGCCTTTTCAAGTATTTTAAGAAAATAACAATAAATTGCTCTTTAAGTATCATAATTTTATAAATTGGAAAATTAGGAAATTAAATGTAGATGAATATGAAAAAAGGAACGAAATTGGCCGGCGTGCTTACTGGTATAGGCGCACTGGATATTATTACACTATCTTCTAGTTATTCTTTCATTCAAACTACAGAAACTAATAAAGAAGTTAAGCTGAAAATTGATAATTTATAAAGACCAAGAACAAGTTATAAAGTTCTAGAAAAAAATGCCGCAATTACAACAACTCATTTTAAAATTCCAAGATTAACTATTAAAAAAAGAAAAAAGCAAAAGCTCAAGAAACTAGAAAAACTATCATAGATCAATATCTTAAATATAAGCAAGAACATGAGAAAGAACAAAGTAATGGTCTACTTATTGTTATAGGTTCAGTTCTTGGCAGTGCTGCTTTTATTGGTAGTATTATAGGAATTGAATATTATTTTGAAGAAATAAATTCAGTTACAAAACACAATATCAAAACTTCAGTTATTTCCAAACTTTATGTTAATATAGCTCATAAAATCTTTGTATATCCAAATCCACAAATTACTAAAAATTTCAAAAAGTTATTATGAGATATTTATGATGCTAATGATAAAGATTCAAATAGTGTTTTGAGTTGATTAAAAGCTAATATTCCTAATATATTTAGTCAAAGCGATCTTATTAAACTTTTTTCTTCTAGTACAACTGATGAAATAATATCTAGTTTAGAAAATTTTAATTTTAAAGAGACTTTATACAACTACAAAAACTCAAAAGACCCAAATGGATTTTTTTCTCTATTATTTAAAATATTTAAAAGCGATTTATATTTAACTAATTCATTTTTAGATTTTATATTTTCATTAAAAAACAATAAATCTAAATTAAATAATAATAGCTATTTAGACTTTCTTTTAAGTGGATATGTATGAAAATCCAACATATAAAGGCAGAGGAAGAGGGTTATTAGGAACAATTCTTTCATTTCTTCCTAACCCAGAAAAAATAGCTTTAGAAAAACGTATAAGGGAGCAAGATCCTAAAGTTTTTATTGGCTTGTTTAAAAAATATACAAAAGAAAGTATTGAAGAATCCAAATTCATTAACTTTTTAGAGATTTCTTAGATAAATATGGTGATTTGCATCCATTAGATACAATATATGCTTTAAGTCAATTTGAATGAGTTGTTGATAAAAGCTATATTTCATTTTATTTTAAAGATTTATTAAACTCTATTGACTTAAATACAATTTTTGTTTTTTTGAGAAACTTAGTCCCAATGCTGTAACTTTTAAGGGTATTCTTGATGTTTTTAAAGAGGGATTAGAATCTTTAAAAAAAGGAATAAGAAAAATAAGGGGACAAGAAATTTCTGAAAAATTAAAAAATGAAATTTACTAATTAGTTGAATTTCTCAACAAATTGATTGATAGGTGTTTTTTAGCAATTTACGGTCTTTATCAGCATTCAATAGATTTAAAACCCTATTTAAAAAATTATTTATATGGCGAAAACATTAATTTTAAAACTAAGGAAGAACTATATGAAAAGTAGAGAGGTTAAATTCAGCTTCTCTATATTTTTATAATGTTAAAAATTTATTAATTTAGCAATATTTACACAACTAATATGGCTATAAAAACAAATTTCTTTCTAAATTTTGCATAAAGTTTTCACCATATAAATAGCTTTATAAATTTAAGTAATCTAATGAATAATAAATTAAGAATATTGAGCACGCATATTGGTATAAGTATAATGAGTTTAGCTTCATTTTCTACTAGTTGTACTGTAAAAAATAAATCTAAAAAGAGTAAAACATATTACAAAGATACAACTTATTAAATAAACAACAAGAAGTTAAACAAATTGAAACTAAACTTGTTTCATTAGAAAATTCTCATTTAAAAATTCTTAAATTACTTTCTAATAATTACCAAAACAATAACAATGTTTCAATCCTTAAAATGGCTTTTAATAAATCGAAATCGACCACTAAAGAAATTAAAAAATCTTTTTATGACTTTTAAAAAAAGGATAAAATAATCTAGAAAAAATAATAATAGTTGATGAAATATTCAAAACATTCTTACAGTAGTGGGGGGGGCAGCTTAGGTGCTGCAGCTGCTGTTGGACTTGGTGTAGGTTTGGGTTATTATTTTGAAAATAAAAATGAGAGCACTAAACACAATTTGAAAAGTTGATTCTATTCAAATATATATCAAAATATTGTTAATAATATTTTGATAAACCACTCCGCAGAATCAACAGCAGCTTTTAAAAAGATACTTAGAAAGTTACTTATTGAAAATGATTCAAAACCAAATGATGTTTTGAAATGATTAAAAGATAAATTCGGAGCTGTTTTTAAATCTAAAAGATTATTCAAATTATTAAACCAATTAACTTCTGATGAATTTAATAATCTTTTAAAAACTTTAAACTTAGGTGAATTGTTACACTCGTATATTTATAAAAAAAGTAGTTCAAATTTTATTTCCATATTATTTAAAACATTTGAAGAAGATCCAGAATTATTAAAATTATTTTTAGAATATTTTTCAACATTAAAAGGTGTTAACTTAAAGAATAAAATTATTGACGGGTTTGATCAACTTACAAGAACTGATAATACTGATTACGATAAAATTAAAAGAAATAAGCTAACTATTACCTTTGGTGATGATATATATAATATACTTGAGGCAGATCAAATTTATTGATGAAGGATTAAAAACTCCGCTGAATCTCTTTCTAAAATTTTTAGTAAGTATTCAAAAGGTTATGCTGATGTAAATTTTTTAACTGACTTGTTTAGCAATTTTTTTAACTCACAATGGTCATTTGCACCCTTATGATTTAGTAGTTGTTCTTGGTAAATATTCGTTAAAATATTATGTTACATTTTATAACTTAACAGAACAAATTGATTTTAACTCAATGTTCGACTTATTAAAATTAATGAATCCTAACGCTGTGACATTAAGCAACTTTTTCAAAGCAATGAGAGATGGACTAGAATCTCTTAAAAAAGGAGTTGAAAAACTCAAAAAGAAAGAACAAACTGACAAATTAATTAACGAAGTTAAATGAATTGCTGAAGTAAATGCAAAAATCATTAACAATTATTTAGCTAGATTATATAGTGATCATGAATATGGTTTTGACATGGCTGGTGTTATTTTTAGATACTTGTATATAGAAGCAGCAGCTAAAGAGAGTTCCTACTTACTTGAAAAGGGTTATAATTCATATAGCGATTCTATCTATCCTGAAAAATAAAAACATAGCTAGATTACTATCCTAAATCCAAATTTAAATATACATAAGATTAACTAATAGTTAATCATTTAATTTTAATATATCTACTGTTGAATTAAAGTACTCATATATTTCTGTTTCAAAGTTCTTTTTTAGATTTTTAAACTCTTTTGAGAAACTTGATTTTTTCTCTTTAAAGAAAGATGAAATTGTATAAGGATCAAGATTGATTTCGCCTTTTTTAAAACAGTTTTCATAAACATTTCTAAATTTTACTCCATCAAGATTATATTTTTCAATTAGTTCATCAATTTTTATATTATGATCATTTTTTGAAAATTCAACAAACTCTTTAATAAATACTGAACTGATTGCTGCCATTTCTCATCTTTGTTCTCCAGTGTAATAATCTGAATTGAAGAAAATTAAAAAACTTCTTATCTTATCAGCTTTTAAGTGTTCAACATTTGAAGATCTTATTGCATTAGTTTGTTCATCAATAGTTTTATAGCTGATGGTATTCGACTTTTCATGCTGAGAATTATTAATAATTATTTCATTAATTGTTTTTCAAATATAATCAATACCAATATCAGTTGAATCAGCTAAACCATTTTTGAAAGCTAGTGATTCATTAATATTTATTTGTTTGCTTCTTAATGCATTATTTTGTTTTCTATAAAGCTCATTATAAATAGCTTTATAGTTATTAAATTCATAAGGAGTCATTAATCATAACTCTTTATTACTGTATCATTTTTCAAAATTTGTTAAGTAGTTTCTTCTTTCTAAAAGTTGACCAAATATATTAACAAAATGTTTCTTTTGTTCTGGATCTGAATTATTTCATTCACTACATGTTTTAGATCTAACAACTTCAACTATTTCTTTTCAACTTCTTTTAAAATCTTTATGGTCAAAACCATTGTAATAATCTTCAAAATCTTTTATTAATACTTGTTCGTCATGATTTTCACCACAAAATAGTCTTATAGCTTCTTTTAAATCGCTTTTTACTCTTGGTACAAATGAAACAATATTACCAAAAGGTTTTGCAGCATCATATATTCTATTTGTTCTTGATATTGCTTGAATTAATGAATGATATTTAAGCGGTTTATCTAATCATAAAGTATTCAGTTTAACAGCATCAAATCCTGTTAAATACATATTAACTACTAATAGAATATCAATTCTATCTTTTTTTTCTTCTTTTATATTACCAAGTCTACGAGAAATATCATTATTATAATCAGCAAATGCTGAAGCATTGTCAATTGAAAATTTTGTTCCAAACTGTTCATTATAATCTTTTACAATTCTTGCTAATACTTGTTTATCACTTTCTGATAAATTATCAAATCCTGATATTGCTTCAGTATTAATATCATTAGATAATATTTGAAAATCATTTTCATTAGTTTTATTAGGTTCATAACTAAAAATAGCTGCTATTTTTAGTTTCTTTAATGGATCTATATCTTTTTGTTGTTCTTTAAATTCATCATAATATCTTCTTAAGGTATCAATAGAATAAGAAGCAAAAATAGAATTAAATCTTCCACCTACTGTTTTATTTTCAAAATTTTTTAGAATGTATTCAACATTCTTTCTTATTCTTTCAGGCGCATTCCAAATTGCATCTGTATTAATAGAATGTTTAGTAGTTTCTTCTGATTGTTCTTCTTGATCTTTTAATCCTATTAAACCAGCAATTTCTAAATTAAATTTTAATACATTCTCATCATTAATAGCTTGAGCCATTGAGTATTTATGTAAAATATTACCAAAAATTTCTTCTGTTGTATTTTGTCTGGTTGAACTGGAATTAATTTCAATTTTAGAGATATCAGCAGTGCCTTTTGTACTATTTATTTTAAAAATAGGTGTTCCTGTAAAACCAAAAATTAAACTATTATCAAACGATCTGATAATATACTCATGTTGTGTTCCAAATTGAGAACGATGACATTCATCAAAAATGAAAATCATTCTTAAGTTTTGTTTTTTAATTGATTGATCTTTTACTAATTTTGCTAATTTCTGAATTGTGGTAACAATCAACTTATCATTATCTTTTTTTAGAAGCTTATTCTTTAAATCATTTGTTGAATCCGGTGAAACAGCACTTTCTTTTTTAAATTTATTAAAACTTTTAAAAGTCTGGACATTTAAATCTCTTCTATCAACAATAAATAAAACTTTATCAATTATTTGATATTTATTGTTGATATTTTGTGTTATAAGAGTTGCAACTTTAAAAGAGGTTAGAGTTTTACCTGAACCAGTTGTATGTCAAACATAACCACCTGTTAAATTCTTTTTTCTAGAATCAAATAAGGTCGGATCTTCAATAGCCTGATCTACTTTAGCTAATATTGATTCAGTTGCCGCAATTTGATATGGTCTCATTACTTTTAAAACATTATCTGAATCAAAAACACAATATTTAACTATTATGCTAAATATAGTGTTTTTTTGAAGAAAGGTATTAGCAAAATCAATAATATCGCTAATTTTGCGGTTTTGTCTATCTGTTCAAAAAGAGGTATATTTAAAATTGTCAGAAAAAACTTTGACCTTTTTAGAAGTATTAGTTTGGAAATTATCAACAGCTATTTCTCTAACACTGTTTGCAAAGTACTTAGTAAATGTACCATTAGAAATAATGAAAATCTGAACAAATTGAAATATTTTTGATTCTTCTCCACTTGAAAAAGATTCAAATTCATATCTTCTTATTTGACCAAAAGCTTTTTCAATTTCTTGACCGCGTTTTTTTAGTTCAATATGAACTAAAGGAAGACCATTAATAAGAATTGTTACATCATATCTATTTTTAGTTTTACTATTATTTGCTTCATATTGATTAATAACTTCAAAGAAGTTATTATCTAAATTTTCTTTATCAAATAAATTGATATTTTTAGAAGTGCCATTTATATTTAGATTATATAAACTATTTCCTTGAATAATATCCGTCTTATCAGTAAGTATGGAATTTCTTTTAAACAATCATTTATCTTTTAACTCATTTCAATCTTTATCGCTCAATTTAACATTATTAATCTTTTCGATTTTCTCTCTTAAATTGTTAATTAATGATTCTTTGTTTTTAATATCGTTACGATATATATAACCATTTTTAACAAGTCTATTAATTAAGTCTTTTTCCATTGCTTCTTCTGATTCGGAGAAAGGGACATTTCCTTGAGGAATAATTGATTGATAATTATCTAGAATAATTGGTTCATATTTTCTTTTTTGTTCCATATTTGCCTCTTTTTTATTAGTTAAACTCTAATAATTTTTTTAAATAGTATTGATATTGAGTTTCTCTTAACTCAATATCTTTTGGTAGTAGTCCGGTTACTTGTTTTGTGTAATCATCAAATTTATCAAGTAAATTGATTAAACAGTTTTGAATAATAGGATTAAAATAAGTTATTTTAAAGTTTTGAATATTACTTAATTTGATAAATGGAATTACACCACCTACAATAACATCTTTAATGCTTTCTTTAAAGAATGCTTCAAAGAAATATTTAGCATATTTCATATTAATTAAATCTGTTTTTCTCGTTAATACATATGTTCATTGATATGCATTAAATTTACCTTTATAGTAATTAATATGTCCAAAATTTCCATTACCAGCAATTAAAATAGCTTCCGAATCAAAAGCATGCGTGTTGATTCTTTTAGGATTTTCATTACATGTGAAAAATGGAAATTTACCATCTTTTTCTTCGGCATTTGCTTTTAATATACCTGTTTGAATCTTAAATAAAACAGAAGAAAATATTTTTCTTTCAAAAAATAGATTAAGTTCTTGGATCGCAAGAGCTATCTCTCTCTTGTGAAGTCTAATAATCTATTTAGATAATATTGATGTTGAATCTCACGAAACTGTACTTCTTGAGGTAATAAACCTTGAATGTTTTGTGAATATTCTTGTAATTTGTCTAATAAATTAGTAATTGTGTTTTGAATTTCGATAGGAGGGATGGGTATTGAAAAATTCTTAAGAGATTCTCTTCTAAGAGAAGGTAAAATTTGACCTTGTTTTAATGAATTTATTGTTGGTTCATTTATTTTTAAAATATAAAAAAGGAATTTCTGTGATACTTTGCTTTCATCTATTGTATTAAGAATATAAGAGTGGGCACCAGCTCAAAAATCAGTTTCCATATATTGAGCAAATCCAGCAGTAGGTCCGCCTTGTATAACAGTTATACAACCTTTTTTATAATTGAATTTATCTCAATATCCTGTTGGTTTCACTCCACCATTTATAACAGGATATTTACCTGTTTGAGATAGCAAATTCTTATTAACTTGTTTACTAATTTCAATTATAGAAACTTCACCAATAGTCTTATATTCTGTTTTACTTATTTGTGAAATTTGCTCTTTTAATAGTTCATTATTAAATGGAATTTTAGAATCAACACTATTAAGTAATAGCGAACTAATCGCAAGAGCTATCTCTCTCTCTCTCTCTTGTAAAGTCTAATAATCTATTTAGATAATATTGATATTGAGTCTCACGAAGCTGTGCTTCTTGAGGCAATAATCCTTGAATGTTTTGTGAATATTCTTGTAATTTATCTAATAAATTAGTAATTGTGTTTTGGATTTCAATAGGAGGAATGGGGATGATAATATCTCTTACATTATTTGCTCAAAATTTCTGCATTCCACCAACTCCTTTAACATGAGCCTTAGAAACCATGTTAAAAATCAATGCTAAAAATTTTTCTGAAATCAGCATATTATCTTTTGATTTTAAAACACCACAATTTTTATTTACACTGAACTTACCATTTCTATATGTTGCCTCACCCGCTTTACCTGCTGTTGTTCAAGTTACATATTCTCCATCATAATCATAATGGTTAATTCTGCCTAATTCACCATTATTCAATGTGGCGCTTGAATAGACTGGATATTCTCCTTTGTTGCTTTCAACATATCTTTTGTCGTATATTCCTTTGCCTACAAAAATATCACAAACATCTTTTATAGTCTTATATTCTGTCTTTTTAATTTCTTGTTCTAAGTAATTAGGAAGAAGCTTTTTAAGATATTTATTATTTGATAAATTATCAATATTTAATAATTCACTACGATAATAATTGTATTGTTCACTCCTTGCTTTTAGCTCCGCTTTTAGCTCCGCTTTTAGGATATCGAATTTATCCAAAATTCGAGCAATTTTTTCTTGGATTTCAATAGGTGGGACGGGGATTACAATATCACTAACCATTACTGTATTTAATTTGTGATATCCTTTTTTTGTTCCTTTAATATAGTTATGTGAAACTTTATTAAATACTGCAGTTAAATATTTGTAATTTAAAATATTTGTATCTTTTATTTTTAAAACACCACACAAAATTGTTGCACTGAATTTCGCATTTCTATAAAATGCTGCTCCAGCATATCCATCAGCAGTTCAAGTCATATATTCGCCATCAAAATCATATGTATCAATTCTTCCAAATTCTCCATTATTAAATGTGGCACTTGAATAAACAGGATATTCTCCAACGTGAATATTTACATAATGTTTAGAATAAGATTTGCCTCTATATATATGGCACAACTCGCCAATAGTCTTATATTCAATCTTATCTTGTTCAACTAGCTCATCAATAAGTTTAAAAATATTTTTACTCATCTTCTAACTCCTTAACAATATCTGAAATTTCATTTCTTAAAGTTTGAATGTTTGTAGCTAATTCTTCAAGTTGAGCATTTAATTTTTTAATATCAATTTTTTCGGAATTATCAACTTTAGGAATATAAGTGTTTACTGATAATAAATAATTTCTTTTGATAATTTCTTTTTTAGTTACTAATTTAGAAATACCTTCAATATCTTTTCTTTCTTTTAAAAGAGTAATAATGTTTTGAATATTTTCAGGGCTTAATTTATTATTTTTACCTTCTTTAACAAATTCATTAGCAGCATTAATAAATAAAACATCTGAATCTAATTTGTTTTTTCTGAATACAATAATGATTGTTGAAGTACTTGTTCCAAAAAACATATTTGAAGGTAATTGAATAATAGCTTCAATCATGTTTTCTTTAACAAGTTTTTCTCTAATGGCTTGTTCTTTTCTATCACGTTCTAAAATACCTGGAAATTCAACAATAGCCATTGTTCCGTTTTTTTCTAGCGAATAAAGAGAATGAATGATGAAAGCAAAATCACCACGTTTCTTTTCATTAGGAAGTGGTCAGTTAATAAAACGCTCATCGGTTTCTAATTCAGGATTGTTTTTAGTATCAAAAGTTTGAGAAAATGGCGGATTAGAAACAATAGCTTCAAACTTAACATCAATGTGTTTAGGGTCTTTTAAAGTATCTCCTCATTTAATATTAAATTTTTGACGAGAGATGTTGTGTAAAATCATATTCATTCTGCCCATGTTGTAAGCATTTGCTTCAATCTCTTGTCCATAAAATTTATCTACTACAGAAGATGAGTTTTTTAGAAGTTTAACTAATTTAAGAAGTAAAGAACCTGAACCACAAGTTGGATCATAAGCATTTTTAATATTTTGTTTTTGTCTTTTATCTTTAGAATTAAAATCAATTAAAACAATATTAGCAAGGAGCTCACCAACTTCTTGAGGTGTAAAAAACTGTCCTCCGGTTGATCCAGATTCAGCTGCTATTTTTGACATTAAAAATTCATAAATGTCACCAAGAATATCAATCTTGCTTTCATTAATATCATTAAGCGGGAAGTTAGCAATACCATTAAGTATTTTTCTTAATACTCTATTTCTTTCAACTACGCTATTACCTAGTTTGTCATTATTTAAATTAATAGATTTAAATATACCACTCAAATCTTCTAATTCAATATTGACATTTGCTTTGATTTGGTCATATTCTTTAAAACTATCTTCAATCTGTGCAAAAGCATTAGCTAATTTTTCATTTAAATTTTCATCATTAGATGATTTCAATATATTTTCATATAAGTTATTTGGTTCAATAAAATAACTTAAATTTCCCATAACATCGTATTTAATTTCATAAGATGCTTCATCATTTATATCAAAATTGAAATCTTCATATTTACCTTTAAACGGTTTTTCATCTTCAGTATCAATCTTAGCCATTTCAACATTAATAAACATCTTTAAATTTTCTGATAAATATCTGTAAAAAATAAAACCTAAAATATAATCTTTTGAGTCTCAAACATTCATTGAACCTCTTATTTCGTTGGCTATTTTTCACACTTCACTATGCAATTTTGCTCTTTGTAAATCTCTATTCTCCATTATTCTCCTGATTCTATAACCTTAATATTATTAATATTATAACATATTAATAATTAAGGAAATCGTGCCAATAACTATTATTAAAAAGATAAAAAATTGCAAAAGAAATAAGTTGTGGTATTTGTGGATAATACCTAAAAGAGGATAACAAAAACTCAAGCAGGCTTTATTGCTTGAGTTTTAGTATTAATAAAAATTTATTCTTTGAATAATAACTATTTTTAATCAGGTTTATAGTTATGAGTTAATACTCTATGACCTTCTTCAGTAACAAGAACATCATCCTCGTTTCTTGCTCCACCTAAACCTTCTATATAAATTCCTGGTTCAACAGTAATAACCATTCCTGGTTGCAATATAGTATTTGATCTAGTACCAACAGAAGGAAATTCGTGAACATCAATACCTAAACCATGACCTGTTGAATGAACAAAATATTGTCCATATCCTTTTTCTTGAATATAATCACGACATATTTTGTCAATTTGTGCAGTTGAAACTCCTGGTTTAACCGCCGCTCTACCTAAAGCTGCTGATTCTTCAACTATTTGAAGAATTTCAACTAATTTTGGATCTGTAGCATTTTCGTTTCCGCCAAAAATGTGAGTTCTAGTTACATCAGCACAATAACCTTTATAAAGAGCACCAAAATCAATTTTAACGATGTCACCGAATTTAAGTTTTCTATCAGTAGGGTGGTGATGAGGTTCTGCTGCATTTTCACCAAAAGCGATGATGTTGTCAAAACTTTCTTTATCAGCGCCTTCTTGTTTTAAGTAGTAGTTTAATTCGTGATCAACTTCTTTTTCACTAACACCCTCTTTAAGTCAATCTTTAACCCTATAATATGCTTTCATTGAAATATCAATAGCTTCTTGCATTAGTTTAATTTCATCTTCATCTTTTAAGATTCTTAAATCTTGTCCACTAACATATCCTACTTCAACATTTTCGTTTGCTAAAGTTATTAAACTTTTTAAACGATCATGAACTTCGACAGTTACATAATCCTTTTCAAAAGCAACTTTAGAATATTTTTTTTCTAAAAAGAATTTTTTTAGTGAGTCAGCAACTAATAATTTAACTTCTACATTTTTAGCATTATTTTGTGCATATTCAATATATCTACCATCAACAAATAAATATGCTTTTTCTTTTTCTATTATTATATATCCATCAGAAGTAGCTACTTGTGAATATCATAATCTTGTTTGTGGTGCTTCAGATATAATTGCATCATAATTATATTCTTTAAAAACATCATTTAAAACTTTACGTTGCATAAGTTCCTTTCTATAAGAAAAAACAAAGAAATTATTTTTTTTCTTTGTGATTTACATGTTTTTGGCATTTTTTACAGTATTTTGATAACTCTATTTTTTCTGTTTGAGTTTTTTTATTTTTCTTACTAATGTAATTTTCATCTTTACATGCTGTACATTGTAAAGTATATCCTTCTCTTGGCATAAATCCTCCTAAACTTTTTTAAAAGTATATAAATAAAATATACTATTTATTATAAATTATTTTAAAAAATTCAAAACATTTTATTTTAATGAATCATTTGATTTTATCTTTTAAAATACTGAAAAATTAATAATTATTTGTATAATTTTCAATATGTCTAAAACGCTAAAATATTCTATTGAAGAGCAATTTAATGAAGAGGCGAGAAAACTAATTGAATATTTTACTAAAAATAAAATTAACTCAATAGTAGAAGGTTTTTCTTTTATAAAATCAATAAAAGAAAACTTCATAATTTTTGATCTTTCAGAAAGTTCATTATCTCAAACGCAGAAGCTTTATTTAAAAGAAAAAAAGCATTTTAAAAATTTAATTAAAATTATAAAAAAAGATTTATTTTTAATTTATTTTAATAACTTTATCGAAATAACGCTAAATGATATAGAAAAAATTCAGCAAAATAATATTTTTAATTTTAAAATTATTGAACAAACAAAATTTGAAGTTATTGTTGATAATATTATTAAGAATGAAGAAAATTTCAGTGGGTCTTGTGTTTTTGATTTATCCTATATTTGAAATCAATTTTTTAAAAATAATCAACAACAAGATTATTCAAAATTTATTAAAAAAATCAAAAAGTCGATAGAAAACAAACGAATATTAATTTTAAAAAATAATTGAATAATTCGTTTCGAAATGTATAATGAGCTTGAAAATATAGCGAAATCATTAAAGAAAATTTCACAGCAAACTAATATTAAATTACCAATTAGCTATGATCTACTTTCCAAATTTGATTATGAAAAGAAAAATGCGATTGAATTAATTAATAATAATAATATTTCAATAATTTATGGAAATGCAGGAACTGGGAAATCAAAAATTATTGAAATATATACTGCTATTCTTAATGAAAATGAATTTGATAATTTTGCCATTTTAACCCCAACAGGAAGAAGTGCTAGAAATTTAAAAGCAAAAATTCAAAATGAATATGGAATTGTTCCATACTTTATTAAAACTATTCATTCTTTCTTGGGTGTATATGACAATTTAAATAGAAATATTAGATATAACTATGAAATGTTAAAACAAATTAATATTGTTATTATTGATGAATTTAGTATGGTAAATATTCACCTTTTAAATAAATTATTTCAAGATCTAGAAAATTTAAAAAAAATTATTTTTGTTGGTGATAGTAAACAATTGCCGGCAATTGGTCCTGGAGATTTATTAAATGATTTTATTAATTTTGATAAATTTGCAAGCTTTGAATTAACTAATAATTATCGTTTAACTATTGAAAATAATTTGACACAAATTATTAAAAATGTTATTCAAAATAAAATACCATATGATAATAATATAATTTTTACTAATCAAATGGTAAAAGATGTTGGTAATTTATATCTTCAAAAAATTCAAGAATATAATCAAGATAATGTAATTATTATAGGGCCTACATGAAAAGGCGCTAAAGGACTTGATGTTTTAAATAACTATATTCAATCAAAGCTTACACAAAATAATAAAATAGTTTATGAATCTAAATTTATTAATAATAATATTAATATGAGACCAAGATTTTTTATTGGTGATAAAGTAATGATTATTAAAAATCTTGCAAATGGTTTATGTAATGGCGATATTGGATATATCAAGAATTTTATAAATAATAAGATTTATGTCAAATTTGTTGATGAAAAAAATGAATACGCTTTTGAAGCAAATGAATTTGCTTCACTATTCAAACTTTCTTATGCAACAAGCGTGCATAAATATCAAGGTAGCGAGGAAGAGTGTGTTATTTTCGTGAATAGTTCGGAACCATATTACAAAATGAGAGATAAAAATCTTGTTTATACAGCGATAACTCGAGCTAAAAAAGAGTTGATTGTTTATGAAGATGTTGATTATGAACATGAGAAGTTATGATACTGGATTTATAAGAATAAAACAAATAGAATAACGTTAATGTCTCAATTTTTAAATAAGTTTTTTGATAAGTAAAAACTAGCTTGTTCAGCTAGTTTTTTTTCAGTTTTATGTTCAAATTTGCTGTGTTTTAAATAACTTTTTTAAGGTAAACTTTTCCTAGAGGAATGGGGGTTTCCTTTTCCTCAAATACTTGAATAATTTTTCCATCTATTTCAATACTATATGAATCTCCTAATAGATAAACATCTAAATAACCATTTTTAAGAACATCATTCAAATTAAATGATTTTGTCTGATTTTCAGCTCCTTCATTAGCTGTTTTTAGAATAATATTAGTTTTATTTGTGTCAGTGACATTCTTTAATATAGTAGTGTATTTTCCATTTCCTTCGTTTGTAAGTGTAATATTTGCATTATCATTTTGATTTGTTCCATTATTAAATGTACCAATTTTGCCACCCTCAAATCCTTCACCAAAACCATATATAGATCAAGATTTTTCTTTATATTTATCTTCATCCACTCGAAATGATAACTCATAATTTTTTGATTCATCTAATAGTCTTTGATGTTCAATAGCTTTATGAATTCCATATCCAACACCACCAAGAGCACCTAAACCAAATAATGAAAGAAAGCCACCAACCAAATATTCTTTAAGACCAAAATTAGAAAAGAGACCAGATAATATTCCAAATTTTCTAGGGTTTGATGTTTTAAAAGTTTGTAATCTAGCTTCTGGAAAAGTCACTGTATTAGAAACAAAGCCTTGTAAATGATTTTTAATATCTTGCTCTAAAGATTCATTTTCTAAATCAACATTTTCAATTATAATTTCTTCATTTAAATTAAGATTATTATATTCTTCAGTAAATTCTTCTTGTAATTTTAATTTTTTATATCCATATGAAAGAACGATTTTATCTAATAATTTTAGCAATTTAATATCTTTATTATTTGAAGAAAGAAAACTTATTTTAGCTTCTTTGAAGCCTTGATATTCTTTTATAAGGTTAGGTTTTAAAACAATGTCGCCAGTTTCTAAAGAAGATATGTTATCTAAGGGAAAGTTATATTTTTCATATACTCAATTAACAAAAATATAACCTTCTTTTGTTTTAGGTATATTTAAATTTGTATTTTGATTGGCCGTATAACTTCTTGTTAAATTGTTAATGTAAATATTGTCAATTTCAGAATAATAAATTGAAAACTGTTTACCAAAATTTTTTGTTGAAATTAATGGTAAGGTAATAATTGGAACACTAATTGTTGCTAATAAAGTTTTAATTTTTTTGTTCATATTTTCTTCTTTTATTAAAAAATAAATTTAGTTTACTCATAATTATAAAATTAATGACTATATAATTTAAAAAATTTTTCAATAAAGAAATTTAGTTGTTATAAAATGGATTATGATAAAAATATTGACACCTAAACTAGGACAAAAAATGGCACTCTTTTATAGAGTGTCTTTTTATGTTACCTGTATATTATAGGAAAAAAATGTCTAGACACTTTACTAAAAAAGAAAAGAAATAATTTTTAAAGAGCATGAGCAATTAGGGACAGCAAGAGCTAAAATGGTAGCCATTAACATTTCTCCCAAGTTAGCTTTTGTCGATAAGCGTAGCTTGACCAGAAGGATTAGAAAGATTGTTTGATATTATAATAAAGGAATGCAAGATTTATTAGTTGAAGGTAAGCGGGGCATAAATAGAAAACCTGGTAGCGGCGCTCCTGGTAAGAAGAAATTGAGAAATAAAAGTACATTGAAAGAAATGAATCCTACTAAAGTTGATAAATTGCTTTCAATCCTTGAAAATAATATTGCTCTTACTAAGGAACAAATGAAATTGATAGTAAGAGATTATAAAAGAAAGTTATCAACAAATGAATTAGCAAAGCTGTTTAATGTTTTTAAAAGAACGCTATTTAGATGAAAAAAGTCAGCAAATGTTGTAAAAACTAAAAATTATGATGATATAGTCATAGATGCTTTTGTTTCATTTAGAAAAGTTTATGGAAGAGTGTGTTTAAGTCAATTTATTGCTAAAAAGTACAATATTTATATAAATTCACGTACTTTAAGTCGTGATATGAACCGTTTAGGTCTAAAATGCGAGATTAGAAGAAAACGTGAAGAACGCAAAAAGAAAGATACAGCTGTTAAAATTGAGAACATTGTAAATAGAGATTACAATGATAAACAAAATTGAAATATCTATGCAACTGATGTTACTTATATTGATGGTACAATTGATTCTAAACAAAATTATGTTTTTTTCTGCAATTATAAGTCATAAAACTAAACAAATTGTTAGTTGAAAAATTTCAACTAGTAACGACTTAAATCTTGTTTTAGATAATGTTAATGACTTATTTAAAATAACAAATGGTAAAAAATTCATTATTCATTCTGATCATGGATTTCAATATACTAACAAAGTATATATTGATAAAATAAGAAATAATAATGGTTAAGTATCGCTTTCAAGAATTGGCAATTCACTTGATAATAGCAAAATTGAATATTGATTCTCAATTTTAAAGTCAGAATATTTAAACAGAATCAATATAAGCAAAATGAGATTAAAAGAACTTAAAAAAGTTATAAGAAATTTCGTAAATTGATACAACAATGAAAGAATTCAAAGTAATTTAGGATGAAAACACCACAACAAGTAGCCGTGGTATAAAGTAAATTTAATGGTGACATTTTTTTGTCCATGTTTATCTATAGTTACTTTTTTTATTCTTTGGACTTGCAATATAAAACTAGTTAAATTAGCTAGTTTTTATCTTAAAATTTTCCTTCTGGAACATAAACAAAACCTTGAACATTTCTTATATGTTGAACATTTATAAAGGCGTTAGGATCAAGTTTATGAATTCGTTTAATCATTCTAGGAACATGCGTAAATAGTGTAATTGATATAGTCATTTTATAATCTTGTTGCGAATATCCAGCTTTTACATCATAAAATACCATTTGGTTAAATGAGCGCTCGTCTTCTAAAATAGCTTTTTTAATTTGTTCAATTTCCTTTGAAATAATTTCAACACGCACAAATTTATAACGTGGATATAGCTTGTTCAAAAAAACAGTAAATACAAAATTTGAAACAAATGTGGCAAAAAAATTGGGTGAGAAATACATGTCTGCTCTAGTTCAAAGTGGAATTGATGTATATTTAAGCAATCCGCTTTCATATAATAAAGTTTCATTCAACCCCATTGAATTTACTTTAGATAATAAAATATTACCAGCAAGATATGAACCAATAAATATTGAAACAATCATAATAGCAAAATTCATATAACCTGCTATTTGTGCAAATGATTTGTGTTTAGCTCTTGAATAAATTTCACCAATAATACCGCTAACTCCAGCAGTACCACCTAAAATTCCAATAATAGCAAATGAAATTGCTAATACTAATCCATATAAAATAGCATAAACAACCATTAAAATTGTTTCCCCGCCATCAGATCAAGTGATTGGTAAAATACTTAAAACCTTTGAAGGAGTTGAAAGAGAAGAATTTCCTACTTTTGAAATTTCTCCAAATGGTAATCAATTAGATAGCCCGTATTTATTTAAAAAAATACCAATACTATTAGCAACTAATGTGCCAATTACTAAAAAAACAACCGAAATAAATGTAAATTCTTTACCTAATTTTTTATAACTTAATATAAATAATGGAATTGAAATAATAATATATAACGATCAAAATAATATTTCATATAAAATTCGCAATTGGTCTGGCGTAATGTTAATATTGCTATTTCATAATAATGCCATTGTTAGCTTGGCAATTCCTTGTCCAATTGCTGCAATACCAAAATCATAAATTCCTGTGCTACCAACTAAAAATACTCTAGTAGTGCCATAAATAATTCCTAAAATTGTTGAAATAAATAATATAAATCATAATTTTCTAGGTTTGTACAAAAAAGATAATTTTAATGCAAAGTTAGAAATATAATTTCTTTTATATTTTGTATTTAAACGAAGAATAGCTTTACGGTGTTTTGGTGGTTGTGATAATTTTTTATATTTATCTTGTGCTTTTTTAAGTCTATTGTATTTTATGCAATAATAAATTTCTATTAAATTTTTGTTTTCTTTATTTCTCAATAATTTATATTTTTCAATCATTAAATCAGTAATTTTTTTAATGTGCTCATATTTTTCGCGATATTTAATATTTTTTCTTGAAAGGGGGGATTTTTTTTCAGCAGAAGAAATATTCTCTTTTTGTGTTTTAATTTCATTGATTAAAAAATTATCATTTTTTTCTTTTTGAAAACTTTTTTCTACTTTTTTTTCATTTATTTCTTCCATATTAACCTCTCTCTGCCAATAAATACAAATTCTCTATGCAATATTATTATATACCTATTAAATGTATTATTATTGATAAAAAAGATTAAGAAAAAGCATTTAAATAAAGAATTTTTCTCTATTTAAATGCTTTTTAAAATGACATTAACTTTAAACTCTAAACAGATTTTTTAATTTTTTGAGTCTTTTTAGTTTTAACTATTGTAAATATTACAGAACCAATTAAAGTAATAATCATTAAAGTAGCTCCAACTACTAAACCTCAAGTTCTAAAAACACCTTCATATAACTTTGTTCCTAATGTAGAAGTATTAGATAATAATCTTGTAACAATAAAATCATCAAATGAAAAGAAAATTGAAATTGTTGAAGAAAAGATAATTGATGGAATCATATGTGTTAAATATAATTTGAATCATGATCTTATTTTTGAATAACCTAAATCTTGAGATGCTTCAAATTGATTTTTATTAAATTTTTCAGAAGCTGGATACATGATAGAAATACAGTAAGGAAGCGAAATAATCACATGTCCAAAAATTGCTCTTAACATTCCTTCTGATTTATAACTTAAAGTAATTCCCATTGCACTAAAAGTGATAATTAATGATATGGCGGTTATAACTTCAGGATTAATTAAAGGAATATTATATGTTGTTTTTACAACTGTTTCTGGAAGTTTGTTTTTTTGTCTTCATAAAGCGAAAACTGTTATTAGTGAAAGTGGAATAACTATTAAAATAACACTAATAGCAATAATTACCGAGTTAATTAAAGCTATGTCTCTTGATTCATTAAAAAATGTTGTTCAATTTGAAATAGTAAATCCATTTCATGATGTTGGAACATATCCTTTATCTGTCGGTTTATTAAATGAGAAGATTAATGCAAATATTAACGGAATATATGTTAAAACTAAAATTAATATAATAAAAGAATTACGAAACGCTTTATTAATTTTACTCATATCTTCTCCCTCTAAATTTGCTTATTAACTTAGGAATTAAATATAAAATAATAGAAATACCAAAAATAACTAAAGTAATTAAAATAACTAAGGTAGAGGCAATTGATAAATCAAGTTTTATTCCTGGATTAGCATATTGATTAATTAAATTTCCAACTGTTTTAAGAGCATTAGGATTTGACACTAATTTATCTGAAATTACAATTGAAGTTGCTGAAGAAATAAATACTAAGGTTATCCCTGAAATTATTGCTTTAAAACAGTAAGGTATAACAACATTAAACATTGTTCTAAATTTTGAGTAACCTAAATCTTGAGATGCTTCAACAATATTTCTTGGCATATCTTTCAATACAACATAAAGCGGCATAATCATAAATGGCAAGTTAAGATAAACAAGCCCGACTATCATAAATCACATCGCATTTGTATTACTATCATTATATAAAAATGTTAAAAAAAGACCTCTAATAGCAAAAATTTTGGCAATTGTAAAAATTAATAAAGGGCTAATTATTAAACACATTGTCAAAGTGGTAAAAATTTTATTTTTTGATGTCGCAATAATATAAGCAAATGGAAAAGCAATAATTAATGAAATAATACATGTTGATATTCCTAAAATAATTGATCTTTGAATAATTACTCATGTTTTCCATTCAGTAACAATTGTTAATGATGAAGAATTTGCACTATTATTACTAAATGCTTCAACAATAATTAAAATAATTGGCAATACTATAAATAATATGGCAATAATTAAATAAGGAATTAAAAGTGATGCTCTTAAATTGAACTGAAAAATTGATTTAATTTTCTCTTTCATCTTTTTTCTCTTTTTTCATTAAGTGAATTGAGTCTAATGTTCAATCTAAGAAAATTATTGTTCCAACTTCGTAATGCTTAGTAGTTTCAACATACATAATAAAATCTTTAGAAATTTCTACTGTTGTAAAGTAGTAACTTCCTCTATAAATATTTTTAATAACTTTTCCTTTTAATTTGCCCTTATGTTCATGGATATCAATATCTTCAGGTCTAATTAATACATCAACTTCTTCATTTTCTTTAAATTCATTATGAATTGTTTTAAATTGATGTTTATTAATTTCTACAAGTTTATTACCTAAAAATCTACCATTCATAATATTTGAGTCGCCAATAAATTCTGCTACTCATTTATTGATTGGATAATCATAAATATTTTTTGGTGAATCATATTGTTCAATTCTGCCATCACGAATAATTGCTACTTTATCAGATAATTCTAATGCTTCATCCTGATCATGAGTAATGAAAATAAAAGTTAATTTTAGTTCTTTTTGAATATTTTTAAGTAAAACTTGCATTTTAACACGAATTTTTGCATCAAGAGCACTAAGCGGCTCGTCAAGTAGTAAAATACTTGGTTCAATAACTAAACTTCTAGCTAAAGCTACACGTTGCCTCATTCCACCTGATAACTCACTAATAAAGGCTTTTTCGTTTCCTTGTAAACCTACGAGATTAATCATTTTAGTAATTTTTTCTTTAATCTCTTCTTTAGTTAATTTTCTTTTTAAATGAATATTTTCAAAATTCTTTGTTTTAAGATCAACATAAGTTTCTCAATAAGAATATTTAAAATCAATATCATCAAGCTTATTTTGAAGACGATGATACTTAGGACTTCCTTCTTCAACAAAACTTTGTGCCGTTTCTAACTTTTCAATAAGTAAATCCAATTCCTTCATCTTTAAAGTTGCTTTTTTGGTTCACTGTTTTTTATTGTATTCAAGCTTATCTTTCACATTTTGCGAAATATTTTCTTTAAATATTCTTTTTAAGTGTAATCCATACATAATATTTGATTCAACATTTAAATGTGGAAATAATGCATAATCTTGAAAAATTGTCGAAAGATCTCTTTTGTGAGGTTCTAGATCTTTAATATCTTTATTATTAAATAAAATTTCTCCTCTTGTTGCTCATTCAAACCCAGCAATTAATCTTAAAATTGTAGTTTTACCAGAACCACTAGGTCCAAGTAAGGTTACAAAATCACCCTTTTTAATATCTAAATTAATACTTTTTAATACTTTTTTATTTTCAAATTCTTTAACAACATCAACTAATTCAATGATGCTTTTATTTTTTTTCATATTTACCTACTATTTATATTTTATTATGTTTTATATCTTCAATAACTTTAGATAATCCTCCAGATTTAAAAGAATAAGGAGCAACAACATCAGCTAATGCTTTTACACTTTTACTTGCATTATACATAACTATTAATTTACCAATTTTATTCTTTGTTGTACTATCATTCATTGAATCTCCAATATGAAATGAATGAGAAGGATTTACTCCAAGTTGCTCACACATATATAATTCAGCATAACCTTTTTGTGCATCTATATGCGTAACTTCCATATAATTTTTATGTGTATTTAAAGCTATAATATCTTTAAAATTATTATTTATATATTCAACTGCTTTTTTAATTTTGTTCTTATTTATTGAAAAGAACATAATCTTATTAATATCAGAATTGATAGCCATACTTTTGTAGCTATATGTTTTTTTATAAGTAAAAAATTTTATTAAAAATCTAAATCAAGAACTCTTAACATAAATTTTATCCATATCAGAATTTATAATGATATTAAGATCATGTTCTTTTGCATAATCAATAATTTGTTTAGCTTTTGACTTTTCAATGACTAAATTTTTAACTAATATATCATCAATCACTATTCCTGCGCCGTTTCAAAAAATATAATTTTTTGAACCTATAGATTTTACAATTCTTTTAAGCTTTTTATTATTTGCTCTTCCTGTGCTAATAATTACTTCATAATTATCCGGAAGATTTTTTATTGATGATATATTCTTGATGGACATTGCATTAAAATTATTAAATATGCCTTTTTCGATTTTTTTATCAAGAGCAGTACCATCTAAATCAATAAATATAATTTTTTTAATCATAAAAAATATTATATAGTATCTTTTTTTTAATATAATTTTTATTAATTGAAAGGAATTTTAAATGAAAAATATAAATTTAAAAAATATTAAAAATGTGCAACAATTATGAAATGAAAATCATATAAGTTTTAGGAAGTGAATGTATGCGGCTATTTCCTCAATTATATTTCTTTCTTTCTTATTTTTAATTCAATTGCTAATTAATATCATTTTTAAAGATTTAATAATAAACACTATTCAAAAAAATGCTGAAGAAATTATTAACAATAATGCTAAGCAAGGATCTATACCAACTAATGAATTGATTTTAGCTAAATTATTAGTTCAACCCTTATTATTATCAATAATATCAATATGAACTGCAGTATTATTTGTTTTATCATTTATTAGTGGAGAAAAAAATAAAACATATGAAAAAATTTCTGGTGGGGTAAATTTATTTACTTTAATAATGACTTTTTTTTCTATTTATCAAATTATTTTTTCAAGTGTTATATTGATTTCTAATAGTTCTTCTAATAATTCTTCAATTTTATTGATTATTCAAACACCAACATATATTGTATATTTAACAACACCTTTTTTATGGGGTTTTGTAATAAGAAACATAACAATTATTAAACGTTCATTTATTAGTGTTAGAAATATCGAACAAATGCAACAACTAATGAAGGATGAAAATATTAAAAAAATTTTTAATATGTTTAATATTAATATTGATGAGAATACAAAAAATGATGTTTCTGATGAATCAAAAGATTCTACACAAAATAGCTCACAAAATCATAAAGCTGAAGAAGTTAAAAAAGTTGATCCTATTTTAAACAAATTAGAAACATTAACAGATGAACAATTAGCTTCTATGGCAGAAAAATTAAATATTTATGATTTTGCTAATCTTTCTAGAGAAGAATTAATTAAAAAAATATATGAAAATATTAAAAAGTAAGACACAAGAGTATGTCTTACTTTTTAAACATCTATATTTTTAACATATTTCGCATTTTCTTCAATAAATTCACGACGAGGAAGAACATCTGCGCCCATTAATGTTGAGAATATATTATTTGATTCACTAATGTCATTTATTTGAACTTGTAACATTCTTCTTGTTTGTGGGTCCATTGTTGTCTCTCATAGTTGTTCAGGATCCATTTCTCCAAGACCTTTATAACGCTGTATTACATATTTTTGTTCTTTAAGATGTTGATTAATAATTTGTTCTTTTTGAGTATCTGAATATGCATATCAAATTTGTCTTCCTTTAGATATTTTATATAAAGGGGGTTGTGCTATATACACAAAACCATATTCAATTAATGGTCTAAAATATCTATAAATAAATGTTAAAAGTAATGTTCTGATATGAGCGCCATCAACATCTGCATCTGTCATTATTATTATTTTTTGGTATCTTATTTTATTAATATTGAATTCTTCACCAATACCTGTTCCAATTGCTGTAATTAAAGTTCTGATTTCTTCATTTGCTAAAACTTTATGCAATTGATTCTTTTCAGAATTAATTACTTTACCTCTTAAAGGCAAAATGGCCTGAATTTCTCTATCTCTACCCATCTTTGCACTACCGCCAGCCGAATTACCTTCAACAATATATAATTCAGTTATCTCGGCATTTTTCGAAGAACAATCAGCTAATTTTCCTGGTAATGCCCCAATATCAAATGGTGATTTTTTTCTAGTGGCTTCACGAGCAGCCATTGCTGCTTCTCTACCTTTTTTAGATAAGAGTGCTTTTGCGCAAATTTCTTTTGCTTCTTGAGGATTTTCATTTAAATATCTTTCAAATATTTCACTAAATACAATATTTACAGCTTTTCTTGCATCTTTATTTGCAAGTTTTCCCTTTGTTTGACCCTCAAATAATGGATCAGTATGCTTAATTGAAATAATTGCAGTTAAACCTTCTTTGATATCGTCTCTAGTTAATTTTTCTTTTTCTGTTTTAATTAAATTATTTGTAATTATATAGTTATTTAAAATTCTTAATAAACCATCAAAAAATCCTGTTTCATGAGTCCCGCCTTCAGGAGTAATTATATTATTTGCATATGAAATAATATTACTTTGAAAATTTTCAGCATATTGTAAAGCAACTTCGACTGTTACTGGAATATCATCTTTACCAGGATATTCTCCTTCAGCATAAACGGGGGCGATATTTAAAACTCTTCTATTTTTATTTAGCTCATTAATATAATCAATAATCCCGCCTTCAAAACAAAAACTTTTAAAATAGTTAACTCTTTCATCAGTAACTGAAATTAAAATTCCTTTATTTAAATATGCTATTTGTTTTGCGTGATCTAGAATAATAGATAAATCAAAATCATTATTTTCCATAATTGTAAAATCAGGTTTAAATTTAATAATTGTTCCGGTTGAATTATCATCAACTACACCAATAATTTCTAATGGTTTTAAACTCTTGCCACCATTATTAAATTTAACATAATGAATTTTTCCTTCTCTTTTTACTCATGCTTCAAGTTCTTCACTAAGAGCATTAACTACAGAAGCACCTACACCATGTAATCCTCCAGAAACTTTATAAGTGGTAGAATCAAATTTTCCACCAGCATGTAAAACACTTAAAACAGTTTCAACAGCCGATAATCCTGTTTTAGGATGTTTAGAAACAGGTATGCCTCTACCATTATCTTCAACTGAAACAGAACCATCATTTCCAATTATAATTTTAACTTCTGAAGCAAACCCAGCCATAGCCTCATCTATTGAATTATCAACAATTTCTCAAATTAAATGATGTAATCCTTTTTTTCCTATACTTCCGATGTACATTCCCGGTCTTTTTCTTACTGCTTCAAGGCCTTCTAAAACTTGTATACTGCTTGAATCATATGAACTACTATTTTGTGACATAAATCCCCTTTATAAAATATTAATAATTATATAATAATTATTAAAAAAACCTCTTATTAGCTATATAAATAAGCAATATTTTAATTTTATATGAATATAAAAAGTTATTGTATTTATTAAAGAATAAAATAACTATTTAATAGTAAATATAATAAATATTATTTTTAAAAATGATTAATAATTGCCAGATTAAAATTTACTTATAAAATTGTATAATTTTAATTATGTTAAAAATTAATGAAATAAGACAATTAGATAGTGTTTTAAATTCGCCTGGTATTTATATTTGACTTGATGCTAATCAAGAAATTATGTATATTGGCAAAGCTATAAAACTTAAAAATAGAATGAAACAATATTTTAAAGGTCGTATTAATTCATTTAAAACTGAAACGATGGTTAATAAAATTTATTATTTTTCAGTTATGTATACTAGAAATGAACGTGAAGCTTTGAAACTAGAACAAGAATTAATAAAAAAACATCGACCTAGATACAATATATTATTACTTGATGATCGTAAATATCCATATTTAAACATTAATTACAGTAGCAAAACATTATTATTCAAAAGAATATATCATTCAAAAGATACTGGATTTACATTTGGACCCTTTATTCCTCATGGCGGAATAAAACAGCTAATTGATAATTTATCTTCAAAATATTTATATGAAAATGGTATCAAAATTAAAATTGTAGATGAAAAATACTGAGAGAGTAAATATAATGAAATTATATTTAAACTTAAAAATATTAAAAAATTTAAAACAGAATTAGAAAATAATATTGAAAAATATTCAAATAATCTTGAGTTTGAATTAGCTAATGAAGATAATAAATTACTTGAAACATTAAATTCATTTAACGATGTTCAAAATATAGAAATAAATAAAACAAATAATATTGATGTATTGGCATTTGAAAAAAATGATGATATTTTATATGTTCAAACACTTTATTATAGGGGTGGTATGCAACTTTCTTCAAATTTTATTATAGCTAAAACAGAACTAAATTTTGCAAACTCAATTAATGAATATATATTTAATAATTACTATAATAGTGATACACAGCTTATACTTGATACAAATATAAAAGATATAATTTTAGAAAATTATAAAATAACATTTCCTCAAAGAGGTGAATTAAAAATGGTTTTTGATTTATGTAAATTAAACTTAAGTAATAATATTAAAACATTTATTTCACAACAAAAAACTGCTAAAAATATTCTTTTAATGTTTAATAAACTTCTTAAGATTAAAATTAATAATTTTTTAATATTAGATATTTCTCATACTTCTCAAAAAGATAAAATTGGTGCTATAAACACTTATATTAATGGTATACTTCAAAATAACTTAAATAGATATTTTAAATTAAGTAGCAAATCCAATTCTGACTTTTATTTAATGAAAGAATTAGGCGAAATAATTGCTAAACATCATTTAATATCAAATTGAAATATTGATACAATATTTGTTGATGGTGCAAAGGCTCAAATTAAAGCTATAAAAGAAACTATTAATAATGAAATTAATATTATTGGCATTGTTAAAAATGAATACCACATTGCTAAATATTTAATATTTAAAAATATTCCTATTTTTATAGAAAATTCTAATTTACTTAATTATATTAAAAATATTCAATATAAAGTTGATAAATTAGCAAAAATAAAAATGAATAAAGCAAAAATAAAAAGCTATTTTGTTGATACATTACTAAATATTCCAGGTATAGGTGAAGCTACAGTTAATAAGCTAATTTCCAACTTTTCAACTTATGAAGCTATTGAAAATGCTTCTTTAAATGAGCTTTGCGAATGTGTAGGAAATAAATTTGGTAAAAAAATATATGATTATTTAAAATAAAAAAAAGCAATTGTTTTAGCAATTGCTTTTTTATATGGCAGAGGTTGTAGGAATCGAACCCACACAAGCAGGTTTGGAGTCTGCAGTACTAGCCATTATACTAAACCTCCATTTATTTATTATATCATAAAAAAATAAAAACACCCTATAGGTGTTAATAATTCTTTAAAAACTGAATGCATTAATTATTAATAAATGGTCATTTAAATATCTCAAAAAACTTAAATATATTAAATCTATCGATAAATTAGTAATGGTCAGCTAAATGTATTACTACACTTACACCTCCATCCTATCAACCTCGTAGTCTACAAGGTATCTCAAGGGAATATTCATCTTTGAGGAGGCTTCCCGCTTAGATGCTTTCAGCGGTTATCCTTTCCGTACTTAGCTACCCAGCTGTGCTTCTGGCGAAACAACTGGCACACCAGTGGTACGTCCACTCCGGTCCTCTCGTACTAAGAGCAGCTCTCATCAATATTCCAAACGCCCACATCAGATAGGGACCGAACTGTCTCACGACGTTCTGAACCCAGCTCGCGTACCGCTTTAATGGGCGAACAGCCCAACCCTTGGAAGCGACTTCACCTCCAGGATGCGATGAGCCGACATCGAGGTGCCAAACCTTCCCGTCGATGTGATCTCTTGGGGAAGATAAGCCTGTTATCCCCGGGGTAGCTTTTATCCGTTGAGCGACGGCCTTTCCACGAAGTACCGCCGGATCACTAAGTCCTGCTTTCGCACCTGCTCGACTTGTGGGTCTCGCAGTCAATCACACTTTTACCTTTGCGCTCTACATACGGTTTCTGACCGTATTGAGTGTAACTTTGAACGCCTCCGTTACCTTTTAGGAGGCGACCGCCCCAGTCAAACTACCCACCACGCACTGTCCTCCAACCAGATAATGGTTGCAAGTTAGAAATTCAATTTAATAAGGGTGGTATTTCAAGGATGACTCCAAGTAAACTGGCGTCTACTCTTCATAGTCTCCCACCTATCCTACGCATATTAAACCAAATTTCAATACGAAGTTGTAGTAAAGCTCCACGGGGTCTTTTCGTCTTGATGCGGGTAGCCAGCGTTTTCACTGGCACCATAATTTCACCGAGTCTAGTGTTGAGACAGTTGAGAGATCATTGCGCCTTTCGTGCAGGTCAGTATTTAGCCGACAAGGAATTTCGCTACCTTAGGACCGTTATAGTTACGGCCGCCGTTCACCCGGGCTTCACTTTCTTGCTTCGCAATTGCTAACAAGTCCGCTTAACCTTCGGGCACTGGGCAGGCTTCACCCCCTATACTTCAGCTTGCGCTTTAGCAGAGAGTTGTGTTTTTGATAAACAGTTGCCCCTCACAATTTACTGTGGCCTATTTTAAATAGGCCCCCCTTCTCGCGAACTTACGGGGTTAATTTGCAGAGTTCCTTAACACTAGTTTTCTCGCTCGCCTTAGAATACTCATCTTGGGGACGTGTGTCCGTTCTCGGTACAGGTCACCATTATTTTATAACGTTTAGAAGCTTTTCTTGGAAGTATGAAATCATTTAATTTGGTACTAACTTACGCTTTCCCTATGCATAATAACTCACGGTTAAACAGTGCGGATTTGCCTACACTGACCACTAATTACTTACCCCGGAATCCAATAACCGGTAAAACTATCCTTCTCCGTCACTCCATCACTAATAATAGCAAGTACAGGAATATTAACCTGTTGTCCATCGACTACGCCTGTCGGCCTCGCCTTAGGTCCTGACTAACCCTGGGTGGACGAACCTTGCCCAGGAAACCTTCCCCAATAGGCGTGGGAGATTCTCACTCCCAATCGTTACTCATACCGGCATTCTCACTTCTAAGCGCTCCACCAGTCCTTACGGTCTGACTTCAACGCCCTTAGAACGCTCCTCTAACGCAATTTAATTTTGCCCGCGGCTTCGGTTTCGTGTTTACTCCCGTTACATTATCGGCGCAGGGTCTCTTGACTAGTGAGCTATTACGCACTCTTTAAATGATGGCTGCTTCTAAGCCAACATCCTAGTTGTTTATGAAACCCCACAACCTTTCTGACTTAACACGAATTTGGGACCTTAGCCGGCGATCTGGGTTGTTTCCCTCGCGAGCATCGACGTTATCACCGATGTTCCGACTGCATGACAATACATATTGGTATTCAGAGTTTGATTGTAGTCAGTACAGCTAGGCGCCGCCATTCCACATTCAGTGCTTTACCACCAATACTTAACGTCACACGCTAGCCCTAAAGCTATTTCGAGGAGAACCAGCTATCTCCAGGTTCGATTGGAATTTCACCGCTATTCACAAGTCATCCGGGCACTTTTTAGCGTACTACGGTTCGGCCCTCCACTATGTTTTACCACAGCTTCAGCCTGCTCATGAATAGATCACCTGGTTTCGGGTATATATCAACATACTAAACGCCCTATTAAGACTCGATTTCTCTTCGGCTCCGCTTTTTTCTACTTAGCCTTGCATGTTAACATAACTCGCCGGTCCATACTGCAAGATGTACGCCATCACCCATTAACGGGCTCTGACTAATTGTAAGTAAGTGGTTTCAGAATCTATTTCACTCCCTTTTCAGGGTTCTTTTCACCTTTCCCTCACGGTACTATTTCGCTATCGGTGTCTAGTTAGTATTTAGCCTTACCGGGTGGTCCCGGCAGATTCAGACAGGGTTTCACGTGCCCCGCCCTACTCAGGATTCATTCAAGAGAATTACACATTTCGCTTACGGGAGTATCACCCTCTTTGCTTGCTTTTTCCAAAGCATTCTGCTATATGTAATTTTTGTAACTCTATTTAGAATGTCCTACAACCCCGTCAAAATGACGGTTTGGGCTTTTCCACTTTCGCTCGCCGCTACTAATGGAATCATTATTTATTTTCTTTTCCTCTTGCTACTAAGATGTTTCAATTCACAAGGTATTTCGTACTATTAGCTATGTATTTACTAATAGTCAATTAGAGATTAATCTAATTAGGTTTCCCCATTCGGAAATCCCCGTTTCAAAGCATATTTCCAGCTAAACGAGGCTTATCGCAGGTTATCACGTCCTTCTTCGACTTCTAGACCCAAGGCATCCACCACAAACTCTTACTTATTTAATATTACTCTTACTTATTTCAAGTTGATTAAGTATAGTATTTTCCTATTGTTGTTTTGTTTTTATTAAGTATTTTAAGACATTTAAATAATCATCTATTTAAATTTAACTCAGTAAAATTATTTTTTATAAAACTATAAAAACTAATTTTTAATTTGATGTCTTTTCATATTAATGCATTCAGTTTTCAAAGAACTACTTTTTTAGAGAGTAGAACTCTCAAAACTAGATATGAATAAATGTTGGCACCATTAACATAACAGACTTTAATACTTAAAGTGTATTAAAGATTTTGGTAAATTGCCAAGTAAAAAGATTGTACTCTCCGTAGAAAGGAGGTGATCCATCCCCACGTTCTCGTAGGGATACCTTGTTACGACTTCACCCCAGTCACCAGACCTGCCTTAGACAGTTGCCTCCGAAGTTAGCAAACCGGCTTCGGGCATTTCCAGCTCCCATGGTGTGACGGGCGGTGTGTACAAGATCCGAGAACGTATTCACCGTAGCGTAGCTGATCTACGATTACTAGCGATTCCGACTTCATGAGGTCGAGTTGCAGACCTCAATCCGAACTGAGAACGATTTTTTGAGGTTTGCTTGCCGTTACCGGGTTGCTTCTCTTTGTATCGTCCATTGTAGCACGTGTGTTGCCCCACACGTAAGAGGCATGATGATTTGACGTCATCCCCACCTTCCTCCCGATTACTCGGGCAGTCTCATTATAGTCCCCAACTTAATGATGGTAAATAATAATAGGGGTTGCGCTCGTTGCAGGACTTAACCAAACATCTCACGACACGAGCTGACGACAACCATGCACCACCTGTCATTCTGTTAACCTCCGCTATATCTCTATAGCATTGCAGAAGATGTCAAGTGTGGGTAAGGTTCTACGCGTATCTTCAAATTAAACCACATGCTCCACCGCTTGTGCGGATCCCCGTCAATTCCTTTAAGTTTCACTCTTGCGAGCATACTACTCAGGCGGATCATTTAATGCGTTAGCTGTACCAGCGAATATCTCCGCCAGTTAATGATCATCGTTTACGGCGTGGACTACCAGGGTATCTAATCCTGTTTGCTCCCCACGCTTTCGTCTCTCAGTGTCAGTTGATATCCAGTTAGCTGCCTTCGCCATTGGTGTTCTTCAATATATCTACGCATTCCACCGCTTCACATTGAATTCCACTAACCTCTATATAACTCTAGCTTACCAGTATCTAACGCGGAATGGGGTTGAGCCCCAAGATTTAACGTCAGACTTAATAAACAACCTACAGACGCTTTACGCCCAATAATTTCGGATAACGCTTGTGACCTATGTATTACCGCGGCTGCTGGCACATAGTTAGCCGTCACTTTCTGACAAGGTACCGTCAAGACTAATTCATTTCCTAATTAGTTTTTTCTTCCCTTATAACAGCACTTTACACCCCGAAGGGCGTCATCGTGCACGCTGTGTCGCTCCATCAAGCTTTCGCTCATTGTGGAAAATTCCCTACTGCTGCCTCCCGTAGGAGTCTGGGCCGTATCTCAGTCCCAGTGTGGCCGGTCAGTCTCTCAACCCGGCTAAATATCATCGTCTTGGTGAGCCATTACCTCACCAACTAACTAATATTCCGCACCCCAATCTTTTAGTAGGGCAATCGCCCCTTTCATATTTTTTTCATGCGAAAAAAATAAACATTCGGTATTAGCAACTGTTTCCAGTTGTTATCCCAATCTAAAAGGTATGTTAAGTACGTGTTACTCACCCATTCGCCGCTAAGCTCTAAAAGCAAGCTTTTAAAACTCCGCTCGACATGCATGTATTAGGCACACAGCCAGCGTTCATCCTGAGCCAGGATCAAACTCTCAAAAAAATTGACTGTTATGATTTCATATCTAGTTTTCAAAGAACTACTACATTAAATTTTTAATATTTATTAAAATTTAATGCCTCAATATTATATAATAATTTATTTAAAACAAAAATTTATTTTTTATTTTTAAATAAATTAACGTTATTACATATATTATTAAATATTAAGTAGTTATATTATATGTTATAATTTTAAATAAATATAAAAAAAATATAAATTTTTTAATGTTATTTTTGTGCTATTTTTTTACATTACTATAATACAAAAAACTATAAATATTATTACCATATGATGTATAATAAAATATTTTATTAGTATTTTTAAATTGCTTTAAAATTTAAAAAAACACCCTATAGGTGTTAATAATTCTTTAAAAACTGAATGCATTAATTTATTAATAAATGGTCATTTAAATATCTCAAAAAACTTAAATATATTAAATCTATCGATAAATTAGTAATGGTCAGCTAAATGTATTACTACACTTACACCTCCATCCTATCAACCTCGTAGTCTACAAGGTATCTCAAGGGAATATTCATCTTTGAGGAGGCTTCCCGCTTAGATGCTTTCAGCGGTTATCCTTTCCGTACTTAGCTACCCAGCTGTGCTTCTGGCGAAACAACTGGCACACCAGTGGTACGTCCACTCCGGTCCTCTCGTACTAAGAGCAGCTCTCATCAATATTCCAAACGCCCACATCAGATAGGGACCGAACTGTCTCACGACGTTCTGAACCCAGCTCGCGTACCGCTTTAATGGGCGAACAGCCCAACCCTTGGAAGCGACTTCACCTCCAGGATGCGATGAGCCGACATCGAGGTGCCAAACCTTCCCGTCGATGTGATCTCTTGGGGAAGATAAGCCTGTTATCCCCGGGGTAGCTTTTATCCGTTGAGCGACGGCCTTTCCACGAAGTACCGCCGGATCACTAAGTCCTGCTTTCGCACCTGCTCGACTTGTGGGTCTCGCAGTCAATCACACTTTTACCTTTGCGCTCTACATACGGTTTCTGACCGTATTGAGTGTAACTTTGAACGCCTCCGTTACCTTTTAGGAGGCGACCGCCCCAGTCAAACTACCCACCACGCACTGTCCTCCAACCAGATAATGGTTGCAAGTTAGAAATTCAATTTAATAAGGGTGGTATTTCAAGGATGACTCCAAGTAAACTGGCGTCTACTCTTCATAGTCTCCCACCTATCCTACGCATATTAAACCAAATTTCAATACGAAGTTGTAGTAAAGCTCCACGGGGTCTTTTCGTCTTGATGCGGGTAGCCAGCGTTTTCACTGGCACCATAATTTCACCGAGTCTAGTGTTGAGACAGTTGAGAGATCATTGCGCCTTTCGTGCAGGTCAGTATTTAGCCGACAAGGAATTTCGCTACCTTAGGACCGTTATAGTTACGGCCGCCGTTCACCCGGGCTTCACTTTCTTGCTTCGCAATTGCTAACAAGTCCGCTTAACCTTCGGGCACTGGGCAGGCTTCACCCCCTATACTTCAGCTTGCGCTTTAGCAGAGAGTTGTGTTTTTGATAAACAGTTGCCCCTCACAATTTACTGTGGCCTATTTTAAATAGGCCCCCCTTCTCGCGAACTTACGGGGTTAATTTGCAGAGTTCCTTAACACTAGTTTTCTCGCTCGCCTTAGAATACTCATCTTGGGGACGTGTGTCCGTTCTCGGTACAGGTCACCATTATTTTATAACGTTTAGAAGCTTTTCTTGGAAGTATGAAATCATTTAATTTGGTACTAACTTACGCTTTCCCTATGCATAATAACTCACGGTTAAACAGTGCGGATTTGCCTACACTGACCACTAATTACTTACCCCGGAATCCAATAACCGGTAAAACTATCCTTCTCCGTCACTCCATCACTAATAATAGCAAGTACAGGAATATTAACCTGTTGTCCATCGACTACGCCTGTCGGCCTCGCCTTAGGTCCTGACTAACCCTGGGTGGACGAACCTTGCCCAGGAAACCTTCCCCAATAGGCGTGGGAGATTCTCACTCCCAATCGTTACTCATACCGGCATTCTCACTTCTAAGCGCTCCACCAGTCCTTACGGTCTGACTTCAACGCCCTTAGAACGCTCCTCTAACGCAATTTAATTTTGCCCGCGGCTTCGGTTTCGTGTTTACTCCCGTTACATTATCGGCGCAGGGTCTCTTGACTAGTGAGCTATTACGCACTCTTTAAATGATGGCTGCTTCTAAGCCAACATCCTAGTTGTTTATGAAACCCCACAACCTTTCTGACTTAACACGAATTTGGGACCTTAGCCGGCGATCTGGGTTGTTTCCCTCGCGAGCATCGACGTTATCACCGATGTTCCGACTGCATGACAATACATATTGGTATTCAGAGTTTGATTGTAGTCAGTACAGCTAGGCGCCGCCATTCCACATTCAGTGCTTTACCACCAATACTTAACGTCACACGCTAGCCCTAAAGCTATTTCGAGGAGAACCAGCTATCTCCAGGTTCGATTGGAATTTCACCGCTATTCACAAGTCATCCGGGCACTTTTTAGCGTACTACGGTTCGGCCCTCCACTAT
Organism: Mycoplasma phocimorsus; assembly: GCF_030077875.1. GTDB lineage: Bacteria > Bacillota_I > Bacilli_A > Mycoplasmatales > Metamycoplasmataceae > Mycoplasma_H > Mycoplasma_H phocimorsus. The sequence continues at coordinate 79,120 of NZ_JASEJT010000007.1, forward strand.
GTTTTACCACAGCTTCAGCCTGCTCATGAATAGATCACCTGGTTTCGGGTATATATCAACATACTAAACGCCCTATTAAGACTCGATTTCTCTTCGGCTCCGCTTTTTTCTACTTAGCCTTGCATGTTAACATAACTCGCCGGTCCATACTGCAAGATGTACGCCATCACCCATTAACGGGCTCTGACTAATTGTAAGTAAGTGGTTTCAGAATCTATTTCACTCCCTTTTCAGGGTTCTTTTCACCTTTCCCTCACGGTACTATTTCGCTATCGGTGTCTAGTTAGTATTTAGCCTTACCGGGTGGTCCCGGCAGATTCAGACAGGGTTTCACGTGCCCCGCCCTACTCAGGATTCATTCAAGAGAATTACACATTTCGCTTACGGGAGTATCACCCTCTTTGCTTGCTTTTTCCAAAGCATTCTGCTATATGTAATTTTTGTAACTCTATTTAGAATGTCCTACAACCCCGTCAAAATGACGGTTTGGGCTTTTCCACTTTCGCTCGCCGCTACTAATGGAATCATTATTTATTTTCTTTTCCTCTTGCTACTAAGATGTTTCAATTCACAAGGTATTTCGTACTATTAGCTATGTATTTACTAATAGTCAATTAGAGATTAATCTAATTAGGTTTCCCCATTCGGAAATCCCCGTTTCAAAGCATATTTCCAGCTAAACGAGGCTTATCGCAGGTTATCACGTCCTTCTTCGACTTCTAGACCCAAGGCATCCACCACAAACTCTTACTTATTTAATATTACTCTTACTTATTTCAAGTTGATTAAGTATAGTATTTTCCTATTGTTGTTTTGTTTTTATTAAGTATTTTAAGACATTTAAATAATCATCTATTTAAATTTAACTCAGTAAAATTATTTTTTATAAAACTATAAAAACTAATTTTTAATTTGATGTCTTTTCATATTAATGCATTCAGTTTTCAAAGAACTACTTTTTTAGAGAGTAGAACTCTCAAAACTAGATATGAATAAATGTTGGCACCATTAACATAACAGACTTTAATACTTAAAGTGTATTAAAGATTTTGGTAAATTGCCAAGTAAAAAGATTGTACTCTCCGTAGAAAGGAGGTGATCCATCCCCACGTTCTCGTAGGGATACCTTGTTACGACTTCACCCCAGTCACCAGACCTGCCTTAGACAGTTGCCTCCGAAGTTAGCAAACCGGCTTCGGGCATTTCCAGCTCCCATGGTGTGACGGGCGGTGTGTACAAGATCCGAGAACGTATTCACCGTAGCGTAGCTGATCTACGATTACTAGCGATTCCGACTTCATGAGGTCGAGTTGCAGACCTCAATCCGAACTGAGAACGATTTTTTGAGGTTTGCTTGCCGTTACCGGGTTGCTTCTCTTTGTATCGTCCATTGTAGCACGTGTGTTGCCCCACACGTAAGAGGCATGATGATTTGACGTCATCCCCACCTTCCTCCCGATTACTCGGGCAGTCTCATTATAGTCCCCAACTTAATGATGGTAAATAATAATAGGGGTTGCGCTCGTTGCAGGACTTAACCAAACATCTCACGACACGAGCTGACGACAACCATGCACCACCTGTCATTCTGTTAACCTCCGCTATATCTCTATAGCATTGCAGAAGATGTCAAGTGTGGGTAAGGTTCTACGCGTATCTTCAAATTAAACCACATGCTCCACCGCTTGTGCGGATCCCCGTCAATTCCTTTAAGTTTCACTCTTGCGAGCATACTACTCAGGCGGATCATTTAATGCGTTAGCTGTACCAGCGAATATCTCCGCCAGTTAATGATCATCGTTTACGGCGTGGACTACCAGGGTATCTAATCCTGTTTGCTCCCCACGCTTTCGTCTCTCAGTGTCAGTTGATATCCAGTTAGCTGCCTTCGCCATTGGTGTTCTTCAATATATCTACGCATTCCACCGCTTCACATTGAATTCCACTAACCTCTATATAACTCTAGCTTACCAGTATCTAACGCGGAATGGGGTTGAGCCCCAAGATTTAACGTCAGACTTAATAAACAACCTACAGACGCTTTACGCCCAATAATTTCGGATAACGCTTGTGACCTATGTATTACCGCGGCTGCTGGCACATAGTTAGCCGTCACTTTCTGACAAGGTACCGTCAAGACTAATTCATTTCCTAATTAGTTTTTTCTTCCCTTATAACAGCACTTTACACCCCGAAGGGCGTCATCGTGCACGCTGTGTCGCTCCATCAAGCTTTCGCTCATTGTGGAAAATTCCCTACTGCTGCCTCCCGTAGGAGTCTGGGCCGTATCTCAGTCCCAGTGTGGCCGGTCAGTCTCTCAACCCGGCTAAATATCATCGTCTTGGTGAGCCATTACCTCACCAACTAACTAATATTCCGCACCCCAATCTTTTAGTAGGGCAATCGCCCCTTTCATATTTTTTTCATGCGAAAAAAATAAACATTCGGTATTAGCAACTGTTTCCAGTTGTTATCCCAATCTAAAAGGTATGTTAAGTACGTGTTACTCACCCATTCGCCGCTAAGCTCTAAAAGCAAGCTTTTAAAACTCCGCTCGACATGCATGTATTAGGCACACAGCCAGCGTTCATCCTGAGCCAGGATCAAACTCTCAAAAAAATTGACTGTTATGATTTCATATCTAGTTTTCAAAGAACTACTACATTGATATAATATTTTACTAACAAATCAATGTACTAATATTATATATAAATATTTAAAAATCAAAATTATTTTTTTATTTTTTTCTGATGACTTTTTCTTATATTAATATTAAGTATATGCATTATACATAAAAATATAAAATGTACAAAAAAAATAAAAATTTTTTTGTTGTTTAATAAAAAAATAAATATGCAAAAAATATTTAAATATAATCAAAAATAAAAAATTATCATCAAATAATGATAACTTTATAAAACTTATTCTATTAAATTTGTTTTATTTTATATATAGATTGTTGTAATAAATCAGTATTAAATTCCATTACAACACCATTAATTTGGCATTTATTATTGCTTACACTAAAACGAGAATTTTCATTATATCTCATTTTTAAATAAACACTTTCAAAACTTACACCAATAGCACTTTGTATTGGGCCACACATTCCAGCATCTGATATATATAAAGTGCCATTTGGCAATATTTGATCATCATTAGTTTGTACATGAGTATGAGTTCCTGCTAGTCCATTAATTTTTCCATCTAAATATAAAACTATTACATGCTTTTCACTTGTAGTTTCACCATGAAAATCTATAAAATGAAAATCTGTTTTTTCTTCAAGAAGAATTTCATCAATTTTATCAAAAAAATTATCCGCATATTCTTCATTTCAAGGCCGATTTAATTTATTAAAAGTAATACCCATTAAAGATGTTATTCTAATACTAATATTATTAATATAAAAAATATTTGTCCCTTTGCCTGGATAGTGACTTGATATATTAGCTGGCCTAATTACATCTTCATTTTCAATAATTTCATGAATATCTTCATTTGCTCATACATGGTTGCCTAATGTAAAAACATTAACTCCTGCTAATTTTAAACGATTATAATCAGAAGGAATAAATCCTTTTCTTCCACTAACATTTTCAGCTTGAGCAATAACAAAATCTATTTTATGTTGAGCAATGATGCTCGGTAACTCTTTTTCTACTATTTTGATGCCTGGTTCTCCAAAAATATCACCTAAAAATAAAATTTTTAACTTTTTGTTTTCTTGTTTTTTCATGTTTCATTAATAATTATATATATTAATTAAAATAATTTAATTCAATTGTTTCAAAATTTCATTATATAAATCTTCATTTTCTTTAAGAAGGGTTGTTAAATTTGAAATTCCTTGAGCAATATTTTCATTATTGTAAGAGTATCATGTCCCTTTGCGCTCTATTACTCCTTTTTCTATAGCTAATTGAATAATTTCTCCTATTATATTTATTCCTTTTGAATAAATAATTTCAGATTCAACAGTTTTAAATGGTGGGGCTAGTTTATTTTTTACCACTTTCATTTTAATACCATTGCCAAGTGTTTCTTTGTTTTCCGTAATCTGCGATAGTTTTCTTACTTCTACTCGAATTGAAGCATAAAATTTTAATGCCCTTCCTCCAGGTGTAGTTTCAGGGTTTCCAAATATCACACCAATTTTTTCTCTTACTTGATTTATAAAAATAATCGAAGTATTATTTTTTGATAAAGTTGCTGTTATTTTTCTTAATGCTTTTGACATTAATCTTGCTTGTGAACCAATAGTTTGATCTTTCATCTCTCCATTCAATTCTACTTCAGGTACTAAAGCTGCTACTGAATCTATTACAATAAGATCAATATGACCACTTCTAGCTAAAATATCAACAATTTCTAAAGCTTTTTCTCCGCTATCTGGTTGTGATAATAATAATTTATCAATATCAACTCCTAAATTTTTAGCATAATTCGGGTCAATAGAGTGCTCTACATCAATAAAAACTGCTGTTCCACCACGTTTTTGAACTTCAGCTATAGCATGTAAGCTCATTGTTGTTTTACCAGAAGATTCTGGTCCAAAAATTTCAATGATTCTTCCTTTGGGTCATCCATTTATTCCTAAAGCATTATTAAGGAGTAATGAACCTGTTGAAAATGTTTCTACTTCTAAAGAGGGTTTTTCACCTAGCATTAATAATGTCTCTTTTCCGTATTTTTTTTCGATCTCTTTAATGAGCTCTTTTAATTTATTTTTTTGTTCCATATGTTTACCTCATTCGCAATAACAAAGAGTCTTAATAAATTCTCAAAAAAGGAAAAAATTAGGAATTTTTGTAAAAATATAAAAAATGGCAGGAGTAGCAGGACTCGAACCCACAACACACGGGGTTGAAGCCCGTTGTTCTACCGATTGAACTATACTCCTAATAGCCAAATATTATTATAAATTATTTTCAAAATTCAATAATAAAAAAACAGCATTATTTAAAAAAATATTTAGTTTATAATTATTAAAAAGGAGTTTTATGCCTGAATTACCGGAAGTGCGTGTTGTTGCCAAAAGTTTAAAAAATGCAATTTTAAATAAAACTATTATTGATATTGATATTATAAACACTAAATTTATTAAGGAAATTGATTCATTCACTTTTAAAAAAGCAATAATCAATCAAAAAATAATTGATATAACTAATAGAGGAAAATTTCTTTTATTTTTTCTTTCTAATAATAATATTATTTTATCACACTTAAGAATGGAAGGAAAATATGCTACTATTAAAAAGGGAAATTTTCCAAAACATACATATTTAGTTTTCAAACTTGACAATGATGAATCTTTATGTTATTCTGATTCAAGAATGTTCGGAACTTTTCATTTAAGAAATATCGATAATTATAATAAAATATTACCTCTATCAAAATTAGCAAAAATTCCTGCTGAAACAAATTTAAATGAGTTGCATTTTAAGCTACTTAAAAAGAATATTGCTATTAAAACCGCTTTACTAGACCAAAGTTTAGTAGTTGGTTTAGGAAATATTTATGTAAATGAAGCATTATGGGCATCAAAAATAAATCCTAATAGAAAAGCAAAAAATATATCTAAGGAAGAATTAAAAAATATTCTTGATAATTCAACCAGAATTATGGATGAATCAACTATTTTGGGTGGATCTACAATTTCAAGTTATCAGTCATTAAATTTTCAAGAGGGTTCATATCAAAACTTTTTAAAAGTTCATAATAAAGAAGGGAAAAAATGTCTTAGATGCGATAACTTAATAATTAAAATAAAAGTTAATGGAAGAGGGACATATTATTGCTCTTATTGTCAAAAGTAGGAAAACAGTAGTTTTTTAGGCTACTGTTTTTTTAGGTTATATGTCCCAATATAAGGAAGATTTCTTAAACGATCTTTTAAATCTAAACCAAAGCCAATAACAAATTCATCACCTATTTCAAAACCATATATATCTGGAAAAACATCAGTTTTTCTATGTATTTTCTTTTCAAGTAATGTAATAATTTTTAAACTTTTTGGTTTTCTTGCTAAAAGAAGTTTTTTAACTTTATCAAGTGTTTGTCCAGTATCTATAATTTCTTCTACAATTAAAATATTTTTATCTGTAATATCTCTGTCCAAGTCAAGAACAATTTTCACATTATTTGTTGACTGAAAATTATCTCCATAAGATGAAACAATCATGAAGTCTAAAATGCACTCAACTTCAACTCCTTTTATTAATTGCATCATAAAAGGTAATGCCCCTTTTAAAAGACCTACCATAATTAGTGGTTCTTTTTCATTTTTATAGGTTTCATTAACTCAAGTAGAAAGCTCACTAATACGAGCTTCTAGTTGTTCTTGCGAAAATAAAATCTTATCTACTTCATTGTGTTTTTCCATATCTTTCCCCTTTTTATTTACAGTATTGTATAACAAAAATAAAGAAGATAATAAAAAAACCTGAAACTATCAGGTGATTTTAATCATATGGTGGCTCCGGCAGGAATCGAACCAGCGACACACGGAGCTTCAATCCGTTGCTCTACCTACTGAGCTACAGAGCCATGGCGGTCCAGACGGGGATCGAACCCGCGATCTCCTCCGTGACAGGGAGGCGTATTAACCACTTTACCACTGGACCATTGGTTGCGGAGATAGGACTTGAACCTATGACCTTCGGGTTATGAGCCCGACGAGCTTCCAACCTGCTCCACTCCGCGATATGATTTTATATATATTTAATTTTAATTTAGTACCTGCAAAACAGGTATATGGCGGGCAATGAGGGATTCGAACCCCCGCGGGCCGTGAAGCCCCTGTCAGTTTTCAAGACTGATCCCTTCAGCCGGACTTGGGTAATTGCCCTTGGTGGACCCAGCAGGACTTGAACCTGCAACCTACCGGTTATGAGCCGGGTGCTCTAACCAATTGAGCTATAGGTCCTACTGTGTATTTCCGTATGGTAGCACTGAAGAGGCTCGAACTCTTGACCTTCCGGATATGAACCGGACGCTCTAACCAACTGAGCTACAGTGCCATATGGTGGAGAGGAAGGGAGTCGAACCCTCTACCTCCTGCGTGCAAGGCAGGCGCTCTAGCCAGGTGAGCTACCCCCCCAAATGGTGAAGAAGACAGGATTTGAACCTGCGACCACTACGTCCCAAACGTAGCGCTCTGCCAAGCTGAGCTACTTCTCCGCATTATTTGCTAATTTATTATACTATAAAATAAAAATTGTTTAAAACTTTTTTTATTTTTTTCTCAACTTGACTATTATTATTATATATAAAATTATTTTTTAAAAATATATTTTTGTAAAAATAAAAAGGAGAAATATGAAGGTCGTTTTGTGTGGTACACCAAGCTTTGCTGTTCCTGTTTTTGAAGAAATTAATAATAATATTAATGTTATTGCTATTATAACACAACCTGATACACCCTCAAATAGAGGACAAAAATTGAATGAAAGCGCAGTTGCAACTTGAGCAAAAGAAAAGGGAATTAAATTATTTAAACCTAATAAAATAGGCGAAATATATGAAGAGCTGAAAGAATTGGATTATGATATTATGTTAACCTTTGCTTTTGGTCAATATATTCCAGAAAAAGTACTTGAATTACCTAAAATAGCATCAGTAAATATTCACGGCTCTTTACTTCCTAAATATAGGGGGGCAAGTCCGGTTCAATATACTTTATTAAATAATGATGAATATGCTGGTATAAATTTGATTTATATGACTAAAGATATGGATGCTGGTGATATTATTTTTGAAGCTAAATTAAAAATTCAAGAAGAAGATACAACAAGTAAGTTATTTGTAAAATTAGCAAATTTAGCTAAAGAAAATATTGTTGAATGACTAAATAAGCTTTACAAAAATGATATTGTTATTACTAAACAAGATGAAACACTTATTACATTAACAAAAAAATTACAAAAAGAAAATGGTGAATTAAGTCAATGCGATGATATACAAACAAATTTAAATAAAATTAGAGCTTATGCCGATAATCCTGGAGCTTTTTATTTTAATAATGGAAAAAGAGTGAAAGTATTTATGGCTAAAAAAGAAATTATTAAGAATGCGCCAGTCATTCCATGTGCCAATGGCAATCTATATGCAACTGATTATCAATTTGAATCTAAAAAAAGAATTAAATTATAAATAAAAAATGTCAAGGTTTCCTTGATATTTTTATTCTTCTTCTTTTTCTATAACAGTTAATGCTTTTGTAACACTTGGGTTAATTTTGTTTGATATTTTAGTAATTGTATCTGTTAAATTATTTGCAGTTGTTAAATCATCGATTATTTTTTGTGCTTTGTTTTTTGAATTATCTAAATATTTTTTAATATTAGCAAATTTCTTTTGAATATTATCAAGCAGCTCTTGAATATTTCCAATATGCTTGTTAGTTTCAAAATTCTTTCATTGTAATAAAATGTGATTAATAAAAAAAGTAATTGTTGAAGGGCCAGCTAAAAACACTTTATATTTGTTTTGTAATTCAAAATTAAATTCGCCATCTTCAACAGCTTGTGCATAAATTGAATCACTAGGTAAAAACATAATTGCATAATCGGTAGTAATGCCTTGCTTCAAATATTTTTTAGATATTGATTCAGCTTGTGATTTAATTGCAGTTTTAAATTGTTTTTTAAGTTTTTTTAATTCTTCTTTTGAGTTAGCTTCAAAAATTTTATTGTAAGCTTCGATTGGAAATTTTGAATCAATTGGTAAAAATTGTTTTTCGTTTTTCTTGCTAATAACTTCAACAACAAAATCTACAATCTCATTCTTGATTTCTACTTCATGCTCATTTTTTAATTTTGAAAGATTAACTTGTGATTTTCATAAAACATTTTCATTGCTTAAATTATTAGTAAGTATTTTTTGTAATGATATTTCACCAAAAATCCCTCTCACTTTTGGATCATTAAATGTTCTATTTAATTTTTCTAGTGATTTATCAACAGTTTCAACTTTTTGAAGATTATTCGTTAAATCATTCATACTTTGATTAATTGAAGTAAAATGCTCTTGAAGTTGTTTTGACAATTTAGATTCAAAATGTGCATCCATTTCTTCTTTAATTTTTGCTAATTGTAGATTGTTATTCTTTTCCAAATCATTAAGAGTTGTTTTTGTCTCTTGTTGAATTTCTTTAATTCCATTATTAATTTCTTTAATTAAATCAATCATTTTATTATTGATCAATTCAATAATATTTTGATTAAAATTATTAATTTTTTCTATTAGAGCTTCTGACAACTTATTTATTGAATCATAATTTAAATTCAATAAAGTTAAAATAGATGAAAAATTTTCATGCATTTTTTCTTTAAACTCTTGCGCTTTTTTATTTTTATCTTTTTTTTGAAAATAAAAAACAATATTTAATATTATTATCAAAAAACTTAAAGCTATTAAAAATGCTAGAAGTCAATAAATATTATTCATAAATCCTTTTCCTCTTTGTTTTAAAACAAATCAGAACAAGTAGAATTTTCCTTGTTCTGATTATTTTTAAATTATTTTGTTATTGCCTAATATTATAAGAATTATTATGATTAAAATAGAAACGCCTAATAATCCAATTGAAATTAAAAAGAAACGATCAAGTTTTTTCTTAATATTTTTTGAATTTAAAGATACAAAATCTTCATATGTAGGTTTTCTTGGTACTTTAACTGAAACATTATTTTCAAAGTCTACTGGACAAAATCCTGCTTTAGGCTCAGAAACTATTTCTGCTTCAAATTCGTTACCTTGTTCTATATTTTTTTCTTCATCAAAAAACATCTTGTGCCTCCTTAGTTAATTTTAACTTCTTCTCAAAATTCAAGAACATCATCTTCTTGAATATTATTGAATCCTTTAATATGTAATCCAAATGTTTTACCTTTTACTACTTCTTTAGCATCATTTAATTCTCTTCTTAATGAATCAATAAATCCAAAATGAATTACATGATTATTTCTAATAACTTTTACTTTAGAATTATATCTCACAACTCCCTCATCTTGAACGCAACCAGCAATTTTTCCTACCTTTGAATAAGTAAATACCTTAATAATGTGAGCAAGACCAATTTTTTTATCTTCGTAAATAGGCATTTCATTATTTGAAAGAATTAATTCAACATCTTCAATAATCTTATAAATTGTTGAGTGAGTTGTATGTTTAATACCCATACTTTTAGCACCTTGTCTAATAACTGCATCAGGCTTTACATTAAAACAAAAAATATAAGCGCCTGATGTTTGAGCTAAAAGAAGATCAGATTTTGTTAATTGACCGCCTGCAGATGATATTACTCTAATAATTGCATCATTATTAGATTTTTTATCAATAGCGCCCTTAATTGCTTCAGCAGTACCTTGAGTATCTGATTTAATTATTACATTAATTATTTTTTTGCCGTCATTATCAACATCTTGAGATTTTTCATATAAATTTACTTTTTTATCATGTTCTTCTTTTTCAGTTGCTAATTTTTTTGCAAATTTCTCATCCTTAAATCCTACAAAGCGATCACCTGCAAGTGGAAGATAATTAAGTCCCGTCACAAGAACAGGCGTGCCTGGATGGGCATGTTTAAGCTCATTATAATTAGAATCCATTAATTTTCTTACGCGACCATATTTACTTCCAGCTACAATAAAATCACCTTTATATAAAGTTCCATTTTCAACAATAAGAGTAGTAACAGAACCAACGCCTTTATCAAGTTTTGATTCTATAACAGTTCCTATTGGATACCTTCTTCTATTAGCTTTTAAATCTAAAAGTTCAGCTAAAAGAGTAATTCTATCAAATAATTCATCAATACCCTTGCCTTGAAGAGCAGAACCTAATACAACTTGAGTGTCACCGCCATATTCTTCAACAATAACATCTTCGGCTGAAAGCTCAGCTTTTATTCTCTCAATGTCTTTATTGGGTTTATCAATTTTATTAATAAACACAATCATTGGCACTTTAGCTGCTTTTGAGTGAGCTATTGCTTCCTTGGTTTGTGGCATAACCCCATCATCAGCTGCAACTACTAAAACAACTATATCAGTTATTTTTGCGCCTCTTGAACGCATTTGAGTAAATGCTTCATGACCTGGTGTATCAATAAAAGTAATTTTTTTCTTTTTATGAATAACTTGATATGCACCAGTATGTTGTGTAATTCCATGCGACTCAGTTTCAACAATATTAGTTTTTCTTATTTTATCTATAAGAGTAGTTTTACCATGATCAACATGACCCATAACAGTAACTACCGGAGGACGAGAAGTTAATTGAGAATCATCATCCACAAATTCAACTTCATTTAAAAAGTTAGAGGCATTAATTTCATTTTCTTTTTTTATATCAATTCCGCGATCAAAACAAACTTCAGCAATTTCTTCTTCGCTTAAAGCATATGTAAGTGGGTATGCTTTTCCTTTTAATAAAAAATACTTAATTAATTCATTTGCATTAATCTTAAGTTTTGAGGCTAAATCAGCCACACTCATCTTTCCAGAATAAATTAATACTCCATCCTTAACTTCAGATACTACATCCTTTAATTGAGATTTTATTTGTTCTATATTTGATGTTTGATGTCTTTTATCAGCCATAATTCTCTACCTCCTTGATTATTTCATTGTAGATTGTTTTATCAACATTCATTCTAAAAGCTTTGTTGATAATTTTCTTACTTAAAGCTTGCAATATAATATTTTTATCTTTAATTAAATATGCTCCTCTACCCTTAAGTTGAAGATTTCAATCAACTTTTATAATATTATTTTTATCTTTGTTGATTCTTAGTAATGAATCTATAGGTAGAATTTGATTTGTATAAACACACTTTCTTGTAATACTATTCTCAATCTTCATCATCAATGTCATCAAAATCAAAATCACCAAGTGTGTCTACCAAATCTTTATCAGCGGTGTAATCTTTCATTTGTTGTTCAATTACAACAAGATCTTCATCATCTTTTGATTCAATAATTTTATCTAAATCTTCTTGTTTTACATTAAAATCAAAATTATTATCTTTTAATTTTACTGCTTTTTTAACGAAATCAGTAGTTGATTTTGTTTCAACTTTATCCTCTTCATCTTCAATTTGAGTTTTATACTCATTCATTTCAGATAAAATTAATTGAAGATCTTTATCGGCTGTAAAATCTCTTGGACGATAGGTATTTTCGCTTCTTTGAAATCTTGGCATAAATGAGTTTCTTCTCATATTTGGGTTATATACTTGATTAAGTTCTTCAAGTTCTTCACCTTGAATATTACCATTATATTGGAATCTCATATTTTGTTCAATTGCTTGCGCAAAACTTAAAACATTAATTTTAATTTTTAATAAATCAGCGATTAATGAAACATTAATTCCTTTTTTACCAATAGCAAGCGATAATTGAGAGTTAGGAACAATAACATCAAAGCTGCTTAATTTTTGATTATAAACAATAGATACTACTCTTGAAGGCGAAAATGCATTTGCTATATATTTCAAAAAGTTTTCATCATATTTAATAATATCAATTAATTCTCCACCCAATTTAGCTGAAACTGCAGAAATTCTTGAACCATCTCTACCAATAATTGAGCCAATTTCATCAAAATTAAATGTTACACCCTCTGCTTTAGCAATAGCAACTTTAGCTCTTTCTCCTGCTACTCTGGAAATATTAACAATCTTAATAAGACCTTGGGCTAATTCTGGAATTTCATTTGCTAATTCAATTTTTAATAACTCGTTTGATGATGTGGAAAGAATGATCTGTGAATGTTTGGTATCTTCTAAAACATTTTCAATAAATGCATCAATTTCAGTAATATTATCGTGATTTTCAATTAATTTTTTATTTGCAAATCGCAATGGTAAAAAGGCAGGAGTTTCATCTTTAATAATCAAAGCATTAAATCCTTGTTTTCCTTTAGTAGTAATTTTCACTTTTACAATTGTTCCAATTTTATCTTTAAAATTAGCATAAATATTTTCTTTTACTTTTTTGCTTAAAGCCTGTCTAAATTGAGAAATAATTGCATTTTGCACTTTCCCATGAAGACTTTTTATTTCAAATGTTTTAACTACTAAATCATCAATTTCTGATTCTTGTGAAATTTTTTTAGCTTCTGATAACTTAATAAAAGTTAATTCATTAGCAATTTTTTCAATATCGTCTTCTTTAAGTGTTAAAAATAAATCGCTGAACTCTTCATCTGAATAAACAATAAATTCCTTATTTATTCAAATATTTTTTTCATCTTGATCAATATCAATAGTAACATTAGCATCAGGATCATATTTTGCTATAACCTCTTTAATTGATTCTTTAAAAAGTTCTAATACTATTTCCTTTTCAATTTTTTTAGTTGAAGCTACCTCTTCAAATAACAAATTAAAATCAAATGATTCATTGAAATTTTGATTTGCCATATTTTCCTTTCGATTTTTTATAAATATTTAATTAAATAAAAAGCTACGCAAGCGCAACTTTTTTGATTACAAACTGCTTTTTAATTATAGCAACATATTAAATATTTTTATAAAATAAATTTTTAAATAATATAATAATAAAATATAATATGTATTAATTTATTAATAATAAATGTAATTTAATGCCTTTTTATTTGTTATAAAAAATTGATAAAAATAAAAATGCTGTTATAATTATTTCATATGGGTTAGTACTCAAGAGGCTGAAGAGGCGGTCCTGCTAAGACTGTAGGGGAAGCAATTCCCGCGAAGGTTCAAATCCTTTCTAACCCGCCATTTTTTTATGCTTTTTTTATGTGGTAATTTTTATCTGTTTATTTTTCATTTAATATAACTATTTATTTAAATGCATTTATTTCATTAAATATAATTATAAAAATAATATAAAAATAGTAAAGGACAATTTATGATTAAAAGAATCGCAGCAGTTGATATCGGTGGCACAAACACAAGATTCGCTTTATTTGAGGGGGAGAAAATCATTCTTAAGGAAAGATTTTCAACTGAACCAGTTGATTGAAAAAAAACATTGGATGAAATCGTGGAATTATGTGATACACATAAAGTTGAAAGTTTAGGATTATGTTTCCCAGGGCCAGCAGATTACAAAAATGGTAATATCATTTTAACACCAAATTTACCAGGTTGAACAAATTTAAATATCAAAAAATACATTCTTGAAAATTCTAAAACTGTAGATAAAATTGAATGTGAAAACGATGCTAACGTTATGGGTCTTGCTAACCATCATTTCTTTGGAAAAGGAAGAGGTGATGTAACTCAATTCTTTACAATTTCAACAGGATTAGGGGCTGGACTTGTTATTGATAATAAAATTTTTACAGGATCATATGGTCTTGGACAAGAAATAGCTAGAGCTCCATTAGGAAGCGTATATGATTCTAAAACATATCATTTACTACCTTTTTCTGTAGAATTATATGCATCAGGAGCAGGTTTAAAACTTAGAGCAAAAACAAAAGGTTTAGATTTAGATGCTAAAGAAATTTTTGAAAAATACAGCACAAATGATATTTGCAGAAAACTTATTGATGAAGGTATTGATTCATTGGCTAGAACGATTGCAACAAGTGTGGCATTTTTAAATCCAAATTTATTTGTATTTGGAGGTAGTGTCGCTAGAAAAAATCGTTGATTTGTTCAAGAAGCAATTCAATTGGCTAAAACATATTCAGCACCTGAACACTTCCATAATGTTGATTTTAAATTTGAAGAATTAGGCGATGATTCAGCATTATTTGGACTATTTCATTTAGTAAAATAACTGATATTAAAAAAATCAAGTTAGTTTGTTTTAAACTGGCTTGATTTTTTTAAATTTTTGTTCTATTGTTAAATGCTTGCTTTAATGTTACTTCATCAATATAATCAATTTGTGATCCAAATGGTAACCCGATTGCTAATTTTGAAATATTTTTTTCCTTAAAAATATTAATTAAATACTGTGATTTTACTTCACCTTCAAGATTGGGACTAAGTGATAAAATTATATTTTTAAATGAATTAATAAATTTATATTCTTTATCTTGAAGTATTAGTTTTTTATTATTTTCTGGCTTAAATTCCCAAATAAAATATCTGCCACAAAAAATTCCTGTTTTTTCAATTTTATCTACATCATTAATACTTTCAACAATCATAATACTATCAAAATCTACTCTTTCGCTATTACAAAATTTACAAATATTGGCAACTTTTAAATATTTGCAATTTTCGCAAATTGAAATGTTATTTTTGATACTCTCAAAACTTTTTATTAAGCTTTCAATATCATACTCTGGATTAGTAATTAAAAAATTAGCTATTTTAATTGAAGTTTTCTTTGTTACTCCAGGTAATTTATTAAGTTTTTCAATTAAATCTTGAATTAAAATATTGTCCATTTTTAAAATGGCATATTGCCAGGCATCTTAGGTTGTGAAGCTTCAAGCTCTTCATCTATTTTATTTAAAGTATCATTAATTGTTAATTTAATAACATCTTCTAATAATTCAATATCGTCCTCATCAATTAAAACTGGATTAATTTTAATTGATTTAATTTTTTTGTCACCTGTTATTACAAGCGAAAGGCCTTGTTTTTCAACTGAAAATTCTTTTTTGTGAAATTCTTTTTCTTTAAGTTCCATTTCGGCTTGCATTTTACGAGCTTGTTTCATTAGTTCATTTATATTCATTTTTGCTCCTTTATAAATCTTCTTCAGAATCTAATAAATCGAATGTATTTGGTTGTGATTCTATTAGATTTGAAATAGTTCCTTTATATTTTATTTCTATTTTATCTGGTTTTGCAATTTCTCTTGCTTTTAATTTTCTTAAATTTTCAGTTAAAATTTTATAGTCGTTTTGAGTAATAAATATTAATTGTTTTTCATCATATGAACCAGATAAATAACGATCTGAATCATTAAATAAAAAATACATAATTATTTCAATTTTTAACTGATTCTCATCTTTAGATAATTCAGCTAAATATTCATCAATTGAACTTATTAATACAAATTGTTTTCCAGCAAATATAACATTTGAATTTTGCAATAATGAAAGTAATGAATTAAATGTACTAATTGCATCATTATCATTAGAAGTGAATTGCTTTCAAAGTTGTGGAAACTTTTGAATCATATCAGATGTTACTCTTTCAACTATTTGTTTAAATAATTTAATGGCTTGTTCTGAAGAATCTATATCTTTTGAATATAATAAGCTTAAGTATTCTAATTCACTTAATTTTTTTATTTTCACCGCTTCCTCCATAATATCTATTTCTATATTATTATCTTCTTCAAGGGCTTTTTTTAATTTGGTAATTTCATCAATTATTTTTACTGGTTTTTGCATTGCTAATTCAACAAATTTCATTTGAATAAATTCAAATTTATTTTCAATATAGTAAAGCGAATTAATCAAATCATACATTTTAAAAATATAAGATTCAGCTTTTTCCTTATTAAAATGTATAGAATTAATTTGTTCTTTAAAAAGTACTGAAAGATGAGAACTATTTTTTGTTATTTTATAAATAATAAAATCTCTTAAAACATTAATAACGCTATTTAAAAAATTATATGGCTCAATGCCAGAACGATATAAATTTTGCATTTCATTAATAAGTGTTGCAAAATCATTAATATTAAGTGCATTCAAAATCTCAATAACACTTTCATTTGAAATTATTCTAAATTGCTTAAATAAATCTTCAAGCTTAATAATGTTATTTCCATAACTAATAGATTGATCAGCAATAGTAAGAGCATCTCTCATTCCGCCACTTGAAAGTTTTGCGATATATTCTAATGTATTAGGTTCAAAGCTAATTTTTTCTTTTTTAAGTACTTTCTCAAGGTGTTTAATAATAACATCTTGAGAAAGTAATGAAAAATTTAATCTTGTTACACGCGAAAGAAATGTAGGTTTAATTTTTTGAGGATCAGTTGTAGCAAAAATAAAGACAACATCTTTTGGTGGTTCTTCAAGCGTTTTTAACATAGAGTCAAATGCGCCCGAAGAAAACATATGTACCTCATCAATAATATAAATTTTGTATCTGCCATAAGTAGGTGCAGAATTTATATTAGCAATAATTTTTCTAACATTTTCAACTTTATTATGAGTTGCAGCATCAATTTCAATAATATCAAGTTGACTATCAAATGAGGCTATACAATCGTCACAAGGCTCAACATCAACTTTATGAAAACAGTTAAGTGAAGAAGCAAGAAGTTTTGCTAATGTAGTTTTGCCAACTCCTCTAGGTCCTGAAAATAAATATGCATGATTAACTTTATCAGCTTTAATAGAATTAATTAAAGTTTGAACAACATGTTCTTGACCTACTACGTCAGCAAATTTGCGCGGTCTGTATTTTCGATATAAACTTAAATACTCCATTATCCTCTCCTAAAAAAACTTTTAATGGTATTAGATTTAACAAACTTAAATACTCACTTATTATTTTCTTTATTCAAATAAATAGTATCTTGAAGAAAATAAAAGCCTAAAAATAAGAAGAATCATGCAATACCACCACTAATAAAAGTAAATGGAAGTGCATATCATTTAAATATTCAAAATTTTTGAACTAATACATTCGTATTTTTAAATATTGAATTAATTTCATTATTACCTAAATAAAATCAATTTGCTTTTCAACCACGATCAAGAGCATAAACAAATAAAATTCAGTTTAAAAAGAAAATAAATAATGTTAAAAGTATTAAAAAAGTAACAGATTTTAAAGAATTTCTTGCTGTATAAAAGTTATTTGAAAATGTTAAAAATCAAAATCCAATAAATAATGTTGAAAAATGAACAATAATAAAATCATAAAATGCTCAAGAATCAAGACCAACTGAGTATCTAACAGTATCTTCGCCATTAGGACCTTCTCCAGTTCCTAAAGTAGTAATTGGAGAATTAGTTAAATCAGCTAAAATAATTCCTACCAAAGCTGTGCCAATCATGATTCAAGAAATAGTTGAAATATATTTTGCTTTCCCCATAATTAACATAATGCTAGAGATAAGCAACATTATCCGACAAAAGTGTAATGGAAGTGATTCAAATTTAAGTGGATAGCCTTGAATCATATAAACAATAATTCTAAAAAATGTGCCAAAAAGCAAACCAAAACCAATTATGCCTTCAATAATACTGGCATTGTCTAATAAATATTTATTTGAAAAAATTGTGGTTTTAATTGGTCTTTTAAAAAGCCAAATAAATATCATTAATAATGCTAATAATGCAAATAAAGATCAATATAAAGGTAGTGATTCATTAAATGATCATCTATTGCCTCTTCAGGCAAAAAAATGGTTATAATCTGTTAATTTCATAATAATTATTTTACTAATTTTTGTAAAATATAAATTAAATAACACTATAAATATAATAAAATTATATTAATTATTAATAATTGAAAAGGAGAATTAATGAAATTATTAAATTTGGATTTATCTACTGCAATTGATGAAAAAGAGCTATTAAAATATAAAGCCGATGTTAAAAGAGTACATAAATCAATAATCAACAAAACAGGAAAAGGAAGTGATTTTCTTGGTTGAACTAAGATAGTTGATAACTATAAAAATTCTGAATTTGAAGCAATGAAAATAAAAGCTAAAAAATGACAAGATGAAGGTATTGAAGTTGTTGTTTCAATTGGTATTGGTGGCTCATATCTTGGCATTAAAGCAGCTTATGAATTTATGTTTGGGCAATACAGTGAAAATCAACCTAAAATAGAATTATTATTTGCTGGAAATAGCATTAGTAGTTATGATTTAATTAATAAACTTAAATATGTTGAGGATAAAAAGTTTGCTATTAATGTTATTTCTAAATCAGGAACAACTTTAGAGCCTTCTATTGCTTTTAGAGAATTTAGAAAATTACTTGAAGATAAAGTTGGAGAAGAAAAATCAAAAGATTATATTGTTGCTACGACAGATAAACAAAGAGGAGTATTGTTTGATTTAGCTACAACAAATGGTTATGAAAAATTTATTATTCCTGATGATGTTGGCGGAAGATTTAGTGTTCTTACACCAGTTGGATTATTTCCACTAGCATGTGCTGGATTAAATATTGATGATTTAATGCAAGGGGCTAAAGATGCTCAAGAAGTATATTCTAATATTGAATTAATGGAAAATGATGCTTATAAATATGCAGTTGTTAGACATATTTTTGGCGAAAAATACTCAGTTGAAACATTAGTAACTTATGAACCTAACTGAAGTTTTTTAAGCGAATGATGAAAACAGCTATATGCAGAGTCAGAAGGGAAAGAAGGAAAAGGATTATTACCTTATTCATTAGTTAATTCAACAGATTTACACTCATTAGGACAATATGTTCAAGAGGGTAAAAAAATTATGTTTGAAACTGTTCTTTGATTAGTAAATCCAGTTAAAAATAAAGAAATTTTTATCGATAACGCTAATGATGTAGATAAATTAATTTATTTAAATGGAAATAATATTCACAATATCAATAAAGCCGCTTTTGAAGCTACAAGAAGAGCTCACTTTGAAGAAGGAAAGGTGCCAAATATTATTTTAAATGTTGAAGAAGTTTCAGAAAAATCATTAGGTTGAATATTCATATTCTTTGAATGAGCACTTGCAATGAGTGGTTATTTATTAGATATAAATCCATTTGATCAACCTGGTGTTGAAGTTTATAAAAAAAATATGTTTAAATTATTAGGAAAAGATTCTAAATAATGGAGAAAATGATGAGTAAAAGTTACAAAATTATGGTTGAGATTCCTTTTAATTCAGAAATAAAGTATGAATATAATAGAAAAACTGGACAAATTGAAGTAGATAGAATATTAAGGGATGGCTATAAATACCCGGCTACATATGGATTTTTACCTGAAGCTCTTGATTGAGATGGAGATGAATTGGATGTTTTAGTATATTCAGAAAGAGCGTTTGTTCCAGGTGTTATGCTAAATGTTAGAGTGGTAGGTGCTTTAAGAATGATTGATAGTGGTGAAACAGATACTAAATTAATTGCAGTTCATGAAGATGACTTTGCTACTGATCATATTAAATCAATCAACGACATTCCTCAAAAATGATTAGATTCTGTTAAATACTTTTTTGAACATTATAAAGATTGAAAAGGTAAAAATCAAACACATGTTCCAGGATTTGAAAATGAATTATGAGCTCAAGAAGAAATTAATGAATGTATTCATTTAATGAAAACTTACGGAAAAATGGACAAAGAAGAATTTGTTAAAAAAATGATGAAAGAGCACCCTGAAAAATACATTATTTAAAATTTTAAAATATAGTATAATAAAAAAGTTATTAAATTATTAATTTTAATATAATTAAAAAATCAATTAGATTAGATTTTAAGTATTTATAGAAAGGAATTGTTATGTCAAGACAAGATATGTTAACAGGAAAAAGAGCAATGTCAGGAAATACACGTTCACACGCTCTAAACGCTTCAAAACGTAAGTTTAATTTGAATTTACAAAAAGTTACAATTATTGAAAATGGTCAAAAAAATACTTTGCGTGTTACAGCTAAAACAGCTAGAACACTTAAAAAGTATGGTGTTGCTTAATAAAAAAATAATAGAACGTTTTATGAAAATAAAAAAATGTTCTATTATTTTTTTATTTCAAAAGCTTTAAAAATGTAATAAAATTTAAATTATAAATATAAGGAGAAAAAATGAAAAAAATAGCAATTAACGGGTTCGGAAGAATCGGTAGACTAGTTTTTAGAAGAATTTTCGAAGAAAATGCTGGAAAAATTGAAGTTGTTGCAGTTAATGACTTAACTGATGCTAAAACATTGGCACATTTATTAAAACACGATACAGCATTAGGAAAATTTAAAGCTGAAATAAGTGTAAAAGGTAACGAAATCTTAGTAAATGGGAAATCAATTCCTGTTTATGCAGAAAGAGACCCAAGAAATTTACCATGAAAATCATTAGGAATTGATGTAGTTGTTGAATCAACAGGGTTCTTTAGAACAAAAGAAACAGCAGGATACCACATTGAAGCCGGTGCTAAAAAAGTTGTTATCTCAGCACCTGCTGGTAAAGATATTAAAACAGTTGTTTACAATGTTAATGATGAAATTTTAACAAGTGAAGACACAGTTATTTCAGCTGCTTCATGTACAACAAACTGTTTAGCACCAATTATTGATGCTGTTAAAAAATTTGGTATTATTGCAGGAACAATGACAACAGTTCACGCTTATACAGCTGACCAAAGATTACAAGATGCTCCACACTCAGATTTAAGAAGAGCTCGTGCAGCAGCACAAAACATTATCCCTACAGCTACAGGAGCTGCAGCAGCTATCGGATTAGTAATTCCTGAATGTGCTGGTAAATTAGATGGTTACGCATTACGTGTTCCAGTAATTACAGGTTCAGTAGTAGATATGACTCTTGAATTTGAACAAAGCCCTTCTGTAGAAGAAATTAATGCAGCAGTTGAAGCTAAAAAATCTGAAACACTAGAATATTCAACAGATCCATTGGTTTCTTCAGATATTATTGGAAATACACATGGAACAATCTTTGACTCAGGATTAACAAATATTGTTGAATCAGATGGAAAAAGATTATATAAACTTGTTTCATGATACGACAATGAAATGTCATACGTTTCACAATTTGTTAGAACATTAACAAAATTTGCTTTAATCTAATAAATAATAAAAAGATGCATTTGGCATCTTTTTTTTGTACAATACTAATATGTTTTACATAATTAATAAAGAGAAGGGGATTTCTAGCTTTAAAGCTATTAATCAATTTGCCAAAAAAAATAAAATTTTAAAAATAGGACATAGTGGTACTCTTGATCCGCTTGCTAGTGGTTTATTGCTTTGCTGTAGTGATGATGATTTAAAATTATTAAATTATATTAATAATAAAAGTAAGAAATATAAAGTTACGCTTATATTAGGTTTTAAAACTGATTCTTATGATATTACAGGAAAGATTATTGAAACAAGCAATAATATTGTTAAAGATGATTATAAAATTAAAAAGTTTTTTGATAATTTAATTGGTAAAAGTTTACAAATACCGCCAGTATTTAGTGCTAAAAAAATTAATGGACAAAGATCATATGATTTAGCAAGAAAAGGCGAATTTGTTGAAATTAAACCTGTTGAAATCACTACATATTCATATGAAATACTTTATCTAGATTTACATAAGCAGGAATTATGCTTTAATATTCATGTTTCTAATGGAACATATATAAGAAGCATTGTGAATGATTTAGGAAATTATCTTAATACTTTTGCAACAATGAGTGAATTAGATAGATATGAAATTTCTTCTCTTTTATTTAATGAGGATCTTTCATATCAAAATATATTGCCAAAACTATTTCAAAATTTAATAAAAATTAGTAAAAATGATGTTATAGAAATACAAATGAATCATTTTAATTATATTATTAAAACTGATTGATTTAATCGAATAGTTAACAATAATGGTCAATATATACTTATAGATCAATACTCATTTTTACCTTATGGAATAATAGAAATTTCACAAAAAAAGTTAAAAATAGTGAAATTATTCGGTAAAAGATTAATTTAGTAATATAATATAATCCCTAACCTTAAAAACTGGAGGAAAAATATGAATTATAAAATTAAATTTGCCGCATTTGATATTGATGGCACAACACTTCCATATGCTAAAGAAACATTTAGCCCAAAAATAGTTGAAGCATTTAAAAAATTACATGAAAAAGGGATAAAAATTATTTTGGCTTCAGGTAGAGAATTTGTTACTATTGGCCATTTATTAAAATCATCTATTTATGCAGATTACTTTATTGGTGCAAATGGCGCTTTTATTTATGATATTAAAAATGATAAAATTATTCACGAACAACCAATTTACTATAAGGATTTTGAAATTTTATTTGAAAAATTAATACCACATGTTGATTCTATCTCAATAATGGATAAAGATTATGGACATATGTCAAAAGATAGTGTTACAAATACTTGATTTTTAGCTCCACACCAAGATAAGTTGGTAGAACTTGATAATAGTTTTAGCAAATTAGATAGACAACATTTACATTTAATTACAGTTGTAACAACAAATTTAAATGCTTATAATTTAGCAGAAGATATTATTGAAAATAATTACTTAAATTTACAAATACAATCAATTTGAGAAAGAGGATTATTTATAGCTGCTAAAGGTGTTACAAAATCTAGCGCTTTAAAAAGATTAATGATTCATGAAAAATCAAGCTTAAAATATTTAATAGCTTTTGGTGATTCTGGAAATGATATCGAAATGATTAGAGATGCCGGAATTGGCGTTGCAATGCAAGATGGTGATGAAAAGCTTAAAGAATACAGCGACTTTATTGCCCCTAAATGTGATGAAGATGGTGTATATTTACAACTTGAAAAAATGGAAATAATCTAATATTTTGAAATTAAAACTACAGTGATTATTATAAATTAGAATAATAAAAATTTAACATCTGCTAACGCGGATGTTTTTTAATAATAATTACTAAAAAAGTATATGTATATCAAAACATTTTACAAAAATAAAGTAATTTTTTTGGAATATAAAAAAGGCGATCGCTTTTATGCAATTAAAAAAACGAAAATAATGTTTTTAATATTAAATGAAAGTGCTTATGATTCTAATGCGCAAAAATTTAATAGGATTATTTTATATTATAGTATCAGAATGCAAGATTTGTTAATTGATAATAAAAAAGAGAAGTAAATAGAAAGTCTAATTTTTGCAGTTCTCAAAGAACAAAAAATAATATGATTTGCTCTAAACCTGATTAAAATAAATTTAAAATTGAATAGTTAAAGAGAATAGCTAAATGTTATTTTGAAATTGTAAAAAACTACATAGATAAAGAAAAGTGAAGTAAGTCTAATTAAAATAAGAATAATATTGTTATTAAAATTAAGAATAACAAGGTAAATTATTTCAAAAAATATAAAATTGTTAGAGAAAATAACTGATAATGTCACTAATTTAGAAAAAAATAAACAAAATAAATTAATTATAAAAGCATTTAATGACAATAAAAAGTATATTGAAGGGTCAGATTGAGCCAATATTTGGCTCAAAAGTGCTCAATTTTAATAAATTATCGCATTTTAGAGCATGATATGAATTGTTTAAGCCTAAAAGTGAAATTATACAAAAACGCAAAGAATGTGAATTTATATAAATATTATGCTTTTTTAGCAATAAATTGACTTAAACGCACTCTTCCATAAACTTTTTTGTGTGAAACAAATGTATCTATGATAATGTTGTCATATTCTTTAGTTTTCACAACATTTTCTAACTTTTTTTATCTAAATAGTGATCTTTTAGAAACATTAAATAACTTTGCTAATTCATTTATTGATAGTTTTCCTTTATATTCTCTTACTATTAACTTCTTTTGTTCTTTAGTAAGAGCGACATTTTCTTCAAGGATTGAAAGTAACTTATCAACTTTAGTAGGGTTCATTTCTTTCAATGTACTCTTAATTCTCAATTTCTTCTTTTCACGTGCTCCACTACCTGGTCTTCTATTTATGCCCCGCTTACCTTCAACTAATAAATCTTGCATTCCTTTATTATAATATGAAACAATCCTTATAATCATTCTGGTAAGGTGGCGTTTTTTGATGAAAGCTAATTTGTGCGAGACGTTAATAGCTACCTTTATAGCTCTTTCCATTCCCAATTGCTTATACTCTTTAAAAATAATTTTATTCTACTTTTTAGTAAAGTGTCTAAACATTTTACTCTCTTATAACATACAGGTGGCACAAAAAGACACTCTATAAAAGAGTGCCATTTTTTTGTCCTAATCTAGTGATACGTTATGATGTAATATAATTTTATATTAAATTTATTATCCTAATCTAAGTAGACTTTGGCGTTCTCATCAATCTATCTATGCTTATAAACCCGAATAATGCTAATCCATGCAAAATATCATCAGGATTTGAAACAGCTACATAAGAAACCAAAAACGTTCCAGATATTGCTAATAAAGTTGCTCCAGTAACACCTGCCAAAACAATTCCTGCAGTCTTATAAGGGTTTTTAGTTATTCATTTTAAAATATCAGTTTTTTTGGGTTTTAAAGAAAAATTTTTATTAATTTCATCCGGTATTTTATCTTGAATTTTTTTTAATTTTGCTTGATTTGCAACATATGGCTCAACTGCCGTAGATTCCAATTTAACTAACTTTGGTAAATTTATTTCTTGTTTTTTTAAAAATGCTTCTTTTTTAATTCTTAACTTTTCACTAATGTTTGGCTTTGTGACCTTTATTAATTGTTTAGTTTTTTCTAAAAAAGATATATCAAATTGTTTTTTATTTAAATTATATGCAATAATACCCGCTGAAATTCCTATAATACCTAATAAAGCCCCTGTAGAAAAAGGAACTATTTTAAATCTCTTACTCATTTATCCTTTCCTAATTTATATTTAAAAAATATGAATATTTTTATTATTATAATTAAATATTTTGGCAATATAAATAAATTATAAATAAATATAAAAAAACTTCAGCTTCAAAACTTAATGTAATGAAAATAGTGTATATTTTTAACTTAAAAAATGGAAATAATTTAATATTTTAAAATTAATTAGTAATAATAAAAAAATAAAAACATCCTTTAATTAAAATACAATTACAATTGTTGAATAAAAAGTAGTTTTTTTATTTTGCTATTTATATTTATGAAATAATTTTTTATCTATTAATCCAAAATAACCTAACCCATGTACTAAATCAGAATATCCTCCTGTTGCATAGGAAAGCAAAAACGTTCCAGATATTGCTAATAAAGTTGCTCCAACAACACCCACCGAAATAATTCCTGCAGTCTTATAAGGGTTTTTAGTTATTCATTTTAAAATATCAGTTTTTTTAAACTTTAAAAAGAAAGTTTTATCAATTTCTTCAGTAATTTTATCTTGAATTTCTTCTAATTTTACTTGATCATTAATTGGTAACTCAACTACTGCAGATTCTAATTTAACAAGCTTTGGTAAATTTATTTCTTGTTTTTTCAAAAACACTTTTTTGTTATTTTTAAACTTTTCACTAATGTTTAACTTTGAAACTTTTATTAATTGTTTGGGTTTTTCTAAAGAAGATATATTAACTTGTTTTTTATTTAAATTATATGCAATAATACCCGCTGAAATTCCTGTAATACTTAAGAAAATTCCTGTAAAAAATAAAGCTATTTTAAATCTCTTAGTCATTTTATCCTCCCTATTTATAATTTGAAAATATAAATATTTTTATTATTATAATTAATTTTTAACAACGTGAATAAATATAAAAATAAAGCTTACTTATATCTATTTTGGAATAGTAATTTGTTAATATTTTCTTGCGAAGGATCTTTAACGATATAGCTTCCTGCAACAATTAAATCAGCTCCTGCTTTTCAAGCTAATTTAGAAGTTTCTTCATTAATTCCGCCATCAACTTGAATAAGATATGAATATTTTAAATTAGATGATCTTAATTTTTTTAATTTTTTAATTTTATCTAAAGAGTCGACTATAAATTTTTGCCCGCCTTTGCCAGGATAAACACTCATAACTAAAACTAAATCTATAAACTCAAGAAAAGGAGTAATATCTTCAACATTAGTATCTGGAGAAATTGCTAAACCTATTTTATAATCATGATGATATCTATTAATAAATAAAGCTAAATCAATATCACTAACTGCCTCAAAATGTAATGTCACAATCGAAACATAATCTTTATATTTTTCAAACTCATCAAGTGGATTGCTAATCATTAAATGTACATCAGAAAAATGCTGTGGAGCATTATTATAAATATTAATAATTTCTTCTAATTCAATTGCTTTATTAGGTACAAAAATTCCATCCATTACATCATAATGAATTCATTTAATGCCTTTATTTGTTATTAAATCAGTAACAAATTCTAATCTATTTTCTTTTTTTACATCAAGAATTGATGGGCTAATATTCTTTCAACGCATTGCACTCCTTTAATATTTTTAGATAATTTTCATATCTAAAAATAGGTATTTTTCTTTCATCTACTAGTTGTAATATTTTACAATATTTTTTATCAACATTTGCATGTAAACAAGAACGAAACTTACAAAATACTTTATTTTCTTTAAACATTTTAAAACTGCGTGATAGCTCTTGTTGAGTTAATGGGACAACTAAATTTGAAAAACCTGGCGTATCAATAATCTCAGAATTATTAAACCTATATATTTCTACAATTCTGGTTGTATGTTTGCCACGATTAAGTGCTTTAGAAATTTCATCAATCTTTAAATTCATTCCTGTTATTGAATTAATTAATGTTGATTTTCCAACTCCTGATTGCCCCATGAATACACAAGTTTTGTTTTTAATAAGTTCATTAATTTTACATATATTTTCATTAATAATTTTTTGTTCAGTTTCTTGATTAAACTTGCCAATAGTAAAACATTTATAACCTAATTCTTGATATTGATTAATCCAATAATTATCATTTGCTAAATCTGCTTTAGTAAAAATAATTATTGGATTAATTTCATTATATTCCACCATTGAAAGATATTTATCAACCATAAAAGAACTAAATTCTGGTTGTTTTAAACTATAAATAATAAATGCATTATCAATATTTGCAACTTTTGGTCTAAGTAATTCATTATAACGAGGCAGTACATCTTCAATAAAACCTTCAGATATTTTAACATAATCGCCTACAAGTGGTGTTATATTCTTATTTCTTAATTTTCCTGCACCACGCAATCTAATTAATTTTTCGCCGTTTCAAACATCATAAAACCCTGAATTTATTGAGTATATTTTATTTTTATTCATTATCCAAATACTCCAATCAAAATTAGTACAAGAATTATAATTAACAATATTAATATTACAAAAAATAAAAAGCGTGTTGAAGCAATAACTTCTTCAAATCTTTTTAATTTTGCTCCTTTAGAAGTTATAGGTCTTTCATTAACTCTTTTTGGATTTAAACAAGTGCTTAAATCATTTTTAAAATGTGTCATAGAAGAATATCTATCATTTGCTTTTTTCATTGTTGCTCTTTGCACGCAATTTGAAAGAGCAATTGAAAAATTTTTATTAAGTTGATAAATCGGCGTAATACGACCCTTTAATATTCGTTGTGCAATTTCATAATCAGCTACACTTTCATTTTGCTTCATAAATGGATGAATTCCCATTAACATATAATATAGCACAAGACCTAATGAATAAATATCACTTCTAACGCTAACTTCTCCTCATGAAGAAATAACTTCAGGAGCAAAGTAAGAAGTTGTACCAATTATGTTTGCTTCCTTTGTAACTCTATTACTCTCACAAGTAACTGCAATACCAAAATCAATAATTTTAGGAATATTTTCATTTGTAATTAAAATGTTTTCAGGCTTAATATCGCGATGAATTATTCCTGCTTTATGAATCTGTGCATATCCTTCACAAAGTTTTGTAGCTATATCGACAGCCATTGTTGAAGTAAAGGGATGATTCTGTATCATTGATTTTAAAGTTCTGCCATTAACATACTCTGTTAAAACAAAAAGCTGACTATTATCATTAAAATCTAGTGAACTTTCATAATATTTAATACAATATTTAGAATTAATCTTTTTAATTGCTGCAATTTCATTAGTAAATCTTGAAATTAAATCGGGTATATTAACATCTTTCTTTTGAGCAATTAACTTATCAATTTCAATAACTTTTAATGCATATTTTTTTGTTGTTTTATCTTTTTTTGTAACTAAATAAACTTTAGAAAATCCACCCTTACCAATTTTCTTGATAATATTATATCTATCGCGATAATCCATTATTCAATCTCCTTGATAAATATACTTAAATTATCTTTAGAACCATTTCTCTTTGCTGTTTCAATTAAGTTATCTGCTTTTTGCTCAATATTAAAATTTTCATTATTTAAAATTAATTCAAACGTTGGGTTATCAACATAATTATGAATTCCATCAGTAGTTAAAATTAATAATTTATATTCAGAATTAGGCTCAATTATAAAAATGTCCATTTTGGCTTTTTTATTGGGACCAAGAGCAGAAATTAGTTTTGTTGCGTTTGAAAGTAAAAATGCTTTCTTGTAAGAAAGCCGATTCTTTTGAATAAAATAATTAGTAACATTTTGATCAATTGTAATTTGCTTCAATGTTCTTCCAAGTAAATAAGCTCTAGAGTCTCCTATATTTAAAATTAACATTGAATTGTCTTTTTTATTAATAATTGCCGCCACTAAAGTTGTTCCCATATCAACAAGAATTTGTTTTTTAATAGCTTGCTGCTCCATAAAATACTGAATTTGATCAATGCTATTTACCATTCATTTTTGCAAAAAACTTGGTTTATGAAAGGTTTTTGGTAAACTACTTTTAAATAATTTTCCAAACTGTTCAACAACTATAGAACTAGCAATTGAGCCGCCAAAATGACCGCCCATCCCATCACATAAAATAAACAAAGAATAAAAGCCGTTATCTCAATAACCGCCTTTGTCCTGATTTTCTTTTCTTTTTATACCAATATCTGTAGCAAACTTATACATTGAAATTATTCACCTACTTTAATATGTTTAATAATAATTTTAGAGATTTCATTAGCTGCTTGCTCAGGTGTGTGATTTGTCACGTGATATTGAAATAGCCCTGATTCGCCAATTTCACTTTTGGCTTTTTCTAATCTTAGCCTAATATTTTCTTCAGATTCAGTATTTCTATTTCTGATTCTACTTTCAAGCTCTTTCATATCAGGAGCATGAACAAAAATTGAAATGATATCGTACTCATTGGTTATTTCATTTTCTTCAATTATTTTTCTTGCTCCATTAGTTTCAATTTCTAAAAATGGAATTGAGCCATTAGTAATAATTGTATCTACTTGTTCCTTTAATGTTCCATAATAATTGTTAAAATGTTTACTATATTCAATTAATTTATTATCGCGAATTTTTTGTTTAAATTCTTCTTTTGAAATAAAAAAATAATGAATTCCTTCAATTTCTCCTTCTCGCGGAAGTCTACTTGTTACTGAAATTGAAAGTGCTAATTTTAATTGTTTATTATTAAATAAGTATCTTTCAATTGTACCCTTACCAACTCCGCTAGGTCCACAAAAAATAATTAACATTTTGTTAGATTTATTCATAATTATTATTATATTAGTAAAATTTTGATTTCTTTAAAAATAGACAATTAAAAACTTAATTATCCTTTAAGCATTTTTAACTTATCACGATATTTAATAGCAGTTTCAAAATCTTTTTTGGCAGCAGCAACTTTCATTTTTTCTTCCATTTCCTCAATAATAAGCGCAAGTGTTTCGGCATTTTCATTTTTAGTGCTCTCTTTAGTTATTTCAACTAAATCAACTAAAGATAGTGATTCATGAATTGATTTTACTACTGTTGTTGGCGTAATATTATGTTTTTTGTTGTAATCAATCTGTATACTTCTTTTTCTTAAATTATCATCAATACAATCTTGCATATGTTTAGTAATTTTATCAGCAAAGAAAATAACTCTACCATTAACATTTCTAGCAGCCCTACCAGCAAGCTGTATTAAACTATTAGAATCTCTTAAAAAGCTTGTAGCATCAGCATCAAGTATCATAACTAAAGAAACTTCAGGAGCATCAATACCTTCTCTTAATAAGTTAATACCAACAACAACATCAAAAATTCCTTTTCTTAATTTAATAAGAATTTCATGACGTTCAATCGCATTGTGATCGCCATGTATATACATTACTTTAATGCCTTGAGATTTTAGCTTTTTGCTTAGCTCTTCAGCTGATTTTTTAGTAATAGTAATAATGAGTGTTCTCTCATTTTTCTTAATTTGGTTAATAACATTGTCATAAATTTTTTTATAAAGATTATTACTAGAAACTATTGTAATTTCAGGATCCAATAATCCTGTAGGTCGATTAATAATTTCACTAACTAGACCATTTGATTTATTAATTTCATATTCACCTGGTGTTGCAGATACATATACTTTTTTAAAATCATATGTATTAAATTCATCAAATTTTAAAG
Organism: Mycoplasma phocimorsus; assembly: GCF_030077875.1. Taxonomy (GTDB): domain Bacteria; phylum Bacillota_I; class Bacilli_A; order Mycoplasmatales; family Metamycoplasmataceae; genus Mycoplasma_H; species Mycoplasma_H phocimorsus. The sequence continues at coordinate 110,257 of NZ_JASEJT010000007.1, forward strand.
GACGATTATCTAAAGCGCTTGGAAGTCTATAACCATAGTTCACAAGATTTTCTTTTCTTGTTCTATCACCATTATACATTCCTCTTATTTGCCCCATAGAAATATGAGACTCATCAATTATAAATAAAGAATTTTTAGGAAAATAATCAAGTAATGTATAAGGTTTTTCGCCTTCTTCTCTACCATCAAAATAGCGAGAGTAATTTTCCATTCCCTTACATATTCCTGTTTCTCTTAAATCATCTAAATCTTTTTTAGTATGCTCTAAAATTCTTTGAGCCTTAATGTAATCTTCTTTTTCTAAAAAAATTTGATGAACTTGTTCAAGTTCTTGTTCAATTTTATCAGCAGCTACTAAAGTTTTTTCATAATTTAAAACATAAGCATTTGCCGGAAATATTCTTATTGTTTTAAATCTTTTTACCACTTTTTTACTATCTGCATCAATAAGATTAATAAATTCTATTTCATCTCCAAAAAAACTAATCTGAATAATTTTTTGCTTATTATCGGCAGGAACAATTTCAACTATATCGCCTTTAATTCTAAATGAACCATATTTATATGTAATTTGATTTCTTTGATAATTTAAATTAACTAATTTTCTAGCTAATTCTTTAATTTTTATTTCTTCATTAATGGCAATAGAAATAATTTGCTTGTCGTATTCATTAGGATTGAATGTTCCATAAATACATGCTACTGAAGATACTACAATAGTATCGCTTCTAGTTAAAAGTGAATTAATTGAAGCCATTCTCATTGCATCTAATTCTTCATTAATACTTGAAGATTTATCAATATAAACTTGTGTCGTGGGGTTATATGCTTCTGGCATATAAAAATCAAAGTTTGAAACATAATATTCAACCTTATTATTTGGAAAGAAATTTTTTATATCATTATAAAGTTGTGAGGCTAATGTTTTGTTGTGCGACATTATCAACACTGGTTGCTTTTGTGACTTTATTATATTTGCCATAATAAAAGTTTTACCTGATCCAGTAACGCCTTTAATGACTTGGTCATTTTCCCCATTTTTTAAATTATTATTTACAATTTCTATTGTTCTTTGTTGATCTCCAGCGACATCAAAATCTGAAATTAATTCAAATTTTTTATAACTTTTCATATTCTTTCCTTTTTTAAATAAATAAAATGAAATTAAAACTTTATGCTAAAAAACTTTCAAGTCTCACATTTGTGTGTTTATTTTTTTTATTTTTATTATATATATTAAATAAAAATTGCAAAGTAATTATCACGCTCTTGAATAAATAATAGGATCATATTTTAAAATAAATTGTTTTTATTTTAAGCTAATTTCATGTGGCGATTTTGAATTAACAAAAGTAACAAGCTGTATCTTTTTTTAAAATAGCAAATTAATAATTATTAAAATAGCTAGAATTTTTTTAATTTTTTTAATGCTGTAAAATGACTTTTTTGTTTTTTATAAATAGTACGTATGCTTGTATTATTTTTTATTGCACAACTCATATATTTTTTTTAAATCTTAAATATAAAATAACTTTTTTATTTCTAAAATAAAAAAATTCAGTGTAAATATAAACAAAAATGGCACTCTTTATAGAGTGTCTTTTTGTGTCGCTCGCGTGTTATAGGAAAATAGAATATTCAGATACTTTACAAAAGAAAAAGACAAAATAATTTTTAAAGAATACAAACAATTAGGAATGACAAGTATTAAGAAAATTGCAATTATTATTTCACACAAATTAGCTTTTATTACAAATTTTTATCTGACCAAGAAGATTAAGAGAATTATTACATATTATAATAAAGGAATGCAAGATTTGTTAGTTGAATGCTCTAAATTAATAACGACTTAAATCTTGTTTTAGACAAGTTAATGATTTATTCAAAATAACGAAAAACAAAAAATTCATAATTCATTCTGATCACAACTTCTAATATACTAATAACGATTACATTAACAAAATAAGAATGAATAATGATAAGTCGTCGCTCTCAAGAATTGGCAACTCTTTAGATGATTGTGAAATTGAATATTGATTTTCAATTTTAAAATCAAAATATTTAAATAGAATCAACATAAGTAAGTTAATATTAAAAAAACTTAAAAAAGTTATCAAAAGCTTCGTAAAATAATACAACAAAAAAAGAATTCAAAACAACTTAAAATGAAAAACACCACAGCAAGCCGCTATGGCGTAAAATAAATTTTATGGTGACATGTTTTTGCCCTACTTTAGCAGGTTCTCTCACATTTAATTTTTGTAAAATTAAGTGTGTTGCACTTAAACTTGTAATATAACATGAAGTTATAAAATTTACTTTATTTTTATTTTTTACTTATTTGAAGATTCTGTTTTTGAATCTGATTTTATTTTAGTTTTCTTAGAAGTTTTTTTCTTTTGTTTACTATCTACTTTTAATTCTTCAGCTTCTTGCTTCTCTTCTTCATTAATTTCTTTAAAAGCTTTTTCTAAAGCTTTAGAAAAATGTTCTTGAAATAAACTTTTAATTAATTCAATATTTGCTTTTTTTTCTGATATTGAAAGCTCATTTTCTTCATTTTCTTTTTCATCTTCATTTTCTAAAAAATCAAATAGCCCCTTAAATGTAAACTCTTCGTTATTTTCTGAAAACAAGTTTTCTAGAAAATTAGTATTTTCGCTTTCTTTTTCTGATTGTTCAATTTCTTCAGAACTATTATTTGTTTCAGTGGCAACTTTATTTTCCTCTTCAATAGAATCTATTTCATAAGGTTGCTCAGAAGTTAGTTGTGTTTCAACAATATTAGATTTTAATAATTCATCTTTCATTTGATCTTGCTTAATTTTTTCTATTTCTTGTTTATTTTTAATAAGAGCTAATAAAGGTTCTACTCTATTATATATTTCGATAAATTTATTTTCGTCTTCTGATTCAATTGCATCAATAATTTCATTGATATCTTTTGAAAATTCTTCATTATCTTTATAGGGAAGAATTTGCTCAAGAACTTCAGCTTTTTTTGCACTAATTTCTTTTTCAAACTGTCTTTGTTCAAAAATTTCAATTCACTTTTTGATTCTGTGATATTTTGGCTCATCTACAAAAGTAAATTCTTCCATAATTTTGACAAAATCTTCATCATCAAGATAATTTGATGGAATTTCAATTTCATTTGCATATTGTGAATTAAATAAACTAAAAATAGAATCTACAGCAATGTCACTAATCATATTGTCAAACATTTTTCCGCCTTGTCTAGTATACTCTTGATATGGGTTTTTTTGAGCATACTGAACTAAATTAATATTTGATCTTAGTCTATCCATCTGGTTAATATGATTTTTTCATTTATCATCAAGAATAGAAATAATTGTTCTTTTTTCAAGAGAATAAAGAAAATCTGCACCATAATTTTCAATAATTTTATGAGCAATAATATCATAAAAACTATTAAACTTTTCGCCTAGTGCTTCATCAAATTTTTGAGTAGGAATATGAATGATATCTTCAACAGTAAGTTTTAAATTAATTTTATTTAACATTTCTTCATTAACAAAATTAACAAATTCATCGTACATGAATATTCCTGATGAATTAACAAATCTAACTGCTTTTGAAATGTGAGGAAGTGCAAAATTTATCATTCTTTCAATGATTGGATTTTTCTTAAAGTCATCAATATTTGAAATAATAACATCACGTTGTGCATACATTAAATTTCTTTGTTGTCTAATTACATCGTCATAATTAAGAACTGTTTTACGAATATCATAGTTAAATCCTTCAATTTTCTTTTGAGCCATATTAACAAGCAATCTTAGGCTTGGATCATTAATAGCATTATCGCCTTGATCTTCATATCCCCGTTTAAACTCATCAGGATTAGCAAATCTTTTAATAAGCTGATCTTCTAATGAAATATAAAATACACTTGTTCCAGGATCGCCTTGTCTTCCGCTACGCCCTCTAAGCTGATTGTCAATTCTTCTTGATTCAGCTTTATCTGTACCAATAACAAATAAACCGCCTAACTGTTTTGATTCATCAGTTAGTTTAATATCAGTTCCACGACCGGCCATGTTTGTAGCAATTGTTACTGCGTTTTTAATACCTGCTTCAGCAATAATATCGGCTTCTGATTTATCTTGCTTAGCATTAAGAACTGTATGCGGAACACCTAAGTCTTCTAACATTTCATGAATATATTCAGAATCCTCAATTTGTGCAGTACCTACTAAAATAGGTTGACCTATTGCGTGTAACTCTTGAATTTTTTGTGCAACAGCTTTTCACTTAGCGTGTGCTGTAGCAAAAATTATATCTTTTTGATCATCTCTTATTATCGGTTTGTTTGTAGGAACAACATTTACTCTCATATTATAAATATCAATAAATTCTTGTTCTTCTGTTTTAGCAGTACCAGTCATACCACACAATTTATTAAACATTCTAAAAAAGTTTTGGTATGTAATAGTTGCTAATGTTTTTGTTTCAGGCTCAATTTCAAGTCTTTCTTTTGCTTGTAATGCTTGTTGTAATCCTTCAGAATAAGCTCTACCATCCATAATTCTTCCGGTAAAAGCATCAACTAACTCTATTTTTCCATCTCTTACAATATATTCAACATTATTAAACATTGACTTATGCGCTCTTAAAGCATTTTGAATTCTATGAACAGTTTCTGAATTATGAAAATCATATAAATTCTCAAATCTATAAAATTTATTTGCTTTAGCAATACCTCTGTGCGTTAATACAACAGCTCTAGATTCTTCATCCATTTCATAATCTTCTTCATCAAGCATTCTTACAAATTGATCAGCTTGCTCATATGTTCCGGCATCATTAGATTCGCCACCTGAAATAATAAGCGGTGTTTTTGCCTCATCAATTAAAATAGAATCAACTTCATCAATTAAACAATAATTTAAACCACGTTGTACTTTTTCATCAATGTTTTCAACCATATTATCTCTAAGATAATCAAAACCTAATTCAGAGTGAATTGAATAAGTTATGTCGGCAGCATAAGCAGCTCTTTTTTGTTCGTTGCTCATTTTGGTTTTATTAATACCTACAGTTAAGCCTAAAAAATTGAACACTGCCCCCAATTCAGTTGCATCACGTTCTGCTAGATATTCGTTTACTGTTGAAACAATAACACCTTTTGAAGAAAGGGCATTTAAATATATTGGAGCGATAGATGTAATAGTTTTACCTTCACCTGTTTTCATTTCTGCTACTGACCCAAGATCAAGCAAAACTCCACCTATCATTTGAACATCAAAAGGCGTTTTATTTAAGACTCTTTTTGTAGCTTCTTTAGATACTGCAAAAACTTCAGCCCTCATTGATTCAAGTTTTTCTCCATGTTTATGACGCTCTTTGAACTCTAGTGTTTTATTTTTAAGTTCTTCATCACTTAAAAGCGATATCTTTGCTCATTCTTTGTTAATTTGTTCAAGCGTTTTTTCAGCAATTCGCATGTCGGTTGATTTAAATAATTTATTAAAGAAAGATTTTATACTCATATTATTTAATTTTATATGATTTTACCTTTTTTCTACAAATATACATATATTAAACTGTTAATATCTTTGTATATTTTATTTAAAAAATAAAAAAAATTCAACCGATAAACTAATAAAGTTTTATCAAATTGAATATTAAAAAAATTAATCTATTTTAATTTTAACACTTGGTCCCATTGTTGCTGAAACTGTTAAATTTTGGATATATGTTCCTTTTACAGCAGCTGGTTTAAGTTTTTTAATTAAAGTAATTAAAGTTTTGGCATTCTCTGTTAATTGCTCGACGCTCATTGTTGATTTACCAATTAATGAATGAACAATACCATTTTTATCAGTTCTATAATTTGCTTTACCTTTTTTAAGCTCTTCAACAGCTTTTTGAGGCATTGGAGTAACTGTACCTGTTTTAGGGTTTGGCATTAAACCTTTAGGCCCTAATTTTTTACCATATTTTCCTAATAAAGGCATCATTTTAGGTTCTGCTACCATAACATCGAAGTTGAATTTATCTTCTTTAATAATTGCTTCCAATTCTAATGAATCAACAACAATGTCAGCGCCTGAAGCAATTGAAGCTTCTTTAAGGGCTGGATTATCTGTCGCAACTAACACACGAACATTTTTTCCTGTACCATTTGGAAGTGTAACTGCTCCTCTTAATTGTTGATCTGCTTTACGAGTATCTAAATTTAATTTAAATGCTAAATCAATTGATCCTGCAAATTTTGTATATGAAGATTTAATTGCTAGTTCAATAGCTTCTGAAAGGTCGTAAATTCTATCTTTATCAACTAATTTACGAGCCGCTTCTAATTTTTTACCAATGTGACGCATAATTATTTAGCTCCTTCTATTTTGCATTTTGCTGAGCCATCAAATCCTTCAATAGCAATACCCATATTTTTTGCTGTACCAGCAATTGTTTTCATAGCAGCATAAACACAATCTGTGTTTAAATCTTGTAATTTGTATTGTGCAATTTCTTTCAATTGTTCTTCTGAAATTGTAGCAACGATATTTGTTTTAGCATTAGCGCTACCTGATTTTAATTTAGCAGCTTGTAATAATTTAAAACTAGCTGGTGCAGTAAATAATCTAAAATCAAATGTTTTATCTTTATAAACTGTAATTTCAACAGGAACTGGTTCTCCAGTTCTTTCTCTAGTCGCATCATTAAATGCTCTTGTAAACTCAGGCATATTAACTCCAACACCGGCAAGTGCAGGGCCTGGTTTCGCTTGTCCTGCTAAGAATTGTAATTTAGCAACACGGACAACTTCTTTTTTAGCCATTATTTTCCTTTCAATACCGTGGTCATATTGATTTCTCTCCCACGCTATATTGCAATAAAAATTGCATTTAAATTATATATAAAAGCAATAAAATTGTTTTAAATAATTTTGGCTAAAATTTTTAAGTTATTTTTATTTAAAAATAATTAATTAAAATAAAAAAATAAGCCTGAAGCTTATTTTCTTTCAGTGTATACTGATGCATATTTACGTTTTCTTTTAACTTCGTATTTTACATATCCATCGATTACAGCAAATAAAGTATCATCTCTACCCTTTTTAACGTTAACACCAGGAAAAATTTTTGTACCTCTTTGACGGTAAATAATTGATCCTGCTGTTGCAAATTGTCCATCACCTAATTTAGCGCCTAAACGACGCCCCGCACTATCACGACCGTTGCTTGTACTACCACCGGCTTTAACGTGTGCCATCTAATTTCACCTACCCTTTAATTTCTGTAATTCTTACTCTAGTATATGGTTGACGGTGACCTAATTTACGTTTGTGTGTTGATTTGGCATTGTGTCTATAAACAATGATTTTCTTTTGTTTTCCTTGTTTTTCAATAATGCCCGTTACTGTTGCTGCTTCTACATAAGGAGTTCCAAATTTATCTCCAACAAGTAAAACCTTGTCAAAAACTACACTTTCTCCTTCGTTACCCTCGATTTTTTCAATGTAAATAATTGCATCTTGTTCAACTAGTAGTTGTTTACCACCAGTAACAATAATTGCTTTCATATACTTCCTTTTCGTGGCTCATCCTTAAGGTGACTATGCTTTAAACCTGTTCGGAATGGTTACTTAAAAATAACATTGTTATTATAACAAAAGGATTAAAAAATTTTAATAAAAAACAAGAATTTAATTCTTGCTCTTAATTATATTTAAATTAGTAATCCTTGATCATCTTTTTGAGCACCAAAAATAGCAAGAATAAAATCTATAATTCATCAAATTCCTAATCCGCCAAATGTGAATAATTTAATTAATCCCAAAATATATCTTCCAGAATAAAATCTATCAATACCTAATTGTCCAAAAAATAATGATAAAAGAATAAGAACAATTCTACTTTTATTGCTTATTTGATTCATATTTGCCTCCGCTTTATGCGTAAATTATTTAAATTATATTTTAATGTTTATCCTTGAATAATTTGTTCAATAAAATCATTCCTTTTATTTGCTCATACTACTTGATCAATTAAAAAAATATTGTAACCTTTTGCTCTTAAAAATAAATTATTATCTCTTAAAGTAATGAATTCTTCTTTATCTTTCAGTTGAGAATAATCAATATTAAAACCAATTATTAACTTAGACTCTTTCAAAATAGCTAGATCTACTTTTTGAAGACCTATTCTATAATCAATCTCTATTCTCATCCCTTTTGGTAAGCGAGGAATAGATTGATGGATGCTGTCAATAATTTTTGTTTTCATTTTTTCTTTTAAATCAAAAATTCGATCAATATTTGGTTCTGGAATTTCATTGTTTTCAGCTTTAAGAAATTCATATCTTTCTTCATCATTCATATCTAAAAATCTTAATCAATTTCTAAATGTTGTTACTTCTTTACTTGTTTCGTGAGTAATTTTAATATGATTTGCTTTTATCGATTTAACAACAATCATCTTGTCAATTGCTCTAGTTATTGCAACATTTAATGAGTGATCACCATTTTTAATACCTACATAGGTAGAACTTATTCTGCTTTGTTCATTATAAACTACAGAGATAATAACTAAATTAGCCTCTTCGCCTTGAATATTTTCAATGTTTTTTATCATTATTTTATTATTAATAACTGCATCACCTAATTCAGGTTCATAACTAAAAATATAATCTCTAATTTTATCTGCTTGTGGGGCATTAAAAGCTAAAAGAATGATTGTGCTATATTTTTTTAAATTTTCTTTTGCTTTCTGAACAACAATTTCAACTTCCTTTAAGTTATAATTAGTTTCATTTACAACATCATCAATATTTACTACCTCAATAGCTTGTTCATGGTGATTCATATTTGAATCGATAATATTTAATTTTGATTCATAAAAAATTTTATTACTAAATCCCATTAAAAGTGATTTATTTGAACGATAGTTTTTTTCAAGATGTATTTTGCAAACCCCTTTTGTAATAGCAAAATCAAGTAATGAATCATTATTTCCTCAATATGCATTATTTGTATTTTTTGATTTAAATCATGTTGAAGGTCTCATTTGTTGTTGATCACCAGATAAAATTTTAATTTTAGCTAAATAAAGTGCTGGTAAACCATTTTGGGTTTTCACCTGTGAACACTCATCAACAATACAATAATCAAATTCTTGCTCTTTTCAATTACTTAAATCAACATCTGGAGTTGTAATAATAATTGGAAATAAAATTTTAATAATATCAATATATTTTTTTAAAAAATGAAATGGGTTTAAATTTTTTAATTTAGCCGATGTTGTAAATTCTTTATATTTTTCTTTTAAGTTATTTGGCAATTCTTCTATTTTATCAAGAATCTTAGAAGTTAAAATCTTTTCAATTTCATAGTCAGTGCTAATTGGTTTGGCTTGATCTATTTTATATCTACTTCTAGAAAGGGCAATAACCTGATTCAATATATCAGTATCTTCAACTTGTGCTATTAAATCGATAAGAAAATTTAAATTATCATATTTTTCTGCTAGTTCACTAATGTTTTTTAATAATGGAATTATTTTAGCTTTTTTCTCTCTAGCTGCTTTACTTCAAGAATGAGAATTTAAAGAATTTAGTTTGTTAAACTTTAAAACATTTTTAATAAAATTGTTATCAAAAATAATATCGTTAGGAAATTTGAGTTTGTAAGGAACTAAATCTTGAAGATTCTTAAAAGTAGATTTAGTAAAATTAGCATTATTTTTCATTACTGATTCAATAATGTCAAAAATTAAATCAGATTGAGATGAAAACGATGCTTTTTTCATTATTTGATAATAATTCTTTTCATCAGTTGAAAAAACACTAACTGCATTAACATCTTCAGCTTCATCAGCCGTTTCTATATTGTCAATATATTTAATAATTGGATCATAAAAAATATCAACATTTTTATTAGTTAAAAGAAATAAAGCAAATTTACTTAATCTGCCCAATCTTTTTCTTAACACATCGAGCGCAGCACGTTTTTCTGACACTACAAGTGCTGTTTTTTCATAATAAAGAATATTAGCAAGAATATTTCCAATTGTTTGTGATTTACCTGTGCCTGGCGGTCCTCAAATAATTGTATGTTGATTTAATGCTGATATTGTTGCGCGATCTTGAGAATAGTTAGTTGGCGTTACCTTAATAAGCCCTCCCTGTTCTTCTTCGTCATTACTATTATTAAAAATAACGCTATCAATTCTTTTTGTATATTTTTTCTTATTAATTGTTACATCAATAATTCCATCAATTTTATTATTTTTAATAATTTCATTCATTCTATCACGAATATAACCTCCCATAGGCTCAAATAAACCTAAAAGCATTCCTGGGTGGAATTTTATTGTTTTATTTTTAATATCTTCATATGACCGTCTTGGTGTTTTTTCAAGTATGTCTTCAGGCATAACATGAGCATATCTTGCAGATCATAATTTTTTTGTTTTTTCAAATACATTTTTAATCGATGCTTTAGTAAAATCTTCATTAATTTCCAAATCAAATCCACTTGATTTTAAAATTAAAAATATTTTTTCATTTTTCTTGATTGGGCCATCAGCTTTTAAAACTGCTCGACCATTTTCAACAGTAACAGTCGCCTCTTTTAAAAATAAAGGTGCAAAAAACTGCTTTGTATTACTTGTTTCATTAATTAAAAAACTAATAAACATAAAACCTATATAAATTGTTCATGTATTAGTTTCAACTAACTTATCATCAGCTTGAGAAACAAACTCTTTCCAAGTTTTATTTGATTTTTGCATTTGCAATGATAATTCTTCAATAATAGCTTTTTTTGCATTATTAAAATTATCTATTAAAAGATCTTTATATTTAATATTAAGACTTTTTATGATCGGGTTTTTTAAAAACTCCTCATGACTGGTTGTTTTTTCTACTTGATCAATTTGTTGAAGCAAATCATCTTCAGTAATAACAACTTCAAAACTTTCTTTAGTGTAAATTTCATTAGCTGAAATTTTTCCAAATTTAGTTACTATATCAAAAACTTTTTGATTATCATGACGAACAAATAATGAAGTGTCTTTACTATTATTAATATCAATTAAATCTTCTAATATTAGATTGCCATTATTTTCGTTTAGTATTTGTTTTAAACGTTGTTCTTTCGTTGTTTTATTGCTCACTTATAACCTCATTTATTTTTTGTTGTATTAAAGTAGAATCTCTACCAACAATTAATGTTACACAAGAACTTTGTTTCATTATTCCTGATATTCTTTTTTCTTTTTGAATGGCATCTATATTAACTAAATTAATATCATAAACCCCTATTTTAATTCTTGACATATTAGCTTCAGCAAAACTAATATTTTGTTTTGAACCTAAATTTTCAATTAATTTATTAATTTTTATTGAAATATTATTATTTATTTTTTTGCTTTTTTTAGGTGCTTTTTTTAACATTATAATATGAAAAATACCTAAAGTAATTATTGAATAAAATACATATAGTATCTTATGTTTTTTATGCATTTTCTACCTCAATCATCTATATTAATATTTATATTATATAGATATAGAAATTAAATAAAAAAAATAAGCTCATAAACTAGAGCTTAACCTTTTATATTATAGGTATTTTTCAACAAGTGATTTTAATTGATCTACTGTTTGGAAACCTTGAAACTTATCAACAATTTGTCCGTCCTTGTAAACAAAACCAGTAGGAATTGATTGAACTCCATGATCTGTTGCAAATTGTTTATCAACATCAATATCTACTCTAAAAATTGGCAATAAATCTAATTTGTCTAATTGTTCCAATTCTCCTTTAAGCATTTTACATGGCGGACATCATACAGCGTGAAAAACTAGTAATTTTGTGCCTGTTTCTAATGTGTTTCCTAATTGTGATTTTGTTGTTTCTAATAACATAGGAACATCCTTTCTTTTTAAATATTATTAAAATTATAAATTAATTTTTGATAAATAAAAATCAATAATAATATAATTTTAACAATTTAAACAAAAATAAAAGAGGTATATGTGATTAATGTTAATGAATTTAAACCAGGAATAACATTTGAAGAAGATGGTGCAATTTTTGTTGTTTTAGAAGCTCAACATTCTAAACAAGGAAGAGGGCAAGCTAATGTTAAAGCAAAGGTTAAAAATTTAAGAACTGGCTCAACTACAATTAAAACATGAACAGGTGGAGATAGAGTTAAAAAGGCTCGTATTGATAAAAAAAGTATGACTTATCTTTACAATGATGGAGGTTCAATTGTTTTAATGGAGGATGAAACTTATGAACAAATTTATATTGATTTATCTAAAGTAGAATGAGAATTAAACTTCCTTAAAGAAAATTCAAAAGTTGTAGTAAGAATGTACCATGATGAAGTTTTGGATATAGAATTGCCGGCAAATGTTGATCTAGTTGTTACAGAAGCTCCTGATGCTGTTAAAGGAAATACAACAACAAATCCACAAAAAAGAATTATTGTTGAAACCGGATTTGAATTAGAAGCTCCTATGTTTATTAAAGAAAATGATATTATTAGCATTTCAACTGAGAGCGGAAAATATATGGGGAAAGCTAATAAATAATGGAATGTGTCATTAAAACAATCGGTGTAAATGAATCATATTGTGTTTACAAAGATATATTTATTCAGAAAATTAAAAAAATGATGGATTGAACAAAAGGTGTTGAATTAGCAAAAACTCCTGTTGTTGAAATTAATGAAGATAGATCTAATATTGCTATTAAAGTTGATTTTTATATAGAAGATTTTTCTCAATTAAATAATGTTGTTAATTATGCTAATAAAGAAATTGAAAATATAGTTGAAGCTTTAATTTCAACAAAACCAAGTAATATTCAATTATTCTGCCTTGGCGAAAAAAATAATTAAGATAGATGCATCTAAAGGGTGCTTTTTTTATTTATTTTATTTTAAATAAGATGAATAAAATTTCGTTTTTAATAAAATTTTTGTTTTTGTCAAAAATATTATTATTTAATGATTATTTTATGATATTTGTTACTATATAGTGAGTGTTAATTATTTATTAATATTATTAATAATTAATAAAGGAATCTGCATGAATAGGTTAACAAAATTTATATCTGTTGCTATGGTATTTCCAGGCGTAGGCATTTTAATTAGTTGTACAAAAATTAATAAAAATGCTAAAAAAGAAGAAAATTTTAATCAGAATAAAAATATTAAAAATTCAAATAAAACAAAAATTAATAATGATAATAATTCGCCCCAAAATCCTTATAAGACAAATAAACAAAAAGATAATAAATTGCCAGTAGTTGAATCAACAATAGGAATTGAAAAACATGTAGAACCATATGAAGATGTTATTGATGAAGGAAACACTGATATTTTAATAACAAATAATATAAAAAATAAAAAGCGCTCTTCGAACTGATTTTCAAATTTATTTGCTAATAAAAATAAAATTTTTCCTATTACAATAGGTGGTATTTTGGGTGGTGCTTCATTAATACTTGGATTTGTAGGTTTAGGATTTTTGTTTGAAAAGGTTGTTCCACAAACTAAGTATGGAATATGGTCGTATAGTTTTCCTTCTAAAGTTGAAGAATTATTAAAATCAATTTTTGATAACGATTATAATCCTGAAGCAAAAAATGCTGCTAGCAACTTATTATTAGATATTCTTAGAATTTCTGACAAAAAATTAAAAGAAACTAGCAAAGACCTTAGACATCAAATAAAACATTTTTTTAAAAATAAAAAGGATGTTCAATCTATTAAAAATAGTTTTGAAAATCATAATTTTATTACTGAATATTTTAATAATAATGAGAAACAAAATAACAGTTTTATCTCCATTATATTAGAAGCTATTAAAAATGATAATAGCGGAAAGACTGCAAAAGATTTTATTGAGTTGATTTATAGTTTAAAAATTTCTAAAGAAGAGCAGTTCAATAAAATGACAAAAGATAATTGACATAAATTTATTTTTACAGATAACTTGAATGCATGACAAAGAATAGAAACTGTTCAGTTGTTACAAAATAATATAAAAAAAACAAGAAGAAAACGTTATATTTTAGAACCTAATAATGTAAATAATTCAGATATCTTTTTTGTTTTCGAAGATATTAAAACTAAAATAAAAAATTTACAAAATGAAATTAATTTATTGAATTTTTTAAATAAATTAATTGAAATTTCAGAAATAGATGGGCAAGAAAAAACTGAAGTTATGAAATTTATTATAAAATTTGAAACAATATTAAATGACATTAATAATGGGTTGTCAAAACTTTCTAATAGACAAAAAAATAAAGAATTAAAACAAACTTTTTCTTTTTTTATTGAAATGTTGCTTTACATTATTAATAAATTAACAAAAAATAGGGGTATTGATCATATACGAAATCCATTAAGTATTAGCATGAAAGAGCTTTCAGAAATGATTACTAAATTTTTAACTAAAAATTGATAATATTTTTTTACTGTTATATAACATCTTATTAATTGTAAAAACTATTTTTTAATTTCAATTATTCATTTATTAGTATTATTCATATATGAAAAATATAATGAGAATTGAAAAATACTTGTCTAACTATCACGGAATTTCTAGAACAAATACAAAAAAGCTAATTAGAAAGAAAAAAATTAGCGTTAATGATATCATCATTAAAACATCAATTGATATAGATATTGAAAATGATGTAATTCAAATTCAAGAATTTGAATTTAACCAAATAAAGGATAAATATATTTATATTTTACTTAATAAACCGTTTGGTTATGTTTGCGCTAATAAAGACTCAAAAAATCCAACGGTATTTGAACTATTGGATCCTGAACTTCAATATATAAAAAATCTTCATACTGTTGGTAGATTAGATATCGATACTGAGGGCGTATTAATAATTACTAATGATGGAAATTTAACTCACGAATTAACTTCGCCAAAAAATCATATTTTAAAGATTTATTATGTTGAAGTTGATAATGAAATTCCTTATGAATTAATTGCAAAATTTGCAAAAGGAATTAAATTTAATGATTTCACCACTAAACCAGCATTACTTCAATTATTAGAACATGATAAAGCTCTACTTACTATTTCTGAAGGCAAATTTCATCAAGTAAAAAGAATGTTTGCTCATTTTGGGTTAAATGTAACTTATTTAAATAGAGTTAAATTTGGCGATATTTCTGCTAAAGGTCTTACTGAAGGTGAATATCGTCTTATTGATAAAAAAGATATATTAAGTAATCTAGAGTAATTTACTTTATAATATTTAATATTTAATTAAGGAGATTCATATGGCTATTGCATTTATTTCATTTTTAATAATTTTAAGTATATTTATTTTAATAATTAGTTTAATAATGTCGCCTGATTCTAATGCTTTTTCAGGAGCTTTAGTGGGTAGCGGTGATTTAGAACTATTTAAATTTTCAAAAGAAAGGGGATTTAAAAAATGAATTAAGTGAAGTATGTTTGCATTTGGAATTCTTCTATTTATATTAACATTATCACTTAGAATCATTACAAAATAATAATGATATTAGAACTTAACAGAGACAATTTACAAAAATATTTAGAAGAACAGGGGCCAAAAGATTTTATTTCAATAGCTCGTTTTTTTAGAATTGACAAAAAGAATAATAAACTTTTATCTGAGTTTTTATCGAATTTAACGATAAACCATTATATATTTCATAATAGAAAAAGTGATGAATATTATTTTATGAAATATTTAAAAACTATTAATGGAGAATTTAAAAAGAATAAAGATCATTTTGGATTTATTTATGATGACGCCTCAGATGAAAGCTATTTTGTTGCAAAAGAGCATTTTAAAAATGCTTATGATGGCGATAATGTAATGGCAAATATTTACCAATATGGTGATAAACAAAATGCTGTAATAATTGCTTTAAATAAAAGATCACATAAGAAAATCGTGTGTAAATTACTAACTGTTGATGGCATAAAAACATTGCAGGGTTTTTATGATACATATCGTTTTAGTAAGTTTAAAATTTCAAATTTAGAACAATATAAAGATTTAAATAATGTTCTTGTATTAGTAAAAATTATTGGATATGAAAAAGATTTTTTAATAGCAGAAATTAATGATGTTATTGCAAAACTTGATTCTCCTACATTAAATGCTCAGGCAAAATTATTTTCACTAAATACAAATAATTCATTTAGTAAAGAAGTACTTGAAGAGGCTGCATTAATTCCTGATTTTATTTCTGAAGATGAAACTAGAAAAGATTTTAGAAATGAATTAATAGTTACAATTGATGGTGATGATACTAAAGATTTTGATGACGCTATTAGTGTATCAAAACAAGATAATTTTTACATATTAGGCGTTCACATTGCCGATGTTTCATTTTATGTTAAAAAAGATAGCAAAATAGATAAAGAGGCGCTTAAGCGTGGGACATCAATTTATACCGCTGATAAAGTAATTCCAATGTTGCCTGAAAAATTATCAAATGGTATTTGTTCACTTAATCCTAATGAAGATCGTTATGCTCTTAGCGTAATTATGAAAATAGATCAAGAAGGTAATACAAGGGAAGTAAAAATTTATCCTTCTATTATTAAATCAAAATACCGCCTAACATATAATCAAGTTAACAAATATATTGAAAAGCAAAAATCAATAAATGCTGAAGTTGATGCATTAATTAACGTTTCATATGAATTAGCTAAAATTATTAGAAAGTATAAAGAAGATGAAGGCTATGTTAATTTTGAAATTATTGAGCCTAAAATTATTCTTAATGAAAATGGTACAGTTAAAAATATTTTAACTAAACAGGGTGGAATTAGCGAAAATATGATTGAAGATTTTATGGTTAGAACTAATGAAGAGGTAGCCAAGTTTTTAATTAAAAAGAATCTTCCTGCAGTTTTCAGAGTTCATGAAGAGCCTGAAGAAGAAAAGATTGATAATACAAATAAACAATTAAAAATTTTAGGATTAACTTCAAAAATTGACTTTCCTTCAAATTCACTACTTTTTGCTCAAAATATAAAAGATATTTTTCAAGAATATCATCATGAAAATAACGATATTTTAAAAATTCTTTTCCTTAGAACTATGGCTAAGGCTGTATATAGTTCTTTTAATATTGGTCATTTTGGTTTGGCATCAAAATCATATTGTCATTTTACTTCCCCAATTAGAAGATATCCTGATTTAATTGTTCATAGAATTCTTAGGGACTATTATTTTGCTAATAAAGAATGTAATAATTTAGAGGAAACATTATTAACGCTTGATAAAATTGCAAAACAAAATTCTGAATCAGAACAAAATGCTTTAGTGGTTGAGCGCAATACTAATGATGTAAGATATGCAGAATATTATCATTCTAAGATTGGTGAAACATTTAAAGGAATTGTTACAACAGTAAGTAAATTTGGTATGTTTATTGAATTAAATACAAAAGTGTCAGTACTTTGCCATATTAAAAATATGTTAAATGCCACTTATGAATATAATGAAGAAAAAGAAATACTACAAGCACCTGGAGCTAGAGCTTTTAAAATTGGTGATGAAGTCGAAATAACGATTGTTCAAACTAACTTAAGAGATGGAAAAATAGATTGTGTTCTTAAAGATGATTATTTAAAATATATTAATTTTATGAATAAATTAAAAAGAGGATCAATTAGATTAAACAAAGCAAATTTTAAATAAAGTAAAACTTATTTTGTTTAAAAATAAAAACATTTATTTATTTTTAATTGAATAAGATAATAAAATTTTTAAAACTTTTATGTCTATAATTAAAATATGAATTTAAAAAAAATATTTGAAAAACAGTTAATTTTAGATGAAGCTATATTTAATAGATCAAAAAAAATTCATAATATTCACTCTTTTGATGAAATAAAAAGACTTACAATTATTGCTTTAATTATCGAATTAGGTGAATTTATGAATGAAATTGAAACATTTAAGTATTGAAAAAAAACAAGAAAAGATAATAAATCTAAAATTCTTGATGAGCTTGCTGATGTTTTACATTTTGCTACTAGTTGGGCAATAAGAAAAAATATAGATTCAAATATAAAACCTGTAATTTATTCAGAAGATCCAAATGAACAATTTATTGAAATTATGAAATGAGTAAATAAATGGTTTGATGAAGATACTAAAGAAAATATTAAATATACAATAGAATTAATTTTTGGATTAGCATCTATGGTTGGATTTAATGACGAAGAAATAGAAGATTCATATATGAAAAAAAATCAAATAAATTTTAAAAGAATAATTGAAAACTATTAATAAAAGGCCAGAAATTGTATCTGGCCTTTTATTAATACAATATCTTAAAAAATATAATGTTTTTATTTTTTAAGATTACAAATAAAAACTAAAAAATTCATATTTTATTAGTTTCGTTTTTAAATGAATCAAATTTATAAATTTATTTTATTTTTTTATTAATTTATTTTATTAGTACTATTAATTTTTGTTTGTCTACTTGTTTAATATAGTTAAATTAAATATAAATAACTTTAGCGAGTTTTTAAATAACTCTTATTTTTAATATTAAAATGCTATTTTTAATTATAAAAATAATTAATTAAGTTAATAATAAAATATATTTTTATCTTAATTTTATTAAAAAAAACAAATTTTATGATAATATTTTAAATAACAAACAATGACAAAATTTTAATAAAAAATTTATGCATATATTGCTAATAATCATAATTTTGCGTGTAGAAAATTTTTACTAACTTATTTTTATAATATATATTATTAAATAAAATTGAATTGAAATATTTAATTAAATGTAAATATATTATTAAATAATTAATTATGAAATATAAAGATATTTTTAATATTAAAGGAGATCATGAAGAAAAAACAGTTATTGCTTATTTTAAGTGCAAGTTTTTTGGTATTTTCTACTTTTTCTGTTTCTTGTAATAATAAAATAAAAGGAAAACGTAATAGCGATACTAGATTAGAAAATAATTCTTTAAGAACTGAAATAGAAAATTATATAGCTTCAACAATTCAGCTAAATACAGAAGATATTACAGTTTATGATGCATTAGGCGGAATTACAAATTTGCAACTTAAAATAGTTAATGAAAAAAAATTTAAAGAAAAAGGCATTAGATTAGGATTTTCTAAACAGGTTATTGATTATGAAAAAGAACAACTTGCTGTTCAAATAACATATAGACAAAATGGAAAAATTGGTAAAAATCCAATTACTTTTAATATTCCATTTGCGGATTTTAAATGAATTGATGGAAATGACTGAAGTAGAATATTTGCCGGATTAACAAAATATACAAAAATTGAACTACATGGCAAAAATGCTGATGGCAAATGAAATATTAAAATTAAAAATGCATTTGGTAAAGCTGCTGAAATTGTACAAAGTCCATATGAAGGAGAAATTCCATCAGTAGATAGGATTTCTTATAGATTAACAGTTACAAACAGTTCAAAAGTAACAGGCAATTTTGAAGATATTACTTCAAATTACTTATTAACGGGCGGAACAATTACTAGAAATGATGTTATTAATATTACTATTGATGATACAAATGGCAATATTAAAACTATAAAATCAGATGAAGGCATCATTCAAAAACCTGAAGATCCAAAATGGAAAGAAAATCACAAGTTTTTAGGTTGAAGTACTCAAGAAAATGCTACAAAACCAAACATATTTATTAATGGCGAAAAAGAGCATAAATTTGTTAAACCAACAACTATTTATGCTGTATTTGCAAAATATCCAACGCTTTTGGTTAAATTGCCTAAACTAAATTATCAAAAAGATACTATAAAAACATTGGTGTTAGGCGAAAATGGTGAAGTGACTAAAGAAAGAATTACTAAATTAATTCAAGATGGCATAGATTCTGTGAAAGATGCTAATAAATGATCATTTGATAGTGAAACATTAAAATATACAGATTCAAGCAAAAATGAATATCCGTTTTTATTTGATGAAGATGGCGAATCAATAGTTAAATTTGAAATTGGTAAAGAATATACTTTGAATGTAAATTACATGCATGAACCTGTTTATATCTTTAAAAAGCAAGAAACAGATGAATTTATTGGTCATATTTGAGCAAACAAAATAATTGATGAGGAGGAAATTTTATTTACTTCTCCAGTATTTAGCATTGATTTATCTAAGCAAGAAATGAAAGGCCAATATCTATTTAAAAAATTCTTTTTAGATGGCACAGAATATAAAGCAGATAAATTATTTGATTCACAAAATAAAGATAACGAAGAAATAGTAGAATTACAATTCGAATCAACAAAACAAATTAAAATTGAAAGATCAACATTGGAATCAAATAAAGAAGTTTCAGACCAATTTTTAACACTTGATGGCAGATTAAAAGAGACATATCTTCCAAAAATTGATTTCAGTTGATATAAAGGTGAATCACCAAGAAAATTTGATGAATCAGATGTTCAAAATAATGAAGCTTTTGATAAAAGAAGTAAAGAAGAAAAAGAAAAAGGTGTTGTTTTTGCTGGATGATATTCTGATCCTGAATTTAGAAATAAAATTATATTTAAAGACGGTTTATCAAAATACCCAATTAGAACAAATAAAATTTATCCTAAATTTACAGCTGATAAATGAGATAAAATTCGTGATATAAGAGAAATTTTTGAAATTATATTTGAAATTGCTGAAAAATCTGCATCTACAGCTGCTAATTTTGAAGAAATTAAAAAATATGCCGATATTACAAAAGATGCTATTAGTTTTGTAAGATGAGTAACTTATTTATTAATGGGCGGAAAAAGAACTAGCGAAGAATTCTGAAAAGGTTATGAATCTATTAATAGAATAGTTGATAAGGCATTTAATTGAAATGAAAATGATGACAATAATAATAGTGAATTTTTAAAATTAAATGGAGATAATCCTTTTAAAGGTTCTTCTTCAGTAATAGTTAATTCTATTACAAAATTTATAGAAGAAATTGCAAAAGCTGTTGTTGCTATTAATTCTACCTATGGCAATGGCGAATTTAAAGATAGTGTATTTACTGATAAAGTGAAAAAATGAGATTTTAGCAAATTTTTAAATTCAGATAACAGCGCTAAAAAACAAAGAATTGAATTTATTAAAGTTATGGTATTAAACGGATTGATAGAGGGAGAAAAAAATAAAAAGCTTAACATTAGTCAGGCTTTAAATTTAGATTCAGAAGGAAAGCCGGCTAAAAATAAAAAAGATTTACACTTCTTTTTAGTGGCGCTAAATAATTTTGCTGATGCAATTGCGGGAGAGGGTGGAATTCAAGATATTATGGTAACGGCTTTTCAATTAATTAAAGACACTAAAAAGGAAAAAGCTTTTCAAATTGCTAAAACAACAATTAAGTTGGCAGGTGATATTTCTAACTTTATTACAAAATTATATACTTCAATAGAGGTTTTATTAAATCCAGATAAATATGAAAAACAAACAAATTAAAAAAGCAAGCACTTATTTATTTTTTGTAACTAATTTGCATATGATTTTATTTTTTTAAAAGATATCAATTTTTTATAATTTATTTTTAAGTTAAATAGTCATTTAAAAAGCTAGAAATAACTTCTAGCTTTTTATTAGTCCAATATCTCAAGAGAAATTGTAATATTGCCCATTTTTCTTTCTCCATCAAAAAGCGTATAAGAAAAGCTTTTATGTTTTTCTGTAATATTTAAAGATGTTAAATGTGTATGCAAGTAGGCTTTAAACTTATTTTTCCCATCATAAATAGTATATTCATTTGCAATTTTCTGATTTAATTCAAATAATAGGGTACTAACGCCAGCAATTAAATTTACTTTAGTTGCAGAAAATTCAAATCTGTTAATTAATTTAGATTTAGGATCAATAAATTCATAAACTTCAAATTCAATGTCCTTATCAATAAACGTATCTTGTGTGTAAGGTACATTAAATTCAATTTTTGCCCTTTCATCTTGAAACATGTCATTTATACTTTTAAATTTTAAAGTCATTTTTTTAATCTTTCGAATATTATTTCTTTTCCAAATAAGTAGATTGCCTTAGCTAATTCAGGACCATGCTCTTGTTTTGTGCTTGCTAGTCTAATAGGCATAAATAGATTTTTTCCTTTAATTTCAGTAATTTTTTGCGTTTCTTTAATTAATTGCGATATATTTTCAACACTAAATTCAGAATTTAATAATAGTTCAGCAAATGTTTTTACAACAATCGCATCAAATTCTTTAATATCAGCTTTTTCAGTAGAAATATCATCATAAATTGCTAAAGATTCTTTAAGAGTTTGAATATTGTAACTGCTATCTTTATAAGTGGAAACAAACATTTCTAATCATGATTTATCTTTAGAAGAATTTAATTTAGAAATTATTAAATCATTATCTAAATTTTTAAAATACTGTTTAGAAAATCATTGCATTTTTACAATGTCAAATTTTGATGGCGATTTTGAAAGACGTTCATAATCAAAATTTTTAATTAATTCTTCATGAGAAAGTAATTCTCTAGAAGAAGCATCGGTTCAACCTAATAGTGCTAGAAAGTTGAAAATAGCTTCTGGTACATAACCTTCATTTTTATAATCCTCAATAAATTGTTTCATTGTAGTATCGCGTTTAGAAAGTTTTTTTCCTTCCATATTAGTAATAATTGTTAAATGGCCAAATTCTGGTATTTTTCAATTAAGAGCCCGATAAATTGCTATTTGTTTTGGAGTATTAGCAATGTGTTCTTCTCCCCTTAAAATATGCGTAATTTGCATATCATGATCATCAACAACAACTGCAAAGTTATATGTTGGAAAGCCATCGCTTTTTCTAATTACAAAATCTCCTATTTCTTCAGAAGCTCATTCAATATGTCCCCTAACTAAATCTTCTCAACCAAGAATCTGGTTTTTAGTCATTCTAAAACGAACTGAATATTCGCCTCTTGAAAATCTAATTCTTTTTTCTTCATCAGAAATTTTAAGTCAATTAGGATCATATTTAAATGATGTTATTCCCTTAGCTGCTTGTTCTTCTTTCTGCATAGATAATTCATTGGAATTTTCATAAGCGATATATGCAATATCATCTTTAATCATTTCATTGATTACTTCATTGTAACGATCTAATTTTTCTGATTGACGATACTTTCCATATTTAGAATTTGGATTAATAGGCGATTCATCAGGAATTATTCCTAATCAAGCTAAATTTTCAAGTTGTGATCTTTCACCATCTTTAACATCTCTCTTTTGATCAGTATCTTCAATTCTTAAAATAAAATCTCCATTAAAATGTTTAGCAAAAAGATATGAAAATAGTGCTGTTCTGGCTCCACCAATATGTAAATATCCTGTTGGACTAGGAGCATATCTTGTTCTAATTTTTTTATTTAACATATAAATATTTTACTTTATTTGTAATTTTTTAAACATAAAACAAAAAGAAACCTATATGGCTTCTTCAAGTGAAGTTTGAACAACTTCTACATATTTTTTAATTCTTTTCTTATAATTTGATTTATCTTTTTTAAAATCTTTATTTATAGTAAAGTAAACTTCATATTTTTCAAAAATAAAATTATAAGCAATCAAAATTGTTGAATTTTCATTAGGAATTCTTATTAATATTAATTGATCATGAAAAGCTGATGTAATATTTTGAACTTCAATAATATATTCACACTCATAAGCTGAAAAATTATTTTTAATACTATCAAGCAACTTATCAATTTCTCTAAATTTAATATTAAAAACTTTAACTAATTCATAATAATTTCCATATAATTTTGTTAAATTTTTTCATTTAAAAAACATGCTTATATTTTGGTTTTTTAAATAATTAATATATAAAATATATTTAAAAATAAATGCAACTATATCATTTTTATATTGTTTAATTCCTATATTAGCAAAATCTTTAACTAAAAATAGTTTAGAATCATCAAGATTTGAAACTTGTTTTATTTTAGGAAATCTTAAAAATAATTTATCAAAATATGCATTAAATGAGGGATCTAAAAATAAATAAGACATATCTTCCGCTTTTAACTCATTTATATAATAATCAAGATAAGAAATAACTAAAAAGTTTGGATCAATTTTGGCATATGAGTCATCAATATTTAGTTTTAAACTAATTTGATTAAAATTATTATTTAATTTTAAAATAATATCTGGTTTTTTAATTCAGTAAATATAAATATAATTAATAAATTTTTTCAAAAAATTGCTTCCATTTGAAGGGGTAAATAAAATTTTATATTTACTAAGTTTTAATAATTTTTTTAAGGTGTCATCAAAGTGTTCATTATTTCTTTCTATAACAATATTAATTAATGGTTCGTCATATAAAAAGCTTCCTGAAAGATTTTTTATAGAATTTTCAATATAATCTTCTTCAATTAAATTTTGATTAATATGAACAAAACGTTCATCACTAATTACTGCTTGAACAGTTTGCGCTTTATTATATTCATTCAATGTATTAATAAGAATGCTTTTAGCAATTGGCTTGCCATTTTCAAAAATTCTTATATATGTGTAATCTTTTTCAGTAGAGGCATGAATAATATAATCCGCTCTAATTCTTTTTATATACGTATTTAAAAAAATAATTGATGTACGTTTTTTATTTTCAGCAATATATGCAAACCCTTTATTTTGTGTAATTTTCGAACAAGTTAAATCGTAATAGAAAGATGGGTTTTTTAAATTTTGTAATACAATAATATTTTTATTTGTTAAATCAATATTTTTAAAAAAATTATCAATAAAAATTGTATAAGTTAACTTATTAAAATTGCCAAAACCATGCGTTTGATTAAAAATTACTAAATTATTATTCGAAATAACAAATGATTTAAAAAAGAATGATAAAAATTTAGGATTATTAACTTGTTTGGCTATAGAATTTTTTTTCGCTTCTGTTCAATAATTTAACCAAAAATCAGTTAAATTTTCTTCTCTTTGGAAATCCATAATTAATAAATCCCATCTTTTAATTTATCTAAATCATTTTCATTAGTTAAAAGCGTTTTAGAATCTATATTATAAATTGATTTCTCTCCTAAAAGCATTGCTTCAGAAAATAATCCAGCAATCGTTCCCTCTTGTAAGATACTGCCATCATAAAGTAATGCTCCTGGCAAACCAATTCAATATGTATTGTTTATTTCTACATCTTCTCTATTTGTTACAAGTTGATAAATTTTATTCTTACTTTGAACTTTTATTTCATATAAATTCTTTTTGTTCTCATTTTGAACTTTAGAAATTAAAATTCCAAAATCATAAAATATTGAACTAGATAAATCATAGTTTTCTAATTGTTTTATTATAATATCTGGAAGTTTATCTATCAACTGAAATCTAATATTTTCATTTGAATTTAAATCAATAATACTATAAACCTTATGTTCATAATGTTGAACAATTAAGTTATTAATTTTACTAGTTTCTAATTGTAAAATGCCTTTACTATTATTTAAAATATATACTAAAGTATTGCTAAAATTGTTACAAACGTTTAATTTAATTATCATTATTTAATTATAAATTAATTAAATTTATATAAAATAATATTATATGAAAATAGCGATAATAGTAGATTCTTCTTCTAACCTAAGTTTGAATGAGGCTAAAAAATTAGGATGATATTTGCTTCCAATGACAATAACAATAGATGGAAAAGAATATATTGATGGAGTTGATATAAATTCTTCAATGTTCAATCAAATTTATAAAAATTCTTCAATAGCTAAAACAAGCGCAACTAACATTCAAGAAATTAAAAATATGTATGACAAATTATCAAAAGAATATGATAAAATTGTTGTTTATCCAATTTCAAAACATCTTTCTTCTCAATATGCTAATTTTAAACTTTTATCAAATGATTATGATAATGTTTATGTTGTTGAATCACATAATATTTGTGAACACATAGTTTTTGATCTTCTTGCTTTTCAAGATAAGAAAATTGAAACAGAAAAACAATTTATTGAAGAATTTAATAAATTAGGTACTTATAAGTCTAATGATTTAACTCTTTTGATCCCCAAATCAAATGAACCTCTTGTTAAAGGCGGTAGACTTTCGCCAGCTGCTGCAGCACTTGCAAAAGTTTTAAAGATTGTTCCTGTAATTTCATTTGATGGTGAATTAAAAAAATATGATAAAAGTAGAATATTTGATAAAACTGTTTCAAAATATATTAAATTGAATTTAAATAAAAGTAAAAGTGAGAGAACAAAAATTATTTTACTGCATTCACATAATAACAATATTGAAAAGGTGCGCGATGAATTTATAGGGCAAATTAATCATGAATATTTCATTCCTTGTACAGTGGCAATTCACACTGGTATTGAAGCTATTGCTATAATAAATACTAATGTTGATGAAAAATATATTAACATATTAAATAAATTAAGACAAAATAATTTTTAATATATTTATTGATTAAAAAATAACTTTATTTCAAAGCATTCTTTAGTTTTTTTTATAAAATTTATACTTATTTATTTTTATATTATTGTCTGCTATAGCTATATTTTGAAAATTTTGTTTTTGGTAAAATTATTAACTAAATTTTAGTTATTTTTTTTGTTTTTAAGAATTATATATAATAAATTTATTGTAAATATTTTTACTATATTTTATGTATAGCATTTTAAGGTAATTTTTTTTCAACCGTTTTTATTTAATGTAATTTTTTTAAAGCGCTCTTGTGCAGCAAAAAATAATAAAATTAATATCATTTGCTTTTAAAATTTGATATCTTATTAATTAAGATATTATGTGCTTAGTATAAAATTATTTAAAGCAAATATGCTTTTTCAAATTGTATATTTTATTTATTCTTTTCTTATTGTAATTTCTGCATATTTATAATATATAAAAATTTATATTTCATATATTTATATATTTAACAAAATTAAGGAGTAAAAAATGAAAAACAAAAAAGTAAAAAATTTTATTAATATTTTAACTGTTTCATTAATTTCCTTTGTACCGTTATGTTCGTTATTATTGAGTATTAATTATCAAAATAATTCAGCAATTAAAACTAAACAACAAAATATAAAAAATATTAAAACTAATAATTTAATTAATAAAAATATTTATGTTGAAAATTCCTTATTACAAAATAGTCAGCCTGAAATAAATTTACAAATCTCACAAGGGCATGTATTTCATAAATTTGATACTTTATTACAAATTGTTAATATTAAAAAGAAGACCATTGCAAATAAAATTGATGGTTCATTGTTAAGTAATTTGTTTGGCTTTTTTTCAAATAATAGTACACTTTTTTTGAGCGCTTTATATAGCGCTGTTGGTTTGGCTGCACTTTCAGGATTAGGTTATAGTGTTTATAAAAGTATTAAAGATGAAAATGATAGAAAGGATGCGGCTAAAGAACTTGAAGAAGATCTAAATGCTGGTATTACATACACTTTTAAATTTAAACCATATGATGGAAATAAAACTGGAGGAAAATGAAAAGTGTATAAATATTTTGAAAGTGACAAAGCAAATTTAAATCAAAATTTAGAAATTAAAGAATTGACTTCACTTTCAGATGACAAAAATGATACTTTTTTTGAATTTGAATACAAAGCAAATGGTAAAAACGAAAATAATAAACTTATAATTTTATTTGAAAAAGATGAAAAAATAAAAAGAGAACAGGGAAAAGAAGAGCCGGTATTTGATGGATATTCTTTGGATGTTTATTTATGAAATTTTTATAATAAGAAAAATAAAAATAGCATCGATCTTTATGAAAGATTTGAAAAGGGTAAAAAGGTTGGAACTCTTGTACTAAAAGAAAAAGAAAAAACAAATAAAAATAATGGTATTTCTATTAAAATTCCTTCAAGATAATATAAAAGAGTTTAATTAATAAATTTACATAATAAATATAATTATGTTTTAGATATTGCAGCTAATATTAAAATAAAATCAATTACTTAATTTAGTTTTTTACAAAACTTTTTATAGACTAATAATTAGTAGGAAAATTACTTTATATAATAGAATTTACTTAAAAGTAAAAAACAATTTATAAATTTTGGAAAGTAAAAAACCAATGCATGTTTAAATTTGCATTGGTTTTTATTTATTATATTTTAATCTTATGTAGTTTTTTTAATAAATGAGTTTTCGTTTTTATTTATTAATCTAACTATATTTGAGCGATGAGCAAGCATAACAATTCCGGCCGCTATTATATATATTGATGCAACAGATGCAAATATTAATCAAGCATTATTAATATTAATATTGTTTAAAAAGTAAGTATATTTATATAATGAAAGTGTTATCTGTGGAATCATTAAAACAAAAGTTAATGGTGTACAAAATACAGTTACAATAATTACAGCTAAAGAAACAATTTTTTTTCATTTCATCATAACAACAAAAATAATTACACTAAAAATTAATAATAATATATTAATAGAAAAAATTAAAACTACTGAACAAGAAACACCTTTTCCGCCTTTAAATTCATGAAATATAGGCCATATATGACCAATTATTACACCTAATGTTATAGATTGAGTTATTATTAAAAATGGTATTTTATCTTCAAAAAAATAAATTAAAAGGCCTAATGTCAATGTTGGAATCAGTGCTTTTAAAAAATCTAAAACAAAAATAATAATTCCAAATTTTTTCCCATATACTCTTGTTGAGTTTGTAGCACCAGCATTATTTGAACCATTATTTCTAATGTCGCCTTTTTCCTTTTTCTTAGAAAAAATAATTGCAAAATTTACTGAACCAATAAAATATCCTAATGATAAAATTGCTAAATTTATTAGTATTGATAAAAATATCTCCATAAAACCTCTTTAATAATAATTTTATATTAAAATAATTTATTTATAATAATAACGTTATGATTTATATTTTTTCTGATATTGATGGGACAATGTACCCATTTAAAGGTAATCCAACTAAAGAAACAATTGATTACATCTCACAGTTAAGAAAAGGCAATGAAAATGCTAAAAAAGTTTGTTTAACACTCAATACAGGTAATCCAATGGTACCAAAAATTAAAAGAATTAGCCAATTATTAAATCTTAGATATTTAATTGGGTCAGGTGGAGCAGCAATTTATGATTTTGATATTAATGATTTTATTTACATTAAAATTATTGATCATGAAAGTGTTAAAAAAATGTTTGATTTGGCTCTTAAGTATAATCTTTCTATTTATTATGCTTCAAGGTGAAAATTATTTCGTTATAACGTAAGCGATAAATTTAAAGAGTTTATTAATGAGCATACCGATACAACAAATGAAGATTGAGATGAAAGTGGAAATATTGATATTGAAATTGATAAGTTTGAAATTTGGGGCGAAAATAGAAAAACAGTAGAAGCATATTCAAAGGAGATGCAAGCCTTAAACTTGCCAATTAATTTTGTTGATATGGGTGCAACTCATATAGAGGTTACTGCTTTAGGAACTAATAAGGGTGAGGCAATCAAATGAATGTGTGAACATGTATTTAATGTTTCAACAGAAGATGTTATGGGTATTGGCGATAGTAATAATGATATAGATATGTTAAAAACTGTTGGATATTCATATGCTATGGATAATGCTAATGATAATGTGAAAAACATTGCTAAATATTATACTTGCGATGTATTACAAGAAGGACTTGTTATGGCAATAAAAGATTTTAGATTAAGAAGAATGCCATATATAGAACAAGAAATTGCTAATAGAAAATAGTTAAATTGAAGTAAATTATTATATAATAATATTACTTAATTTAAAGCCATCTTAGCTCAGTAGGTAGAGCACATCCATGGTAAGGATGGGGTCGCAGGTTCAATTCCTGTAGTTGGCACCATATGGCTCAAAAAAGGGCCTATATAACAAGCAAAAAACTTCAGCCTAAAAAGCTGTTGTTTTATTTTCTTTAAAAAATGCAAGTTACAATGTGCTAATTTATAAAGTAAATTTTTTAAATTAGTTAACATGAATATTATTAATTTAAAGACTAATAATATAAAATTAATAATATGAATAATAAAATGGTTAAAAATTCGCTCGGATATAATACAAATTTATATGTTTATCAAGATAAAAATATGTTTAATTATTCGGTTGATAGTATTTTGTTGGGTAATTTTACTTATATTGGAAAAGGTACAAAAAGAATGTTAGAAATCGGCGCTAATAATGGCGCTCTTTCAATATTTATGGCTGATAGATATTCAAAATTACACATTGATGCTGTTGAAATTCAAAAAAAAGCAGCATTGCTTGCTATTAAAAATGTTGAAATGAATAATAAACAAGAACAAATTAAAATTATTAATCAAGACTTTAATTTATTTTGAAAAGAACATATTAAAAATAGTCAAAAAAAATATCAAGCAATTGTATGTAATCCACCATTTTATAGGGTTGAAAAATCACAACTTAAAACTAAAAATATTACAAAAGAAAAGTTAATTGCAACTCATGAAATAGAAATTAATCTTGAACAAATTATTGAGGGATCTTCAAAAATTATTGAGCAAAAAGGATATTTAACTATTGTTCTTCCAGTTGAAAGAATTGTTGATTTAATGCAATTATTAAGGCAGTACAAATTTGAACCAAAAAGGATTCAATTTGTTTGTCCAAGAATTAATGAAAAACCAAAATTTGTTTTGCTTGAATCAAGATTTATGTCTGGATGAGGAATTCATTTTCAAGAAAATTTATACCTTCACCCTAATGAT
The DNA here is from genome assembly GCF_030077875.1 of Mycoplasma phocimorsus. Taxonomy (GTDB): domain Bacteria; phylum Bacillota_I; class Bacilli_A; order Mycoplasmatales; family Metamycoplasmataceae; genus Mycoplasma_H; species Mycoplasma_H phocimorsus. The sequence continues at coordinate 141,019 of NZ_JASEJT010000007.1, forward strand.
AAATCTACTCACATTTATAATGAAGAGATAATTAAACTATATAAACCTATTAAGATAAAGGAATAATTTATGAATAAAAAAATATTAATTACTACTCCGCTTTATTATGCTTCTGGAAATTTGCATATTGGTCATTTATTTTCAACTAATTTGGCATGAGTTTTAAGAAACTTAAAGCGTATTCAAGGATACGATGCAAAATTATTAAGTGGTATTGATGAGCATGGTTCAAAAATTCAACAAAAAGCAAAAGAAGAAGAATATCAGCCACAAGATTTTGTAAATTATATTAATAATAAATTTTTACATTTATGAGACGCTTATAAAATTGATATTGATTTTTATGAAAGAACAACTAATGTTCATCATATAAATATTGTGGCTAATATTTTTGAAAAGATGCTAAAACAAGGTGATATTGAATTTAAAAATTATACATCATGATACTCAACCAGTGATGAGGAATTTGTTACATTAACAAACGCCATTCAAAAGGAAGATGGTTATTATCATCCTGTAAGTTATAATAAGCTTATTAAATTAGATGAAAATAATTACTTTTTTTTAATGAAAAAATATCAAAAATGATTAGAAAGTTTTTTAAATAATAATGTAAAAATTTATCCTATTAAGGTTCTTAATGAAATTACTAATAACTTTTTAAATGAAGGTCTTGAAGATTTATCTGTAACAAGAGAAAATGTGGAATGAGGAATTAAAACACTTAGTAATAAATCACAGACAATTTATGTTTGACTAGATGCGCTTTTTGGCTATTTAACTGGCTTAAATTATAAATCAGATAATGATAATAATTTTAGTGATTATTGAAAAAATTCTTATAAAAGAATTCAAGTAATGGGAAAAGAAATTTCGAGATTTCACTTAATTTATTGGCCAATTTTTCTTCAATCATTAAACTTAACATTACCAACAGATTTTTTAGTTCATGGATGACTGCTTTCAAAAGGTATGAAAATGTCTAAATCAATCGGCAATGTAATTGATCCGTATCAATTGCTAAAAAAATATGATCCTGAAATGATTAAATATTACTTTGTAGCAAAAATTGATCCAAAAAATGATGGCAATGTTGATGATGAATTAATTATGAATACTGTAAATTCGGAACTTATAAATAATTATGGCAATCTTATTTCAAGAACTCTAAAAATGAAAAGTAATTCATTTACTGCTCCTGTTAAATATTCAACACCTACAACTGAACAAGAAATAGAAATTGAAAATAAGTTAAAAGAATTTTCAATACATGCTGATAAATTTATTGAAGAATACAGAATTAATGAATTATTTGAATTTATAATTAGATTTTCAAGTGAGCTTAATTTATATATTGAAAATACTAAACCTTGAACTTTAAAAGAAGATTTACCTAGATTAGAAAAAATTCTTAATTTACTACTAAATGGAATTTATGCAATTTCATGTTATTTAAAGGCAGTTATGCCTAATAAAATAAAAGAGCTTGAGCAAGCACTAGGCATTAAATTTAATGCTAAAAATATAGCAAATTTTAATAAATTTGATAATATAAATCCAGTTTCAAGTTTTATGCTTTGAAATAGAATTAAATAAAGGAAGTTAATATGGAACAAGAAATATTAAAAGAAATACAGGCTTTTACTAAAGAAAAAGTAACAATTTCTTCAAATATAAGAGATTTAAAAATTGATTCACTAGATCTTGTAGAATTAGTTGTAAAAGCTGAAGAAAAATTCAATATATCTATTTCAGATGAAGAAATTACAAAACTAATTAGCGTTAGTGATTTTATTGAATTAGTTAAACAAAGGTCTAACAAATAATAAAAATAAACTTAATTATAATATAATAATAAATACATAGAGAGTTGTATAGCATAGCAGCGTTGATACATGCCAACCTGTATTTTTATAAGGTGGATAGCAAGGGGATTTTATCCCAACATGTGTTGTGATTAAAAGTACAAACTTTTCTGCGTAAGAAAAGTTTTTTTATATTAAAATGGAGGAAAAATGAATAAATTAAACAATAAAATTTTGTTTACATCTGAAAGCGTAGGTAAAGGTCACCCTGATAAAATTTGTGATCAAATTAGCGATAGAATTTTGGATAAAGTTTTAAAAAAAGATAAAAACTCTAGAGTTGCTATTGAAACAATGGCAAGTAATAGATTAATTGTTATTGGAGGAGAACTTACAACTACTGCTTATGTTGATGTTATAAAAGCTGCTTGAGAAGTGCTTTTCAGTATTGGTTATACTGAAAATGATTTTACAATTATATCTAATGTAAATTCACAAAGTCTTGACATTAATCAAGGTGTTGATAAGGAAAATGGCGAATTAGGAGCTGGTGATCAAGGTATTATGTTTGGTTATGCTACTAATGAAACAGCAAATTATATGCCGTTAGCAATTTCTCTTGCTCACGAAATTCTTAAAATGATTACTAAAATTAGAGAATCACTATTAAATTCAAACAAAGAACTTAATGAATTGGAGCTTGTTTTAGCTTCAACAAGCAAATTATTTGATATGAAATCTCAAGTTACTATTGATTATACTAATGAAAATCCTCTTTTAGATACTATTTTAATCTCCATGCAACATCGCGAAAATACTGATATCTTTCTTTTAAAAAAAGCTATTAAACAATTAGTTTTATTTCCATTAACAAAAAAATATAAATTAAATAATGATTTTAAATTTTTGTTTAATCCTACAGGTAAATTTGTAATTGGTGGACCATTTGGCGATACTGGATTAACTGGTAGAAAAATTATTGTAGATACATATGGCGGTAGTGCACATCATGGTGGCGGGGCATTTAGCGGAAAAGATTATACAAAAGTAGATAGATCAGCTGCCTATGCTGCTAGATATGTTGCTAAAAATATTGTTGCAGCAAATATTGCTTCAGAAATTGAAATACAGCTTTCTTATGCAATTGGTGTTAGCCAACCTGTTTCAATTTCTATTATTAAAATAAAAGATTCAAAATATTCAAAAACAGAAATTATTCAAATGATAAATCAATTATTTGATTTATCTCCTTCAGGAATTGTAGAAAAGCTTAATTTAAAAAATGTTGAATACTATAAAACATCTTACTTTGGTCATTTTGGTAAAGAGGGTGAAAACTTTACTTGAGAAAAACTAGATATGGTTGATCAAATTAAAGAATATTTTGAGGGAAAAGAATAAATGAATTATATTGCCTATGATGAGTATATTGAAAAAAAGTCAAAATTTATAGGATTAAAATATATTATTAAATCTAAAGATAATGTTGAATATATAATTAAAAAACTTTGAGAAGAACATAAAAAAGCGCGCCATATTGTGTATGCATATATTATTGGAAATGAACAAAATTATACTGGCTCATATAATGAAGATCGAGAGCCAAATGGAACTGCTGCTAAACCTATGTATAATTTACTTTTAAAAAAGAAAATGTTTAATACATTAGTAGTAGTTGTTCGTTATTTTGGTGGCACAAAATTAGGGGCTGGCAAATTGCTCCGAGCATATATTAAAGCATATAAATCATTTATATAAAAACCAAAGATCAACTTCGTGGTCTTTGGTTTTATTTTATAAACATTTATTCTTAATACTTTAACAATATTTTAATAAATAAATTTAATGCTTTAAAGGCTTTTAAATTTAATTTATTAATTGCTTGTTTAAACAACTAGCTGATATAACGCTAACTAAAACTAATAATGCCATCTAAAATAATTATTTAAGAAATTCTTTAACTATTTGAGAAATGTTTTCAGGACAAAAACCTTTTTCTTTATAAACAATTGGTCCATCTGCTGAATAGCCATAACCATTAGCTAAAAATGCATCAAATTTAGTATATTTTGACAATCTAAATCACATTGAATCACTTGTGGCTTCAATTGCAAATGCAGGAGCTAATGCTAGATTTAGTTCAGCTATTAATTTATCATTATTTACTAGATCTTGTAAAATAGGGACTGAAATAACTTGTGCTGTAATTCCGTCTTTTTTTAATAAATCAGCAACTTGAAATGCTAATTCTACTTCAGAACCTGATGCCAATAATGAAATATCAAATTTAAAAGAGGTTGAAATTACATAAGCTGGCTTTAAATTTTTAATGCATGATAAATCAAATGATTTGACAGCTTGTCTACAAGCAATAATTGAATATTGTTCTTTATTTTGATTTAATGCCTTTTGAAATGCGCCTAACATTTCTTTACCATCTGCTGGACGAATAACTTTCATATTACTCATAGCTCTCAACATAGGAATTTGATCAAATGGTTGATGTGTAGGGCCATCTCCCCCAACTTGATAGCTATCATGAGTAAATACATGAATAGAAGGGATTTCCATTAAACTGCCTAATCTAAGTGCTCCTTTAGCATAATCGGCAAAAGCAAGGAATGTAGAATCAATAGTTCTTAATTTACTACTTAAATAAATACCATTATTAATAGCTACCATGGCATGTTCTCTAATCCCATATTTAATATATTTGCCACCTTCTTGTAAAGATGCATTAAATTTAACATTTGTTGCTGCAGCTAAATCTGCTGAACCAGCTAATATATTGGCGCTTGACTCTAATTTTTTCATTACAGGAACAATATAATTTCTTGTCGGAACATTAGTTTCTTTAAGTTCAATATCACTAAAATCATAAGTGAATTCACCTTTAAAAATAGATAATAGCTCTTTTGCTAATTCTGGATATTTAACACTGTAATTTTTTCATTGTTTTGTTCATTTATTGAAGTTTTTCTTTTTATTTACTCAAGATTGTTGAACAAAATCATAAACATCTTGATCATATTCAAAAGGAATGGTATTTTCTAAGCCGATTTTTTTCTTGAATTCAAGAGTATTAGTTTCATCTAATGTTCCATTGTGACCTTTTGGAGTATCAGCATTTGGTGTATTTTGTGCAATAATTGTATGAATTTGAATATAGGTAGGAAGTTGCGATTTTTTTGCTTTATTTATAGCGTTTAAAATATTTTCGTGTGTCGGCTCTTTGACTACTATAGTATTAAAATTTTGTGATCTAAAAAATTTTATAAAATCAATATTATTAACTTCCGAAGCTCTTGAATCAATTTGCACATTATTAAAATCATGAATTAAAACTAATTTATTTAATTTTAATGTTCCCGCTAACTGAATTGCTTCAAGAGCAACACCTTCTTGTAAACAGCCATCGCCATGAAGAGCAAATACATTATGGTTAATCACTTTGAAACCAAGCTTATTATATCTACTTGCTAAATATTTTTCAGCTATAGCCATTCCAACTGCCATAGCAATACCTTGTCCTAATGGACCAGTTGTTGCTTCAACATATTCTAAAGCATCAATTTCAGGGTGGCTTGGTGTTTTAGAGTGTAATGTTTTGTGACTTTGCATATCTTCTTTAGATAATAAACCTAAAAAATGCATAATTGAATACATTGACATTGAACCATGTCCTGCACTTAAAATAAATCTATCTCTATTAATTCATTTAGGTTCTTCTTTTGAAATATTAAGAATATCTTTAAATAAAGTATAGGTAATTGGTGCAGCCCCTATTGCCATACCAATATGTCCTCCCTTTGCTTTATTTATTGAATCTAAAGCAATACCGCGCATTGATGATATTGCTTTTTTTGTTAAATTTTGTTCCATTTTTTAACCACCTTTATTAGTTTTTTGTATTTTAATTATACTATTTTATTAAAGTTTTTTAATAGTTTAAAAACTAATAATAAATATAATAATAATTATGAAAATTAACAATCTTACAATAACAGAACAAACTTATGAAGGATATGGAGGCACTAGACAAAATAATAAATTAATCTTAGTTGAAAATGCTTTAGTAGGCGAAAATGTAAATGTTTTTATTTATAAAAAAACTAAAAATATTTACTATGCTAATGTAATTAAGTTTAATATTAAATCGCCTGATAGAATCATTGAGAATAGTGTGTTACTTCAAAGCGGTGCTGCATTAATTTCAAATATTTCATATGAAAAACAACTAGAATTTAAAAATAATTATGTTTCTTACTTATTTAATAGAAATTTAAATATAAATCCTAATCCCATAATTAAAAGCGCCAAAATATGAAATTATCGAAATAAAATTACACTTTTTACTAAAATTATTAATAATAAAATTAATTATTATTTGAAAAAGAAAAATTCAAATGAGTTAATTTTAGTTAATGAGTTTAAATTAGCATATGAACAAATAAGTAATATACTTTATAAAATTCAAAAAAATAAATGAAATTTTAATGAAAATTCAATTATATCAATAATGGTAAGGAGTAATGAAAGACAGGATCAATTTCAAATTTTGTTTGAAATTGAAAATTATAATAAGCTTTTAATTAAACAATTAAGTGAAATTAAATTACTCGATTCTAGAATAAAAAATATATCATATAAACTAAATGAAAAGATAGTAAATATTTTAAACTATGGTTTTTCAATTAATATTGAAAATAAAGAATTTGTAATGGACGTTAATTCATTTTTTCAAATTAATCTTTTGCAAGCGACTTTAATTTATAATCAAATTAAAGATTTTATTAAAAACACAAATTCATATAATATTATTGATGTATTTTGTGGTGTTGGTTCAATTGGTATTTTTGCTTCTAATAATAATTTAGTGGGAATTGAAATTGTAAAGCAAGCTATTGAAAATGCTAAAATTAATGCACAAAAAAATAATATAAAAAATTATAAATTTATTGCCGCTAATGAAAGCAATTTAAATATTAATTTTAATATGTTTGATTTTGTAATTTTAGATCCGCCGCGCGCTGGTGTTAGTGCTAAAAATATACAAAAAATAAATGAAAGTAGTGTTAATTATATAGCATATTTAAGTTGTGACGTACGAACACAAGTTCGCGATCTTAAATTATTAAATACTTATAAAATATTAAGTGTAACTCCATATGATATGTTTCCTCAAACTCCGCATATAGAATCGCTTTGCTTTTTAAAAAAAATAAAATAATATATTTATAATTTAAATATAATTAAATAACGAATAATTGAAAGGAATTAAATGAGAAAAACAAGTGTATTAGTCATATCAATTTTTATTATATTTTTCAGTTTAGTCTTAAATTTCATTCCTTTTCAGACTTATAATTTAAGTAACAATTTATCACAATCTCAATTTAAAAGTGTTAGTGTTTTTGTAATGGGAATGTTAGGGGTTTTATCAATAATTAATTTTAAATCTCTTGGTAATATTGATGAATTTTGAAATGACTTATTAAGTGGTTTTTTTGATATTAATATTACAACTGGATCTACATCATTTGAAGTTCAAGATTTAAAAATTTTTATTGCTGGAGTAGTTATAGGGTCATTATTATTAATTTGATTAATTACGGGGATGATTTCAACGTTTATTTGAATATTTATAGCATTACTTAGAAGAAGAATTACTACAATGATTTTTATGATTCTTGCCTTTGTTTGTTTTATGGCCTTAATAATAACTTTTAATATTAGTGAATTTGACATTATGAAAGAACATAAATTTGTAACTTATCGTGATACATCAATAATTTTTAGTTTATCAACAATGGGTGGCTTTTCAATGTTTTTATCGGCTTGATTTATTAAAACTAAAAAGAAAAAGGGAAAATAGCATTTAATTGTACTATTTGATATTTGAAATCTTAGGCACTGCATATTTAATTTCTTTGAAGTTGAATATGCAGTGCCCGATTTTTTTTGTTTTACAAAATAAAAAAAGATTGCAAATTTATTATTAGAATGTAGTTATATAAATTGTTTTAAGTATCTGACTTTAAACAATATTGTAATTTATTTAAAGCTTATAAAGTAATAATATAAAAAAATTAATGTTTTTTAATTTAAAATTTTTTTGTCGCATAAATAATTTTGCTTATTTATTTTTTAAAATATCTGTTTAACATAAATTAAAAAATAAAATATAACTTAGATGTATATATTAAAGTATATTGTTATTAAATTTAGTTTGTAACAAATATTATATTATAATTATTCGTAATATATTTATTAAGAGGCATGTGTGAAGAAAAAGGCATTATTTTTTTAGTATGTTCTTTGTTTACAATTGTTCCTAGTATAGCAATTTCATGTAATAAAGAAAATATTAAAAAAGCTGTAGTAGAAAATACTTTTAAGCAAAAGACAAAAGCTGAAAATGATAAGAAGCGACAAGAAGAAATTAAAAAACAACAAGAAGAACTAGCAAAAAAAGAGCAAAAAGCTAAAGAAGAGTTGCAAAATGCTAAAAAAAGTTAGAAGAGGCAACCAAAAAAGAGAAACAAGCTCAAGAAAAATTAAAAGAGGCTGAAGAGGCTGAAGAAAAAGCAAAATTAGAATTAGAAAAACAAACTCAAAAAAGTAAGTTATACAAAAAAAGTGTAGGAAATAAAAATTATAATTTATTTAAAAATATTGGCGATAAAATGAGTAGAAATCCTTGAAATACTATAGGGGTTGGAATAGGAATAGGTTTTGGAATTCAATTAATCTTTTTTGCTACATTAGTAGTTTATGGTCATATAAAAGATTTGTTTGGGTGATAAAAGTGATGAAACTAAAAAAAATACTATTATTAATTAGCACTTTTATTTCTGTAAGTTTATTGTCTACAATTATAATTTCGTGTCAAAAAATTAAAAATAATCAACAGGAAAATAAAAAAGAAATTAATAATAAAATTGCAAAATTATCAACACAATACAATCAGAATTTACAATCAATTAAATTAAAAAACAGTTTCACTTCAGCTATAGAAAATATTAAATTAAAAAATAGTGTAAAAGAAAATGTTCAGGTCTTAAAAATTAGCGCGCGCACTCAAAATAAAGAAACTGTTCATCAAAAAAATACCAAATGAATATCAAATCACCCTTGAATTTCATTAGGAATTGCAATTGGTTCTACTTTTGTTTTTATGCCGTTTGTTTATGCGGCAGCATTAGCTGCTATTAATAGCTGAACAACTAAAAGTTAATCTTTTTATATTAAAAATGCTAAAGCTAAAAATAAAATAATAATAATAATAATAATAATATGTATAAAGGGTATATCTGAACTTGCATTTATCAAATTTAAATTTAGCTTGAATAAAATAAATATATTAATATTTGATCTGTAAGAACTATAATGGTGATTCTTGCCTATTCTGTAATTTTTAATGTCACTCGTTTTTTTGCTCTGGGGTTAAATGGTCTCACATAGATCATCATATCCCATACCCAATTCCTGCAAGAGCTCCAATTCCTAATAAAGAAAGAAATCCATAAAGTAAGAATATTTTTGTTTTTTGTTTGATTAAAGTTTTTGACAAGTGAGACTTAGGTGCCATTAATAATTGTAATTTTACTTCTGAAAGTGTCTCTTTATTAGAAACGAGTCTTTGTTGATGTCTTTTAATATCTTCAACAAAATATTCGGATTTTAAGTCAAAATTTTCAATTGTATTTTCTTTATTTAATTCATTATTAAAATGAAATATAAATTTTTTTTGCAATTTTAATTTTTCAATATTTTTTATTGAAACCAAGGAAATGGAAATGCTTATAACACCAAATAATGTAAGAAATTTTATTATTGATTTATTTTTTTTAACCATGTTGCTCTTTTAATATTCTAATTTTTATATTTATTATATAAAATATAAAAATAAATATTCAATAATTTTTAAATTAAAACTAAAAATTATTTGATAATTTAAATTAATATGACTCAAATTATCATAAGTGTTATTTAAAATAAAAAAAAGTAGTCCTACATAGACATTTAGGAGACCAAATAAATTATACAATAAAAAAGTATCATCATTTAACAAAAGAAGAAAGATTCTTTATTCAAAATTCATTAAAAAATAATATGAGCATACGCGCAATTGATAAACAAATTAAAAAAGGTTCATCAACAATATCTAGAGAAATTAAAAGAAATTCAAATTATTTTGGCTAATATCAGTTTGAAAATGCAAATAGAAAAATCGCAAAACGGCACATTGTTTTATTATTCAGTCAATTTCGAATTCGAGTCTTTTAGTAAACTATTTAAAAACAAATACGATAAAAAGTATTTTAGAATTAAAACAACTTATAATGAACTTAAAAAAGTTGACAATCTAAAAACACCCTTTTTAAGGACAATTTTCAATTGAATCAAAACAAATGCTTAAATCTTAACAAGAAAAAATAGATTAAGAAGTTATTACAAAAAAGGCAGAAAACGATATACATCTGTTATATAAAGGTTGATTAAAAACGCTGATTATGTACTTACTATTTGAACAAGACCTAAAAAAGTTGATTTAAGAAAAGAATATGATCATTGGGAAGCAGATTTAGTGCTTGTAAGGGAAAGCGACTGGCTACAGAAACGTATTAACACTTACTGAAAGAAAAACAAGAGTTGGGGTTGCAGCTTTTGTTACTTCAAAGTCACCACATGAAATCAACTCAAAATTAAAAGAAATTATTACAAATTATAATCTTATTGTCAAATCAATAACAATTGATAACGAAATAGAATTTGAAAAAATAGGAATACTGGCAAAATGATTAGGAATAACAATATATAGAGTAGAACTATATGCATCGTTTCAACAAGGTTCAAATGAAAATTGGAATGAGCTAATTAAAAAAATTTAAAAAAAGATATAACTTCAATTTAATCACTGGATTCGAACTATTAGAAGTTGTAAATAAATTAATAATGTACCTCGAGAGATTTTTAATTGAAAATCATTTCAAAAGCTATTTTCATTAAAAAACAAAAAATAAGTAAATTTAATATTTCTTAATTTATCAAATATATTAAAAATCTTGATTTATGGTAGTCTCGATTTGTTTTGAGACATTTTTTGTTATTCCTTATTCATGTTATAAGAAATTTTTTTGAAGTTGCAAATTAAAAGATAAAATAAAAAAATATCAAACGCGTATGTGTTGCACTTGATATTTCTCTTTAGCAATTAACATCTGCTAATGCAGATGTTAATTTTTTTATTCTAGTTTTGATTTCTTATTACTTTTACTTTAATTATTAAACAAGTTCAATAATTGCCATTCTACTATTGTCACCTTGACGACGAGGCAATTTAATTATTCTTGTATATCCACCATTACGATCAGCATATTTAGGACCAATTTTGTTAAATAAATTTTGTAAAACTGTTTCTTTTTCAGATACTGAAATATTTCTTAAGAATGCAGCCGCTTGTCTTCTGCTTGCTAAAGTATTCATTTTAGCTTTAGTAATCATTCTTTCTACATAACCACGTAGTTCTTTTGCTCTTGTTAATGTTGTTGTAATTTTTCCATATCTAAGTACATCAGTTGTTAATGAACGCATAACACCTTGTCTTCACTTGGTATCTCTGCTATATAATTGTGTTGGATTTGCCATATTAATTATCTCCTTCCGCTAATTTAAAACCATGTGCTTCAAGTTTTTCTTTAATTTCCACAACAGTTTTTTCACCTAAATTTTTAACTTGTTTAAGTTCTTCATAGTTCATTTTTACTAATTCATTGATGTATTCAATACCCTTACGTCTTAGTCCATTATTTCCTCTAACACTAAGTCCTAATGCAGAAATTGGCACTAATTTATTTTCATTGTCTTTTTTAATAATTTCTTCTTCTTCAAAAATTTCTTTTTCATCTAAGTTTGTAATATCACCAATTACATTTAAGTGAGCTACTAAAATTTTTGCAGCTTGAGACATTACATCTTTAGCTAAAACTGTATTATTTGTAACTAAGTCAATAATTAGTTCTTCTTCAATTTTTGATGAAGCTGAGTTAAGTTCTTTAACAATAATATTAACTTTTCTAACTGGTGAGAAGTCACTATCTAATGCAATAAGTCTTGAATTTTCAAAAACTTTATCTCTAACTAAAAGCGCTTCTTCATTTTTAAGAGCTTCAATTTTTTCTTTATTTTCTTCAAATGATTTAAATCCTCTACCTGGCATTAAAAACAATTCAAATTCAAGAGCATCTGTTTCTGCAGTAGCAATAACAACGTCTTTACTTACAACTTCAACACCATTAGCATTACTCATATCTAAGTAAGCTGCTGTATATTGTTTAACACCTGGCTCATCTGCTTTGAATTTTACTTTAATAATTTCGTTATCACTTACTAATTCAGAATCAAATGAAAAATCTATTTGTCTAAGGTTAAGAATAATTTTCGCAACATCTTCCACTACACCTTTAATTGTAGAAAATTCATGCTCTGCATTTTTGATACGGATTGCAAATGGAGCAACACCCGTAATTGATGAAAGCATAACTCTTCTTAAAGCTACACCTAATGTTTGACCTAAACCTCTTTCTAAAGGTTTAACTGTGAATTGAGTTTCATAAAATGATTTAGCTTTTTGTTCTACTTCACGGTACTTAACTTTTGCATATTTTTCCATTAATTACCTTCTTATTTAGATTGTCTTTTTAGAACTTTTTTAGGTGGTCTTGTTCCGTTATGTGGAACAGGAGTAACATCTTTAATTTCATTAACTTTAATACCTGATACTTCAATTTGTTTTCTAGCCATATCTTTACCAGATCCTAGACCTTTTAATTCAACATTAACTTCTTTTATTCCATGTTCTTTAGCTTTTTCTGCTGCTGCTGCTGCTGCTAGTCCTGCTGCATATGGAGTTTTCTTTTTAGAACCTTTGTATCCAATAGCGCCTGATGAGCTTCATGCAATTACATTACCTTTTAAATCTGTAAATGTAACAATTGTGTTTTGATGTGATGAGTGAATGTGTGCAATACCTGAGGTAATATTTTTACGTTTAATTTTTTTAGTAACTTTTGAGTTTTTAACCGCCATAATTATTTACCTTTCTTTCCAGCTACAGTTTTTCTTGGGCCTTTTCTTGTACGAGCATTTTTCTGTGTTACTTGTCCACGTACAGGTAATCCTTTTCTGTGTCTAATTCCTCTGTATGATTTAATTTCCATTAAACGTTTAATATTTAATGAAACCTCTCTACGTAAATCACCTTCTGTTGTATATTTTTTAGCAACTTCACGAATTGCTGATAATTGTTCTTCTGTAAGATCTTTAACACGAATGTTTTCATCAATGTTTGTTTCTTTAAGAATATCTTGTGCTAATGATCTACCAATCCCATAAATGTATGTTAATGAAATAACTACACGTTTATTGTTTGGAATTTCAACGTTTAAAATACGTGCCATTTTTTACCTCTATCCTTGTCTTTGTTTATGTTTTGGATTAGAACTACAAATTATTCTAATCACTCCATTACGTTTAATTTGTTTACAGTCCTTGCAAATTCTTTTAACACTTGCTCTTACTTTCATAATTTCTCCTTATTTATGTCTATAGGTTATACGACCTTTTGAAAGATCATATGGGCTTATTTCTATATCGACTGTATCACCTGGTAAAATACGAATGTGGAATTGGCGAATTTTTCCTGAAATATGACAGTCTACTTTCATTCCGTTCTCTATTTCTACTTGAAAATTGTCATTATTAAACATTTCAATAACTTTTCCAGTCATTTTGATTGCATCTCTTGCCATCTTAAATTCCTTTCGTTAATATAACAGGTTTCCCGTTTTTGATTAAAATGGTGTGTTCATAGTGGGCAGCATTTTTATTTGCAACACTAATAACAGTTCATCCATCTTTTGCGATTTTGATTTTTGGAGAATCTTGTAAAATCATTGGTTCTATACAAATTACCATTCCATCCTTAAGTTTTGGGCCTGCGCCTTTTATACCATAATTAGGTATATTAGGGTCTTCATGAAGTGAAGTTCCTATTCCATGGCCAGTAAACTCAAGTGGGGTAAAATAACCTTGCTTACGAATATATCTTCCTATTGCATAAGATATATCTCCAATTGTAGCACCAGGCTTAATTGCTTTAATTCCTTGATTAAAAGCTCCCTTTGCTACTTCTACTAATTTAATGTCTTGAGGGGCACCAACTCCAACAATTTTTGTGAATGCACTATCAGAATGATATCCCTGATATTTGCATCCTGCATCAATTTTTAGTACATCACCTTCTTTTAAAACATATTCAGAAGGAATTCCATGAATAAGTTCTTCATTTACTGATGCACATATTGAAGCAGGGAACCCATGATAATTTAGAAAATTAGGTTCTGCTCCTCTTTTTTTGATTTCTTCAAAAGCAATCGCGTCAAGTGCTTTTAAAGAAACCCCTGGTCTTATGTTCTCAAACAAAATTTGTTTTACTTCAGCCAGGATTTCACATGCTTTTGAAATTAATTTAATTTCATTTTCATTCTTAATATATGCCATTAAATATCCAAAACCTTTCTAATGTTTTTTATCACATCAGTAACTGGTTGATTTGAATCAATTGTAACTAATTTATTATTATTTTTATAATACTCAACTAATGGCAAAGTTAACTCTTTATATATTTGTAATCTTGTTTTAATAGCATCAACACTATCATCACTTCTTTGGATTAATTTAGTATTATCTTTTTCACATAATTCACCATTTTTAGAAGGTGAAAATTCTATATGATAGCTTCTTCCGCATTTAGGACAAGTTCTTCTTCCGCTTAAGCGATTTAATATCACATCGTCAGGAGCTATAAGGAGAATAACAAAATTAATATTAATCCCGTGTTGTTCCAATGAAGAAAGATATACCGATTGATTTAAAGTTCTAGGGTAACCATCAAGAATAAAGCTTTTTTTATTCTTGGTTAATTGAAATGTTTTTTTAAAAACAACTTCATTAGTAATATCATCAGAAACATAATCTCCAGTTTCTACAATTTGTTTAATTGCTAAACCCAATTGTGAATTTGAAGCTATTTCTTGTCTAAATAAGTTACCTGTAGAAAGGTGAACAGCATCAATTTCTTGAGCTAATAAATTAGCCGCCGTTCCTTTTCCAACTCCAGGAGCTCCTAAAAATATTAAATTTATCATAATAACCCTTCATGATTGTTTGAATTTTTGATATTTGAGCTAAAGTTGGCCATTTTTTGAGCTTTATATCTAGCTTTAATTTGATTAACTGTTTCAATAGAAACTGAAACTAAAATCATTAAACCCGTTCCGCCAAAGGCAATTGCTGGCGGAATATTATACTTCATAAATATAATTTGCATAACAAATTGCATTGAAGCAATAATTGCTAAATAAATCGAACTAAAGATAGAAAGTCTAAATACAATGCCAAGTAAATAAGATTCAGTATCTTCGCCAGGTCTAATTCCTGGAATAAAAGTTCCACTCTTTACAAAATCTTCAGAAATTTTATCAACCTTTGATTGTTGAATTCCCATTAATATTGTAAATATAATTGTAACTCCCACTAATAAAGATAAACCGATTGGGGCTGTAAATACTAAATTTTTAGTAATTCAAGCCTTGCTTATTGATTCATGAGGAAGAAGATTTGAAATTTGAACTGGGAACGATAAAACCATAAATGCAAAAATAATTGGCATAATTCCGGCAGGATTAACTTTAATAGGCAATTTACCCATTTCCTTTATGCCGCTGCTTCTACCCGCTCCAACTTGTTGAATAGGTATTCATCTTTCTGCTTCATAAAAATAAGCAATAATAAATAATAATAATAAATATCCAATAACATATGTTGCTGTTTTTATAATTCCAGCAAATAAAGCTCCATCACCTAGTAATGCGTTAAATGCATTTGTGAATTGGGATGGGATACCTAATGATATCCCTGTAAAAATAATTAAACTTGTACCGTTCCCTATTCCTTTGTTTGTAATTTCTTCTGAAAGAAATAAAGCAAATAAAGAACCACCAATTAAGATTAAAGGAATAAATCCAAATTTAATAAAATTATTTGCTTCTGTTGCAAATGCAATTAATGGAAAATCACCACTAGCCATTGATTGACTAAGCAAAATTGCTTGAGGAATAGCAACTACTAAAGTTAATACTCTAGTAATAATATTAATTTTTTTACGGCCATGAGGACCTGATTGTGTCAATTTATATACAGGAGGAAATAATCTTGTTTGTAAAAGTGACATAATTAAACTTGCTGTAATAAATGGGCTTATTCCTAATGCCATTAATGAAAATTGTCTTAATCCCCCACCAGAAACTATGTTAAGTGTTGTAAAAAAGTTGTTGTCAGCATTAAGCTGAATAATATTTACATATGGGATTGTTATTTGAGTTCCTACTATATATATAAATAATAATAAAAAAGTAAATAAAAGTTTCTTAATAAGCGTGTGTTTAGATCAAAAATTTATATGAAAATGTTTGATCTTGTAGAAAACTTTTGAAAATCAGAAACCTAATTTATCGAAAAAGTTTTTAAGGGATCTCATTAGATAACCTCTACTACTCCTCCAATTTCTTCAATAGCTTTTTGAGCTGATGAAGAAACTGCGTTAACTTGTACTTGTAGTTTCTTTGTTAGTTTTCCATTACCTAATAATTTAATTGGTAATGTATTTTTTGTAGCTAATCTTATTGATCTTAAGCTTTCGATTGTAACAACATCGCCTTCGTTAAATCTTTCTTCAAGATCACTTAAATTAATCACTTGAAATTCAACATGGTTAACATTGTTAAATCCACGTTTTCCAATACGACGGAATCAAGGAGTTTGTCCCCCTTCAAAACCTAATCTATGTCCTTTACGTTTGTTTTGACCTGACTGACCTTTACCTGCTTGTTTACCTTTACCAGCAGCATGCCCTCTACCTTTACGATGTTTTTCTGGACGTGAATTTGCTGAATATTTTAAATTATGTAATTCCATGTATTTCTCCTTAGATTATATCGCTTACTTTTTTATCTCTTAAAGCAGCAATTTCTTCTGGTGTTCTTAACTCTCTTAGAGCTTTAAGTGTTGCTTTAACAACATTAGCTTTTGTACGTGAACCATATGTTTTTGTAACGATATCGTGATATCCTGCTAATTCAATTACAGCACGAACACTTCCTGAAGCAATAATCCCTTTTCCTTTTGGAGCAGGCTTTAAAATAACTTTAGAAGCTAGGAATTTTTCGGTAATTTCATGAGGAATTGTAGTTGAGTCTTTAATTAAAGGAACATCAACAAGGTGGTTTTTAGCATCTTTAACTGCTTTTTTAATTGCATCTGGTACTTCTTTAGCTTTACCATGTCCATACCCTACTTTACCTTTTTTGTTACCTACAACAACAAAGGCTGAGAATGAGAAGTTACGTCCACCCTTAACAACTTTAACAACTCTAGCAATATCAATTACTTTTTCGTCAAATTCATCTTTAACAGGTTTTGTGTTACGAGATGAACCTTTTCTTGCTCTTTGTTGTTTATTATTTGTATTTTGAGATGATTTTTTCTCTGTTTTTACTTCTACAACTTTTGTTGCTGATGCTGAAGAAGCTTTTGTTTCTTCTAATTTTGTTTCTTGTGCTTTTTTATTTACTTTATCCATTAGAATTTCACTCCTTCTTTTCTTATTGCATCAGCAAAAGCTTTCACTTTACCATGGAAAATGTAACCTGAACGGTCAAAAACAACTTTTGTAATATTGTTTTTTAGTAATAATTTCCCAAAATCTGATCCAAGTTTTTCTGCTGCTTGAATATTTCCTGAAAATTCTTTATTACCTTTTGTATTTAAAGAACATAATGTATGCCCTTTAATGTCATCAATAGCTTGTGCATAAAAGTTAGTGTGTGATTTAAATACTGAGATACGTGGCACTTCATGAGTTCCAGAAATTGATCTTCTAATTTTAACGTGTTTAATTTTACGTGCTTCATTTCTTGTTTTCATATTGTCACCAAGCTACTATTTAGCAGCTGTTTTCCCTTCTTTTCTTCTAATAACTTCACCTTTATAAGCCATACCTTTTCCTGAATAAGGATTTGGTTTTCTAACTTCTCTTACATTTGCAGCAAATTGACCGACTAATTGCTTGTTAATACCTGAAATTTTAGCCTCTAAAGGTTTTGGTAGCTCAACTGAAATACCTTCAGGTATATCTAATAATACAGGGTGTGAATAACCAGCTAAAACTTCTAATTGATTTCCTTTAAGAGTCATTTTGTAACCAACCCCTGTAAGTTTTAATTCTTTAACAAAACCTTCTGAAACACCAATTAACATTCCTGAAAGCAATGAATTTGTTGTTCCATGTAATTGTTTTGTCATTTTTTGTTCATTTGCACGAACTGTTGTAATTTGATTATTTTCAACATTAATTGTTATTAATGGGCTAAATTGTCTTGACAATTCACCTTTAGGACCTTTAATTGTTATTAAGTTATTTATATTTATAAGTTCAACTCCAGCAGGAATTGTTAATATACGATTTCCAACACGAGACATTAAATAATCCTATCAAATGTAGGCGATAACTTCACCGCCAACATTTTCCTTTCTTGCTTCTTTGTCTGTTAGTAATTTTTTAGATGTTGAAATAATTGCAACACCATATCCTGAAAGTACTGAAGGAACTTCATTGTGTTTTACATAAACACGTAGTCCTGGTTTTGAAATTCTTTTAAATCCCTTAATAACTGATTTATTTTCTTTATATTTTAATGTAATAACTATTTTTTTATCTGCTACATTTCCTTCAACATCATATCCGCTAATGTAACCTTGTTCTTTAACAATATCAAGTATTTTTATTTTTTTTGATGAGTAAGGAATAGAAACTGTTTTGTGTTTACGTTGAGATGCGTTTTTAATGCGCACTATCATATCTGATATTGGGTCTGTAATAAATGCCATATATTATCAACTCGCTTTCTTTACGCCTGGAATTTTTCCTTCGTGTGCTAAATTTCTAAAACAGATTCTGCATAATTTAAATTTACGCAATACTGAATGGTTACGACCACATAATTCACAACGTGTATAAGCGCGCGTTGAGAATTTTGGATGTTTCTTAGCTTTTGCTTTTAATGATGACTTTGCCATATTCCTATTTCTCTCTTCCTGCAAAAGGCATTCCTAAATTTTCTAATAATGCTTTTGCTTCTTCACTTGATTTTGCTGATGTAACAATTATTATGTCTAATCCTTTAATTTTACGGATTTTGTCGAATTCAATTTCTGGGAAAATAATTTGTTCTTTAATACCAATTGCAAAGTTTCCAAATGAATCGAAAGCTTTAGGATTTACACCTCTAAAGTCACGAACACGTGGTAATGCAACATGAATTAATTTTTCTAGGAAATCTCACATTTTTTGGCGTCTTAATGTAACTTTCCCTCCCATTGGCATACCTTCACGTAATTTTCATGAAGCCAATGATTTTTTAGCTACTGTTTGGTAAGGTTTTTGGCCTGATATTAATGTTAATTCATTTAATACTTCCTCAATAGCTTTTGAGTTTGTAACTTCTCTACCTGCAGTCATGTTTAAAACAATTTTTTCAATGCGAGGTATTTCCATTGAAGATGAGTAGTTAAATTCTTTTTGAAGTTTTGCTTTAACTTCATTTAAATATTTATCTTTAAGCTTCATCATCCTACACCTCTTTTCCTGTTTTTTTAACTACACGTACTTTTTTGCCGTCTTTATTTACTTTAAATCCTATTCTTGATTTTTCAACTTTGCCTTCTTTATTTGCTTTTTTAACAACATAAGCAATATTTGAAATATGAATAGGTGCTTCTATTGAAGTAATAGAACCTTCTGTATTTTGTTGTGATGGTTTATTGTGTTTTGTTTTTTTGTTTAATCCTTCAAGAATAACTGTACTTTTATCGTAGTTAATTGATAGTATTCTGGCAACTTTTCCTTTTTCTTTTCCTGAAATTACTACTACTTCATCGTCTTTTCTAAATTTCATTTTCATAATAACTCCTATCAAACTTCTGGTGCCAATGACACAATTTTTAAAAATCCTAAATCACGTAATTCACGAGCAACTGGGCCAAATACCCTTGTCCCTCTTAGTGATTTATCATCTTTAATAATAACTACAGCATTATCATCAAATCTTATGTATGAACCATTTTTACGACGAATACCAAATTTTGAACGAACTACTACCGCTTTAACTACTTGCCCTTCTTTAACTAAACCTTCAGGTGATGCTTTAATAACTGAACATGTAACAATATCTCCTATATTTGAAGATTTCTTAACGCTGCCTCCAACATTACGAATAACTCTTATTTTTTTAGCTCCTGAGTTATCAGCCACATTAGCTGTCGATAATTCTCTAATCATTAATTATCCCCTTGAATTGCTTTTTCTTTAATAGCAACTAATCTAAAGTGTTTAGTTCTTGATAGTGGACGAGTTTCCATAATTGAAACTACATCATTCGTTGAAGCTAATTGATTTTCATCGTGTACTGCAAAACGTTTTGTTACTTTATAACGTTTTTGATATGTAGGGTGCTTTTTATATGTGTCAACGGCAACAATAATTGTTTTATCATTTTTTGTTGAAACAACACTACCTACTAATGTTTTTCTTGTTGTAGCACGCATTATTTTTCTCCTTTTCTAAGAGCATTTAAAGCTGTAAGAGCTCTAGCAATGTCTTTCTTAATTGCTCTAATGTGGTGTGTTTTTTCTACAGTTCCAGTTTGGTTTTTAAATCTTAGTGTAAATAATTTTGCTTTATATTCTTCGATTAAATCTAAAAGTTCTTTTTCACTTTTATCTGAAAAAACTTTGTAATCCATTATTTACCTTCTCTTTCTACTATTTTTCATTTAACAGGCAATTTGTGTCCACCTAATCTTAAAGCATCTCTTGCAACTTCTTCTTTAACACCTGATACTTCAAACATCATAGTATCAACCTTAACAACAGCTACTCATTTTTCAGGAGCACCTTTACCTTTTCCCATACGAACACCAATTGGTTTTGATGTCAATGAAAGATGAGGGAAGATTCTAATAAACACTTGTCCTTCACGACCCATACGACGTGTAATAGCAATACGGGCTGATTCTATTTGACGGGCTGTTACTCATGCACTTGTTTGAGCTTGTAAACCAAACTCACCAAATGAAACTTTATTACCTTTTGAAGCTACTGTTTTATCATGAGGAATTCTAAAGGTACGTCTATGCTTTGTTTTTTTCGGTTGCAGCATCACTTCCTCCTTTAGTTTTTGTTAAAATTTCTCCTAATGAGATTCATACTTTAACACCTATAGCCCCATATGTTGTACGCGCTGTAGCAGTTGCGTAATCAACTTTTTGTCTAAGAGTATGTAGTTTCATTTCACCTTTACTATACCCTTCAGTTCTAGCCATGTCAACACCGTTTAAACGACCAGATACTGCTGTTTTTATACCTTTTGCTCCGCCTCTTAATGCATTATTAATAACAAATTTTTGAGCATTTCTGAAGCTTTCACGATTTTCTAATTTCATTGCAATTAACTCAGCTGCTAATTTAGCATTTAATTCTGGTTTAGCAATATTAACTACATCAATAACAATTTCCAGTTTTCTATCTTTAATTGTTTTTTGTAATTTTGAACTTATTAATTTAATGTTTTCACCATTTTGTCCTAGTAAAACACCTGATTTTGCACTATGAATTCTAACAAGCACTTTATTTTCTTTATTACGTTTGATTTCAACATTACCAATTTGGTATTGACGAATTAATTTTTCGAAGAATTTATATATTTTTTGATCTTGTAATAATTTTTGAGCAAAATTATCTTTTTCTTCGAATCATTGTGAGTTATGAGCTTTTGTTATTCCGTAACGAAACCCATTTGGATTTACTTTTTGTCCCATATTCTTATACCTCTTTTTCTTTTACACCAATTGAAATATGTGATGTTCTTTTTAAAATTGGTTTTGCTGTACCACGAGCACGTGGCTGAAATCTTTTTAATGTTGGACCTTCATTAACTAATACTGTAGAAACGAATAATTTACTTGCATCTAATGCATGATTGTTTGTTGCATTAGCAATAGCTGAGTTTAATACACCTAAAAATAATACTGAAGCTTTTTTATATGTGTTATTTAATATATTAATAGCTTGAGCTACTGTTTGACCACGAAATAAATCAGCAACTAATCTAGCTTTTCTTGCTGAGATTCTTTGCATTTTTATATGTGCGAATACTTCTTTATTCATTATTTTTTACCTTTATCTGAACCATGTCCCGTGTATGTTCTTGTTGGAGAGAATTCTCCTAATTTGTGTCCCACCATATCATCTGTTACATATACATCAATAAATTTTTTACCATTGTGTACTTGAAAAGTTAATCCTACAAATTTTGGAAAGATTGTTGAACGACGTGATCATGTTTTAATTGGTTTTTTAGGTGCTTTTTTTTCTAATATTGCATCAACTTTTTTTAATAAGTGATCGTCCGCAAATGGACCTTTAGCTAAACTTCTTGCCATTATTTAGTTTCCTTTCTTCTTCTAATAATTAATTTAGTTGAAGATTTTTTAGTTTTTCTTGTTTTAATTCCTAGTGCTTTTTTACCTCATGGTGTTAAAGGCGCTTTACGTCCAATAGGTTGTTTTCCTTCACCACCACCATGTGGGTGATCTACTGGATTCATTACTGAACCACGAACTGTTGGTCTAATACCTTTATGACGATTAATTCCAGCCTTACCTACATTAACTAATAAGTGTTCTTCATTACCTACAACACCAATTGTTGCTCTACATCTTGCTAAAATACGACGAGTTTCGCCTGATTTTAATTTTAGAACAACATATTTTCCGTTGTCATCTTTACCAAGAATTTGAGCACTTATACCTGCTGAACGAGCTATAACTCCTCCGCCTCCTGGTTGCATTTCAATGTTATGTACAAATGTACCTTCAGGAATATTTGCGAGTGGTAATGAATTACCTACTAAAATATCAACATTTTCTCCTGATTCAATTTTTGCACCCAACTGAATTCCTTTAGGTGTCAAAATATATCTTTTCTCTCCATCAGCATAAGTAACTAAACTTATATTAGCTGAACGGTTTGGGTCATATTCAATTGTCTTTACAGTTGCAATGATGTTGTCTTTATTTCTTTTAAAGTCTACTAAACGGTAGAATCTTTTAACTCTACCTCCTTTGTGACGAACTGTAATCTTACCTTGATTATTACGTCCTGCATTATTTTTTAATAATACAAGTAATGACTTTTCTGGTGCATGACCTGAAAGGTTTTTTGAATAATCTAATTGAGACATATTTCTACGACCATTTGTAGTTGGCTTATAATATTTAATTGCCATTTTTGTCTCCTTTGCTTAAAAATAATTGCGGATTTTTCTTTTAAGCAGTTATATTCCGCTTATTAATTGTTTTCTTGTTTTGCTAATTTTGCTGCAATTTTTTCTTCTACAGAATCTAATTTTTCTTTAGTTTCTTTTGCATCACTAGCTTTTTCTATTTTTTGTTGAACATCTTCTTTTGCTTCAGTTTGTTCTTCTGAAAAGCTAATTGAATGTCCTGGTGCTAATTTAACAATAGCTTTTTTATATCTTTTTGTAAAACCTTTGCTTCTACCTAATTGTGTAGGTTCTTTTTCAAGACGAATAATGTTTACTCTTTCTACTTTAACTTGATAAATTAGTTCAATAACTTTTTTCACTTCAATTTTGTTTGTTCTAATATCTACTTTAAAAACAAATTCGTTATTAGTTTGAGCTAAAATATTAGTTTTTTCAGTAATAATAGGTGCTTTAATAACTTGTGTATAATGCATTTTATTTTACCAACCCTTCTAAGTATTTAACTGCGCAATTTGTAATAACTAATGTGTCTGCTCATAAAATATTTTCAACTGATAATGAAGTTACTTTTGTTACATAAACATTTTGTACATTTTTAGCACTAAAAAATATATTTGAATCTGAAGTTACAATAACAGTTTTTTTACCAACATTTAATTCTTTTAATTGTGAAAGTAATAATTTTGTTGAAATTTTACTTAATGATAAATCTGCTACTATAACGCCATTTTTTCTTGCTAATAATGTTAATGCTGAAACTAAGGCATTTTTACGCACTTTTTTGTTTACTTTAATTTTGTAATTTCTTTCGGTTGTAGGCCCAAATGCTCTACCACCGCCTACAAATACAGGAGTTCTTAAAGAACCAGTTCTAGCTTTACCTGTACCTTTTTGTTGTCAAGGTTTTTTACCTGTACCAGATACTTCACCTCTATTTTTAACTTTATGTGTTCCTTGTCTTAAAGCTGCTCTATCAGCAATAACAACATCAAACATTGCTTGATTGTAAATTTTTTCTGAGTTAAATAATACTGATGATAAAACATCTGTTGATCTAATTACTTTTTCAGTTTTTTCAACAACTTCAATAACTTCTTCAAATTCTTCAATTTCTTCAGCTATTTTTTTATCACTAGCCATCATTTCTTCAGTAATAATTCGATTCTTTTCAATGAATTCTATAGCTTCTTCACCTTCGCTTGCTTCTTGAACTTTTTCTAAAACAACATCTGTATATTTTTTAACAAATGATCCTCTAAATGCTCCATCTTTATGTAATCATACTTTTGAGTAATTAGCAGCATTTTCTTTATAGAAATTTAAAGCTTCTGTAAATTCAGCAAAATCTTTTGAATCATCTCCAAATTTAAGTCTATAAGTGATAAGTTCAGGGCGAGTTTTTGTTGCTTTTTGATGTTTACGTGATAAATATCATTTTTGCAATAGTGGCCCTTTAGCTTTAGGAGCTTTTTTAACTTCTTTTGCCATTATTTATCTCCTTCTTTAATTAAATTTACTAATTCAATAGATTCTTTTGATTTAATAGCTGGTTTAATAGCTTCTTTAATTATTACTAATGATTTTTTAGGTCCTGGAATTGACCCTTTAACTACAACTAAGTTATTTTGTGCATCTACACTAATAACTTCAAGATTTTGGATTGTTGTTTTTTCAGCACCTAAATGTCCTGGCATTGTCATACCTTTAACAACTTTGTTACCTGAAATATCTCCAATTGATCCCGTTTGTCTTACTGGCTGTGATCCTCCACCTCCACCATGTGATTTAGGTCCGATTGATTGATTTCAACGTTTAATTGTACCAGCAAAACCTTTTCCTTTTGATGTGCCTGTAACATCTACGAAATCTCCTGATGCGAATAATGTGGCATCAATTGTTTGGCCTAATTCGTATCCTGACATATTACGTATTTCTCTAATGTAGCGCTTAGGTGTTGTATTAACTTTTTTGAATTTACCTAAATTTGGTTTTGCCACTCTGTATTCTTTTTGTTCAAAAGCTGCAAGTTGAGTAGAAACATAACCATCTTTATCTTGTGTAAAAACGTTAGTTACAACATTTGGTTGAACTTCAATTACTGTTACAGCTATTGACTTACCATCAGCAGCAAATAATTGAGTCATCCCAACTTTACGTCCTAAGATTCCTTTCATATTATTCTCCTTAAAAATTAAATTTAATTATTTAATTGTTAACTTAACACCATATGGTATTTCAGTTAATTTTAATGTTTCTAAAAGATTTTTACTTGGATTAATTAATGTAATTAATCTTTGGTGTGTTCTTTGTTCAAATTGTTCACGAGATTTTTTGTTAACGTGTACTGAACGAAGAATTGTAAATACTTCTCTTTTTGTAGGTAATGGAACTGGTCCGGTATATTGTTCTTTTTTAGCCTTAACTAATGAAACAATTTTCTTTGCAGTCATATCTACAATTTCGTGTTCAAATCCTTTAATTTTGATTTGTACTTTTTCCATGTTTGTTGTCTCCTTTGTTCTTTAATGAACTAACTCCACATAAAAACCCGAATTACACCCTCAACAACTATTCATGGTGTATCGACAACCTTATGCTTCTAAGTTTAGTTACGTTTAAAATTATAATACAATTTACTTTTTAAAAAAATATAAATTTTTGATAATTTAAAAAGCTAAAAATGTCTTTAAAATAAAGCTAAAAATGTCTTTTTTGCTATTTTGTGTTTTAAATTATAATTTTAAATATTTATTAATAATTAAGTTTTTTTCAATTATTAAATTAATTTTTAAAACTATTATTAATTAGTTATTTTTATTTTTTTTGTTTACAATTTAAACCACTATAATAAAAAGCATGATTAATAAAAATAGAAAATTTGACATAATAGTAATTGGGGCGGGGCATGCAGGATTAGAAGCTGCTTTTATATCTTCAAAAATGGGCGCTAAAACTGCATTAATAACGCTTGATATAACAAAAATGGGAATGATGCCTTGTAATCCATCAATTGGTGGGCCTGCCAAAGGTATCATAACACGCGAAATTGATGCCCTTGGTGGAATGCAAGGGAAATGAGCTGATGAGTGTATGATTCAAATTAAAATGCTTAATGATTCTAAAGGTCCGGCCGTTAGAGCACTTAGAGCACAAATAGATAAAGATAAGTATATGCAGGTGATTCAGAAATATGCTAAAAAGCAAGATAATCTAGAAGTTATTGAAGGGTTAGTAGAAGATTTAATAATAAAAAATAATAAAGTTCAAGGAGTAATACTAGAAAATAAAGAGGCAATTATTTCTGATGCAGTTATTATAACGACCGGTACATATATGTCTTCTACTATTTTAAGAGGAAACGAAAAAATAGTATCAGGGCCCGATAATCAAAAAACATCAACTAAACTTAGTGATTCATTAAAAAAAATAGGCTTAATTATTCAAAGATTAAAAACAGGAACGCCACCAAGAATTTATTCAGACAGTATTGATTTTTCTAAAGTAGAAAAAGAAAAACTTGAAATTAATGGATTTACATTTTCTTTTGAAAATAATACTTCAATTGATTTTCAAACTCCTTGTTATTTAACTTATACTACACCACTAACTCATAAAATAATTAATGATAATTTAGAGAAATCAGCAATGTATTCAGGAATGATTGAGGGGATTGGACCTAGATATTGTCCTTCAATAGAAGATAAAATTGTTAAATTTTCAGACAAACCTAGACATCAAATTTTCTTTGAGCCCGAAACTGAAAAGGGTGATGTGATGTATATCAATGGGCTTTCAACGTCAATGCCTATTGAAGTACAAAAAGAAA
The DNA here is from genome assembly GCF_030077875.1 of Mycoplasma phocimorsus. Lineage (GTDB taxonomy): Bacteria > Bacillota_I > Bacilli_A > Mycoplasmatales > Metamycoplasmataceae > Mycoplasma_H > Mycoplasma_H phocimorsus. The sequence continues at coordinate 168,116 of NZ_JASEJT010000007.1, forward strand.
TAATTAAAAGTATTCCGGGGCTTGAAAATGCTAAAGTTCAAAAATGGGCATATGCAATTGAATATGATGCTATTGATCCTTTAGAATTGAAAAAAACGCTCGAGCTTAAAAAAATTGAGAACTTATTTTTAGCCGGGCAAATTAATGGTACTTCAGGGTATGAAGAGGCTGCTTGTCAAGGTTTGATTGCTGGTATAAATGCCGTACTGAAAATAAGAAATCAAGAATCATTAATTTTAGAACGTAGTTCTTCATATATTGGTGTTTTAATTGATGATTTAACCACTAGAGGAACTAATGAGCCATATAGAATGTTAACCTCAAGAGCTGAATATCGTTTATTACTAAGAAATGATAATGCTGATATTAGATTATTGGATTATTCAAAAAAATTTAATTTATTATCGCCAGAAAGAATTGAATACATCGAAAATAAATATAAATTAATTGATGAAAAAATAAAAGAATTAAAATCAACTTATATTTCTACTAAATCAAATTTAGCTATTAAATATGGAATTACTAATGCTGTAAGTTTTGATAAAATTTTAACAAGAGCAAATGTAGATTATATTGATGTTTTAAATGATTTTCCTTTTGCTTATGAATTAATGGTTAAAGTCAAGCTAATGGGTTATATTGAAAAACAAGTTAAAGAAGCAGCCAAAATGAAAAAACTTGAAAATATTAAAATTCCTTCAAATATTAATTATGATGAAGTTGAAAATGTTGCTTTTGAAGCTAAAAGTAAACTAAAACAAGTACAACCATTAACAATAGCACAAGCCTCAAGAATTAGTGGCGTTAATCCTGCAGATATTCAAATGCTATTATTTTATTTAAAACAAAAAGGTTTAATTCATGACAATTAATATTATTTGTTTTGGTAAATTGTCATCTGAATGACAAAATATTTTTAATCAATATGCTAGGAAAATTCATAATGTTGATATTAATGTTATTGAATTGAAAGAAATTATTGTAAAAAATATTGAACACAAGAAAGATGAAGAAACGAAATTATTAATTTCAAAACTGCCTAAAAATTGTAAAAATTATTTATTAGATATTCAAGGAGAATCTATTGATTCTATTAAATTTAGTAATAAAATTTCATATTCTAATATTAATTTTATTATTGGCGGAAGCAATGGAGTTAATAAAAATTTATTTAAAAATGTTGAATTAATTTCATTCTCTAAATTAACTTTTCCACATGAACTTTTTAGAGTAATGCTAATTGAACAAATATATCGCGGAATTAAGATAAAAGAAAATTCAAACTATCATAAGTAACATTTTAAGTGTTGCTTTTTATTTTTATTAAGCAACTTTTTAAAGTTAAAAATGTTATTTAATATAAAATATTAATATATATGAAAAAACGAGAAGGAAAAACAGCAATTTTAGATGAAAAAGATTTGCCTAGAATTGAGAAATTTAGATTTTGAACAATTAGAAAAATATCATTTACTTCAATTTTAATTGCTATTGGAGTTATTTTTGTTATTATTGGAACGCAATTATTATTTTTAGCTTCAATCCCAACATTTAAAATTAGTGTTATAGGTCTTCCTATTAAAATTACAGGATTTATTTTTGGACCTATTGTAGGGGTGTTGGTTGGCTTAATATCCGATTTAATTTCTTTTATGATGTTTCCTATTTTTTTTGAACCATTATATATTTTAAGTACAATGATGAACGGTTTTATCTCAGGCATTGTTGGATGATTTTTTCTGTCATTTTTAGATTATTATTTTGGTTTTAAAGTAAGAATTGATTACAACAGAAAAAAAATAAGGTATATTAAATTAAAAATTGAAAAACTAAATGAATTATTTAAAGATACTCAAGATTTTAAAATTCAAAAATTAATAACTGAATGTCAGATTAAAATTCTATATATAAAAGCAAAAATTAGAAAATGAGAGTTAAGAAAATCTTCTAATTTACTTCTTAATACTAATATGATTGTTTCAATTTCAATTCTTTTAACAATTATTCTCGCATTAATAATAATTTTTACTCATCAGATTTCTCCTGGGATTTATTTATTACCAGAAAATGTTATTAAAAGTTCTTTTATCCCTAATCGTTGAGCATTAATGATTCTTTTAATTTTAGGGTTCTCAACAATGATATTTTTTATTATTGTTGCAAGATTCAGAATTAATCCTAAAAAATATACAATTTTTGTGCCTATTGTGATTTTTTCAGCATTACTTGAAATTATTAATGTTCCGCTTCTTTCTTTAGCTGATACAAAATTGGCTACTGGAGCATATGATTTATCTGCTGTTTCAACAACTATGTTTGCACACATTCTTCTTTCGCCAGTAAAAATTTGAGTTAACTTAACAGTTATTTTCTATACGCACCAAATTATTTCAAGATTAATTTATAAAAATCAAGAAATTGTCTATTAAATTATGAATAAAAAAATAAAATTAATGATTGAAAATTTTTCTATTGAACAAACTAGAAAATTTTCTACGCCACTTCCTATTTATCAAGATTCTTTATATTACTTAATTCAAAATCATGGATACTATTCCACTTTGAGTTTGTCTAGTCTTATTAATGAGAAAAAAAGAAGTATTGAAAATAATGATAATGGTAAACTTTTTAAAAAAAGAAAAAGAAATATACAAATTCCTTTTTTTGAAAATAAAAATGTTAGCCTTAATTATAATAATACTTTTGGATATATCTTTAGTTTTTTTAAAAAAACTAAAGTAGACAAAAATTTGATTTCTCGTTTTAAAGAAGATTTATTTGAAATCAGCAATGATGTTATTAAACTTTGAAATAACTTAAAATCAGAATTGAATGATAAAGTTCGTGAAGAATTAAATATTATATCTTCAGTAATTTCTAATCAAAAATATTTGAATCTTAATGAAATGTTAAGCTCTATAGTTCAGCATTTAAATACTATTAATACAAATTTTAAACAAAAACAGGCAACTATATTGATACAATTATCAAATTTAATTAGTGACAAATTAAGTAATGATACAAAAAAACTTAAACATCTTCTTGATCAAGTTGCAAGTGTCAAAAAAGAACTATCATTATTAACTTATGCTAAAAATAATAGAACGTATACATTGGATGAATTAACTGTTATTAAAGAAAACGTTTTAAAAAGTAAAAATTGTAAAACTCTTATTAAAGAGTTAAAAAACACGAACATCGCTAAATTTAAAGATTTTATTCTTGAATTTAGCAATATTTTTAATTCAAATTTTATAAAAAATGAATCAATATCTAGATATAAATCTGATTTTAATATTTTTATAAATAAAATTATTAAGCGTGGAAAACGTTCAATATTTTATTTAAGTGAGGACGAGTTTGAAGAGTTTAAAAATCAAATTAATAGTGAAATTTACCATCAATTAATTTCTAACTATTCATTTGATTTATGAACTAAAAATCGTTGATATTTATTTGATAATATTTTAATTTCATTTCAAAAGCATTTTGATAAATATTTGCAAATAGGAAAAATGAGAATTAAAAAAATTAATACTACGCTAAATAATTCAAAAGAAACAATAAATAAAATTAAAAACAACTCAAGATATATTTGAGTTAAAAATAATTTAACAAAAGAAATGGCAAATGCCGCTGCTCGATTCGAAGATCTTAAATATGAAACTAATTGATATTTAAACAATAATAATAAAAAAATTAATAATGAAATTATAGTGAATAAGCTTTTTTTTCAACAAAATGAAAAGAAAATGCTAAATAATAATGTTCGTCTTTGAGACTTTATTAAGCAAATAAATAGAATAATTAAGCCAGAAATTGATATTATTAATCCAGAACTTTTAAGAGAATTTAATAATGTTATTTGTAATTTAAAAACCAAAACAGTATTCGAAACTAAAAAAAATTTATTTAAAGTTTTACTTAGAAATTCATTTTGAATTACTTCGTCACACATTAAAAAATTCATTTCAATAGCTAACTTTATTAAAAAGATTGATGTTTTTGGATTAACTCCTAGTATATTGGCTGATAATTACAACAAAATTAATCGATTTAATAAGTTAAAATTAAATTTATTAACTATGTTATTAAGTTCTAATGGCATTGTTCAAATTGATCTTACTTCATTTTTAAATAATAATCTATTCTATCAATGAATAAATGAAAAGAAATCTGAAATTATATCAACATTTAAAACTACTTTAATTCTTTCAATTGATAAAAATAAAGTGGATATTGAATCTATTGATTATAAAAAAGAAGGCGGAGACTTCTTAGGATTATTATGTAATAATATTCTTTTTAAATTTATAGACTTAAAAGAATGTAAAAACTTAAAACAAGTTTTAAGAGCAACTAATTTTGATTTCCACTTTGAATATGCAAATGCAATAAAGATTAATGGTTTGAGTATTGATAATTCTACTAATTTGTCAATGTATCTAGTAAATAAGAAGACTAAAATATTCACGAATTTAGATAATTATGAATCAGATGAAAAAATAAATGAGTATGATAGATATGTAAAAGGAGAATAATAATGTATAGAATAAAAGAAAGTTGAACACTAAAATCGTATACAACTGTGTTTAAAGGAGCATTTTCAAAAAATCTTGAGGAACATGAATATCCTCTGCAAATGATGATTGAAGATTTAGCAGATAAAGCATATGAATTAAAAACTTATAGTGTTAAATATAATGTAATTGATAAATCTATTGAAGTGATGGTTTCAGTAATACCAGCAGGAAAAGGTAACGATGCTGTTGAAATTGATGCTGAAGAAATTGGTTCAATTGTATATAATGCAATTTCAACACTAAAAAGAAAATATTCAACAACATCTGTTGAAGTAGAATTAGATAATGAGTAAATATGTAAAGTTGCTACAAATTGTAGTAACTTTTTAAAATGTATTTTACTTATATTTAAATTTTTTTGTATTTTGTTTATTGTTATTTTATTTTAATAATTTAGCAAAATTAGAATAAAAAATGTAGCTAAATTGAAATTTAGCTACAAATTTATAAAAAACAATATTATTATTTTACTTGTTAATAAAATTAAGTTTTATTGGACAACCTTCAAGATTTATTGATTCTCTCAATTCGTTTTCAATTGCTCTTTCATAAGTAAAGTGTAAATAGTTTTTATTATTTACATATAAATTAAACATAGGAATTTTAAAAGGTATTTGTTTAATTAATTTGATTTGTAAAACACCTCCATGATAAGATTTTGGTTGTCTAAATGTTTGCATATCAAGAAGAATATTTGTTAATACACTTGGTGATATTATTCTTGTTAAATTATCTCTTACCATTTCAAGAGTAGAAACAAATTTATTAATATTTTTATTATCTTTAACAGAAATAAAAATAATTGGAACTCAAGGAATAAAATGTAATTTATTTCTTATTTTTTTCTCATACTCTTTTTGTGTGTTAGTATCTTTTTTAATTAAATCTCATTTATTAATTAAAACAATAATAGGCTTATTATTCTCTAAGGCATAACCTACAATTTTTGAATCAAAATGATCTAAATCTTTTGAAGCATCAATTAAAATAATTGAAAGATCTGACTCACTAAGTGATCTTTGTGCTCTCATTAAAGCATAATGCTCAACTGATTCTACTAATCTACTTTTCTTTAAAATACCAGCAGTATCAATAATTTCATAATCCTTTTTATTAATACTAATCAAATTACTTACACTATCTCTTGTTGTTCCCGGAATATCAGAAACTATTGAACGATTTTCGTTAGAAAGTAAATTAAATAAACTCGATTTTCCTGCATTTGGTTTACCAATAATTGAGATTTTAAAATTTTTGGATTCTTTTTCAGAAATTTTAGAAAAATAAGAAGTCACACAATCAAGTAGATCACCAATTCCTTGTCCATGTAAAGCTGAAATTTGAAATACTTCATCAATACCTGTTCCAAATCATGAATAAACCATATCATTATTATGTTCTAATTTATTCATAGCTAAAATAACTTTTTTTCCTGATTTTCTTAATTTATTAATAATAAATAAATCATCATTTGTAATTTCGCTACGAGCATCAGCAACAAAAATAATAACATTTGCTTCTTCAATAGCAATTTCTGCTTGAATTAATATTTCTTTTTGAAAAGATGCATGATCAATATGGATACCACCAGTATCAATAATATAAAATTCTTTACTCTGTCAATGAGCTTTATGATAAAGACGATCTCTAGTCACGCCAGGCTGATCATCAACAATTGACTTTCTTTTTTGAATTATTCTATTGAATAATGTACTTTTTCCAACATTTGGACGCCCTATTAATGCTACTATATTATTCATTTTCCCTTTCTTTTGCAAGAGATATAATTTTTTCAACGACTTCTCTTATGCTCATATGTGTACAATCTATTTCATATGCATCTTCCACCTTCATTAAAGGGTCAACACTTCTTTCCATATCGGATTGATCTCTTTTTAATACTTCATTTAAAACTTCGTGTTTTTCTGAAGCAAAACCTAATTCATGATTTTGTTTCAGCCTTCTGTCCGCTCTAACATTTGGCTCAGCTCATAGAAAAATTTTAAGTTCTGCATTTGGCATTAAACGATAAGTAGTATCTCTGCCATCCATTACTATTCCGCTTTTACCTTTAATTAAATTATGAATATAATTAATTACATAATCACGAATATACTTTTTTTGTGATAATTTTGATGCAACTTCAGAAATAACTTCTTTTCTTACATGATTACTAATATCAACCCCATTAAGAATTACCGTATTTTTTTCAGGAATAATATCTAATTTACTTAAAATGCTAGTAATCTTTTCATCATCATTAAGATTAATATTATTTTCTCAAACATAATATGAAATCGCTCTATATATGCTGCCTGAATTAATAAAAGTGTAACCATATTCATCACTAATTATTTTACTAATTGTTGATTTACCAACTCCGCTAGGTCCATCAATAGCTATATTAATTTTTTTCATAATTTTTCCTACTTTCTACTTTTATATTATCTTTAAATTCTTCTAAAGGACATATGTCCATCATGTTTTTAAACAAAAAATGATATATTTCATTTTTAAACATAGGTAATTTTATTTCATCTATATCAATTTTTAAATTATCTAATTGTATTTTTTTAAAATTTTCTTCTAATTTTTTATAAGAGTATTTATTTATTTTTTTACTCATAAAATTCCTTGTGTTTACTAAGTTCTTTAATTATAGTTTAAAAAAGGCAAATTTTAAAAATATCTTAAACAAAGATCGGCACTTTCTTTTAATAAAATTTAAATTAAAAATAATTAAATAAAATAAAAAGTTTTTCAAGACAATAATTTTTTATCTCCATATATATAACAAAAAAATCATTTTATTTTAAATTTAATTTTTTTTGACTATTTTTTAATAATTTTATTATAATTTACCTATGTTTAGTAAATCGTTAAATGTAGTTAATAAAAATATATTTGCAATTCGTGTAAATAAAATTACGCTTTTTTAACTATCGTTTAATACTTAAGAAATTAAAAAAATAAAAGTACAAAACGATAGAGGCAAGCCTTTATCGTTTTTATTTAAAAGGGGGAAGATGAAACAATATAAAAATATTAATGATGTTGAAATTCAATATCGTTGAGATTTAGAAGATATTTTACAAAATAAAAGTAAAGAAAAATTATTAGAAGAAATTATTAAATTACAAAAGTACATAATTCTTAATAAAGAAAATAAATATAAAACATTAAAAAACTATTTAGTTATTCTTGAAAAAAGTAATGAAGTGGAAATTCTTACAAATAAATTAAAAAATTACATTTCAAATAAGTTAAGTGAAAATATTTTTAATAATGAAATGTTGGAATTTTCTTTAAAAGTAGAAAATATATTTGAAAAATTAGAAATAGAAAACGGATCAGAAATTGAGCGTATATCAAAATATCAAAAGCGGTTAAGAAGATGAAGTAAGTCACCAAAGCTTTTAACATATAAACGTTTTCTTATTCATACACTTGATTCTTTAAAACATAAATTACCTAAGAATGTTGAAGAATATATAATTAAAACTAGTTTTTCAATTCCTTCGCCTTATGAAATTTTTAATATTGTTGAAAACAATGAAATAGATTATGGCCAATTATTAAAAAATGGCAAAAAAATTAAAATTACTAATGCTAATTTATCATCGTTATTTAAAGATAAAAATAAAGATGTTAGAAAACAGGCGAGAATTAAATTTGCTAAAGCTTATTTAAAAAGAAAAAATTTGCTTTCAAGAACATTGTTTGATCAATTTAAGCTTATTGTTTCTGAAGCAAAAAATAGAAATTATCAGTCAACTATTGACATGCTAACTTATGATGATAGAATTTCAAAAACCTTTATTAAAAAATTTATTGAAAATATTCGCAAAAATCTAAACTCTTTTAAACCATTTTATAAATATAAAAAACAGTTTTATAAATTTAAATTTAAAGAAAAAATGACTAAGTATGATCAAGCCGTTGATCTAGTTAAGTTTAAATCTAAATATACAATTGAAGAAGCTAAAGAAATTATTATTAATGCATTATCAATTTTTGGTGATGATTATATAAAAATTATTAAAAAAGCTTTTAATGAACGATGAATCGACTTTATGAATGTTGATAATAAAAAACAAGGTGCCTATTCTATTGGGGACACATATGGCATTTCCAAAAAATATATATTAATGAATTTTGATGAAACCTTAGATTCTGTTTATACATTAGCCCATGAATTAGGTCATTCTATGCATAGTTATTATTCTGATTTGAATAATCCGATTGAAAATTCTCAATATGAAATTATACTAGCTGAAATAGCTTCAAATGTTAATGAATTAGTTTTATCAAACTACTTAATTAATAACGCTAAAGATGAAAAAGAAAAATTTTATATTTTAGAAAAGATGATTGATAATTTTATTCAAACAGTAAATAAGCAAATTGAATGGGCTGAATATGAATTAAATTTATATGAATCTATTGAACAAGGAGTAGCTACTCCAAGTTGAGAATATATTTCTAAGTTATTTTATGAAAATGCTAAGAAATATCATAATGAAGTATCGCAAAAAAAATTTAAATATAATGAAGAAGATCTAATTGGAGCCATATATGTTCCTCATTATTATATGGGATTTTATATATATAAATATGCTATTGGTTATTTTGTAGCTTAAAGTTTTGTAAAAAATTTTGCAAAGCAGGATAATATTAAAAAATATATAAATAATTTTTTATCTTCAGGAAATAAATATTGACCTTTAGATCTTTTAAAATTAAACGAAATAGATTTAGAAGATCAACAAGTTTATCAAGATTGCTTTAATTATATTGAACAAATAATTGAAAAATGAATTCAATCAGGTAAAAAAATTTTCAGTGAAAGGAAATAGGATGAAAAAATCAAAACTAAGACTTTTAACGCTTGTTAGCGGCACTTCAGTATTAGCTGCTTCTGCGTTTTCAATAAGTTGTTCTACAAACGTTTTACAAAATATACAAAATCAAAGTCTTGAAAGAAAACAAAAACAAATTGTGAGATACAATTCAACTAAAAAAGATAAATTATATTCAAGTAACTTTTCAAATTCATTTGGTTCAGATTCATTTGGAACAGATATAAACTATGCTGGAGCAAGATTTTGAAGATATCAAAGATCTGGCGAAACAAAAGTTATTGACTATATCGTTAAATCAAAAGGTGAAAATGATAAAGTATGAAATTCAAGTTCACAACTTATAGTTAGACCGACATTTGAATGATTTACATTAGATTTAATTAAAGAACTTATTATTACAAAACCTGATGGCTCAACAATTATTTATACAAACTCGAAACATGAGCTAATGCCTACTGATGACGAAATTAAAAAATGAGATAAATGATCTAAAGAAGGAAAACAAGAACAAGCTATTGATGAAATTAAAATGAAATATGGATGAAATGGTGAAGATGTTTCCTTAAAAATTTATTCAAATGATCCTCAATCTATTAACCACGTTGACTTCTTAAAAAACATGAAAGGTGCTGCAAAACTTGCTCTTATTGTAAAAGATGTTAATTATTCAGATTTTGAAGGAAATAAGACAAAATATAAATTGAAAGCAGAAGACTTTTATAATTCATGATTACATACGCAATTATCTGCATTTGATTTTAGAATGCAAAATGGCGGGGTCAAATCTGGAGAAGGTAAAAGTGCTGTTGATGCAATTGGAGAAAGAATCAAAAAGATATTTAATGATCCTAATATTAATTTATTCAAACATGGAAAATCATATCCTAATGGCTACCTATTTGAATTATTTGATGTTGATTTAAAATCTATTTCTAAAAAAGAGAAAACGCTCCAAAGCGTTAAAGATTCAACTGGCAAACTACAAGAGGCTTTTGTTTTCTATGCTTCTGACGAAAAAATTGGCGGACAATTTAATCAATTATTTTTTACATTTATTAATGACACAACATTTGTACCTCTTCCAACAGAATATATTATTGAAAATAATGAAAAAGATCATTTTGATGGGAAATTAAACCTTAAAGAATATATTAAAGATACAAATTCTTTAGCTTATAAATTAGGATATTACTGATATGGTCAAACTTTAGAAAATGTTTTATATATTGGACCATATATTCCTAAAAAATATGATGAATTTACACAGAAAAAAATTTACTTTCAAAATCCCAATTATTGAGATCAAGAATGAGTAAAAGCTCAAGATAATATTAAAGTTATTCAAGAAGAATATAAAACTTCCCCACTTAATCCAATTGAATTTGCTACTGAACAATTAAATGCTTATAAGGCCGGGTTAATTGATTCAATTGCTTTTAGAGATTTATCTGATACTGTTAAAGAAGAATTAATAGCTGGTGTGCCCGGTATGCCTATTGACTATTCAAAAACAGAAAACAAAAATAAAACATTATTTAGTTTATTTGAAACAACAGCTCCAGATCCTTGATATGTTAATAAGGTTGATGAAAATGGTAACCCGCTTTCTAAAGAAGAATATGAAAAACAAAAGTCCGCTGCTATTAGCAAATTTCAATTTAATGATCAATACAGTAAAATCATTTATGGATTAACAAGAGAAGAATTAAAACTGGAAGAAAAAAGAATTTCAACTCTTGATGCAATGTTAAAAACAGCAAAATCATTTAGATCAATTTACATGAATGTTGCCAATATGTATGCTTTAGCTGATTATATTTCAACTGGTCAAGCAAAACCGCTACTTCCCGGTATGGCTCAAGATGCTATTTTTAAAACTGGAATGAGTGTAACTCCAAGACATAAATTAAATGAATTAAATAGCACATATGTTTTTGATAAAGACGGAAATAAACATAAATTTGCTGATGGGAGCATTTTACTTAAGCCTGATTTTTCATTCTTAAATAAAGTTGGTTCATTAGAAAGATTGAGAAGTAAATATTATTTAGAACTTCAACAATTAATGAAAGATTTATTGGACAAGGTTTATAAAGAAAATGGATGAAGTAGTGATAAAAAGGTGGCATGACGTAATGTGTTTCGTTTTGCAAATGCTGATGCCAAAATGAAAGATTCTATTAGAAATTTTGAAAAGTTAGTAAATGGTTTAGATCCAAGATTAGAATTTAAACTTGATGTTCCAAGTGATATTAATGATTTAATTGATGCTGTTATCACAAACAAAGGGCCTAAATTCTTTTCTGGTTGAGGTTATGATTATGAAGGTATTGGACAATACTATACTTCTTTGGCTTCATTTGAAGCAGGTTCATTTATTTATATGCTTTCAACAATTTTAAAAGATGAATTTGAAAATAATGGTGCTGCTGGTTATAAAACTAAAATTCCTGAACTTTATAAATTGGCTTTAAAAATTAATGAAAAAATAAGACATGAAGTAGAAATTACCGAAAAAAATAAAGACAAATTTATTTATCTGCCTATTGATCTTAAAGATATAGTAACAGCAACTAACTATGAAATATTGCATGGCGATCTTGAATTTACTAAAACAAAAATTGTTGATGGCCATGTTGAAAAATTAGACCCATCAATTGAAAAAGATAAAAAACAAATTGATAAAATTAAAAATTCTAATATAGAAAAATTTAAAACTTCATTATCGAAATTTTTCTTATTCTTACAAGAAGAGTACTCAATAGAAGAACATATTGCACTAATTCAAGAAATTAATTCAATATTTGGATGAGACTTCGGAGTACAATTGCAAATTACTACATCATTTAATAAATTTGTAAAGAACCCTAAATTCATTACGCCCGGCGGTTCATCAAGTATTCCATATGTACAAGATATAAAGCTTGTTTTAGATATTAAATAGAAAGGAAATAATGTTTAAATACATACTTAAAAGATTAATGTTGGCTATTTTAACAATGCTTATTATTATTGTGGTTGTTTATACAGTAACTGCATTATTTCAAAAAGATCCTTTTGTCTCATTAGAAGATGCTGGTAATAACGCTAATATTAAGGAGGAAAACTTAAAATTAGCAAATGCATACTTTTTAAAAGATAAAAGCGGGGCATGAGTCCCTGTTTTGGATAGACTGGCTTTATATTTATTTGGTAATAAATTTTTTGGAATGCCAATTTATTTTAGAGCTTCTACTCAAGAATTGTTCCAAACTATATCAGTTACTGGAACGCCACAAACAGAAACAATTTATGGAATATTTGAAGGTAATCCAGGACCAATTTTCTTACCCGAAAATGCACCGGGTATTAACATTGCGGAAATTTCTGTTGATCAGCAAATACCATTACTATTTTTTAGACCTCTTAAATATACAATTGGTGTTACATTACCTTCATTTATAATTTCAGCAATACTTGGGGTTACTTTGGGTGTTGTTGCTGGATATAAAAGAGGAAAATTTTTAGATACATTTATTAATAGTGCGAGCTTACTATTTGTTGCAATACCTTCATTTGTATTGGCTCCATTAATTATTAAATGAGGGCTAGCATTAGGATTTCCGCCTTCATATTTACCAATTGGTGAATACACATTAGCAGAAGTAATAAAATCATATATACCTATTATTTTTATTATTTCTATATCTTCATTATCAGGTTATATTATTTATACACGTAACCAAGTTGTTACAGTTTTAAATAGTAACTATGTGCTAATAGCGAAATCAAAAGGGTTAAATCAATCACAAATTTTTTTCAAATATGTTTTAAGAAATATTTCAATTCCTTTAGTTGCTATTATTATTCCTTCATATATTATTCTATTATCAGGTTCAATTGTTATTGAAAGATATTGAAATATACCCGGGACCTCAACAATTATTGTTAACTCATTCCAAAAAGGTGAAACAAATATTATTATGTTTAACGTAATATTTTTCTCACTACTTAGCGTATTTACGGCAATTATTGTTGATGTTGCTGTTGCAATTATGGATCCAAGAATTAAATATTCTTCAGATACACCAAACTCATTAATAAAAAGATTTCATGCTTGAAAAATAAGAAAACAAAAAATAAAAGAATTTAAAATGAATTCATTACAACAGAAAGGAGAAATCGATGTCTAAAGAAAATTTATTTAAATTAAGTCCTGAACAGAAAAAATTATTAGTGTTTGCTGACTCAAAAATTAGAAAAAGTACAAATGAAATTACTGGAAAACCTAAGATAATGTTTGTGGAAATTTTAAAACGTTATTTTTCAAATCCATATGTAGTTATTGCAACAATCGTTTTCTTTGCTATCATCGTTATTTCTCTCTCAGTTATTTTATTTTCAAAAGTGTATCATCCAGAATATTTAGAGCAAAATATTTCGCCATATAAAATTGATGTTGCTCCTTCTGCTGCTGGACAATTAATTGATAAATCACCTGAATGGTTACCGCCAGAATATATTCAGATAATTAGCAAATTTAAAGAAACTGGAAATACTTCACTTCTTGGTGGAACTGATGCCGATAAACTTCAAGGTATTTATAACTATATACCTGAACTTAATAAATATTTACAATTAACGCCTGATTATTTAAAAGAAATTAATGGTAGACTTGAATTTACATATAATGCTTATTACTTTAATTATATTAAAAAAGTTATAGAAAAAATGGAGCAGCCAATTTCTGAAGGCGGACTTGGAATTATGTTTAAAGACTTGCTTCCAACAATTAATGGTGATAAACTTGTTGATCCAATAAAAACATTGCAAGGACATGAACAATGAATATCTGATCAATGAAATGAATTTGCAATTAAAGGTGCTTATAAATCACTACTTGGAACAGATGAAGTTGGGAACGATATCTGAACAAGAACATGAGCAGGTACATGACAAGTTATTTGAATTGCTTTAGTGGTAGCTACTATTGAAACAATTATCGGGGTTGCAATTGGAGCTTATTTAGGATTTCATGCTTATAAAAAAGTAGATACAATTATTATGAGAGTAATTGAAATTATTACTTCAATTCCAGGCTTAATTTGATTTTTACTTATTGTTTCATTCTTTAACTCACCATCATCAGGCGCATTAATAATTGCATTTATTATTATTGGCTGAACAGGCCCTGTTGCTGGAGCAAGATTATTTATTATTACAGTTAAAGATGAAGAATTTATTGTTGCCTCAAAATCATTGGGGGCAAAGGAAGCAAGACAAATTTTCTCACATGCCTTGCCAGCAATTATAGGGAAAATTGCGCAGTCATTTGTTAGAAGAATTCCTTCTGTAGTGCTAGGTATATCTTCACTAGCATTTCTAGGTTTTTATAAAGATGATGGGTTAAATGCCAACTTAGGAAGTTTATTAATTGAAGCTAATGGTAAATCTGATAAAAATATTTGATTATTAGTTCTTCCAACAACAATATTAATGTCACTATCATTATCACTACACTTTATCGCGTTAGGAGTGCACGATGCTTTAGATCCTAGAGTAATTCGGGCAAAATAATTATGAAAAAACAAAACTGATTTAAAGAATTAATTCAAGAAATTAAACAAAAATTTATGCCTGTTTCATCTGTTTTAAAAAGCATTGAAACAGAAGATAATTCTTCTGGTTTATTAGAAGTTAAAAACTTAAGAGTTTCTTTTAGAACTTCTAAAAAGAAAGTGATAAATATTGTTAGAGGAGTTGATTTAAAACTTAAAAGAGGGGAGATTGTTGGACTTGTAGGCGAATCAGGTTCAGGTAAAACAGTTACTTCAAAATCTTTATTAAATATTAATGAAAATGCAATTATTCAAACAGATACATTTAGAATTTCTAAATATGATTTATCAAAATTAAAATTTGATAAACAATGACAAGCAATTAGAGGAAGTAAAATTGGTTATATTCCTCAAGATCCACTTACTTCATTAAACCCAACAAGAAAGGTTGGAAAACAATTATTAGATGCATTAAATAATAATATTGAGTGAAAAGATAGATCATTTACACAAAAATATGAATATTTAATTGATTTAATGAAAAAATTTGGTCTACAAAATGCTGAAGACTTATTTTATAGATATCCACATACATTATCTGGTGGTATGAAACAACGTATAGTTATTGCTATGGTTGTAGCTTTAAAACCAGAATTAATTATTGCCGATGAACCAACTACTGCTCTTGATCCTACTGTTCAAGCATCAGTACTTGCTTTATTTGAAAAAATTAGAAAAGATTTTAACATTTCAATTATTATGATTTCGCATAATATTTCAGTTATTGCTAAGTTTTGTGATTATGTTTATGTTATGTATGCTGGAAGAATTGTTGAAAGAGGATTAAAAGAAGAAATTTTTACTGATCCAAAACATCCATATACATGAGCTCTTATTTCAGCAATACCTGAAGATGAAGATGAAAGATTATACACAATTAAAGGTAATCCACCTGATATGGCCAACCTCCCTTCAGGCGATCCATTTGCACCTAGAAATGATTATGCTTTAGAATTAGATTTTATTAAGGAACCGGAATTAATTAAAGTAACAAAAACGCACTATGCGGCCACATGATTGTTGGCCCCGGGCGCTCCAGAAGTACAATTAAATGATGAGCTAAAAAGAAGAATAGAAAGTTTTAAAGAGGTTTTTGATGGAAAAAAGTAAAGAAATACTAAAGGTAAAAAATTTAAAAAAATATTTTGTTAATAGGGGGTTTGTTAATAAGGCTGTTGATGATTTAACTTTTAATCTTAAAGCTGGAGAAATTTTAGGAATTATTGGTGAGTCTGGTTCAGGTAAAACAACTGTAGGTAGAACTCTTATTCGACTATATGAAGATTACAATGGATTCATTACTTTAAATGACAAAATTATTTCAGGTAAAAAATTAACAAAAGCAAGAGAAAAATTTTTAAGAAGAAGTATTCAAATGATTTTTCAAGATCCTCATGCATCACTTAATGGTCAAAAAACTGTTTATTCAATTTTAGAAGAACCTTTAATTGTTAATGGCATGATTAAAGATCGCATTAATGATCTTCTTCAAGATTGAAAAATTATTAAAACAAACTTTAGATATTCATTTGAAAAAGAGTATAAAAAACTCAAACTTTCAAACTTGAAAGCTATTAATGAAACTGCAATTCTTTTTTTTAAAAAATATCACAAAATGATTAATGAACTTGAAATTGAATCAGGTGCTGATATTAAACAAAATGTTGAAATATTACTTTCTTATTTAGAAAAAAAGCAAGAAATGGAATCTTTTATTGTTGATAAAATTTATACAAATTTTGATAATATGCTTAAAATTTATTTTAAATATCAACAAGATTATAGAAATAATAATGTTGATGTTGATGAAATCGAACTTAAAAAGGCAATTAATAATTATGAAAATGTAAAAGCATTAAGAAAAATTACTGAAAAGGGTCATTTATTAGAAACGAAATTAGGTAACAAAATAAAAGAAAAAAATGACAAAATTAGTGAAATTAATGAATTAATTTTAAATAATAAAAATGCTTTTAATAACTACATCAATGAATTTGAATCCGAGTTAAGACTTAAAGAAATTTCTAAAGGGTTGACTCATAATTTAGATGAATTTGCTTTATTAGAAAAAAATATTCTTTTAATTAAAAAATCGCACACTTTAATTAAAGCTATTTCAAAAGAATTAAGATACTTAACAATTGATCAAATTACTGAATTAGTAGATAATATAAAACTTTATAATGCTGAATTTACCGAAAAAGAGTTGAATTTCTCATTTGTTTTAAAACACAAAAAGGAAGTTTCAAGTATTATTCAAGAAAAATATGATTTTAATTATTCAAAATATTTAAAGCTTTCTCAAAAACAACATAAAGAGGCTAATAAAGAAAAAACCAAAATTAAGCACAATGTTGCAAAATTTAAAAGAGAACTTGATATTGAAAAGAAAATTTCTGGAATGAGTAAAGAAAAAGCTTTACTATTAGAAACATTTTTAGTTAAAATTAATAAATTAATTGACAAAAAAGATGATTTGCTTTCTTCAAATGAAGATCCTAATAGATGAATGATTATAGAAAAACTTAAACTTGAAATTAAAGAAACTAAAATTCAATTAAAAGCTGCATTAGCTAAATTTAATGAAAAAGAAAAATCTGCTTATAGACTTAAAAAAGAAGTTTATAAAACAAAAATTACTGAATTAAAATCGCAGTTAAATGATTCAAATCATAAACTAATTTATCAACAAATTAAAAAGGAAAAGACAGAATACTTTAATTCATTAAATTTAAATGTTAAATCAAGTTTTGATCTTAAAGAGGCTGCCAACAAATTGGCTAAAGCAAAAGCTGAAAATAAAGAGGAAATTAAAAAATATATTCAACAAAATATTGAAATTAATTCTAAACTTGATGATGAAATTAAAAAAGAAAATGATTTATATTTATCATTAAAAGCTGAACAATCTGAAGTAAATAAATTATTTGAAATTAAATATAAAGAGGCATTAGATAAATTTAGAGAATATAGTATAACAATTGGAAAATCAAAAAAAGATATTAAATTTGAAATTAATAAATTTATGACAATGTTAAAAGAAAAGCAAGAAACTCTTGAATCATTTAATGTTGAGGTTAAATACTTAAATAAAGATATTAAAAAATTAAATATTTTAATGGGTATTAATGAAACTCTTCTTTCAAAATTATTTAAAAATTCTGATTTATATAGAAATATTCAACATTACTTAATTTACTTTATTGCCAAAAGCAAAATAAGTAACTTATTAACTAAAAATAAAATTTATAAGGCCCTTGAAGATGTTGGTCTTTTAAAACAATTTGCTTATAGATATCCTCATGAATTCAGTGGTGGACAAAGACAAAGAATTGTTATTGCTAGAGCATTAATTTCTGACCCAAGTATTATTGTTGCTGATGAACCTATTGCTTCTTTAGATATCTCTATTCAGGCGCAAATTATTAACTTATTAAAAGATTTATGTGAACAAAAAAATATTGGATTAATATTTATAGCTCATGACCTTTCAATGGTTGAATACATTGCTGATAGAATTTTAATTATGCATCTTGGTAAAGTTGTTGAATCAGGAAAAACAAATAAAATATATGAAAATCCAATTCATCCATATACAAAAAACCTATTTAAAGCAATACCTAAAATTTCAAATGCTGATAAAAAGTTTGAAAATATTTCTTTTGTTTTAGATTATCTTTCAGAACAAAATTTTTATAACATTCCTTCTGTTCACAAATATGACGAAGAACATTTTGTTTATGGAACGGATGCACAATTTATTAAGTGAACAAATAAAAAACGCTAAGCAACTTCAGCTAAAGCAATATAATTTTATATTAAATTTTTTCTGCTCTAGTATATTCGGCTTTAGTTTTTTTAAAACATTTAATAAGTTTTTGCTTATTAACTGAATATGCTTGCTTATATTTTTTAAGTACTATAATAATTTTGTGCTTGGTTTTTGTTTTAAAAACAAACTGATTTTAAGGTATAGAAAAACTAATAAAAATATGAATAATAAATTGTTAAAAACTTAAATATAAATTTTTGCTTTGTATTTTGTTTTTATTTTTTATTATAAAAGTTAAAAAATAATATTAATGAATAAAACCACAACTGCAGCATTCGCGTATTTGTGGTTTTAATTAATTTTTAATTTCAATTATAAAGCTTGTGCTAACTTATTTAATTTTTTAGCTAATTAACTTTTTCTAAATTTAATAATTCATTTATAAATATTGCTAATTTTAAACTGGAATAACAAAATTTTCTTTTTTTAAAATTTTATTTATTAAAACTTTTAAATATATTTGTTAAGAATCATCTATAAAAATAAAAATAACTCTATCTTTTTTAAGAAGTTTTCTAGATAATTAAAATCTTTCGTTCAAAATATTTAGTCAGTCATTGCAGCTAAATTTATATTAATAAACAAATTTGTTTACCAAAATATTTTTTATTATTAGTTATTATATTGCCATTATTTTTTGCTGATTTAGTATTAAAGGAAAATCGATGTAAATTACATCATAATTAGCACATGTACAATCTATCTTTTTCTTTCTTTGCACTACTAATAAAGTTTTTAAAAGCATCATAATTTTTACAAGTAATTGATTGGTTATTAGTTATGCTTTCAATATTATTAAAAAATGATTTTTTATTAAATTTTAATAAAGTTATTTTTTATTATTTATTTCAAGCACTGCGTCAAATGTAAAAATCTTTAAAATTTTCTAAAATTGTTTTAAATATTTTTTTAATTTTTATAAAAATCGCTAACAGCAATTTATCATTTTTTTAGAACTTGAAATAATATTACTTCAAGTTTTTTTTCAAACTTTTAATGTGTATATTATTATTTTTATTTATTATTTTCGTAAAGTAATTATTAAATAAATTTTTATTTTTTTGTAAAAAAGTTATATAATATTTATTATAAATGGTCGCGTAGCTCAGCAGGACAGAGCACGAGCCTTCTAAGCTTGTGGTCAGAGGTTCGAATCCTCTCGTGATCGCCATTTTTTTATACTTTTTAAAGTAATGTGGCGATATAGTATATACTTTTATATATATTATTTTTATAAAATAATATTTAATTGCTTAAAGTTAATAATATATAAGGAGAAAAATGAAACCAACTAAAATCGTTGCATTAGGTGGTGTTCAGGAGATTGGTAAAGCTACATTATTAGTAGAACAAGAAGATAATATTCTACTAATAGATGCTGGTATTAAATTTGCTGACATGTTTTCTACAGGAGTAAAGGGTATTATCCCTGATTATTCTTATTTGAATACACCTGGCAAGAAACCACTAGGAATAATTATTACTCATGGACATGAGGATCATATTGGTGGCGTTGTTTACGCTTTAAAACAAACATCAATTAATAGAATTATTGCTCCAAGAATAGCAATATCTTACTTAAAACTGAAAATGCAAGAGCATGGAATTAGAAGAGAAATTGAATTTATTGAATTGGACAAAAATACTGACTTTAATTTAGGCCCTTTCCGAATAGATGTTTGAACTGCTCAACATTCAATTCCAGATGCGTTTGGAATTAGATTAACTACTGAAAACGGTTCAATTATGTGTACTGGTGACTTTAGGTTTGATTATCGTCCTATTGGTAATTTGACAGATTTTACAAAATTAAAACAAATAGGCGATGAAGGTTTGACTGTTCTTTTATCTGATTCAACAAATGCTATGAGACCGTATCATTCGCCTAGCGAATTGGACATTTTATTTGATATAGAAAAATACATGAGATCTGCTGAAAAGAAAATTATTGTTACTGCTTTTGCTTCAAACCTAACAAGAATGAAAGCAATAATTAATCTTGGTATTAAACTTAAGAAGAAAATTTGTATTTTTGGTCGTTCAATGGTTAATAGTGTTGATATTGGTAGAAAACTAAATTATATTGATGTTCCAGATGATTTATTTATTAATAAAAAACAAATTAATGATTATAATGACAATGAATTATTAATTATTACTACTGGTTCACAAGGTGAAGAATTAGCTGCTTTAGCTAAAATGTCAAATAATAAACATCCACAAGTTCAAATAAAAAATAAAGATTTAATTTTATTTTCAAGTTCACCAATTCCTGGTAACAGAATTAAGATTGAACTTTTAATTAATAAATTATGTAAATTGGGTGCAATTGTTAAAGAAAATGGCGTAGATGGTTATTTACATACTTCAGGTCACGCTTATAAAGATGAACATGCTAAAATATTCCAATTAACAAAACCAAAATACTTTTTGCCTTACCACGGTGAATATCGTATGTCTGTTGTTCATGGTGAATCCGCCGTTAATAACGGAGTTAATAAAAAGAATGTGATGATACCTAAACTAGGAGTTCCATTCTACATGATTAATAATAATTTAATGGAAGCAGATAATGAAAGAATTAATGTGGGGCCAATTTATATTGATGGTAATACAGCATTAGAATCAGATTCTAAAGTATTAAATGAAAGACATAGACTTGGTAATAATGGATTCGTTTATATTATTTTATCAATTGATAAAAAAAATAATAGTATTGTTGGAAAACCAAGCTTAGTTTCTAGAGGAACATTTTATACTAAAAATAATGAAGATGTTATTAATGAGGCTAAAAAAATTGCTCATGGAGCCGTTTTATATACAATTAAAAATACAAACGATTGAGATGTCATTAAGTTAAAAGCATTAATAATTCAAAGATTGCAAGCTTTCTTCTATAAACAAAAAAGAAGAAATCCAATTATAGTTCCGGTTATTTTGTTTACTGAAAATGAAATTAGTGAAGAAATTAATCAATTATCTGTAGAACTAATTGAAAAAGGAAAAGAAAAAGTTATTGAAAAAGAAAAAGCTGTTAAAACTTTTTCTGCTGCACAACAAAAAATTCTCGCGTCATTAAAGCAAGAAATGATTTATGATAATCCTGATGGCGATTTTGATGATGAAGATGAAGAGGATTTAAGAGATCTTCATGAATATGATGAAGACGATATATAAAAACACAGCAGGCGCTGTGTTTTTATATTATATTAATTGATCATAAATATCTTCGCCAGTAGTTTCAATTGGGTCAATGCCAAAGTTTCTTGCAACGATATTACCTGTTGTGCCAAGACCTACAAGTGGTCTATCAAAAGCTTTAGGATGTTTAAACATTTTTGAATATACAGTTAATGGTAAAAATTCTCTTGTATGATTAAATCCTGGATAAGAAGGATCATTGCCATGATCAGAAGTAACAATTAATAAATCATTTTCTTTCATAGCATTAATTAATTTTCCTAATTTAATATCAAATGTAGAAATGTTTTCGGCATATCCTGAAATATTTCTTCTATGTCCATAGTGACTATCAAACTGAACTAAATTAGTAAATA
This sequence comes from Mycoplasma phocimorsus, assembly GCF_030077875.1. Lineage (GTDB taxonomy): Bacteria > Bacillota_I > Bacilli_A > Mycoplasmatales > Metamycoplasmataceae > Mycoplasma_H > Mycoplasma_H phocimorsus. The sequence goes on from NZ_JASEJT010000007.1 coordinate 190,547, forward strand.
TAAATTCATTGCTTGTATTTTTCATTACTAATTCAATTGTTTGATCCATATTTTCAGCATCTGATTTTGTAGGGTATTTTTCATCAATTCCGCTGCCTACATAAATATCATTAATTTTACCTACTGAAATAACTTTAATACCTTTTTCTTGCAATTTATTTAAAATTGTAGTGTCTGGTGTATTCGCATAATCATGTCTATTAAATGTTCTTGTATAGTTTCCTTTTTCACCAATATATGGTCTAGCAATAATTCTACCAACATTTCATTCTGGTCTTGAAGAACATATTCTTCTTGCTTCCTTCGCATATCTATATAGATTGTCTAATCCTGTTCATTCTTCATGAGCACATATTTGTAAAACTGAATCGAATGAAGTATAAACAATAATTGAACCATTTTCTTTTTCTTCATGAGCTAATTCATCAATAATTGTAGTTCCTGAAGCGCTTTTATTACCAACAATTTTTCTTCCGTCAAATGCTTTTGAAAGCTCATTAATTAATTCTTGAGGAAATCCGTTTTCAAAAAATGTTGGAAATGGAACTTCAGTTTTAATTCCCATCATTTCTCAATGACCTGCTAATGTATCTTTAGCATTTGAAACTTCTTGGATTTTTGCTACATAAGCGATTGGATTTTTAACAGGCATAACATTATGAATTTTCGCGATATTAGCAATACCCATATCCCTTCATGTTTTAATTTTAAAGTTTTCGTCTTTTGAAGCTGAATATAGTGTATTAGCTCCTTCATCACCAAATTTCTTTTGGTCTTTATCAGGCCCAATTCCTAATGAATCAGTAACAATCATAATAATACGATTAAATTTTTGCATTTCTTCTCCTTATGTATTAAAATTATAATATGTTTTATTATTAATTGTTAATAAGATAATTATGATAAGTTTTTAAAGGAAATGCTTTAAAAAAATTAAAAATTTTTATTGAAATAAAAAAATTGTTTATATAATAATATAGCTAATAGCCTAAGTGGCGGAATGGTAGACGCAAGGGACTTAAAATCCCTCGGAGGTTACTCTGTGCTGGTTCAAGTCCAGTCTTAGGCACCATAGATGCGTCTTTAGCTCAGCAGGTAGAGCAAATGGCTTTTAACCATTGGGTCAGAGGTTCGAATCCTCTAAGACGTACCATATTGCAAAAGCAGCCTTAAATCTAACTTTGGTTAGATTTTTTTATAGTTTTTTTAAAAAAAAAATCAGAGCGTCGCTCTGGTATGGTGGAGATGCCGGGAGTCGAACCCGGGTCCGCATAAAAATATTATAATTAATTCTACAGTTTAGTTTATTTCAATTTTACTAATTATTATTGACAAATAAACAATTCAAATAATAATAGTCAGTGTAATTTAATTAATTAGTGACACTAAATATACTAATTAACGATCTCTAACCCTATTAATTTATTCGAGAATTATAAACTAATAACTTGCTATCAATTAAACGAAAGCAAGATTTGCATAACCGCTATTTGCGATCATTAATTTTGAGTATTTAAACTCTTTGTTTTCTTCTGTTCCATTTAGGAATGCCTAGTGCCTTATAGTCTGCAGACTACTGCCTTAATTACATACCTAATATACGTCGAAACCATTACATCCCCAAAAAAAGTATATTATAATTATATTATAATTACTTATTCATCACTAAAACTATCTAATACTATTTTAATTTCATTAATATGTTTAAACGCCTTTTTAATATTAAGTAATCTATCTGAAAATGAAAGTGAATTTTCTTTTAAATATAAATTTATATTTTTAATAACTTTAAAATCAGAGTCAATTTTTTTAATAAATTTTTTGTCAATATTAATATTCTCGTGTTTAATTTTATATAAAAATAATGATATATTTTCTTTCGCTTCCTTATATACTTCAAATCAATTAATTTGTTCTACAATTTTTTTTGCTCTTTTTTCAATATATAACATCAACTTAATTTCATTTAAATTTTTAACTAAGTTAGCCGAAATATCTTTTAATTTACTTAAATGTTGTTCCTTAAAATCGGTTTTTTTATTTTCTAAAGTTTTTTTAAAGTTATTTAAAAGTATATATATTTTTGAATAAGGAATTACTTCTTTTAATAGTTTGTCAGCTTCTATTTTTAATGATTCAAATAAAAATTTCTCATACTCATCACATCAATTAATTTCATTAATAAGAAATTTTATTTTCTTGTTAATGAAAAGTATTTCTTCATTTTTATGTTTAAAATTTGTATGTTCACTTTCAATAAAATTTAATTGAGAATATAATGAGTTAATTTCATTTTTGAAATAATTTATTCTTATAAATTTTTTTGTTTCTACAAACTCTGATATCAAACTTAATATTTTTTTATTTTTAAATAAATTGTTTGAAAATTGACTTACTTGCATTAAAAGCCAATCAAATTCAACTTCAAATTTATTTATAAAATTATTAATATTTTTTTCAAGTTTTTTAAATTCAAATATTTTTTTGCATGCTCAAAACAATCTAAAATTATTTAAATTCTTATTATTTATAAGTCATAAATATTTTTCTAATTCATTACTTAACTCATTGGCTTGTTTGCTATAAGTAAAAATTAAACTTGTATTTTTTTCAGAAATTAATAATTCATTATAAATAAGGCCGCAATGTTTATTGATAATTTTTAGCCTTAAAATATCTTTATTGCTTTTTATTTGGCTTTTTTGTATATATTTATTTAAATATATATTTATTGATATGAAAAAAAATAGCAATATAACTGCGCTTGCTAATATTATTAATAAAACTATTTTAATATTGCTAGATTTCATTAAATGATTTTGTTAAGTAGAATATTGTAGTAAGTCCATAATTTTTTTCTGAAAGAATTTCATAACCATCTAAGTTAATATCTTTCTTTCTTCTTGTTTCTACTATAACAATCCCTTCAGGTTCAAGAATAGATCTATTCTTAATAATATTTAAACTCTTATTATAAGCGGATATATCATCATAAGGGGGGTCAATAAAAATTACTGAGTATGTTTCAGTAGTTAAATATAAATAATCAAGAAAATCTTTACAAAATAAATTAACGTTTTTGAGTTTTAAAAGATCAATATTTTGTTTTATAACATTACAAATATCTGTGCCTTTTTCAACAAAATCAACAAATTCATAACCATTACTAACAGCTTCTATTCCCATAGCACCAGTTCCAGCAAAAAGATCTAAAAATCTTTTTTTATTTTCATTAAATCTTAAATAATTAAAAATTGCTTCTCTAATTCTATGCTGTGTTGGTCTTATTTTTTTATTAATATGGCTGATTAATTTTCTATGCCTTAACTCGCCTGAAATAATTTTTATCATAATATATATAATAGTATATTAATTATATTAATATATAATAATTATTATGTTTAAAGTAAAATTAGTTGAATTACCAGAAAAGATTTTAAGAGAAAAAAGCAAGGATGTGCCACTTCCTTTATCTGTTGAAGACATTGAATTAGCAGAAAAAATGATTTGACATGTTACAGATTCGCAAAAAGAAGGAAGTCAGTTTCGTGCTGCTGTTGGAGTTGCAGCAATTCAATATGGAATTCCTAAAAAAATGTTTTATTTTAGAGTTCCTGATAATGATGGAAAAATTATTGTCGAAGATTTAATGATAAATCCTTATTTTGAAGCATATAGTGATTATAAGTTGGCACTAAATACAGGGGAAGGCTGCTTGTCAGTAAATGAAAAATGGCCTAATCAAGAAGGTTATATTTATCGACCTGCTAGGGTTATTCTAAAAGGATATTCATATCTTACAAAAAAAGATGTGACGCATGATTTAAGTGGTTATGCTGCAATTGTTGCTGGGCATGAAATGGATCACTTAAATGGTATGTTATTTATTGATAGAATAAATCGTAAAGATCCTTTTTATAAACCTAAAAATTCTGAATTGATATAATAAAAATAGCGAAATAAATTTTGCTATTTTTATTATTTTTTATTTTATATGCGTTTTAAAAACACAATAATTAGTTGTCATAATTGTTTTCAATTCAATTTTTTATTGTATCAGGCGTAATAATATCAGTAATTTTAAGTTTATTACCATTTCCGTTAGATAATAATCCTCACCCTCAACTTAATATATTACCTAATCCTCATAGATTTGGAATTGATATATATAATTCGTTTTTTTCAGAAAATCATTTTACTATATTAAAAAGAAAATTATACAAAGTGTCTAGTTTATCATTATATTTATCTTTATTTTTATTAATTTTATCTCTTAAAACAGTAATAAGTTTTTCAAATATAGTTAAAAACCCTTTTTTTTCATTATTAAAAATGTTTTTTCCATTTCCTATTATCATATCTACAACTTTTTTTATTGTATTTGAGCCTGAAAAAAATGTTGTTATTTGTGGTAAAAGATTTTTATTATTATTTGAGTTTACAAAAAACATATCAATATCACTAAACTCGGGGAAGGTTTTGAATTTATCTTTTTCATCTGAAACTTTTTTTAACAATTTTAAAAACTCTTCTAAAATTGTTCCGCCATTATCATCTTCAAGTATTTGAAGCAAATATGATATCGGATTATTTTTAATATCTAATTCCCCATTTTTGCCAAAATCTTTTGCTCATCCTTCTATTTCATCTTTACTTATAATGTTTTCAATTTTTTCTTTATCAAAAATAATTTCTTTTGCTTTTCCTAATAAAAAATCAATAAGTTTTTTATTTTCATAATCATTTTCTTTATATAAATAAAAAATTAAATTTTTAAATGAATCTTTAAAATCTACATTAATGTTTTTATATTTTAAATATGTTTTAAAAGCAAGATCAGTAAAATAAGCTTTAGTTTTGTGTAATGGATCTCTATTATACTTAAATAAATATATACCGGCCCCAATAACACCTCCCGCTACTAAAAGTGCTGAAATTGTTGAACCCGCTATAATATAAGCATTTTTCTTTTTATTAGCTGCTTCTAATTCTTTTTTTCTTAGTGTTTGTTTTGCTTTTTTCTTTCAAATTGTAAATATATTTTTAGTTTTTAAAATTGCATTAATATCAGATTTTTTTTCTTTTTCTTCTTCAATATTTTCAAAATTATTTTTTTCTACTAAATTTGAATCAATGATTGAAAAATTATTTAATTGTTGATTATCTTTTATTAGACCAAAAATTAAATCTTGCTTATTATTAAATTTAAACTTATTTTTTTCTTGATTAATTAGTTTCTTGCTAATTTCTTTTTGCACTTCTTTTTTATTTATATTTAAATTACAACTAACAATAGTAGTCGATAATCCTATTACACTTGAAAAAAGAAATGCTAATTTATGTTTTTTGATCATAATATCCTTTCAAATAAAGGCGCAAAATTTACACTTTTAAAAAAATAAATTAACATTATACTATTAAAAAAAATTAATAAAAAAATATTTAAGAATTTATAAATATTAGATTGTTTTGATACATAAATATTATTAAATTACATATTTTTGTTTTGTTAATTTTTAATAAAACTTCAATTATTTGTTGTTGGTTTTACAATAAATAATGAAGTAAATTATATTGTTTTGTGCATAACAAGCAATTAGTCATTTTTAATAAAAAACTTGAACATTGCTGTTCAAGTTCAAAAAGAAATTTTAAGCATAACATTTATGTGCTTGATTTTTTTATTATATATTTTAATCAAAAATGATTAAATAAATTGTTGTAAAAATAAACAAGAAATAATAAAAAATATTCAAATTAATTTGAGATTAATATAAAACAGATTTTTGAATATATCTAATAAATAAAAAAATGAATTATTTTTATTTTTGATTTTCTAATAAAAATAACTTTTAAAATGATTTTCAATTAAAAATATTTTGATACATGCTATTAATTTTACTTACAACTTTTAATAGTTTAAATTCAGTAGTTAAATTGAAATTGTATTTTTTTAAATTATTTTCTAATTAGATCATTTTAATTTTCATTAGATATTCTTATATCCAATTATTTTGCTAAAATACTTATTTTTTTAAATTTTATTTCATTGTAAATTGTTATAAATTCAACAATAAGATTGCGCTTTGTAATAAGTTATTTTATTTTTATGTCGTGATTTTAAGATAACAAACGTTGTAAATCCTACTCTTGTTTTTTTATTAATATTAACGCATTTCATATTTTGATGTTTTTTTTGCGAAGCACCAAATCAATTTCTTAATTACCTTATTCTATTTTTAGTTTTAATTTTTTTAGATCTTATTTAGATAGAAAATACAAAATCAGCACTTGTGAGTATTATTTTTAAAACTAAAGCGTAGCGTTTTTCGCCTTTTCATAATAGCTTATTAATCTATTTCTTTTTGTTAAAACTTAAGAATTTATTTTAATTTAATTAAAAATTGTTCTTAATAGTAACACTTTAATATCTGATATTTTTTTAAATTTAATATAAGTTGCTTTAATTTCAAAATATTTTTATTATATCTATTTTTGAATAGCTACTAAAAGATTAAAATTTGAAATTAACTGAAAAACGAACCATATATTTATGAAGATGGCGTTTAATTGCTTTTTTGTCAACGGCATTAAATTAATAATTATTAAAAAAGTTTGAATTTCTTTTAATTCTTCTCGATATTGTAGAAGGGCTTTTCCCTATTGTTCTAGAAATAGAACGTATACTTACATTATTTTCTAATGATTTTGAACAAAAATCTTCTTTTTTTAAAGCGGAAATATTTTTTGTTATAAAAATTATATAATTTCCCTAAATTACAAATATAGGGTTGCTTTTTTGTTCTTAGAGTAAAAAATCTTAAATGCTTCACATTTAAAATTGCAATTTGGCGAATAGTGAAATAAATTTCACTGTTTTTTAAATAACTTTTATTAGTGTGATTGTTCCTAATGGAGTTTTGTTTGGATTATCAACAGCCTTATTTCTGCCATTTTCATTTATAATATTATAATAATCGCTTAATAAGTATACTTTCTCATTATTTTTTTCATTATATTTCAAATAAAAAGAATTTGTTTGGTTTTTTGCACCTGTATTAGATATTTTTAAAGTTATATTTACTTTTGAAGGATCTTTTACATTTTCGATTCTGATACTAAATTTACCGCTTCCTTCATTTGTAAATTTATCATTTATATTTTTATTAAATGTAAAATTTGGATCAAACGACCCTATTATATTACTTCCTAAACCTTCTCCGAACGCATATAGTGATCAATTTTTATTTTTATATTCTTCTTTTTCAACTTCAAGTATTAATTTATAATTTTTTGACTCATCTAATAATTTTTTATTTCTTGCTTCGATACCCTTATATATTCCATATCCAGCACCAGCAAGAGTTCCTAATCCAAATAATGAAATAAACCCTCCTATTAAATATTCTTTGAAACCAAAATTAGAAAAAAGATTAAATAAGAATCCAGAATTTCTTGGTTTTTGAATTTCCAATAATCGCAATCTTGTTTCTGAAAAAGTTTCTGTATTAGAAACGAAACCTTGTAAGTGGCTTTTAATATTTTCTTCAAAAAACTCTTTTTCTAAATCAATATTTTCAATTATATTTTCCTCATTCAATTTATTATTATTAAATTCTTTCGTAAATTCTTTTTGCAATTTTAATTTTTCATATCCATAAGTAAGGTTAATTTCTTCTAATAATTTTAATAAATTTTGATTTTTTGTTTTTAAGGACAAAAAGTTTCTTTTCGCTTCTCCAAACTCTTGATATTCTTTTATAAGATTAGGTTTTAAAATAATGTCACCAGTTTCTAAAGAAGATATATATTCTAAAGGAAATTTATATTTTTTATCTACTCAATTAACAAAAATATAACCTTCTTTAGTTTTAGGAATATTCAAAATTGTATTTTTATTTGTTATGTAATTTCTTGTTAAATTATTAGTATAAATATTATCAGTTTCAACATAATAAATAGAAAATTCTTTTTCTGAATCTTTTACCGAAATTAATGAAAAAATAATAATTGGAATACTAATAGCTGCTAATAACATTCTAAATTTTTTGTTCATAAATCTTCTTTCAATAAAAAAAATTTTGTATTTTTACATTATTTATAAAATTATAAAATATAAAATTAATAAATTAATTAATTTCAAATAGATAAATTAAATTTCGATTAAAAATAGATGAATTTATTATGCTTATTTTTTAATTAAATTGATGAATCAGATTCTAACAATTATCAAATTTATTAGATTATTGATTTTTATTTTAATTTGAATTGTTATATTTAAATAAAACATTTAAATTAATAAATTAAATTATTAATTTAAAAATGAAGCTATGTGGCAATTTTAACTCTTAAATATTTTTGAAAATAAAATTGTTTTTAATAATTTCTTTAATTGCTTTTGAAAATTTGAATATAATATTTGACTTTAAATTTTGTCAATTATTAAAGTTTTTTATAATTTTTAAACAATTAATTAAATTAGTTTTTTGTTATTTCTTTACTTTTAAAAATTTATTGCGATATGTATTTTTTGGTATTTTAAAAAATTTAACTTTTGTTTGCTTTATCAATCAATCTAAAAATTTTTTGCTTTTATAAGTTTTCTTTTAAAGTAAATTAAAAATAAGATAATTAAAAATGCTTTTGGCTTTTTAAATAAAGAGATGTTATATTTAAATAAAATAAAAAAGTAAAGTAAATCAATTTGAATCTAAAATTACTAAAGCACTTAATAATACAATGTTAAATATTTCAAAATTTTTTAAAATTATTTACTTTATTGATCAAGAATTTTTTTATTTTAATATTTTTTTATCATTATAAGTCTCATTTTTAAAATTAATTATATTTTTAACAAATATTTGTTTTTATTATCTTTTTGAAATTAGTAGTAATTTTTTTAGAAAAATTACTGATTATATTTATTCTTTATCATCTGTTTGTCTTATTTTTTGAATAAGCTATATTTAAATTTTCATTAGATAAGTTACTGAATTTAAAAAAAAATAAGTTTTATTGTATGATAAGTCAAATCGACTATATGTTGTTTTTTAACATATGAAGCAACACTTATGTCATATATAGATATAAATACTAAATTATTCAGAATTAAATATATTTTTTGCTTATTAAACTTTTCTTTTTTTTAATTCATTTTTATATTTTATTATATTTTTAAATTCATTTTATACAAAACAGTCAATTATTAAAAACAAAAAAACTTGAACATTGCTGTTCAAGTTAAATTTAATTATTCCTCATCTTCAAGATCATCAATATAACTATCCAACTGTTCCTCTTCAGTAGCAATTTTGCTAATAAATTCACGCATATTTTCTGGATAGTAATCTACATTAATATCTTCAATATCTTCTTCTTCATTTTCTTCTGTTTCTGCAATTTCAAATATTTTATCTTTAAAGTATTCGGCAGGGTTTTTAATATCATATTTTGATTCAGGTTCATAATTTGCATTAGTTCCAGCAGGAATTTTATGACCAAGAATAATATTTTCTTTTAGACCTTGCAATGTATCTACTTGATTAGAAATTGAAGCATTAACAAGAATTTTAGCAGTTTCTTGATATGAAGCAGCTGCTAAGAATGAACTTGAAAGTAAAGGAGTTTGTTTAGCACCTTTAATTACAGGCTCACCATATGGAGGTCTTAAGTTTTTAGCAATTAATTCCCCAGCTTCTTTTTCATATTCATGAATATCTACTAAATTACCAGCAAAAAATTTAGAATCACCAGCGTATTGAATAAATACTTTTGAAAGCATTTGGCGAATAATAATTTCAATATACTTATCACTAATTGCAATACCTTGCATACGATATAATTTTTGAATTTCTTTTAATAAATAATTCTGTACTGTTTTTGAGTCTGTAACTTCAAGAAGTTTTTTAAGAATAATTGGCCCTTCAATAATTTTTTGACCAGGTTTAACGATATCACCAACTTTAACTCTAATTCTTCTATTGGTTCTAAATGGAATTTTTTCATATTTACTTTCACCATTTACGTTATATTTAATAGTAATTAAAGATTTGTTTGAAACAATATTTTTGTTATCTTTCGATTTGATTTCTTCAATTGATTCAATTACACCAGGATACTTAGCAATTTCAGCTGGACGCCCTCAAGGTTTATCATAAGCGTCAATTAACTCAATTAAACGACCAAAACCTCCTGTAATATCCTCAGCATCGGCAACCCCTCCAGTATGGAATGTACGCATAGTTAACTGTGTACCAGGCTCACCAATTGATTGAGCCGCAATAATACCAACCGCCTCTCCAATTGAAACAATTTTGTTTGTTGCTAAATCTTTACCAAAACATTTTTTACATACACCATTTGTTGTATGACATGAAAGAATTGATCTAATTTGCAATTCATTTACTCTCATTACATCAGAAATATAATATGCTAATTCATCTGTAATTAATTGATTAGGTTCAAGAATAATTTTTCCATTTTCGCCATATAAATATTGAGCAGAAAATCTTCCCTCTATTCTTTCCTTGAAAGGAACAATAATTGTATTTGTTTTTGTATCAATAATATTTTTAATTAGTGTACCAATATCTGATCCACAATCATCTTCTCTAACTACGATTGATTGAGCAACATCAACTAAACGACGTGTTAAATATCCTGACTTGGCAGTGTTAAGCGCTGTATCAGTTAGACCTTTACGAGCCCCGTGAGTTGATGAATAAAATTCATAAGCTGATAGCCCTTCAAGAAATGAAGCCTTAACTGGAACTTCAACTGTTGAACGAACAACTCTTTCATTTTCAGCATCAGCCTTAAGGGTTTTGGCGTTATTTGCCATAAGTCCCCGCATACCAGCAAGCTGAACAAAGTTTGAAATTTTACCACGAGCTCCTGATTTCATCATCATAAATAATGAATTGTCAGGGTGATGTGAAGTAATTTTTTGTAATTCTTTTTGAATTTCATCTTTAACTTTTGTTCATTTTTCAATAGTTAGTTCATATCTTTCATCATCAGTTAAAAGCCCGTCATTATAAGCTTCTTTAAGCTTTTCAATATAACTTTCTCCATCCTTAATAAAGTTTTCTTTATTATGAAGGGTAATAATATCTGAAATAGCAATTGATGTTCCTGATTTTGTTGAATAATTAAATCCAAGATCTTTCATACCATCTAAAATTGTAGCTACTACATTTGTATATTTGAATCAAACATTTTCTAATATTGTCACATAATCTTTTATAGACATTAACATATCTAATTTTTGTTTACGTTTTTCATCATTTAATCTTACAAACTCTTTATAAATAAACTCTTTTAAAATATCAACATGACGTTCATTAATTTTTTCGCCTTTTAAATTTCTGATATTAGCTAATTTTTCTACTCATACATCTTTTTCATAGTAATTATCAAGTGTAATTTCGTTTAAAATTCTTGAAAGTGCTTCTTTTGAAATTGATGTATCATAAGTATCAAAAGCATGTCTAATAATTTTAGCAACTTCTTTTTTGCTTAATGGTCCTGAAACAGGAATTCCCTTAATAAATTCCTTAATATTTGTTCCATAGGGAGCAAAATAAGTTTGCATTACTAAATCGTTATTATGTAATGATGCAGGAGTATTGTCGAAAATAAATTCAAAATTCTTTGGAAATAAATTATTAAATATAAATCTTCCAACTGTTGAAATAATAAATCCGGGTTTATTAAATTTTCTGTCTTTTTTGACTTCTTTTGCAGGAAGTGCAATTAAAGTATGCAATGTTATAAATTTATTTTCATATGCTTTTAACATATCTTGATATGTCATAAAATATCTTCCTTCACCCTTAGCGCCACGTTGTTCCATAGTTAAGTAGTAAAGTCCAATCAACATATCCTGTGAAGGGTTAATAATTGGCTCTCCATCTTTAGGTCCAAGAATATTCCGTGAAGCAAGCATTAATTCTCTTGCTTCGCGAATTGCAATATCAGAAACAGGAACGTGAACTGCCATTTGGTCACCATCAAAATCGGCATTAAAGGCTGTTGTTACAAGTGGATGAAGTTTTATGGCTTTACCTCTAATTAATACTGGCTCAAATGCTTGAATTGAAAGACGGTGTAATGTAGGGGCACGGTTTAAAAGAACTAATTTATTTTTAATAACATTTTCTACATGAGGTCAAATAACATTTTCTCTATTTTCAATAAGTTTACGGGCCGTTTTAATTGATGCAACAACGTTTTTTGATACCAATTCTTTAATAATTCATGGTTCAAATAATTTTGCTGCCATATCACGAGGAATTCCTGTTTGATGCATTTTTAAATTTGGGCCGACAACAATAACACTACGTCCAGAGTAATCAACTCTTTTACCTAATAAGTTTTGTCTAAATCTACCTTTTTTACCAACTAAAGCATCAGAAATAGATTTAAGAGGTCTATTGTCTTTAGCCATAACAGGATTCGGTGTTTTTCTGGCATTATCAATAACGGCGTCAACTGCTTCTTGAATCATACGTAGTTCATTTTGTACGATTAATTTAGGAGAATCAAGTTCATTTCATTTTTTAAGACGATTATTTCTAATAATAATTCTTCTATAAAGTTCATTAATATCTGATGTAGAATGACGACCACCATCAAGTTGAATTAAAGGTCTTAAATCAGCAGGAATAACTGGAAGATTATAAATTAACATACTTGTTGGCTTTTGACCTGAATTAATAAATGAATTAATAACAAATAATCTTTTATATAATCTATCTCTTTCAGTAACTTTAGATTTATTTTCTTTATCATCATTATAAATCTTGTCTTCAATAACTTTGATTTTTCTTTTTACTTTATCTCTCTCTTCTTCAAGATTAATGTTTTCAAGTAAATATTCAATTGCCTTTGAACCTGTACCAATTTTAGCATCAGAATATTCTTCTATAATTTCATTCAATTCATAGAAATCAATACCATAATCTTTACCAATTTTTGACTCAGCCAATTCAACTAAATCTTCAAGTTTTTCGGTAATGTCAATATATTCATCTGAATTTTTGTCTTCAAATTTATCTCTAATTTCAAGTAATGCATTTTTATAAATAACTGCGGCATCATTAATCTCAATTACTGTGTTTTTAGGGAGTGATTTTAATCCTCCTGATTCAAGAACAATATGCGTTTTATAATAAATAATATTTTCAATTGTTGGCTTAGGAATAACTTTTTGAGTTCCTTCAACTGTTAATCCTAATAATTTAAATATTGTTGAGTGATCAATTTTAAAGAATCAAAAGTGTACAACAGGTGTTTCAAGAGCAATATGCCCCATTCTTGAACGACGTGAAATTTTAGGTAAAATTTCTGGTCTTTCTGATCTACAAAGTTCTGTATTAGTACAAATCATATTTTCATTTGATTGCTTATATTTTTTGCCACAAATTACACATTTGTAATCTGTTTTAGGCCCAAAAATTAATTCGTCAAATAAACCGCTTTTTTCTGGTTTATAAGTTTTATAGTTAATTGTTTCAGGTTTTGTAACTTCACCATGAGATCATTCAACAATATCCTTATTTGTAGCAAGAGATAATGAAATTTTATCAATTTGTGATTCATCTAATCCACTATATTTACGTCATTGTTTCATTATTCTCTACCTCCTTCAATATCATCTCTATTAATTTGTTTATTACCTTCAGTAATTTCATCTTCAATAAATTTATCTTTTCTATGAACTTCTAGCTTAATACCTAAACCTCTTAATTCATAAGCAAGAACGTTAAATGATTCTGGCGTACCTGCTTTTGGAAGTGTTTTTCCGCTTGCAAGAGCAGTATATAAATCATTTCTTCCATTAATATTATCTGATTTATATGTTAATAATTCTTGTAAAACATTTGTCGCTCCATAAGATTCAATAGCTCATGTTTCCATTTCTCCAAATCTTTGTCCACCCATTTGAGATTTACCTCCAAGTGGTTGTTGAGTAATTAATGAATATGGTCCTATTGAACGGGCATGCATTTTATCATCAATCATATGGCTTAGTTTTAACATATACATAACACCAACAGAAATTAAATTATCAAATGGCTCACCTGTAATTCCATCATAAAGTTTCATTTTACCATGTCTTGGTAATTGAGCCTCATCAAGAATATCTAATAATTGAGTTTTTGAAATTCCATCAAATACTCTAGTTGCAAATTTTACACCTAATTTTTTTGCTGCTAGCCCAAGGTGTAATTCAAGAATTTGACCAATATTCATACGCGAAGGAACCCCTTGTGGATTTAACATAATATCAACTGGTGTTCCATCTTCCATATATGGCATATCTTCTTCGGGAACAACGATTGAAACAACCCCTTTATTACCATGGCGACCTGCCATTTTATCCCCTACTTTGATTTTCCGTTTTTGTGCAATTCATACTTTTACAATTTTTTCAATGCCGTCTTCTAAAGTATCTCCATTTTCTCTTGAAAGAACTTCAACACCAATAACTGTCCCTGAATGACCATTTTTAACTTTTAAAGATGTATCCTTAATATTTGCTGTTTTTTTACCAAAAATAGCGGCAACTAATTTTTCTTCTGGAGAAGGATTTTCATCACCTTTAGGAGAAACACGCCCAACAAGAATATCACCAGGTTTAACTTCTGCACCAATTGATACTATACCTTGTTCATTTAAATGCCTTTTTGAAAATGTTGATGTATTTGGAATATCAACTGTTAATTCATCATTACCGGCTTTTGAATTTCTAAATAATAATGTTTCTTCTTCAACATGAATTGATGTATAAACATCATCTTTAACTAAACGTTCATTTACAATAACAGCATCCTCAAAATTGTACCCATGTCATGTAGTAAATGCAACAGTAATATTTTTACCAAGTGCTAGTTCCCCATTTTCACAAGAAGGACCATCAGCTAAAATATCTCCTTTTGAAACTAATTGACCAATTTTAACAACTGGTGTTTGATTAATAATAGAACCTTGATTTGATCTTTCATATATTCTTAAAAAATATTTGTCTACTTTTCCTTTTTTTCTTGGCTTATCTTCTTCTACCTTAACATGAATTTGATTTCCATCAACATAAACAACTTCACCATCTCTTTGACAAATAACATTTGAGAAAGAATACTTAGCTATATCAGCTTCAATACCTGTTCCAACAAGTGGCGCTTCAGCAACTAATAACGGGACAGCTTGACGCTGCATATTTGAACCCATAAGTGCCCGGTTAGCATCATTATTTTCTAAAAATGGAATAGCACTAGCGGCAAGAGATGTCATTTGTTTCGAATCAACATCAATAAAGTCAATTTCTTCTCTTGGTGTAGTTACATAATCGCCATTACATCTTGAAATAACAAATTCATCAACAATTTTATTATTTTCGTCAATTCTTGTTGAAGATTGAATAAATTTATGGTTAATTTCTTCTCTAGCTGTTAAATAAACAACATCATCAAAATCAACAATACCATCTGTTACTCTAAAATAAGGTGTTTCTAGAAATCCAAAATCATTGACTTTAGCGTATGTAGCCAAGTTAAGAATAAGCCCAATATTAGGTCCTTCTGGTGTTTCAATTGGACAAATACGCCCATAGTGAGTTGGATGAACATCCCGAACTTCAAATTGTGCTGTTTCACGGTTAAGACCACCAGGCCCTAAAGATGTAATCCGTCTTTTATTTGAAATTTCAGCCAATGGATTAATTTGATCCATAAACTGTGAAAGTTTTGATGTATTATAAAATTGCTTAATTTGATTGTAAATTAATTTATTATTTGTTACATTTTTAGGAGTAATTTTTTCAGTATCTTTACTACTTAAACGCTCGCGTGTATTTTTTACTAGTTTTGAAAATCCAACATTAAATTGGTTATATAATAATTCACCAATTGCAATAATTCTTTTATTCATTAATGAATCTGGATCATCATCTAGCCCTACGCCATCAAGTAAATTAAAGTAATAACCTACAGCTGCAATAATGTCGCTAATAATTAAGTGATGTTCATCAGCTGTTGGGTCTGTTGAAATAACAAGAACTGGCTCTTTTCCAGAATTCATTCAGTTTTTTGTAGGATAAATTAAAAGTGTACCTATTTTAATTCTGTCTTTAAGTTCTGGTTTTTCTAATAATTGTTTTCCATAAACATCAGGCTGAATATCCGGAATATTTTGTAATGATATTTTGCCTGTATCAAATAATTTTTGAATTTTAAGCGCAATTCTATTTGTAATAAATGTATTTTTTGAATATATTGCTTCACCTTCAACAATAATATCTTGAGCTAAATAAGTGTTTGTAATACGATCAACAAAGTTTAGTTTTCTGTTAATCATGTAACGACCTGTTTTTAGCAATGTGTATCTTTTTTTATTAAAAAGCATTCCTGGCAAGAATGAAGCTGCTGCTTCTTCAGTAAACCTGTCACCCTTCTTAAGGTTACGGTAAATATTTTCTTGACAAAGTGCTTTAATTTCATCTGATGAGTAATTAGATTCAACAGCTTGATCATTATTAATTTTATCTTTTTTAATTGTTTCATTTAAAACTCGAGAATCTCCAAAAAGTTTTCTCATTGTTGATGCTGTAATTCCAAATGCGCCCAAAAATGTTGGAAGCACAAAGTTTTTATTTTTGTCAATTTTAATTTTCACATAATCAACACTTGTTCCTGTAACACGGTGAGAAATTTCAATTCATGAACCAATTCTTGGAAGAATTTCTACCTTATTAAAAAGATCATCAGATTGTTTATTACGAACGTTAAGCCCATAATAAACACCAGAACTCCTAATTAATTGAGAAACAATAATTTTTTCTGAACCGTTAATTATAAAAGAGGCTCCTTTTGTCATTAATGGTAATTCACCAAAAAGAACTTCTTCTTCTTTAACTTCACCAGTTTCAGTATTTTGCTTTCTTAACCTTGCGTAAATCTTTGCAGCGTAAGTTGAACCTTTTTGTTTTGCTTCTTTGATTTTTTGTGATTCTTCACCATCAAATTTAATCACTGCTGAATTATCAACATATTCAATTTTTATCTTTTTACTTGTTGAAGTAATTGGATAGTGTTCTTGAAATATTTGTTCTAACCCTGTATCTAAAAATTCTTGAAATGATTTCTTTTGAATTTCTAAAAAGTCTACAACAGGAAGACTTTGCTTACCAATTGCATAGTCTCTTCTTTTTGTAAATGTAGTAAATTGTCTTTCACAATAATCTAATCCTGTTTTTTTATTTTGCATCAATACTCCTTAAATAAATGAAAATAACTAATTAATTATATAATTAGCTTTTTTATTGTATCATAAATATATTTTTATATGTAAAGAATATTATTTATTTTTTTAAGTATTTTTTTGTCGCTCAAATAAGTCAAAAATTTCAGTTATGCATGCTAAAAATTCAAATTTAGCTTGCATAAAACTTTCGCAATTTATTAAAAATAAATTAATATTTTTTAAATTTTGAAATTTGTTACAAAATTTGATATATGCGTAATTTTCATCAATAATTTCTTCATAATTCAAGTTATAAAAAAGTGAAATTTCAGCATAATATTTGGCAATATTTTCATCAGAAAGTAAATAAAATCTTTTGGCTATTGATTCTTCGGTAATAATATTAATTAAACTATCATTTTTAAAATAATTTAAACATGATGCTATTTTTCTAAATCCTATTTTTACTTTATTAATAAAACTTTTATTTAAATTAAATTTATAATTTTTTTTATAAATTTTAATTAGTTCATTTATTACCTTTAATTTGTGTTTATTTTCTGCTTTAAAATCTAATATTTCTTTTTTAAATTTAATTAATTGTTTAATATTTTTAATTCCGTTTAAACTTAATTCTGAAATTAATTGTGCATTAGAAATTGAATGATTTTTAAAATGTGAATTTAGCTTAATTTTTACATTAAATTCATCATTTTTGTTTTTTATTTTAAAATTAAAAACTCGTTGTTTTTTATTAAATTTACTAGTGTCTAATTGCTTGAAAAATGGGTAATCTTCTAAATTTAAAATGCCACTAAAATTTAAATATTGATATTTTTTAATAGAGTGTTTAATTTCAAAATCACCAATTAAATTTGCATTTTCAAGATAATAATTGGCGTTTTTTATATAAATTGTTAGATCATTATTAAGCGCGTCAAATGCTTTTAATAATGAACACTTGCGATTAAAACGTTGAAAATTAAATGAAATATTTTGTAATTTTTTTAAATTTTTTTGCTTTTTTTCTTTATAAAAATAAATATCAACATTAATGTTTTCTTCACTTATTTCTTTTAAACAATAGTAATATGTCGGAATATAAAAATACGTTTTTTTGTCTTTAAAATAATTAAAATTATAACTAAATTCATAAACAAATTTGGTGGCGCAATGTTTTAAAAATTTTTCTTTTTCTTCTTTAGAAATTGTTTTTAAATCAACATTTAAAATTTTTTTAGAGTTTGAAATAATATTACTTCAAGTTTTTTTCGAAATATTTAATGTGTATATATAATAATTTTTTTGTTCCATACTAACAAATAAATTGTTATTGTAATGATTAAAAATAAAAGAAAAAAAAATGATACAATTTGTTTAGTTTTTCTTAAAGTTTAATCAAATTAATCAACTTAAACAAAATTATTTTTATATAATTTATAAGACATAAAGAGGTAATTATGAAAAATAGAATACTGTTGAAGCTTTCTGGCGAAGGATTGGCCAATAAACAGAAGCGTTTAGTTATTGATCCAGTAATTGTTGATGATATTGCTCAACAATTAAAAATAATTAAAAAAGAATTAAAAACGCAGATTGCTATTGTTATTGGTGGTGGTAATCTTTGAAGAGGTGAGTCTGCTGCCAAAAATGGTATGGGAAGAAATAGAGCTGATTATATTGGAATGCTAGCAACTATAATGAATGGTAAGGCATTACAAGATGGTTTTGAAAAACATGGCCTTAAATGTCGCGTTATGTCTTCACTTAATATGGACCCTAAAGTAGCGCAAACTTATGTTAATGAAAAAGCTATTCACAGTTTAAATAAAGGCGAAATAATTATTTTTGTAGGTGGGACAGGAAGACCATTTTTCACAACAGATACTGCAGCAACGTTGTTTGCTTCTGAAATTAAAGCAAGTAAAATATTAATGGGAAAAAATGGTGTTGACGGCATTTATAGTGATGATCCAAAAATTAATCCAGAGGCAATTCATTATGAAAAAATAACATATGATGAAATCATAAAAAAAGAATTAAAAGTTATGGATATAACTGCCACATCAATGGCTAGAGATAATAATATAAAATTAACAGTTTTTGATATTACTAAAAAAGATGCAATTATTAATGTTATAAAAAATAAGGTTAAACATACGGAGGTTACAAACTAATGAAAGATTTTGATGAATATTTAATTATCTTTTTAGAAGAAGCAGATAAGGGAATAGAAGGATATGAGTATAACTTATCTAGAATTTCAACAGGTAGAGCAAATCCACAACTTATTAGAAAAATTAAAGTTAATTATTATGAAAGTTTAACGCCGCTTGAAGAAATAGCACTAATTAGTGTTCCTGAGCCACAACAATTGCTTGTTAAACCTTATGATATTAGTAGTGTTAGAGATATTACTAGTGCCTTAAATAATGCAAATTTAGGTATAGAAGCAATTAATGAAGGAAATCAAGTTAGAATGACATTTCCAACTCTTACAACCGAAAGAAGAAAAGAAATGGTAAAACAAATGTCTAAATATACTGAGCAAGCTAGAATAGCTATTAGAAATGGCAGACATAATGCACTTAAAGCTATGAAAGCAGATGAACTTCCTGAAGATCTAGAAAAAAGATATTCAGATATGATTCAAAAACAAGTTGATAAATATAATGAAATAATTTTAAAATTAACTGACCTAAAAACTAAGGAATTAACAAACATGTAAAACAATCATTCAAGATTGTTTTTTTATTTTTTTATTTAAATTCAATATTTTTAGGCAAAGTAATTAAGAAAAAAAATAAATATATTTAGTAAAATTATTTATACGCTTAAGGAGAACTTATGAAAGAAAATTCAATTTACAATTTTGATAAAACACTTGCATATTTTGACTCATTTACAATAATAACTCTTATTGATACAAAGAAAGTATTTACTAATAATGATAATTATATTTTTGAAAATAATCAATGTACATTAGTGGGTATTGAAGACTTTAAAACATATAACAAAATTTCTATTAAAATTAATACAAAACCTATTTTAAATAAGACTAATTATTTACACATTAATAATGAAAAAATAAAAATTAAGTTTGGATATATTGTAAAAACAGCTGAGTTTGATAAAAAATATGCTGATACAAATTTAGAATTTGGTGCTATTTATGAAAATGATAAAGTTACTTTTAGAATTTGGACACCCGTTTCTGAAAGTGCTAATGTTTTAATTTATGATAAAAATTTAAATTTAATTGCTGTTCATAAAATGAATAAAGTAGGAAAAGGAAGTTGAGAGACTTCATTGCCTGCTGCTGAATATATTTATAAATATCAAGTTATTAATGAAAATGAAGTAAAAGAATTAATTGATCCATATGCTAAAAATTCTACATATAACCACACTCATTCAATTGTTTTAAATCCTAATAAATATATGATAAAACAATATAAAACAGATTGGGGAAACAAAAGTCTTTTAAGATCAATTCTTTATGAGCTAAGTATTAAAGACTTAACTGATAATAAATATTTTAATAATAAAGGTAAATTTTTAGGTTTAGTAGAAACTCATAAAAATGATAATGGTGATATTATTGGATTAGAATACTTAAAGTTGTTAGGTATTACTCACATACAAATATTACCATTTTATGATTTTCAAACTGTTGATGAGTTAGCAGATAAAAAACAATACAATTGAGGTTATGATCCCGTTCAATATAATGTTTCAGAAGGGTCATATATTTCAAATAAAAAAGATTTTAGATCTAGAGTTATAGAAGTTAAACAAATGATTGAAACAATGCATAAAAATAATTTAAATGTTGTTATGGATGTTGTTTATAATCACGTTTATGATGCTAAAACATTTAGTTTTAATCAATTAGTGCCTAATTATTTTTATACTATTGATAATAATGGAAAATATGGTAATGAGTCATTTTGTGGATCTACAAATGATACAAAGCAGTTAATGGTTAGTAAATTTATTATTGATTCATGTATTTATTGAGCTAAATTTTATAATTTAGATGGATTTAGATTTGACTTGATGGGTCTAATTGATACACAAACTATGAATGATTTAGTTGAAAATATTAAAGAATGAAAGCCTGGTTTTCTATTTTATGGAGAAGGTTGAAATATGAAACCTGATACACCAAGTGTAAAATATACTAATCAAATAAATTGACATCAAACACCTGAAGTCGCTCATTTTAATGATATTTTTAGAGGATGCATTAAAGGTGAAGGTGAACATAATAAACCTAATCCAAAAGGATTTTCTATAATTGATAAAAATAGAAATATTAGTAATATAATTAATACTATTTTGGGTTCAATAGGAATTGGCTATACGCCTCACTATTCAACGAAATGCATTAATAATATTAATTATGTATCTATTCATGATGGCTATACTATAAGTGACTATTTAGAAATTAAAGGCGTAGATAAAGAATTTATAAAACCTGTTTCAAAGATGATGATGGGTTTGGTTATTCTTTCTCAAGGCGTGCCTATTATTCATGCTGGCCATGAATTAATGCGCAGTAAAAAGTTGGAAGGAAATTCTTATAATCTTTCTATAGAAATTAATAAATTTCCTTGAGATAACATTAAAGACAACTATGATTTTATTAAATACTTTCAGGATTTAATAAAATTTAGAAAAGAAAATAAATTATTCAGATTAAAAAATACTTTAAATATTTTAAATCATGCTAGAGTGAGTTTTGAAAATGGTATTATTAAGTACAATTTATTTAATGAACAAAAAGATATTTTAATTTATATAAATGTGGAAAATCAAACTGTTGATAATTTTGAAGAAGATAGAGATTTAATAATATCTAGTTATGAAAATAAATTTAATTCATTGCTTCCTTATGAGTTTAAAGTTTATATAAAAAAAATGTAAGATGGCTTACATTTTTTTAATTATTTGTTTTTTCATGATGTGAAAAAGCTAATAAGCATTCCACCTAATGTAGCAATAACTCCTATAATAGGAATTAAAATTTCCTTATTAACAAGTTTAGAATCAATAACAGTTTGATTAGAATTTTCATGTGTTTTTTTAACTGTGTTTTGCTCGTTTTGAACTATTGTGTTATTTACATAATGCTGTAAATAAAGCTCGTTGTCTTTAATTGATTTTTCAGTTGTTATTTGACTGTTTTTAAAAACATTTAATGTTGTTGAATTATTTTTATAGTATTTTCCATTATTGCCACTATAATAAATTTTAATAAAATTATCGCCTTCTTTTAATAGCTTAAAACTTTCTATTATTTTTCAGCCGGCATTTAATGGAATTTCAGAAGTACTATTAATATTTTTTCCAACCTCTAATTTATTTTCTAAATTATATTTATGTTCTTTTCCTCTTCTTACTGTTAAAAATGTTTCATTTTTTCCTTGGTATGTACCTTTTGCCTTAATAACTACATGATTGTAACCAATAACAGAATCATCGTAGTAAAAACCTTGATCAGGGTCTAAAAATTCTTTTAATTCTAAAGTATAATCTTTTTCTCTTATTAAAAAGCGGCCATTAAATGAAACTTCAATATCATCTAAATTAAAATTATCACCAATTCTATAATCATAATTTTTTAAGGTTACTTTAGCATATCTCAAATCATGTAAATTTGTTTCAATATTATGATTTTTTGTAAATGCTTTAATTCTTGCTACTGCACCATTTTTTGCTTTTTGACTACTAATTCATTGATTATTTTCTTGAATATAACTAAAATCGTTTTGTCAATCTTTTTCTTCTCCAAAACGTAATTTAGCATTCTCAGAACCACTTTTTATTTCTGCTACTATACTAAATCATTCCCCGGCTTTTAAAGTTACTTCTTTATCTAATTCAATAGTTCTTATTCCCGCTTTTTCAAATTCAACAATTTTAGATGTAATTTTTTCGCCTAACTCTAAATTTCTAGGATTAATGTTATTTTCTTTTTGTTTGTAAACCGAAATTTCTAATTTGACATTTTCTCCATCAAAGCCAACATTTACTGCCTTTAATTTTTCTTCTTGATTAATGCTAGCGCCTTTTGCTTTATAAGCAACAGCCGCTTTCTTATACTGATGACCATGAACATCTCTAAAAGAACCATCATAATAATAATTGTTTTGATATGAACTACGTGGCATCATATCTAATGTAAATAATTCAGAAACATTAGTGTCATATGAAACCCAATAATATCCATTTTCGCCAAATGAGTTTCCTCAACTATTTTTAACTAATCAAGCACCATTTTGTTTAGTATTGCTTCCAAATAAACTTTTGTCAATATTATCATCTCAACCAACAATAGTCGCAGCATGTGCTCTTTGTTTTTGATGAATGTATTCTTTTGAATTATAATATTTGCCATTATGACCAGGATAAACTAAAAATAAAAATGAAACTGCACCATATTCTTCTATTGCCTTTTTAACTTCTTCACGATAATTTGATTTTTTATGATCAATTTCAATATAATTTTTAACCACATATTCACTAAACTCTGAACCAATTAAATTTTCGTTTTTAAGTTTATTTCATTGAAATAATGAGACTGCCGCTAACGCTGGCTCAAATCCTGATGTTTTTCAATCGAAATGACGATAATTATCAAAGTCAGTATTATGAAGTGGGTCGGCATCTTTTCAACGATTTAATGTTTTAAAAGCTAAATTTTGTTCTGATAAATCTAATTGTTGTGGAATGGTTATAAATTGTTTTTTAATTAAATTTGCTTCAACTACACCAATTGTAGAAAATGCCCAACAAATGCCTTCTGCAAATTGATTTCTAATGTCAGTAAGTGTATTTTTATCTCTTGGGTCAAATTTAGTTTCTTTATATTGCGTTAACTGTGCAGAAGGCAAAAATAATGCAGAGGTAAGTGATAAACCTGTTAAAAATATTTTTTTATTCATAATAAGCTCTTTCTAAAAATAAATTTTAATATTATATTAATTTTACAATTTATAAAAAAGCATTTAAAAAATAAGCAAAAAAAATATAGAAACTTTAATTGTTTTTTAATTTTGCATAAATACTATTAAAATAAAATTTTTATTATTTTGATAGTAAATAGGCATTAAATTCCTAATTTTTTCCTTTTTTAAATATTTAGGCTTCTTGCTTTTAATTGTTTTATGGGGGAAAAATGAATAAAAATTTTACAATAGGTGAAAAAATTACTAAAAAACAATTTGAAGCTAACATGAAACTATATAAAAAGCATGAATATACATTAGTTTATGATCAAGAAAAGATTGAACACACTTTAATCAGTTATAATACTCTTAAAGAAATAGAATCAAGTGGAGATAATATGACTAGAAAAGAATTCGAGAATTTTAAATCAGAGCTTTTAAATATTATTAAAAAAAATGAAAATCAACATCAGGTTGATAAACTGGAAATTAAACAAAGTTTGGATTCATTTAGAAATGAAATTCTTGAAATGCGTAAAGCTGATAAACTGGAAATGAAACAAAGCTTGGATTCATTTAGAAATGAAATTCTTGAAATGCGTAAAGCTGATAAACTGGAAATGAAACAAAGCTTGGATTCATTTAGAAATGAAATTCTTGAAATGCGTAAAGCTGATAAAATTGAAAATGATAAAAGATTTGATTTATTAATTAATTTAATTAAAACTAATCATTTTGAAATTACTAATAGATTAGATAAGCTTGAAGAAGATGTTAAAATGCTAAAATCATTTCATAAAGAAGATATTAAGAATTATCAAACTAATAATAAAAAATAAAGTATAAAAAAATATCAAAACTTTCTTCGATATTTTTTTATACTTTATTTTCTTAATTTTGCAACTAAAACTGTTGTGTTTCCAGCCACTTTATTTGGGTTAGTTTTTTTTATTCCATTTAAATGAACCCCATTTTCATCTAAAAGAGTAATATAAGATTTATCTAATTTGGCACTAATAAATTTATCGTTATCGCTTGAATTTGAAAAAATAATATATTCTTCAAATAAAGGGTCTTTAGGAGATTTAATTCTATATTGAATGTAATTATCAATTGAATTATCATATTGATCAATTACTGCCTTATTTCCTTGTTTTTTAAAATTGAATTCAACAGTTTTTTCTTTCGAGATAGATCAATAAGGTATTTCGCAAATACCAGCAAAATTGTCGTAAATATTTTTGGCATCAATAATTTCGTGTAATCTAAAACTAAATGTTTTTGCAGATGTTCAATATTTATCTTTTTTTGAAAGTGCAAGAATAATAGTTGAAGGAATAATGACTTCACCATATCCATTTTTATCAATATAAATTTTTATTGCATGTTCATTAAATTTTTGAATTTTAGCATAAATATCGCAAATAAATCATTCTTTTTCTCTTGCTTCTTTAGGTGCGTTTATAAATTTAATTTTTATAAAGTTTAAATTTTTATCTTCAAAACTATCAAAAGGACCAAATTCAGTATTTATTTTTGATTCACCAAAAAATCTAAAATTTTCTTGAATTTCTTTGGCAGTTTCAAATCTTAGGCCATATAATTTTTTTCTTAATGCTATTAAATCAGCTACAAAATCACTTAACTCTTTAAATTTTCCTCCAAAATAACTTTTTGAAAGACGATTTCATCTGTATTGATTTGTAACATCAGAAGAGTTAAATGAATTTTCTATATAAATGTTACTTGTATTAAAATTATTATTAACATCTGGCAACATAATTGTTGACATGCATGTCGCAGATCTATCAATATTAGGCTCACCAGCATCTAAGGGTTTTGTTTTACCCATTTCATCGCCGCCATTGATAATTAATCTACCTTGTGATGTAAATAAAATAGCAAAAGATTGTTTTATTAATTTTAATTTATAATCAAGTTGTTCTTCAATAGTTCGCCCTCTTAAATCTGTTGCAATATTTATTTTATCTCATAATGTAAAACCATCATGAATTGAAAGATATTGCAAGGCCTCATTAGGGGAATCTGCAAATATATCATTAGAATTATATCTAATGTTTACATATAAATTTCCTTTTTGAACATTATTTTGAGGGAAGTTTTTAATGCCTGCAATAATACTTGATCTTAATAAATTGGTTTTTCAATCAACACCTTGAACAAATGCTCTATCAAAAGCACCGCCTTCAGATGTTTCTCCTTTAATAGCTCTTCTTATTGAATCATTAAAATATCCTATATCTTTTATGCCGTGATCTTTATATGATGTTCATCCTTTAACTGGCGATTCACCTTTTGGTAAGTCAGTATGAGGTCAAGCCTCTCCATATATAATTGCATCTGGAAATTCATTTCTAATAATATGAACTGTTTCATTATCCATATATCCCAACATATCAAACCTGAATCCATCAACACCATATTCATGCCATAACATTCTTAGGCTTCTTAAAATAATATCTCTCATCATAGGATGCTCAGAAGCAATGGCGGGAGAACCAACGGGGGTAATTCCATCTTTAGATCTAAAATAAACACCGTGAACAATATCATCATATATTTCATTTCTTCACATATGATTATAAACAACATCAACAATAACACCAATATTATTGTCATGTAACTTTTTAATTAACTCTCTTAATTCTTTAATTCTGACATAAGGTTTTTTTGCATCCGATGCTAATCAACCATCAATAGACATGTAACTATGTGGATCATATCCTCAACTATAGTTAGTTACTTTTCCTTCTTCTCCTTTAACAAATTCTTTAGAGTCTTCATCTGTTCCAAAAAAAGCAAGTAATGGTAAAAATTCAATATGAGTAATTCCTAATTTTTTAAGATAGTTAATACCTTCTTCCCAATTAGTCATCCCTTTAAAAGTTCCTGCATATTTAATGGGATTACCCATATCATCTTTTGCACTAATAGTATAATCACGAACATGAATTTCATATGCTATCATAGCATTTAGCTCGCCATTTATTCCGCCTGAATAAATACCTCTTGCTGGTGAAATTTCACCAGCTTTTTCAGAATCCAATCTTACAAATGCTCCTTTACCAATTGAATCAAGAGCCGGATTATGTGATGCCATTGAATAAGCATATGGGTCTAAAACAATCTTTTCAGTTACATTTAAATCATAATCTAAAACATATTGATAAAAATACTCTTCAACTGTAGGCAAATTAATGGTTTCTTGATTCAAAATTCCTTCTCAAACATATTTATGTTCATTTGATCTATGTAATTTGTATTCTCTAATTAATTTGGTTTGATCATGCTTACAAAAAATGCGAATCTTTGCATTTTTTGAAACGGGCGCTCATATTTTAACACTAGCACTCCCATCTTTTAATAAGATTGATCCTAAATCGCTTTTTCTATAAATGATTGTATCTTTTTTAAGTAATTCTCTTGTTATTTCTTCAAGACCTAAATCATATGAATCATATGAAAATCTAAATGAATCACCTAAATTATATTTTGAATCTAATATAATTAAAAATCCATCTTTTTCTGTTTTTTCCATTACTTCATAATCAACAATTTCATTTGTTTTAATTTCGGTAATGTTTAACAGGTTGATACTATAGTTTTTATCTTTTATCCTTTTTTTAAATTTTAAATCAATAACATTTTCTTCAACTCTTTTTATAAACTGTGTTTTATATTCTTCATTAGGGCGCGATTCATAAATACATTTATCATTCATTAAAAATCAAAATTCGGCATAATCAGGATATTTAGGAAATTCTAATGCAGATTCAAAATGTTTAATATTATCTTTATGAAGCATAAACTTTAATCCATTTTCAAGATTAATAATATCTATTTCTGCTTTATAAAAGCCATCTTTATCGGCATTTTTATTAAATAGAATTGGTTTTTTTCATTCTGTTTTTTGAGCTATAGCCTTTAATGATTCATTAGAGTTGAATAAATGAATTCCTCAGTTATCAATTTTTTCATTTGGTTTAAAATGAATAATTAACGTTTTATTAATTTTAGGTTCTTCTTCAGTATTAGGAGCAAAGCCTTCAAGAGTTATAACCTTAATAGCGCTTTCAAAGTTTCTTCTTTCTTTATCATTTCTAAAAATTTCAATATGAAGATCTAATGTTGTTGAATTTAATTTATCACTTAAATTTCATTTAATAAATTTAAATTGATAAGGGTTGCAAATTTTGCTATTTAATAAACATCCGTTTTCGCCTGTATTATTAAATGATCATCTGTCAATAAGTGAATTAATTAATGATAAAGTTTTAACGTCTTTTGGTCTAATTCCTTTTGAATTAATAATTTTTACTTTATCATTAATTTGATTTAATATTTCTTTTGGAATTGTTTTAGTTTTAATAATATTATCTTTAGATTCACATTGGCCTTCACAGCAATTTATACAGTCTTTATTTGGAATACAAGTTTCTACTTTACATTCACCTTCGCAACAATCAAAACAATTATCTTGTTTTTGTTCTTTTTTAACTTCGCATTGGCCTTCACAGCAATTTATACAGTCTTTATTTGGAATACAAGTTTCTACTTTACATTCACCTTCGCAACAATCAAAGCAATTATCTTGTTTTTGTTCTTTTTTAACTTCACATTGGCCTTCACAGCAATTTATACAGTCTTTATTTGGAATGCAAGTTTCTACTTTACATTCACCTTCGCAACAATCAAAACAATTATCTTGTTTTTGTTCTTTTTTAACTTCGCATTGGCCTTCACAGCAATTTATACAGTCTTTATTTGGAATGCAAGTTTCTACTTTGCATTCACCTTCACAACAATTTGAGCAATTATCTTGTTTTTGTTCTTTTTTAACTTCACATTGACCACAGCAATTTATACAGTCTTTATTTGGAATGCAAGTTTCTACTTTACATTCGCCTTCGCAACAATCAAAACAATTATCTTGTTTTTGTTCTTTTTTAACTTCACATTGACCTTCACAGCAATTTATACAGTCTTTATTTGGAATGCAAGTTTCTACTTTGCATTCACCTTCGCAACAATCAAAGCAATTATCTTGTTTTTCTTCATTTTTAACTTCACATTGGCCTTCACAACAATTTATACAGTCTTTATTTGGAATGCAAGTTTCTACTTTACATTCGCCTTCGCAACAATCAAAACAATTATCTTGTTTTTGTTCATTTTTTGGTTCAATTTTTAACAATTCTTTAACTTCTTTATAAGTTATTGCTTTTCTAAATTTTCCCGCTTGGTGTATTCAAACTCTAGTTGTTTTATCTGTTTCATTAACTATAGAAATAAATTCTTGAAATGCATCTGTAATGTTCATAAATTTCTTTATATCTGAATCAATAGAAGATTTAAATCTAAAAAATTTTTCTTTAGTTTTTCTATCTATTGCTTCAGAAATAAAATATTTTATTTTTTTTATATTGTTTTTAATTATTTTTTTATTATTTATATTCATTTTCACCTTAATTTTTAATTTAATTATAAGTTTATAATTTAATAATATTTAAAATAAAGATATAAAAACGATTATTAAAAAGCGCTATGGGAATTTTGTGGGAACAAATATTTTATATTAAAAGAAAATTCAGCCCAAACAAAGGTCTGAATTTTAATTATTCACTATTTTTCTTCTATTTGTTTCTTGATGTTTTCGCAATCTTTTGTTAATTTTTTTAAACTTATATTTTGGACTTTATCATTTGCGAATCTAAGTTGTTTACCACTTTTAACTAATTCATCTCTTGTGTTTGTCAGCTTTTCAATAGCTGCATTAATTTCTTTTATTGCTTTTTCAAAATTTTTAGCCGCTTTCTCAGTGTTGCTGCCAAAATCTACTTTAAATTTATTAATATTATCTTCAAATTTAGTTAAATCAATATTGCGTTGTCTGTTTTCTTCAAGTTCTTTCTTAATCTTTAAAGAATTTAAAGCTGCATTTTTTAATAATGAAATTATTTGAATAAAAAATTGTGGTCTAATAACAAACATTTTGGGGAATTCTGGCGTTGAGACATCAACAATTCCAGTATTATATGTTTCATCATCTTGTTCCAACATACTTACTAAAATAGCATATTCACAATTTTTTTTAATTCTATCTTTGTGAAGTTTTTCAAAAAAATCTTTATTTCTTTTTTTGTTTCTTTCTAAAGAATTTTCTAACTCATTTTTCATTTCAAACATAATTGAAATAAACTCAATTCCGTCTTCATAATCTCTATAAATAAAATCACCTTTTGTACCATCAGCGATTTCATTATCTTTAATAAAAACAGCATTTTTAAAGCCTAGTGCTTTAACTTTCATAAATTCACTTTCGCAATGTTTTTCAAGAGATTCACCAATTAATTTGACTGATTGTTTAGCTTTAAAATTTTTGTACATTTCAATTTCATCTAATAATAATTTATTTTTATTTTCAAGTATATTTATTTTATTGTTATGTTCGTTTTTTAATTCGTTTATTTTGTTTTTAGTTAATAAATCATTTTTTTCATTAATATTATCTAAATCTTTTTCAAGTTTTTCTTTTTTAAAACTTGTTTCTCGCAATTGTTGATTTAAGTCATTTAGTATTTTATTAAATTCAAGATTATCGCTTTTCTTTTGGGCTTCTAGTGCTTTTTCTAAATATTTTTTTTGACTTTCTTCATTATCTAGAATTTTTTGATTTAACATTTTGATTTGTGTTTTTTGTTTAAAGATTTCATTATCTTTTTCTCGATATTGTTCTTCAATTTTTTTTATTTCAAGTTGTATTTTAGAATCAGCGCTGGCTTTAAGCATCTCTCTTTCCTTTTCAAGAGATTTAATCTGGTTTTCAAGTATTAAAATTTTGCTCTCTGCGTCTTTTTTATTTTGCTCTTTTATTCTTTTAATATTTTCATTATAATTTTTTTCTAAATCTTTTTTTTGAACTTCTAATTGTTCATTAAATTCTTTATTACTAATTTGTTGAAGAATCAAGGCATACTGTTCTTCATCAATTTTAAAAATAGTTAAACAATTTGGACATTTTATTTCTTTTTTATTCATTTTTATACCTCTGTTTTAATAAATATTTAACTAAATCAAATACCATTATCATTGCCAATACGTCATTATGACAGTACTTTTTAAGTGAATCAACAACTTTTGGCCAACTTTCATTTTTTGTTTGATTTAAATATCTTTTAATAGCTTCAATTTGAGCATACATACCATTTTTAATATCTAATTCCTTATAAGGGACAATAAGATGATCTAATTTAAGATTATTACTTGTCACATAATTTTCAATTTTTTTAATTGAATATTTAAATAAAAGTGTTGGTAAATATACTAAAGGGATAATAATATCTTTGTTATATGATGAAATTGTTACATTATAAATTTTTCTAGCTGCAAAAAATTCCATTAAATCAAATGTTTTTTCTTTTATTTGATTTTTAATATTGGCGATTTTTTCTAAATTTAAATTATATTTTTCTTTAACTGTATCTTTAAAACTTGAATCATTAAATCACTTATTTTCTATGGCTTTATACATTTCTTCATTTCTTGTATTTTCAAAATTTTTGTTGTAAACAATATAGTAGTCAGCTTCTTCTCAATAAAGATGATAAAAAATGTCAACAAAATCTAAAAGTGATATTTTTTGTGGATCATAAACGATATCATCTTCTTTTATTATTTTATTTTCAAAACTTCTAAAAACTGAAACCTGAGAAACGATTTGTTGATATGGTTTTGTATATTCTAATACTGCATATGGTAAATTAATTGATTCATAATCATATCAAACAATTTTTTTATAATTAAGATCATCAATCATTTTAGATACGATTTCTTGATGAATTTTTATTTCATTATTTTCTGGTGCTTTTTTAGCAAAGTATGTTAATCTTAAAAAATCTTCACCGCCATTTTCAAATGCTTTGCAAGTTTTTATTTTTGGAAATTTTGTTCCTTGTAAATGTGCAAACTCTTCACCTAATAATTGTTCATAAAGTGATAATAAATCGGGATTAGATCCTCAAACAGTATTATTTTCTTCAAAAAATCTTACTTCCTTTCCTTTATAAGAAGTAATGTCAAATTTATAATCTCTGTCATTATTAATTTTTCTTAATTGATTTATAAAATTAGGTAATACATATGTGCCATTTGAATCTTTTTCATCTTTTGGCTTAATATTAAAATAACTTCTATTAGCAAGAATATTGCTAGCACTTTGTGATTCTGCTTTTTTTGAATTAATAGTAATTGAAAAAAATTGATTATGTAAAATCATATTTATTAATTTTGCTTCATGAAATAAATTTAAATATTCCATATTGTCAACATCTCATTTTGGCAATAATTCTTTTATTTTGCCTGTTGGTTTTGACTTAGCAAATAAAGCAACATCAGTAATTTTAAAATAAAATGTTTTAATTTTAGGATCTTTAACTGATTTTCGACAAACGTATTTTATGTCTTTAACTTCAAAAGGAAGATTTCTTTCTCTAAAATAAATATTCATAATATTGTAAGCGTAATATGCTCTTACAATATCTTTAATTAATAATGTATCTTTAAAACTTTCTAAATATAATATGTTATTCAATTTATCATAAGCATAAAAATTAAAATCAGCATGATATTGTAAGCTAAAAACTCTTCCTCTTACTATCATATTATTAACATCATTTTTAAAAGCATCTAAAGTTTCTATTTCCTTTGCAGTTGAAAGTTTAGAATTAATTCATGATTTTTCTGTTATCCCTACTTCTTTCATAAAAAAATTACTAAGAGAATTTTCATATTCAACAAAAATTTCATTGGGTAACTCATTTGAATATGGTGTTGTTTGTTCTTCCTCTTCTTCATCAAAATCTTTAATATCTATAAGATCAAAAGATTCTTCATTCTCTTCTTGTAAAAATCATAAACCTCTTGAAGAAACTAAGGATCTATAAAATACATTAAAATTTATTCTTTTTTCTTTCATTTTATCCTTCAAAATCGGGATCACATTTGCCTAATTTTTTTCATTTAACAATTAAAGCTGCTCATTGCTCTTCATTTTCACACTCAAGATACTCTAATAACTCACCATCTCTTGTTGTATTATATTCTGGGCTTTCACCTTTATAGATAAACTGTTTATATCAATTTTTTGCATATTCTAAATCATCTTTAGCTTCTTCAACATTAACTTCAAAAGCAAATTTTTTTAATCTTCGTTGATTAATTGGATAATTTTCAGGATCGAAATAATCTTCTTCTTTTAAAAAAGTTGTAACAATTCAATATTTTTGTATTCCTAAAATATAGGCATAAAGCTGTGCTTGTTTTTTATAGTTCTCTGGAACACCATTTAACCAGGTTGAATATTTTGTTTCTCCAGCTGTTTTTATTTCAAGAAGAACTGTATAATTTTTATAATATAACAATCCATCTGGCACTCCATTTATTAAATCATCATAATCTTTAAAATAATTATAATTATAATCTTCTGCCTTAATCCCTCTTACATCATAACGAGGCTCATTATCTTTTTTGTTTTTATTAAGTGTTTTATCAATTAAGTCAATAACCTTTGGTTCAATTGCAATCCCGGCATTAATATATTTTTTAATTAATGGTTTAGGTGCTAAATAAGCGTAATTACAAAATGCTTTAAAGGGTGAGCTAAATGCTGTTGATTTTAAAATATCTCCAAGTGATGATCCACCAATTTTTTTGTATCCATATTTAAAATTAGTATATGGATAAACACATTCCTTATTTAATAATTTTTGATGCAGTTCAGGATTGATAATAACTTTCTTATTAACCTTGTCTATAAAATAATCTTTGTTGTTATAGTAATATCTTTTCATACTCATAATTATATAAGTTTGAGCATAATAGTAAGATAAAAACAAATTAGGAAAACTAAACATAATAATAGTATTTAGGCTGTTACTTATTTCAATTTAAATTAAATTAATTTATATTTTGATATTTAATATTGCTTTTTTGTATAAGCAATAATTATTAAAATAAAATATATCTTATGTTTAAATTAAGAAAAAAAATAATAATTTATTTTTATTAAATAAGGTTATTTTGTTTATTTTTTGCTTATTTATTATTATTTTGTTCATAAAAGCATATTATTAGACAAATAATTATCAACTTATTATGAAAGCATATAATTTTATAAATAAATATGTGAGGTGAATATATGAAGAAAAAGATATTATTCTTTTTAGCTAGTGCTTCTTTAGCATTAACACCAATTATTGCTCTTTCTTGCTCAATAAATAAAAAAGATGAAATTAAAAAACAAAAGAAGGAAATTTTAAATAATACAACAAAAAATATTACTAATTCAACATTAGATACAAATTCAAACTATAATAATTCGAAAGAATTAGATTCTAAAACTTATAACAATCAGATTAATAATCCAACGGTGATAGTAATTATTTATAATAATCCTAAAAATTTAGATCCAAATACTTTTGTTAAACCAAATGTTAATATTCCAAAGAAATGCGAATGCATTCCTAATGAAGCTAGTAAATTAAATTTAATACCTTCAAGCAATTTTGTTGGTAAAGAATTTACTAATGAAGGAATAACATTTATTAATAATAAAAAACTGGATCCTAAAACTTTTATTAAACCAATTATTACTGATCCAAAACCTTTTCGCGAATTAAAATGATATGAAAAACTTAATGAATGAGTAAATAAAAATCGTTATAAAACAGCTGCTATTATAATAGGAACTGTTTCAACACTATTTACGCTTGCAACATCAATTTCTCATAATTTTTTTAGTGAAATGTAATTAGTAAAAAGAGAGGCACAATGTCTCTCTTCCCACATTGCAAGTTCAAGTGCAACACGTTTATTTTTATGTAAAATAAATGTAGGACACTTGAACTTTTTATATTTTAAAGAATAAAAAAAGTGGCCCCACATAAGCATTTAGGAGACCAAATGAATTATACAACAAAAAAGTATTGCCATTTAACAAAAGAAGAAAGATTTTTTATTCAAAATTCATTAAAGAATAATATGAGCATGCGATCAATTGCTAGACAAATTGGAAAAAGCCTATCTACAATATCTAGAGAAATTAAAAGAAACTCGAATTATTTTGGTTGTTATCAGTTTGAGAAAGCAAATATGAAAGCCGTGAAACGGCACTCTCATAAGCACATTTTTCGCTATTCAGTCAATTTCGAATTTGAAGCCTTTAGTAAACTGTTCAAAAATAAATATGACAAAAAATATTTTGGAATTAAGGCAATTTACAATGAACTTAAAAAAGTTGACAATCTAAAAACGCCATCTTTAAGAACAATTTTCAATTGAATTAAAACAAATGCTTGAGTTTTAACAAAAAAAGATAGATTAAGAAGCTATTACAAAAAAGGTGGAAAACGCCAAGCGTCTGTTATAAAAAGGCTAATTACAAGTGCTGATTACGTACTTCCTATTTGAACAAGACCTAAAAAAATAGATTTAAGAGAGGAATATGGTCACTGAGAGGCTGATTTAGTGCTAGGAAAAAGAGCTTCTGGCTACAGGAATGTATTAACACTAACCGAAAGAAAAACAAGAGTTGGGTTTGCCGCCTTTGTTAATTCAAAGTCACCACATGAAATCAATTCGAAATTAAAAGAAATGATTAAACATTATAATCTTATTGTTAAATCAATAACAATCGATAATGGATTGGAATTTGAAAAAATAGGAATACTGGCAAAATGATTAGAAATAACAATTTATAGGGCTGAACCATACGCATCATTTCAACGTGGTTCAAATGAAAATTGAAATGGGCTAATTAGAAGAGAATTTAAAAAGGGATATAATTTCAATCTAATTACTGAACTCGATTTATTAGAAGTTGTGAATAAAATTAATAATATGCCTCGAGAGATTTTCAACTGAAAATCATCTCAAGAGCTATTTTCTTTAGAAAATCGAAAATAAGTTATTCAAATTTTTAAGAAAGTTTTCAAATATATTAAAAATCTTGATTTATGGTAGTCTCGATTTGTTTTGAGACATTTTTTGTTATTCCTTATTCATGTTATAAGAAATTTTTTTGAAGTTACAAATTAAAAGATAAAATAAAAAAATATCAAACGCGTATGTGTTGCACTTGATATTTCTCTTTAGCAAGAAAAGATTTTATCTTTTCTTTTTTGTACTACCTTTATTTTGTTTGTATTTTATGTAAATTAAACTTAATATTTTTTTACTTTTTTAGCTTATTCTTTTTTTGTTTAATTTTTTTCTTTTTTGCAAAAAATTAATTTTTTTCATTATTTTGTTTGTTTTTTGTTTTTTTTAAATTTTTTAAAAATTTATGAGTTTTAACTGCTTTACCATAAATTAAAATAAATAAAAATTTTTTCCGATTTTGTTTCACTTTTTGCTTAAAAATATATGAAATTGGTTCAAATTGCTTATATAATATTATGTTAAAAGAAATTTAAGGGGTGAAAAATGAAGTCTAAAGTAATAAAGTTGGTTGGGTTTGTTAGCTTAACAAGTATCGTTGGTTCAACAACTATAAGTTGTTCAACAAACAAAGTTAATGCAGATAATGCAAAATCCAAATATGAAACTTTAAAAGGTTTTGATAATTTTAAAACTAAACAAGTTGAACTTTCTAGTTCAATAAAAGATCATGTAGTGTTAGAAAATATTAGCACTACTGTCGAGTCAGCTTTGGCTTCGAATTCGATAGTTGGTGAAGTAGTTGAAACAATAAAAAATAATCCAATATCAACGGTAAAAAATGTGGCGTCTATTTTTAAAAACGCTAATTATGTAGATTACCAAAAAAATGCTAAAAGAAAATCCTGAATTAGAAAAGGATTAACAATTTTGGGTACACTGGTTTTAAATGGGGCTATTTCGCTGACAGTATATCTTGAACAATATTATGAACCTACAAAACACAAAATTAAATCATATTTACTATCTCTTATATATGCAGCTATAGAAGGATTTGCATTTGAAGAAAATCCACATAATAGCAAAGAGTTTAGAGAGTTGATGCTTAATCTATTTAGATATAGTGATATTAAAAAGGAAAATTTATATACCTTTTTATTGAATAATATATTAAATAATTTTTTTAGTTTTAAGAATATTAAACACATATTTAGTAGTGGTTTAAAAGATGCTATTCAAAATTCAGTAAAAAAAACATTTAATGGCGAAATATTTAAAGAAATGTTTGTTTCTGGCGCAGGAATTTTATCTTCTTTAGCAACAAATATGTTTGAAAATAAAGAACTTTTAGTTTCAATGCTAAACTACTTTTATACAAATAAAAATATTTTAGTAAACTGATCATTTAAAAATGATGAATTCAAAAACTTTTTTAAAGAAGATGTAAAAATATTACAAAAAGAAAATACTGATGTAAATGAAAATAGCACAATAAATTTATTTTTAGATGAAATAAAAAAAGAAAATAATGAAAATAAGGACTTAGAAAGCTTAATGGAATTATTTCAAAAAACAAAAAATTTTTCTGAAACGTTTGAAATTAAAAAAATTTTTAATTTCAAAGAATCAGAAAATGTTAAAAGTGTATTAAAAGTTAGTAAAAATTATACAAGTATTTTCTTTGTGACCTTTATTTCTTCTTTAATTGATTCAATTAAAAAAGGTTTAAAAAATATAAAAACAGAAGATATAGGAAACTTAAATGAAAAAGTTGAGTATTTTGTTTGTTTGATATTAAAGTTTGCTAATAATATATACAAAAAATCTTTTAGTTCTAAAAATAATGAAACTTTTACAAAAAAAGAATTTAAAGAGAAAATTGTTTCTTATGTTTTGGCAGGAATGCAAACTGAACACAAACAATCTTAAATAATTTGTTAAAATTTTCAAATTAAAACTAACATCAATTAATTCGATGTTAGTTTTTTTATTTATGGCTTATTATATTAACTATTTATTTTCTTCTGAATTAATGTTTTTAATTATCATATCTATTTTAAGGCCTGCATCCATCACTTCATCTAATTTAAAGATAATATTAGGAATTTTTCTTCATTTTAAATATAGCGCTAATTGTTTTTTAATGTAGTTTGTTGCTAAAACTAATTTTTCTAATCCCTTATTAGGTTTTTTAAAAAAACTAACAAAAACTTTAGCAACTGATAAATCATTTGAAAGCCTAATATCAATTATAGAAGGAAATATTAGATCTTTATCATCTAATCCTTCTATAATAATTCCTAAAACTTGTTTTAATTGCTCTTCTCTTCTTGCTGCTGGTATACTTCTCATACTAACCTTTCATTTTTTTATCTATTTCTTCTAACTTATTCATAGAAGATTTAACTGATTCATAGGCATTATTTCTTGTTGTATTAAGAATTTCTCCTATTTCTCCATAGCTCATATCTTCAATTAAATACATTTGAAATATTTCTTGCTGTTTAACAGTCAAAAAATGTCTATATTTATCTCATAACTCTAAAAATCTTGTTCTTTTTTCAATTTCCATTATTGCTCCACTAAATCTTTTGTCATTCCATAAATATAATTATCTAAATCGAATTCTTTTAAATCTTCAATACCTTCGCCAAGACCTACTAATTTAACATCAATATCAAATTCATCTTTTATTGATAAAGCAATTCCACCTTTAGAAGTTCCATCCATTTTTGTTAAAATAATGCCTGTTAACTTAGTTATAATATTAAATTCTCTTGCTTGAGAAATTCCATTTTGTCCTGTAGTAGAATCAAGCACTAATAAACACTCATGTGGCATATTTTCATCTAAACGATGAAGAATTTTATAAATCTTTTGAAGTTCATTCATAAGATTTACTTTATTTTGTAATCTGCCTGCTGTATCAATAATTAATAAATCAAAATTAGACTCTTTTGCTTTTTCAATTGCTTTAAAAACAACACTGGCTGGATCGGCGTTTTGTTTTTCAGATTTAACAATTTCACAACCGATTTTATTAGTTCAAACATTAAGTTGTTCAACAGCTCCTGCTCTAAAAGTATCTGCTGCTGCCACTAAAACTTTTTTACCTTTTTTAACATATGAATTTGCTAATTTGGCAATAGATGTTGTTTTACCTGAACCATTAACACCAATAACTATAAAAACATTTAACCTTCCGTCTTTATAATTTAAAGTTGTATTTACGCTTGTTCTATTGGCATAAACCATAAACATTTTGTCTACTAAAATTTCAGCAATTTCTTTAGGATCATTTACTTGATTGAGTGCTGCTTCTTTTTTAATTTCATCAACAATAATCATTACTAAATTTGCGGAAATATCTGACATTATAAGAATTTCTTCAAGATCGTCATAAAAATTATCATTAACAAATTTATACTTGCCTTGAAGTTCTATAATTTTTCTTGAAAATGAATCATTAATTTTAGAAAGA
The DNA here is from genome assembly GCF_030077875.1 of Mycoplasma phocimorsus. Lineage (GTDB taxonomy): Bacteria > Bacillota_I > Bacilli_A > Mycoplasmatales > Metamycoplasmataceae > Mycoplasma_H > Mycoplasma_H phocimorsus. Next base: position 230,177 of record NZ_JASEJT010000007.1, read on the forward strand.
CCTGCAATATATTTATCAGTATTATGTTTTTTATAATAATTTTTTGCTACAGCTTCAAAACCTTCTTTTTCTGTTTTAATAATCTTTTTTTCTATTTTTTGTTGCTTTAATTCTTGTTGTTTTTTAAAGTGCTGTTCTTTATCTTTTCCTTCTTGTTTTATATCAACTTTTTGTTCATCTAAACTAAACACTTTGTTTTTTAATCATTTAAAAAATCCCATAGTTATTATATTATAGTAAAATATAAATATAAAATATAAAAGGAGTTAAAAATGATTGTTATTGGTAATTGAAAAATGAACAAAACTTTTGCTGAAACAAAAGAATTTATTGAAGAATTTGCAAAACTATACAAAGAAAATAGTGCTAAAATTTGTGGCTGTACAAAATTTGCTATTGCTGCACCATTTACAAGTTTAAGCGCTTTTGTTGGGAAAGAAATTTCTGTTGCTGCACAAAACGTTTCATACCACAATCCTGGAGCACATACGGGGGAAATTAGTGCTAACATGTTGACTGACTTAGGGGTAAAATATGTAATTTTAGGTCACTCTGAAAGAAGACAAGATAACTTTGAAACAAATCAAGATGTTAATTTAAAAGCAAAAGTTGCTTTAGAAAACGGAATAACTCCTGTTATTTGTGTAGGTGAAACATTAGAACAATATGAAGCTGGAGAAACCAAAGAGGTTGTTTCTAAGCAATTAAAAGAATCTTTAAAAGATTTAGACTTAACAAAAATTATTGTTGCTTATGAGCCAATTTGAGCTATAGGTACAGGTAAAGTTGCTACGGCTCAAATAGCTGATGACATTTGTAAACATATTAAAGATGAAACATCAAAAGATTTAATTGTTCAATATGGTGGTAGTGTAAAACCTGATAATATTTCAGAATTAAATGATATGGAGCATATTGACGGTTTTCTTGTTGGTGGTGCTTCACTTGACGCTAATGGATTTATTAAACTAATTGCATTAAATAAATAATTTAATATTCAAAAATTAAAAAAGCCATTTTTAAAGTGGCTTTTATTTTTATTAAGCTGAGATTTTGGCTAATTTACGTAATATGCCAAGATTCTTTTTGCCTTGTTCAGTCAGTTTATTAGGATCTTTAGGTGATATTTTATTAACATTATTTTTAAATACTATTTCAGAACCTGAATAATCATAATCTAATACTTCAAAGTTTGCTTCATTTAACTCATCAGCATTTATTTCAAAATTGCTACTGTTTCCACCATTTAATGTTAATTTAGTTAATCTAACTTTTTTGCCTCTGCTGTCAGTAAAATCAAATTTTAGCCCCTTTAATGATTTTAAATTAGTCTCAGAAAGATCTAGTTCTGTTGGGTAACCAACTTTTTTAGAACCTTTAAAAAAGTCTTCGTTTTTTCTGTCTTCGTAAACCATTTTTAGGCCTTTATTTATCTTATCTAAATTATTGTCATTCTCAGCATCTTCTTTATTAAAATATAATGAATTAAAAATAATTTTTTTGCCTCCGCTTGTATCTGTGCCTAATCCAATTTCATTAGCATAATTATTATTGTTTATATTAGAAATATTTTCTAAAAATAAAGGGTTAATTGATCAATTTTTTGAATCAACATCTGAATTACTAAATAAATCTAGTTGTTTAATTTTTTTATTTTTTAAATGTTTTAACATATCAATTCTATTTTTTTTAAAAATTAAAGTTACTTGAGGGGCATTTTCCTGTATTGATCCAAAAATTAGATTTAAATTTCTTGTATCGTCTTCATACGCTCCAATATTAGTAAAACGATATTGAATAACTTTTTTATTATCATTTTCAAGTAATTCATTAACGCTTCTAAAAGTAGTAAGGCCAAATACATTATTTAAATCTGCATCAACTGAATATCCATTTTTAATATTTAGCTTATTATTGCCATTTTTATCTTCTAATTTAAATATCTTTATTCCATGATTTTTTGTGCTTACTCCATATTTAAAAAATTCAGTGCCCCTATCTTTTTTGTCATCTCCAAGTTTATTCTCCGATTTGTCTCATCCAATATAATTTCCTGTTCCATAATTCCCTCCTGCTGAATCAGCACTTTCTTCATATAGGCCACCGCTTATATTTTCATTTGATGGGGCGGGGCTTGGAACGGGAGAAGGCTCAGGGGCAGGTGCTGGCGAAGGTATTAAAGGTACAGGTATAGGTATAGGCGCTGGTTTAGGGGTTGGCGGGGTTGGAATTGGCGCTGGTGTTGGTGAAGCTGGTTTAGGATTTGGTTTTGGTGTTGGTATTTCAGAAGGCTTTATTATAAGGTCAGGCACTTTTGTAATTCTTTGCAGTTTTTCTTTTTCTTTTTTAGGAATAAAAGGTGTTAATTTATTTTCAAGAATATTTATAGTTTTATTGCTATTAGGAATTTCTATAGGTAATGGTTCTTTTCGAGGTGGTAATTTAGGAATATTTTCTTTAAAATTTATGTCAGCAATATAGATTTTATTGCTATTTTGTTGTCTTGCGTTATTTTGTAATTTATTTAAATCATTACTTTCAAATATATGAGTTTTGTTATCATTAAGAAAATGTTTATAAATAAAATAGCCGGTTGTTGTTGCAATTGGTAATACTGAAAATGATGTTGTAAATAATATAATTCGATTTTTTCTTTTCATAAAATTTCTCTATTTCTTAAAAATTTAATATTTAAAATTATATTACATTTTTGTGCGAATTTAATTTTATAAAATATTGTATAAAATGACTTTTTTATTAATACTAAGTTTACTGAAAAATTCATTGAAATTATATTTAATGACTATATAGAAAATAAAATTTTGCATATTTTTTAATTAAAATTAATAAAATAATTTTCATAACTTTGACATAAAAAAATAATAAAACACTTGTTAGTTGCAAGTGTTTTTGTACATATTTTTTATCCTTTAGGATTTAAAGCTGACTTAATTTGATTTTTTAATTCTTCTGAATATAATGTTTTAACCATGAGTAAGCCCAATTCATATGCTGCATATGGTGACTTACCTGTAATTAAATTATTACAAATGCTTGTTTGTGATGTGTTTCTTTTGCCTGCTTGTAAATCTTTAATGGGATATGAGGAGTAAGAATAATTTTCAATAATTCCCTTTTCATAAAGAACATTTCCTGCATCACAAATAGCAAAAACAGGTTTATTATTATTTAAAAAATATCTTGCTATCTCTATAGCGGCATTATCTTCTCTCATAGTAAGGCAATGTTGTCCGCCAGGAATAAATATTGCGTCATAATTCATTACATTTGGTCAGTAAGTAAGAGATTCAACAACAATAATTTTGTGTTGACCTTTTATTAAGGTTCCTTGTTTTTCATGCAACGGATTATAAAATTCTATTTCAATAGCTGGATCTGCTTTTCTTAAAATAGTTAGTGGGGTTGTTAACTCTATATCATTGTAATTATTATATGAAACAACTAATAATTTCATTGTTTCCTCCTATCTATTAATTGCTTTCGATAGCAATTCTATTTCTTCTTTTGTTGATGTAATTCTTATGGTTGTATTTGTATAATTATCTTTATTATATTTATCAATAATTTCAACTTTAGAGGCATCAATATTGTGCATTTTTAAATGCTCAGAAATTGATTGATTTTCTTCTACTTTAAAAGTAATATCTAATGAAACTAAAGGGGTATTTTTATATTCATAATATGAATAAGTTTCATTATATTTTTGTTGAATAATTTCAACAAAAATAGAATTTGATAAGTCAAATTTAGGATTTAATTTTCCTATTCAACCAATAATATTACCATTTTTAATAATTTGTGCAGATATATTCTTGTGTAAATAATTTTTTTCAAATTTCCTTAATTCAAATGAACCTATAATATTACTTAAATTCGCTTTTATTTCATTAAAGCTTTTTGTATTAGAACTAAACATGATAGATCTAATCCCATTATTAATCATTCCTTCTTCAAATAAATTTAAACGAGTAATTTTTCTTTTGTAATTATAATTAATTATCCTTAAAAAGGATGGAAGAAGGGAATTTCTAATAATAGAATTATTTTCTGAAACATATGTTTTTAATTTAATTTCATTTTCAAATGAAAATGGATTAAACATCATTTCTTCTTTATTTACAAGAGTATAAGTCAAAATGCCTTGATAGCCCATTGAACTTAGCTTAATATCATTATTATTTCAGGGCGCTACATTTGAAACCACTTTTAAATTATTATTTGTTTGAAAATGTGAATATCCATAAAATCTAAATACTTCTTCTATAAAATCTTCAGTAGTTTTTATATCATATCTATAAACAGGTAATTTTGTTTTTTGGGCTGTAAAATCAAAGCCAAGTTGATTTAATTTAGCTTGAATTTTTTTAAAATCTGTACTTTTAGACATTTCAAAGTTTGCATATCTATCAAGCAATTCTTTAGAATATTCGACATATTCTCTTTCTGCATCATGTTTAAAAATAACTACATTTTTAAGTACTTTTTTAAAATCAAAACTAAATAAATTAATTAATCCTGCTGACACTTTTTTCATCGATAATATAGTGTTTCTGTTGCTTTTTTTATAAAATTTAAGGTTTTTTCTAACTGCTTTTATGTTAGGAATAATTATTGTAAAAACAGGATCTTTAATTTTTGTTGTATTTTCAATACCTAAAATAATATTATTGTTTTCTGAATTAAGAACAACTAATTCATTTTGTAATTCAATTTTAAATGTTTTATCATCATTAACAACATAAATAGGTAAACCATACATTAAACTTAAGTAGTTTGCATAGTTTGTAAATTTATCAGCTAATTTAACTTCGGATTTAACAAGTAATGCTTTTTCTTTAATAGTTAGTTCTGGAACTTCTTTTAATTTAAAACTAACCATGTCTTCAATAATATTCATTTCATCAATAAGTGAATATCCAAAAGTTTTATGATGGGTCGTATAATATATTTTTGATGGGTCAAAATTATTAACTTTTAAATCAAAATATGCTGCTAGTTCAAGTGACATTATTTTGTAAGAGTTGGCGTCGTTTCTATTTGAAAGAATAGAAACATCCACATAATAATCATTAAGATCTAGTTCATCAGAAACTTTTGATTCAAGTTTTGCTTCATAATTAAAAATTTTGCCTTTAACCTCTTCATTAAGATAATTAGGATCTCAACCTAGTTCTTCTAAAGAACAAAACATTCCTTGTGATTGTACACCTTTTAATGATGTATTTTTAATAATAATGTCGCCCGCAAAACCTTCTGATTGAATTGCTATATAAGTTTTTCCTTCTTTGACACTATTATCAGTAGTTTGAATTACTCTTTGACCATTATTAAATTTCACTTCACAAACATTAAGCCTTTCGCCATTAGGATTTTTTGAAACAGAAAGAACTTTACAAAATTTAATATTTTTATGTTTTAGGGGTTGAATTAATTCTTCAACTTCAAAACCTATATCATTAATTGCATTAACAATTTCTTCATTGGTTAATGATTCATTTTTTAATAACTCTTTTAATTTATTTATTGAAAACTTCATGCTTCCCCCTATTTATTTTTAAATTGATTTAAAAACCTTAAATCATTAATGTAAAATTCTCTAATATCTTTAATATTATATTTAATCATGGCAATTCTTTCAATACCTAATCCGGCAGCAAAACCATTCATATTGTTTGTATAACCAGCAGCTTTCATTACTTCAGGGTGAACCATACCAGCGCCTAAAATTTCTATTCAACAATTATTGTATCAAACATCAACTTCAACACTAGGTTCTGTAAAAGGGAAATAACTAGGTCTTAATCTAATTTCAATATTTGTTTCTAAAACATATGTTAAAAGATCTTTTAATGTTTCAATTAATTGGGAAAAACTAATTTCTCCAACACCAACAAAATCAAGTTGAGTAAACTGGTGAGAATGTGTTGCGTCATCCTCATCATTACGATATACTTTTCCAATTGCATATGAATAAAATGATTTATTCTTATTAATTTCTAATTCTCTAGCGCTCATGCCAGTGTTATGAGTTCTTAATAATGTTTCTTCATCTATATATAATGAATCTTGCATGTCTCTAGCAGGATGATCTTTAGTAATATTTAGTCTTTCAAAATTATATAAATCAGATTCTATTTCGCTATATTTTGATTCGTAATAATTATGGTTTAAAAACCATGTCCTTAATCTGTTTTCTATTAATTTAAGTGGGTGAATTGATCCAATTAAATTAACTGGCTCAAACATATCGATTTTGTCATTTTCCATTAATTCATTGATTCTATTTTCTTCAACATTAATAGCTGCTTGTTGAAATAAATGTTCATAATAAGCATTTAATTCTGATAACTTTTTGCCAATTATTTTTCTTTCTTCTATTGAAACACTTTTAATACTATTTTTTAAATTGGCAATCTCTGATCCGGGTCCATACACTTTATTTTTAGCATTCTTAAGATCTTCTAATGTTTTAATATTCTCTAGTTTTATCTCCATAAATTAATCTCCTTTTTTAATTTCTTCTCAATATTTTTTATAAGCTTGTTCCACTTTATTAGATCCGTATTCAAAAAATTTAATATTCTTTATTTCTTTAGGTAAATATTGTTGTGAAATATAATTATTATTATAATTGTGTGGATATTTATATCCTTCACCATATTTTAAGATTTTTGCTGAATTAAAATGATTATCTCTTAAATGATTTGGAACTTGAAAAATGTTCCCTTCTTTAATAAATTCTTTTACTTTTGAAGTTGCTTTATATACTGAATTAGATTTCGGCGCTATACATAATTCAATAATTATATATGTTAATGGAAGCATTGCTTCTGGCATACCTAGTCGTTCAATCGCTTTAATAGCACTATCAACTTTCAAACTAAGATTATTTGAAGCTAATCCAACATCTTCATAAACCATAGCTTGAATTCTTCTAATAACATTATCAATATCACCTGATTTAACTAATATATGTGAATAATATAATGCTGCATCAATATCGCTTCCTCGAAGTGATTTATGAAATGCAGATAGCATATCATAATGTGCTGTGGCATCTTTATCAGAATTAAATGTTAAATTTGGTATTGCAATATTAATATCATTTTTTGTAATCTTTTTATTTCCAAATAAAACTGATAATAATTCAATATTACTTAATACACTACGATAGTCACCATTAGAAAGTTTAATTATAACTTCTAGGTTCTCTTTATTAATATTTAAATTAATTTCTTTATTTTCAATTTTTTGTTGGATATCTTGTGCAATTTCATCTTTTGTTAGTTTGTGAAATTCAAACAATTTCATTCTACTTCTAAGTGCAGGATTAACCTTAAAATAAGGATTTTCTGTAGTCGTGGCAATCACATAAATTTCTTTATTTTCTATTTTGGGCAATAATATATCTTGTTTATCTTTATTTAATCTATGAATTTCATCAATTATTAAAATTTTGTTGTTAGCAATTTTTTCTTCAAGTTCTTTTTTGTTTTGAATAGTTGAATTAAAAATATCAAAAGGTAAATTATATGCTTTAGCAAGTGCTTTGGCACAAGTTGTTTTGCCAATTCCTGGTTCCCCAAAAATTATTATATTAAGCAAGTGATTCTGCTCAACTAATTTTTTAAATAAAAAAACAATTTTTTTTTGGCCTATTATTTCATCTAAACTTTTAATATTTTCAACATCATTCATAAATACCTTTTTTAAATTATACTATTTAAGTGGTATTAATTTAATTTATTAAATTACTTATTGAAAATAACATATTAATAATTTTTAAATTTTTTCGTTTTTCTTTATTTATGGAGTAAAAATAATTAAATAATAGTTTGTTTATCGTTTTTATAAAATACAAAACAACATCTGCTTAAAATTACAGATGTTGTTTTCGTAATATTAAATTGAATCATTTTATAATTAGCTATTTAAAATGGAAAAATGTGAATATGACAATGCATTACAACTTGATTAGCTTCAACGCCATTATTCATTAATATTTTAAATGCTTTATAGCCATTATTTTTAATAAATTTTTTGGCAAATTTAGCTGTTATTTTAAAATATTTTTTGATCTTATGAGCTGGTAAATCAAAAAGATTAACGTATTCTTCTTTTCAAATTGATAATAAATGATCTTTATGTGTTTGATCTATATCTCAAATTACAATTACATTTTTATCTTCGTATGCGATTCTTGATGGAACTTCTCTTCTTATTATTTTGCTAAAAATTGAATCATTATTTTTTTTCTTCATTAAATATTTCCTCAAGTACATCAAGTTTATAGCCTTGTGATTTAAAAAATTCAGCAACTTTTTTATCTAATTCTGGATCTACAATTGAAAGAATAGCAGATAGCTTTTCTAATTGTTCTTTTGAATATATATCATCAAGTGTTAAATATGAAGTAAATTTTTCATATTTTTTAGAATCTGTTTTTTTTACTTTTTCAATAAATTGTTCACTTGCTTTTTTCGCTTTAGGTAAAAAAACATTAATGTAAGCTAATTCAAATTTTTTTGTTTTAGAATTATAAATTTTAATAGGGTTTTCTGAAAGCTGATTTGGTGGAATAATAATTTCTTTATTATAATCATAAAAACCTGTGCGATGTTCAATTTCTTCTTTAAGTAAAATTTCTTTACTAAACATTGAATTAAGTTTTTCAAATCCTGCTAAACCGTTATTTTTAAAACCTTGATAACCCAATAATTTGCTTTCATCTATATCAGATTTATTATATGAATTTTTAATTAATAATTCAGGTGCAGATTTATTTAAAGTTGTTGTTTCTTTAATTAAAAAATTATTAAAATCTTCTAATTTAGAAATTTGCTCAGATATTTTTGAATATATATCTGAGTTATTTGAAGAAACAAAACTTCATTGTTGAGAAACTTTATTTTTAATTAAATAATTTATTAAGTTGTAATTTTTTAAATCAATTTCGTAGTCTAAAACTAAAGGAGATGCTTTTTTAAGTGCTTCTTCATTTTCTTCTAAAAAATATTTTTGTGCTAAATACATTTTATTAATGGTAAATTCTATTTTTGTTCTTGGATTAGTAAAATATTTTTTAAACCTTTTTACATCAGGAATTACACCTGGTGTAGCAATATTATCAAAATTTAAAAATTGACTTCATTCTTTTTCTTCCTTTTCAGCAAAGAAATTGCTATTTGTGCTTAAATTGTAAGCTGCAAATATTTTAAATAGCTCGTATGAATTTTTGAAATATTTTGAATTCTCATTATTAAATTCATTTAATAATTCGTCAATATCTTTTTTATATAAGTCGGCTACAATGGCTTTTGTAAGAATAGCATTATTAATAAATGCTTTGTCTGCCTCTATCTTTTTTTCTTGTTCAAGACGTTCAGATGTTTTTACATCCTTACCGCATGAAATTGTAATAATAGGAAACATTGTAATTGGAGTTAACATTAATATTTTTCTAAATTTCATATTACTCTCCTCCCTTTATTTCTTTTTCAATAAGAGTTCTTATTTGTTCAACTGCATCTTCTGCAATCACTTTTTTCTGGTTGTCTACTAAAATAATTTTTCCGTCTTTTCTTTGTATATTTTTAACAAATTGGTTTGAGTTAATTCTATCTTTAATAAATTTGTCTACATCGTTAAAAATTTTTAATTGATTTTCAATGCTTTTTTTATTATTTTCTTTCACAAATATATCAATTACAGTTTCTTGGTTTTTTAATAAAGAATTAACTATTTCTTGTTTATATTTTTTAGAAAGTGTTATTAAATCTTTATTAATATTAAATTCTTCTTTAGTTATGTTTTTTAACATTTGCTCTTGAATTTTGTGCTCTGTATTAAATTTAGTTATTGCTTCAAGATATTTGTATTTTTCACTTTTGCCGTTAAATGTATTTTGTGCATCTGAAATAATTTTGTTAAAAATTTCTTCTTTTGTTGCTATTTCTTTTTCATAAGAAATAAGTAATAAACTTTTTTCTGTAGGAACAACATTAACTATAAAATCACCATTTTTGTATTTATAAGAAAGTAGCGCATTAGCTCCATCTTCAGAGTAAAAAATGTTTTTAATTTTTCTTCCAAAAATCTCTTTAATAGCGTCATCACTAAATGAGTTAAAATAATCTTTGATCATTTCATTGTATCTAATTACTTGTTCTACTGATTGAGGATTGCCAAAATTTGAAAGTTTTCATAATCAATTTAATTTTGAATCTTTTGTGCTTAAATCTGAAATAAGTATTTTTTTAAATTCACTAAAAGCTTTATAAAGTAAATTATCATTAGAATTTCAGTTGGCAAAAGTTTGATTATTAAAGTTTAAAGATGAATTAGAGAATAATGTAAGAATTTCTTCAGCTGCTTTTTCAGTTGCAAAATTCTCAAATGATTGAATTGGATTAATACCTTGAGAAAATCCTCCTAAACCATTTGATGTAATAGCATCCATATAAATATTTAAAAAATCATTTTTTAATTTACCTTGTTTTGAATCGTTAGCTTTATTATCGGCAAAAAATCTCATAAACACATTAAAGTTATCATGAGAATAAAAATCTTTTTGTTCATTTTCATTAAGAAATTCATACTCATTATTAAGCTGTTTACTTATTGTTTTTGAAAATAAATTAATTAAACCTTCTTTTGTTATCTTTCATGCTCCGCGATCTAAATCTTTATAATCAATTTGAATTGGTAACTGAGCTTTTGTAACTGAATATTTATTTTGAGATTTTGCAAATTCTTCAATAATAGGTAAAAAGCTGCGTTTTGATTTATCTAAAGAGAAACTGTTGTTTAAAAGTGCTATTGTTTTTTTATTTTCTAAACTTGAATCAGAATCAATAATAAAGTTTTGTTTTTCAATATTAGGGTTTTTTATATCTACTTGAACAAGTAATTTATCTCTAAAAACATATGAATCTTTTTTATAAGCTATGCCTTTATCTTTATTCTCAATAACTTCATTATTTTTTACTTCAAGTTCAAAAATATTTCTACGAGCTTTTCTATTTCAATCTTTATAGCTAAACATTGATTCATCAGCTTGAACATATCTTCTTAAAGCGTCTTTTTTAATGTTTTTTATTGTGCTATATGTAGCTGCTTCTTCGGATGTTTTAGCCTCAGCATAATTTGTTGAAAGATATGAAATAAACTCACTTTCTCATTTTTCACGATAATTCTTTTTATAAAACTTTTCTTGATCTTTAATTTTATTTAATTCTTCTTTTTTAAGATCATCAAAAGATTTTAATGCAATATTAGTGAATTTATCTTCACCCTCAAGTAATGAATTATTTAAAATATATTCAAATTTTAATGAGTCTTGATATTCTTCTTCATACAGTTTTTTAATAATTTCATTACTAAAATCATTTAACAATTTATCTTGTGTTTCTTTATCGGTTGTTGCAATATAATTTTGAATTTGTCCATAATTAATTTCTTTTGTGCTTCCATCTTTAGTAATAAATTTAAAAATATTTGACTTATTATTAAATTCATTTATATTATTAATTTTTACTTCGTTAATTGTAAGTGGAACACCAATTCCAATTACAGTTGCAGCACCTAAAAAACCTAAAATAGTGTATGTTGCAATTCTTGTTTTTTTAGATTTTAATGTTATCTTTTCTTCTTGTGTATTCTTTCTTGCTAACTTCTCAAAAAAGGTCTCTTTTTTTTCTTTTTTAGCCATATCGACTCCTTATTTAAATCTAATTTAATATTAAATATAATTATAAATAATAATTAATTAAATAATTAAATAAATATGACATTAATAGCTCGTATTTTATTATTTAATACTGTTTTTATTGCCTTTTTATATATAAAATTTTTTATAAATATTTAATAATAATTTACAAATTAAATCTTGTTTTTTAAACAACAATTGTTAACAAAAAGTAGATTTTAAATAAATTACATTGTGTTTTTTGTTTCTATTTTTAATAATAAAATATAATTCAAGCATGAACTATAAAACAAAAAATATTGTCGCGTTATTAAAATTAAAGAAATTGCTTGATAAACATAAAATAAATTATTCTTTATCTAAAAAAATGCTTGATTTTATCAAAGGAAATAATAGTGTATTTGAAGAACCTGATTATAGAATTGTTATGAATTACAAAGACTATTTCCGTTTAAAAAGAATTGAAGAAAAATGGTTTTTTGATAATACAGATTCATTAAATAATTATCTTCTTCCTTACTTTAAGGACGATGAATCAATAATATTTATTGATTTAGTTATTCCAACAAATTCAAAAGTTATTGAGAAAAACTTTAGTTTATTTTTGATTAGTAATTTTGTTTTTATAAAACAATATCCTCATTTGTTTTCAAAAATAACTAAAGTTAAAGTTAAGTTATGTAAAATTTTTAATACTTTTATAACTAAAAAATTTTTATCATTAAATACGCTTGTTAATAAATTTGTGGTTAATGAATTTTCTGAATATATATTACTTAATAACGAATTAGAAAAACCGTTTACTTCAACTTATCAAAATATTTCTTTTTTAACAAAAACAATTATGTTTAAAAACGTTGAGTTTAAATACTTTTTTGAATTTGAATAATGATTTATTACAAAATATATTGTATTTTTATTTTTGGTTAAAAAACAGGCAATTATTATTTTAAAATTGCATTTTATGAAAATGTTTTTCATTCGTTTTATATAGAATTTTTTAAAAATTTGCTCTTTTTGTTGCTTTTTATTCTTTTTGTATTTTTTCATTGCAATATAAGCAAATTATTTAAATCAACAAATTATATAATATATAATTTTAATATAAATGAATGTTATATACAGATCGGAAGGTTTATAAATGAATAGTGAAGTTATATATAAAAGTTTATTGTCAGTAAAAGAGACTCAATATGCTATTGATCAAGTTAGGAAGACTTTTCAAAATCAGTTCTCAAAAAAATTAAAGCTTCTTCGTGTTACAGCGCCCTTATTTGTAACAGAAGAATCAAAAATTAATGACGGGTTAAATGGTGATGTTCCTGTTAGATTTAAAGTTAAAGGTTATTTAGATACAGAATTACAAATAGTTCATTCGTTAGCAAAATGAAAACGTGTGGCTTTACAAAAATACGGTTTTGGAATTCATGAAGGTATTTATACCGATATGAATGCAATACGTAGATATGAAATTTTGGATAATACTCACTCATTTTATGTTGATCAATGAGATTGAGAGTTCTTTATTAGAGAAAAAGAGGCAAACAGTGGTTTTTTAAAGAAAACTGTTAAAAAAATTTATGATGTTTTTTTGTATGTAGAAAAGAAAATAAATAAAGAGTTTCCTGTTTTATCTCATAAATTGCCAGAACGGCTTACATTTGTAACAAGTACAGAATTATTAGATATGTATCCTGGTTTAACTCCTGAAGAAAGAGAATATGCGTTTGCTAAAAAACATAAAGCTTTTTTTGTTTCGCAAATTGGTTTTCCATTATTAAATGGTGAACCGCATGATAAACGTGCTTTTGACTATGATAACTGAAAATTAAATGGTGATTTGATCGTTTATGATGCCGTTAATGATCAAGCATTAGAATTAACTTCAATGGGTATTAGGGTGGATGCTAAAGCATTGAAAAAGCAACAAATTGCTGCTGAAAAACCTAATTCTGAATTAGGGGCATACCACATGAAAATTTATAACAAAGAATTACCTCTTTCTATAGGTGGTGGAATTGGCCAAAGTAGATTATGTATGTTTTTACTAGAGAAAAAACATATTGGGGAAGTTCAAGCTTCATTTTGACCAGATGATATGATTGCTTCTTTAAAATCGATCGGTGTTAAATTACTTTAAGAGCTAAATAGCTCTTTTTTTCTTGCTTTTTTTTGAAGAATAATAAAAAGCACAAATTTAATGTGCTTTAACTGTAATAAAATTATCTTCTTGTTAAGGTTGCAATATAATGAACTATTCCATTTAATGGCATATTACAAATAAATACATGTTCAGCTTCTGAACCTACTGACAAACTAATTGTTTGATCTGTTGTCTTTATTGCATCAATTAAAAATTTATTGTTAATATCAATTTCTTGTTCAATCCCTTTAAATAAAAAATCAGAAGTTGATGATTCCATAATACCAAATGCTGGTGTTTGTGACTTAACTGTTACTTTATTTTTTTGTAATTGTAATGTGATTTTATTATCCTGAACACTAGAATCTTGAATAACTTTATTAAGAAGATTATTTAGTTCACTTTTTTTAATTTCAATAGTTGTTACTTGAGATTGATCAAGTTGTTGTAAGTGTTTTGAAAAATCAATATACATTACAGACGCTAATTTTGTTTTAATAATTAAATTATCATTTTTTACAGAAAGTTCATTATCATTAACATAAACTTGAACTCTCTCGCCAAGATCTTCAACTCAAATTCTTTTAAGATGTTTTTCTTTTACTACAAAGTTTTTATTCATTTCTGTTTTAACATTTGTTTGTGCATATGAAAGTCTTCAACTATCACTTGCTCCCATAGTTAAAATATTTTCTAAAACTGAAATATGGATTGAAGATGTTTGAGGCTTGTCATCACCTGGCTCTGTTGAAGATGAAACACCTGTGAATAATCTTTTAAATTCTTTAAAGTCTAAAATCATTTCACTACCAGAAACAGAAAAATCTATATAAGGATAATCTTGTGAATTAAAAATTGGTAATTGATATTTAGTATTATTTGAATTAATTAATAACACATTTTTATTTTTAACAATTTGAATTTCTTTTTCTGATTTATCTATCATTTGTTTAAATAATTTCGCGTTTACAACTACTTGCCCTGTCTCATATATTTCAAGTTTATTATCTTGTTTAATTCTTGCTTTAATTGATATTTCTTCATCCGAACCAATTAATTGAATTTCTTTTTCTAAAACTCTAATACTAATACCTTGTCTAATTATATGAGCATTGCTATCATCAATCATTCTGCTTACTACTTTTAAGTATTTATTAAGCACACCTTTATCTATTTTAAAATTCATTTTTTTCTCCTTTAATTTTCTATTAAATTATCAATAGCACTAATAGCACTTCTAATAGATTCTTTCTCTTCTTTCTTAATTTCCATTTCCTTAAGAATATAAACAATAGTTGAATGATTTTTATTAAGTAGTTTGCCTATTTTAATTTGTTTATATTTCAGTTTATTTTTTAAAAAATAAACTAAAAAGTGTCTTGCTCTTACAATTGTTTTTATTCTGCTTGAACCAAGCATTTTTTTTGCGTCAATATTATAATAATTTGCGATTGTTTTAATAATTTTATCTTCATTAATTTCATTATTGTTATTTAACTCATTTATATATTTAGAAAGGATTTCTTTACTATAAACATCATGTTTTTTTATATTAGTTTCAAACATATTCAATGTTACTAAATACCCTTTTAATTTGTTTATTGTATTTACATTAAGATTAATAAGAGAATTTAATGTACATTTTTCAAATTTATTAATATCTCAATTTGCATTTTTAAGCATAAATATTAAAATTTTATACATTTCATCAACAGAAGGCTTTTTAATTTCTACAGTAACACCTTCAACTAACTTATTTACCAATCTTTCATTAAATGACTCTTTTAATAGCTCTGCACGTTCACTAGCACATATTATTGTTAGTTTATTATTATCTTTTCTTGCTTCAATAATGTCATTTAAAAATTCAAATGTTTTTACTTTAGTTTTATATTCTTGTAAATCGTCAATAACAAGAAGATCTGGTAATAAATAATTTGAAATATATTCAGCTTTTTCTTCAGGCATATTACGTTTTAATAACATAGAAAATTCATTTTGTTTAGATGTCTTTATAATTTGAACAGTTAATCCTTTTTGTTCAAGCTCTAAACAAATAGCATTTACTAAATGTGTTTTTCCAACACCATGAGTTCCAACTATAAAAATCATGTTTGTTATTAATGTAGAATCAATAATTTTTTTTGCCACTGTATAAGGTGTTTTATTAAATTTACCAACATAATAATTTTTTAAACTTAATTCGGGATTTAAATCTAAATTTTGTTTAACCGTTATTTTAAAAGTTTGTTCTTCAACTTGTTCGTTTTTAAGCTGGGTTTCTTCTAATGTTTTATCTTTTTCATTTAAATCATGAACTATTTCAAAATTAATAAGATTTTCATCTATATATTTAATGTTTTTTTTCAAAATTATTTCAACATCATCTTTACAAATTTTAAAACTAGGTGAATTATTAATATAAAAATAAATCGTATTTTCTTTTAAATCAACAATCTCTAATTTTTTAATAATGTTTTTATAAACAATTTCATCAATGTCTAGCCCCGCTGCATGTAATTGAAATTTTTCATTTAATAGAGAAATATAATCTTTTGAATCCATAACTTTATTTTACATAAAATATCATTTGTTTATTAATTTATTATATAAATAATAATATTAATATATAAATAAAAAATGTTAATAAATATGTTAATAACACGCAAAAAACTAAAAGTAACTTTAAAAAGTGTTTAAAAATAAGCTTTTTGTAAAAAATAATAAATGTCAGTAACTAGCATATTTTTTAACATACTAAATAAAAAATATATTAAAAAAAATTATTATTAATTTTATCAACATATTGACATTAATAACTTTATGAGTTACTAACAAAACAGTGAATTTCAAATTCAAATTATTAACAATATTTTAAATTTTGCAGTAATAGTTTTATATAATTAAAAAGTTAGATATAAGAAAGGGATACATATGAAGACAATGTTAAGTATAACTAAAGAGTTTTTACAAGGTAAAAATTCGGTTGACTTTAAAGAAATTTTTAATGAAGTTGAATTAGAATTGAGAGATAAATGAACTTTAGAAGCAACTGAAAAAAACATTTCATATGAAGAAATTTGTATTAAAAAAACTGGCGAATTATACAAAATAATGACAGTTGATAAAAGTTTCAAATATGAAAAAGGTAATACTTGGTCTTTAAATGAAATTTAAAAGGTAATCGAATGTTAACAAATGCTAAAAAAATGTTAAAAGATGCATACGAAAATAAATATGCAATACCTCACATTAATACAAATAATTTAGAATGATCAAAAGCCATTTTATTAACAGCTCAAGAAATGAATTCACCAGTAATTATTGCTACATCAGAAGGAGCAATTAAATATATGGGTGGATTTAATGTATGTGCACAAATGATTAAAGCTTTAATTAAAGATTTAAATATTACAGTTCCTGTAGCGCTTCATTTAGATCATGGTTCATTTGAAGGTGCTAAAAAAGCTATTGCTGCTGGTTATACATCAATTATGTATGATGGATCACATGAACCATTTGAAACAAACTATAAAAATACAAAAATTTTAATTGAACTAGCTAAAGAACATAACTTAAGTTTAGAAGCTGAAGTTGGAACTTTAGGTGGAGAAGAAGATGGTATTATCGGTGATGGAGAATTTGCCGATCCAGTAGAAGCCAAAAAAATGGCTGATTTAGGAATTGATGTTCTTGCTGCTGGTATTGGAAATATTCATGGTCCATACCCTGCATCATGAAAATCATTAAACTTTGAAGTATTAGATAATATTTCAAAAACAATCGGATTAGGAGTTGTTTTACATGGCGGTTCAGGAATTCCTAAAGAACAAATTCAAAAAGCTATTTCATTAGGTGTTGCTAAAATTAATGTAAATACAGAATTACAGCAAGCTAATCATAAAGCATTAAGAGAATATATTGAATCAGGCAAAGATCTTGAAGGAAAAAACTTTGATCCAAGAAAACTTTATGCAGCAGGCTATAAAGCAATGTGTGAAACTGTTAAAGAAAAAATTCTTGAGTTTGGTTCACAAAATAAAGCAAAATAACAGAAACTAGATTAAGACAAGAAAATGGCACTCTTTTATAGAGTGTCTTTTTGTATCACCTGTATGTTATAAGAGAGCAAAATATCTAGACACTTTACTAAAAAAGAGAATGAAATTATTTTTAAAGAGTATGAGCAATTAGGAATGGAAAGAGCTACAAAGGCAGCTATTAACGTCTCACACAAATTAGCTTTTATCAAAAAATGCCACTTTACCAGAAGGATTATAAGGATTGTTTCATATTATAATAAAGGAATTTAAGATTTATTAGTTGAAGATAAGCAAGGCATAAATAGAAGACCAAGTAGTGGAGCACCTGAAAAAAATAAATTGAAAATTAAGAGTACATTGAAAGAAATGAACCCTACTAAAGTTGATAGGTTACTTTCAATCCTTAAAGAAAATGTCGTGAAAACTAAAGAATATGACAACATTCTCATAGATAGATTTACTTCACAAAAAAAGTTTATAAAAGAGTGCGTTTAAGTCAATTTATTGCTAAAAAGCACAATATTTATATAAATTCACGTACTTTAGGTCGTGATATAAACCGTTTAGGTTTAAAATGTGAGATTAGATGAAAACGCAAAGAACGTAAAAAAGATACAACTGCTAAATTTGAGAACATTGTAAACAGAGATTACAACGATAATCAAAATCGAAACATTTATGCAACTGATGTGAAGGAACAAGAGATTCTAAACAAAATCATGTTTTCTTGTCTGCAATTATAAGTCATAAAATTAAACAAATTATTAGTTGAAAACTCTTAACTAATAATGATTTAAATTTTGTTTTAGATAATGTTAACGATTTATTAAAAATAACAAAAGGTGAAAAATTCATCATTTATTCTGATTATAGGTTTTAATATACAAACAAAGTGTATATTGATAAAATAAGAAATAATAATGGCGAAATATCACTTTCAAGAGCAGGTAATTTACTTGATAATCGTAAGATTGAATATTGATTCTCAATTTTAAAATCAAAATATTTAAACAGAATTGAAATAAGCAAGATGACATTAAAAGAACTTAAAAAAGTTATAAGAAATTTCATAAAATGATACAACAATGAAAGAATTCAAAGTAATTTAGGATGAAAAACACCACAGCAAGTTGCTGTGGTGCAAAATAAATTTTATGATGACATTTTTTTATCCATGTTTATACATTACATCTTTTTATTATAATGTATTTTATGTTATTTTTTCTTTGTAAGATTTTTTACTATTTTTGCTATTGAAGCGGTTGCTTCCATTGTTATTTTAACTAGTTCTTGTGCTCTTGCTTCCGGCTTTTTAATATCTCAGTTATTAATTAACTGTAATGTTTTTATAACTGCATCAAAAAGCCCGTCCTTTGCCGCAAAGCTTTTTAATACTTCATATTTTGCTCTTTTTTCTATTGGCGCTTTATCTGATTCTCTATATATAAAATCTTTATATTTTTCTTCTACTATAGTCTTTCAAGTTCCTTTTCATTTATTATTTTTCTTTGAATATTCATCTCATGCTCTATAACATCATATATCTAATTCTTCTTTATTTGTTTTTCCTTTTTCGTTGTTAAGTGTAATATCATTTTCTTTATAAAACATTTTTTTATGTATTCCTGGATTATTTTCATCGTTTTTATAAAACATTGCAAAAATTCAACTTATTGCTTCTGTAAAATTTCTTTCTGCAAACAACTGTTTTTTTTGTGCTAAATACTGATCTTGCGTCCATAATTTTTCTTTGCTGTTTCAGGCTGCATTTAATGCTGATTCTTTGTGTGCATCCCTACTTTTTTGCATTATGAATTCTTGTATGTCTAGTACAACGTTAGCCAAAATTTCCGCTCCTTTTATGAATACCCATTGTTCACCGGCGTATGTATACGCTATCGAAGCCGCCTCATCTTTAATATCTCTTAAAATGTTACTATCAATTGTCCCGCCTAAAACTATTTGAAACAATTTATTAGCTATACCCACAGCTTTTCATGCCGTTTTATAATGTTTTTCTTCTCCACTATCTGCCGCCGCTTCAGCTATTGTAAGCCCTGCCTGTGCCACAGTTGCCGCCCAGTCTATTGCCGTTCTCGCCTTCTCTTTTTCAGCCCATCCATCACTTTTAAGTATTGGATATAACTGCTCCGCATTTATTGCTTCTTGCGATTCACCATTCTCAA
>NZ_JASEJT010000005.1 GCF_030077875.1 Mycoplasma phocimorsus
TGACAAAATTTTTTATACAGATGAAAATAATGAAAAATACAACTTAACATTTGATGAATATGATAATGTTACATTTAAATTTAAAGTTGGCCATGTTTATAAACTAAATATTGATTTTAAACATTTGCCAAGATTTATTTTTAAAGATTCTGAAGGTAATATACTAGGTTCACAATGATTTAAAGATGATGAAAATAATATGCTTACTCCCGATATCAATTTAAAAGCAATTAACGATAAGGAAGCAGAAGGATTTTACATAGAGACAAATAAGCTAAAATATGAAGTAGATAATTCAAGCTTTTCTTCTTCAGTGCCTATTCCCGATTCAGTTGCTGATAATTATAATAATATTTATGTAATTACCAAATTTAGATTAGGTAAACAAATTTCTATAGAAACAAAAGAGTTTGAGGAAGATTATGCTAAAAGCATTTCATCTAAAATTTTCTTAAGACTAGATGGAAGATTGCAAGAAAAATATATTCCTAAAGATGTTGATTTCTCTTGATATAAAGGAGAAAGAAAAGGAATATTTAACAGAAATAGTAAGAATACTCAAAATAATGAAGCTTTTGATAAAAGAAATGAATTTGAAAAAGAAAAGGGTGTAATATTTGAAGGCTGATATGCTGATCCTCAATTCAAAAATAAAGTTGAATTTAAAGATGGCATTTCAACAAAACCTTTTAAAGGCAGTACGCTGTACCCTAAGTTTGGAATTCATAAATGAGATAAAATTAGGGATGCCCGTATAATTTTAGATTTAACTTTAAAAACGTTATCAACTGCAGTAGAAACGCTTCCAGTTTTTTTAAATAAAAATGGTACTGGTGAAAACGCAAAACACTATTTAAATATTGCTCAATATTCTATAGAAATTGTAAAATGAATTTCTAATTTAATTCTAGGTGGCAAAATGACATCAAATGATTTTTGAGATGGTTATGAATTTGTTAATAAGTTAATTTTTGAATTATTTCATGAAAAAGTTGCCGATTTTGATCTTATCGCTAAGCTTAAGTTGAATAGAAATTTACAAACAATTGAATATTTAAAAGATGATTTTTTTCAATCAATTTTATGATTGACCAAGGATTTAGCTAGAAATGCATTTTCTATTTATCAAAAATATTCAAATAATGTAAATAAAGGTTCAGCATTTTTAGATGCCGAGGCTCTCGAAAATGAATGAGATCCAGAAAGAATTTTGGGTTATGATAAAGAAAGAGACATTGAAAGAAGAACAAAACATTTAACTAATATTCTTTATAATACTTCATTAGGAAAAACTTTTACAAATGAATTATATAGAAATAGTAATAATAATACTAGATGTCATTGTTCTAATTGTTCATCTTGTGGTTGCTCAACATTAACAAATGGAGATTGTAGTTGTTGCAAAAGTAAATTAACCCAAGAAATAATTGAAAAAAAAGATAAAAATAATAATAAATTTCAGGCTAAATTTATTGAAAGAATCAATAATGTATCTAAAGCTTTTGCGGGTGAAAATGGAATTTTTGATATTATTGTTCAGATCGCCAACCTTGTAGTTGGATCAATTTCTGGAAAAGTAGATACTACAGTTTTAACCGCAAGAATAGTAACAATTACTACGCAATTGGCGAGAGCTATTAAGAATATTGTTTCGAATAAATATTGATATTATGATAATAGGCCGTATAAAGATGAAGACATTAAATAAATATCAAAATTTTACATCTATAAATTCAAACAGATGTTTTTTATATTTAATTTGTAAAATTGAACAATTTTTAAATTTATATATTTTTTTTATAATTAAAATGTCAACAACACAATTTTTAAGAATTTTGTTATAGGCGTTTTTATTTTGTTTTATAATGATAAAGTTCTTTATACATTTACTATGTCATATTATTTTAATTAGTATTGATAATACTAATTAATTAAATTAACACTTAATATTTATTTAACCACATATATATTTCATTATTTATATATCAGGCTTTATTTATACATTATTTCTAAATAACATCATTAATATTATATTTATATCTTTATTAATTATTTTGCTTGTTATGAATATAATTACATTTACAATTTCTCATGCGTATTAATTAAATAATGTGACAAAGATCAGTAAGAGTTAATTTTAATTACTGAGTTATATAAAGAATAAAAAACAAATACCTATCGAAAAACGGGTATTTGTTTTTTATTCTTATTTATTTTGTTTCAAAATGGTAAAATATAACAATATATTTATTAAAAATAAATATTTAATATATTAAGTGAATAATTTATATTTTAGCTAATTGATTTTGGGAGAATTATGAATAAGAATAAAATACTTTTAGTGTTTTCAAGTTTAAGTATAATTACACTTCCTTTAAGTGTTATTTCTTGTTCTCAAAACATAGAAGAATATATTCTTAATAATATAGAGTTAAATAATGAACAAGTTGTTATTTACGAGACATTAGCAGATTTTAGTACTAACTCACATTTAAAAATTACTAATTCTAAATTTTTTAAAGAAAATGATATTAGTTTAACACTTGGTAAAACTAATATTGATTACAAAAAGGAAACTGCTGAAATAAAAATTATTTATAGAACCAAAAATGATAATACGAGAAGAGAAATTACTTTATTTAAATCATTTTATGATTTTAAACAGATTGACGTTAAAGATTTAAGAAGAATTTTTCAAATAGCAGCCAAACATACTCAGATTGAGTGATTTGGTAATGGCAAATATTTACTAAGTAATAAATATGCTAATATTTCTGACATTCAGTTTTCCCCTTCCGATCCTAAAATGCCAAAAGTTGAAGATTTTAGTTATAAATTACAATTAATTAATTCTTCAAAAGTAACTGGAGATGATGAAGACATTACTTTTGAAGGAAGATTTTCTGGTGGCAAGATTATTAATAAAACAGAAATTAGAGTGTTATTTAAATATCCTGAAGATGATGATTTGCTTGTAAAATCTATTGATGGAGTATTCACAAAACCAAAGGTTGATCCAACTAAAGAAAATCACATTTTTATAGGATGAAGTACAACCGAAAATGCAACTAAACCTGATTTATTTTTAGACGATAATAAGCAAATATTTGAAGATCAAAGTATTATTTATCCTATTTTTCAATCTTATGCTATTTTACTTTTAGAAGTTCCTAATTTAAAAACAAATACTTTTGATATATTTAAATTAGTTTTAAATAAACAAGGTATTGTTTCAAAAGAAACAATTATCACTTTTATTAATGCTAATATTCCTGAACCAAAAGATAAGTGAAGTTATAATGCTGATAGCCTTAAATATATTGATCCAAAGAATGAGATAATGAGTTTTTCATATGACTCTGAAAGCCTTACAACTAATAAATTCGAAATAGGAAAAGTATATAAAATTATTCCTAATTTTAAACATGCGCCTTTAATTAAATTTATAGATGAAGAAACAAAGAAAGTTATATCAGCCCAATTTGCAAATGAAAAAATTTTAGAACAATCTAAAATATACTTAACACCTAAAGCGGAAATAGATTTTGATTCTTTTTTCAAAATAGGGAAAAATTTAAATGAATTAGTTTATGAGCAAACTCAAGAACAATACCAGGAAGATCAGTCAATTGAACTCAATGAAGATAACATTATTATTAATGTTATAGTTAAGTTTAACAATGCGCCAATAATTAAAATTGATGCAACAAATTTAAATAATAAATTAGCCAATGATTTTGTTTATTTAACTGATGATTGAAAAATTAAAGAAAATTCATTACCTAAAATAGATTATAGTTGATATAAAGGCGAAGATAAAAGGATATATAAACCGTATGATAACGTTCCAAATAATAAATTATTTGATAAGCGAACTGAAGCTGAAAATGCCATTGGCTATTTTTTTGATGGTTGATATCTTGATGCTAATTTTAAAATTCCACTTAAATTTAAAAATGGTGTATCAATAGAAAATGTTAAAAATAAAATGCTGTACCCTAAATTTAAATTAGATACTTGAGATAAAATTAAAGATATTAGAGAGATTATCAAATCTACTATTGATATATTATCAGAGGCCACAAGTGTCGCTCAGATCTTTGTTGAAACTGATAAAAAATGAATTACTAAAATTGTTTATAATTCGGTGAATGTTTTACAAGCATTACTTTATTTATCACTAGGAGGGCGTTTACCCTTAAATTCAAGAAAATTAGGGATTGAAACTATTTTTAAAAATATTAATGACATACTTTCTTTAAGTATTGATAAAACAAATCTTAATTTAGCTTTTCTTAAAAAATTAAATATAAATAATGGTAGTTTTAAAGCGGATAATAATCTTGATAAAGAGGCACTAAAATCATTTTTAGCAATTTTTAAAGATATATTATGATATGGTTTTGATTCCGCTATTAAGTTACATGCCGATAAAGTTAATGAAACATTTATAATTAATGAAATTAAAGAAGAAAAAATAACATTTTTTTCATTTTTAACATGAATAAGAAAAACTATTATTAGTAATACAAATAATATAGTAAATATTCTTTTATTAGTATTTGGGAAAGATGATGAAAATGGATCAAATGGACAGGAGCCTCAAGTTTCTACAAATTCTGGAACACACGCTTCTTATAGACATGAAAAAAAACTATTAGAAAAAATATTTTCTTCAAGTGGAATATTTATTTCGACTCTTGATTTAATTATTCAAATAACACAAGCTGTTACAGATTCTAGAATTACTAAAGCTGAAGTTATTACAACTGTTGCTAATATTACTGAAAAAATAGTTAAATCATCTGCTAACCTATATAAAACAATAAAAGAAATTCACGATGATAAAACTAAAGAAAAAAAAGAAGAAGAAAAAGAAAAAAAGAAATAAAAAATTAAAGATAAAAAAAGCAAAATTAATAGAATAAAAAACAGAATTATAATTTGCAATTCAATAAATTGAAAAAAACTAAATTATTTTTTATTTAATTTAAACAAAAAATAATCAAAACATGTTATTTTGGTTTTATCAAAACCTTATAAATACACTCTTAACAACAAATATTATTATGCATTTTTAATTTTTAACTTTAGTTACAATAAACTAATTTCTTAATAATATTTAAAATTAATTAACAAAACAAACAAAAAATAGATGCTTTTGGTCGCATCTATTTTTTGTTTATTTAGAAGAAATTCTATCTGAAATAACCTTGGCAGCAATTGCTCCATCTGAAGCGGCCGTAACAATTTGCCTAATTTTTTTATCTCTAATATCACCAACGGCAAATATATTAGGTATTTTAGTTTCCATTGAATCATCAGTAATAATAAAACCAGATTTTGTTTTAATCATCATATCATCAGAAATAAAGTCAGCTTTAGGAATAAATCCAATATATATAAATAAAGCATTAGCATCTAATTCAACAATTTTATTTGTGGTACTATCTAAATAACTTATCTTTTCAAGTTTTCCATTACCTGAAACTTCTTGAATTGTAGCATTATAAATAATTTCTACATTACTTCTTGATTTTAATTCTTCTATTAATTTTTTCTCAGCTTTAAGTTCAGAATCAATTGTAACAACATATAGTTTTGAAGCTACGTTAGAAATGAAAGTACCTTCTTCAACGGCAGAATTACCACCACCCATAACAACAATAGGTTGATTTCTAAAAATAGGACCATCGCAAATTCCACAATATGAAATACCTTTATTAAAGTATTCATCAAAATTTTTAATAGTTGAAGGTTTTCTATTTTGCATTCCTGAACCAATAATAATTGACTTACCTTTAATAATACTTCCATCAGCTAACATGACTTCTTTATCAAACTCGCCATTTGAACGAATATTTACAACTTCTCCACTCATATAGTTTGCTCCATAAGCAAGAGCATGTTTATAAAAATCAGTAGCCAATTCAAAACC
Source organism: Mycoplasma phocimorsus (assembly GCF_030077875.1). Taxonomy (GTDB): domain Bacteria; phylum Bacillota_I; class Bacilli_A; order Mycoplasmatales; family Metamycoplasmataceae; genus Mycoplasma_H; species Mycoplasma_H phocimorsus. The sequence continues at coordinate 5,939 of NZ_JASEJT010000005.1, forward strand.
AGTTGTTAATTTTGTACCAATTCAGTTTTCAACCTTATCAGTTGAAAGAAGTTTTCCGCCAGGAGCGCTTTTTTCGATGATAAGAACATTTAAATCTTGTCTTGAAGCATATAGTGCCGCATTTAATGAGGCAGGCCCCGCTCCAATAATAATTACATCATATATATTAGACATTAGCATTTTCCTTTCTGATGAAGTTAAATCTTAATTTAGATTTATCTCATACTCTAATATATCTATCGCTTATAAACTCAAAGTAAACAAACATTAAAATACCAAATACCATAAATAATGTAGAAATTACTCCATATAGTTCATAAGATTCTTGTCTTAATGGTTCCATAATCATACGAACTGATCCATATCAAAAGAAATATAAACCAGCAGTAGAACCAGGTTTTAAAAGTCTCATTCCGTTGCAAATTCAAACAAGAATAATTCAACCAGCTAATGAAAGCAATGCTTCATATAAAAATAGCGGTTGACGGTAAAGACCAGCAAAACCAAGCGCATCTGAGTAAGAATCTGAAATAAACATATTTCTAGCAAATGATTCTATTCATGTGTTTATAGTAGAACCATCTCAAATAACAGAACCATAAACTTCGTGGTTAGCATAGTTTCCAAATCTACCTATTACTTGACCAATTAATATATTGGGAATAATTAATGACATCCCAACCCTTATATCAATCTCATATCTTTTTTTTCTAGCATAAATAAGGTCGGCAATTACAGCAAGAATAATTCCTCCATGAATTGAAAGCCCGCCTTCTCAAATTTTAATTCAAGATCAATTTTGTCAAATTGAATAATCACCATATATAGTCCGCTCAATTACGAATAGTGCTCTAGCACCAATAATTGATGTCGGAAGCGTAATAACTATAAGAGTTAATAAAGTTTCAAACTTATATCCTTCTCTTTTTCAAAATATTGCAATTGTTAAAATTGAGCACAACATTCCCAACAAAATTGTCATTGAGTAAGTTGCAATTGTAAAATTACCAATTGAAAATAAGACTGAAAGCCCACTACTTCCATACTCAAATTTTCCTAATCCAATAGTATTATGCATCTTCACCTGCCCTTCTATTTAATTCAGATAATATATCAACACCATTTTTTCTAGCTAAAAAGGTATTAACGGCTGTTTCTATTAAGGCTGAAACATTAGCCCCTCTTCTAATTGGGATTTGCATTTTTGGAATTCAACCATCTAAGACTTCATACTTTAAATTACTAATTCCAAGCCTATCAAGAGAGTAGTCAAATTTTGTATCTACTAATTCTACTATAAGCTCAATATCTGTAGATTCCTTAAATACTTTATTACCATAAGTAAGTTTAATATCAATTAAACCAATCCCTCTAACTTCTAAAAATCCTTTAGTAATTTCTGGAGAACTACCAATGAAGCGTTTACCAACTTGTTTAATAATTATAGAATCATCAGATACAAAAGTGCTACCCTTAATAACCAGATCTAACAAAGCTTCTGATTTTCCAAATCCACTAGGACCAAGAATTCCTACTCCAACATTATTAACAACACATAAACATCCATGAATAATTACTCTTTTTGCAAAATGTTCCGATAAATATACACCTATATTTGAAACAATTGTTGACTGACTTCAATAACTTTGCAAAGCAACAGATATTTTATATTCATTAGCAACTTGTAATACGGCTTGAAGAATTTCACCTTCTTTAAAACCGCTTGAAAGAATAATAATTGGCGATTTAGGCGAAAGAATTCTTTTTAAAAGAATAATAGTTTCATCTTTACCCAGTTTTTTGAAATATGCATATTCTGAAGTTCCTCAGGCAATAATATTTCTTCGAATAAAAGTTGGATCGGAAAATCCTGCGATTTCTAGCCCTCCTCTTTTAATTGAGGGAGAGTATATATTTTTGGAAGTATCAGCAAATTCTTCATTAAGAACATGTAGTCGATACTGATCAATTATATGCTTTACTCTAATTGGATTTATTTGATTATTCATAATATATTAATATTATACTAAAAATTGCCCCAATAATTTTAGGTAATTTTATTATTAAGTATCATTTCTAAATATTGACCAGTAAAGCTATTTTCATTTTTAGTTACTTGTTCCGGAGTACCACTAGCAACAATTTTTCCGCCATGCACTCCTCCTCCCGGACCTAAATCTATAATGTAATCACATGATTTAAGAACATCAAGATTATGTTCAATTACAATTACACTATCACCATTATCAACAATTCTATTTAAAACATTAATTAAATTATTAACATCATATGGATGAAGACCAGTAGTAGGTTCATCAAGAACATAAATAGTTTTTCCAGTTGAATTTTTAAGTAAATATGTTGCTAGTTTAACCCTTTGTGCTTCTCCACCTGAAAGCGTTGTTGAAGATTGGCCCAGTTTAATATATCCCAACCCAACATCTTTTAGCGTCTGTAATTTATTTTTAATATTAGTTTGCGAAACAAAAAGATCATATGCCTTATCAATACTCATGTTTAAAACATCAGAAATTGTTTTTCCATGATACTTGGCTTCAAGTGTTTCTAAATTATATCTTCTTCCTTCACACTCATCACATTGAACATAAACATCAGGTAAAAAGTGCATTTCAATAAGAATGCTGCCCTCACCATCACATTTTTCACATCTTCCTCCTGGAACATTGAAACTAAATTGTGATTTAGTAAAACCTTTTACTTTAGCTTGTGGCGTATTAGCAAATAATTCTCTAATATCATCAAACACTCCACAATAAGTTGCCGGGTTACTACGAGGAGTACGTCCAATTGGACTTTGATCAATATCAATAATTTTATCAATATTTTCTAATCCTTCTATTGAAGAATATCCATCAATTTCTTCATGTTTTAAATTAAGTTTTTTCTTAATTCCGTTTACAAGAATTTGATTTATTAATGTTGATTTTCCTGACCCACTAACTCCAGCAACACCAACAAATTTTCCTAATGGGATTTTAACATCAATATTTTTAAGATTATTTTTTGAAGCTTTTATAATTTTTAAAACTTTTCCATTACCTGATCTTCTAAAAGATGGAATTGATATTTCTAATTCTCCACTTAAGTATTTTCCGGTAATAGATTCTTGATTTTTCATAATATCTTCAAGTGTTCCGGCAGCAACAACTTTACCACCTTCTTCTCCGGCATATGGGCCAATATCAACAATATAATCTGCCTGTCTAATAGTATCTTCATCATGTTCAACAACAATTAAAGTATTACCAATATCAACCATTTTCTTTAATGAATTTAATAGTTTTTGATTATCTTTTTGGTGTAAACCAATTGATGGTTCATCTAAAACATACAAAACTCCACTTAAACCAGATCCAATTTGTGTTGCCAACCTAATTCTTTGTGCTTCTCCACCTGAAAGAGTTAATGATTTTCTATTCAAAGTTAAATATCCTAATCCAACATCATTAAGAAAGAAAAGACGATTATTAATTTCGCTAATTACTAGATTGACAACATGCATTTCTTTTTCATTTAATTGAATTTTTTTAATAAATTCAATTAATTGTTCAATACTTAATTTAGTAATATCATCAATATTTTTATCATTTATTTTTACACTTAAAGCATATTGATTAAGTCTTTTTCCCTTACATGTATTGCAAGCACTATCGCTCATAAAGCGAGAATACATTTTTCTTTTTAGTGTTGAATTTGTTTCGAAATAAAGCCTTTCTACCTTTGTAAGAATTCCCTCAATAGGCCCATGCTTAACAAATGAATTGCCTGATGAACTTTTTAAAGTATAAGAAATATCTTCTTCTGAACCATATTTAATAATATCAATCTCAGCATTAGTCATATTATTAATTGGCTGATCAATTGATATACTATTATTATCAAGCAACGCTTTAAATGTTTGTCATTCTAAAGAAGCTGGATTAATAGTTTTAAAATATTGAATAGCTCCCTGTCTAATTGTTGCAAATTTATTAGGAACAAGAAGTTCTCAAGAAGCTCTTAGTTGCAATCCTAACCCTTTACATGATTTACACATTCCATATGGAGAGTTAAAAGAAAAAAGTCGCGGTTCAATTAAAGGAACTTGAAAATCTTTATAAATGCAAGCATGTTTCTTAGAATAAATTTTTTCAACTTGATCAATTTCAACTTTTAAATTATCTTTTCCATGTTCAAGTGCAACACGAATGCCTTCAGAAATACGATCAAGATTTTCCAACGAAATAATTGTTCTATCAATAACTAAATCAATATCATGTTTTTTATTTTTTTCAAGATTAATTTCATCATTCAGCATATAAATTTCGCCATCAATTTTTACTCTTAAAAAACCTTCTTTTTTAAAAGAATCAAGTAATAATTGGTGCGTCCCTTTTTGTTGAGAAATTAGTGGTGAATAAATAATTAATTTTTTAGAATCATTATCTTTATAAATATCATCAATAATATCTTTATTTGTTTGTTGAACAATTGGTATATTATGATTTGGACAAAACGGAATACCAATTCTAGCAAATAAAAGCCGAAGAAAGTCATAAATTTCTGTTGTAGTCGCTACTGTTGAACGCGGATTATTATGTGTTGTTTTTTGTTCGATTGCTATTGAAGGCGAAAGACCATCAATAGCTTCAACATCAGGTTTACTACTTCCGCCTAAAAATGTACGCGCATAGTTGCTAAGAGAGTCGATATATCTTCTTCTTCCTTCCTCATAAATTGTATTAAAAGCTAAAGAAGATTTTCCACTTCCAGATAAACCACTAAACACAACCAATTTATTTTTAGGAATTTCTAAAGATATATTTTTTAAATTATTTTCGTTAGCACCTTTAATGATTATTTTATTATTTTTCATAAGTATTAATTATATGTTATTTTAAAATTAACATAGTTTATTCATGTTTAATATTAAGCAATTTTTTATTTAAATTAAGTTATAACTATTAATATTTATTATTTTTTGTAATAAAAATAAAAAAGATCAAGAAATTATATTCTTGATCAACAGCATTATATTTTTATTTTATAGTTTTTAATGGCTCTTTTTTCCTTTTAATAGAAATAAATGCTTTTAATATTATGCCATTAAGCACTGAAAGGAATGGAGTAATTACAATCATAGCTGCAATAATAAATATTCTTAAAGCACTATTATTCGTTTCAATAAATAATGGTTTTTTAAAATTAATGAAATCATAAATAACTACATGCGGATCTGTTAAGTAAAATACGCATAAAGTAAACACAAAGTAAGCTCATAATCCAACAACACCCACTAAAATTTCTTTATAACTCATAATTAAGTATTTTCTAAAAATAAATAAAGCTACTAAAGCTTGAATATAAAAAATTAAATGAACAAAAAGAGTATTTATAACTTTGAGCGGATTTTCTCAAGTATCTCTAGCACTTTCATTTCAACTAATTAAACTCCAATAAAATAGCACTGTAATTGTCATGTAAGTTACTGAAATAAAGAAAAATCTTTTACGATGAACACTTTCGGGTTTAATTATAAAAATAAGACCTGAAAGTGCTAATAATAAATTTGTTACTGTTGTAAAGTAAACAAAATAGTATCCATTTTTAAATAATTCTGGCGTATATACAATATTGCTTGATGGTAAAGTTTTTCTTTCGGCAGACGTTTCTCAAAAATAACCAAATACACTACTTACAGAAATCAAATAAATAATTTGTATTAAAAATAATCAGAAAAAAATTATTTTTATAATTTTTAGATTGTCTTGTTTCATATTTTCATTATATTACTTTTGAATTCATTTATGTATAATTAATCGTCTTAAATATATTCTTAAAAAAATTAATTTCATATATAATAAAAAAGAATATGTTAATGAATTTAATGTATTCCTTGGCAAGTATGCCCATAGACCAAAAGGAGAGAAATGTCAAAATATGAAATCATGCTAATGCTAGATCCAAAAGAAAATATTGAATTTGTATCTAAATTAGTAGAAGAAGTATTTACAGGCAAAGCTGATAAAATTGAAAAATTACCTTTCAGTGAATTAGCTTATCCTGTAAATAAATCAACAGTTGCAACATATATTTTAATTAATATTAGTGCAACTGGAGACGAAATTAAAGAATTCCGTCGTAGAGCAAACATTTCTAAAACTGTATGAAGAGAGCTTATAATCAATTTAGATAAAGAAAGAGGTTTTGCACCAAAACCTAAATCTAAATATAAATTATGAGCTGAAGCTAAAGAAGAACAAAAAAGAAATGCATTTGAAGCATTACAAGCACAAAGACGTGCTGAAAGAGCTGAAAGAATGCAACAATATAAAGATAGAGCTGAAAAAGCTAAAAGAGAAGAACAAACAAAATAGTTTTTCAAGAAAGGCATCCAAAATGTATATGAATAAAGTTTTATTAATTGGTCGTATCGCATCAGATATTGATTATAAACAAATTAGTGATAGAAAAAGTATAGCTAGAGCTAGAATTGCTGTAGAAAGACAAATGGAAAATAATAGATCTGATTATATTCCTTTAACTTTTTGAGATTCATCGGCTGATTATGTACACAAATTTGTTCCTAAAGGGACATTAGTACATATTGAAGGTAGATATACTACAGGTAGCTATATTGATAAGGTTACAAATAAAACAATTTATACTACAGATGTTACAGTAGACCGTATTGAAATTTTAGAAACTAAAGAAACAGTTGAAAAGAGAAAAAATAATTTAAAAGATCACTCTGTTCAATCTAATGCTGTTGATTTTAGTAATTCAAATATTGTTTTTGGAGAAGATCTGATTGAATTAGATACATCAGATTTACCTGAATAGAAAGATAAATATGCCAGTAGTTAAAAAAAATAACAAGAAAAAAGTTGTTCGTCGTAATAGATTTTCACCAATCAAAGCTTCACAAACATATATTGATTATAAAGATATAGAATTATTAAAAAAATTCGTTAACAGTCACGGAAAAATTATGCCTGCTAAATTAACAGGAATTCCAGTTAAAAAACAAAGAATGGTTGCAACAGCAATTAAAAGAGCAAGATTTATGGCTTTAATTCCATTTACACAAGAACGCGTAAAAAAATAATTTTAAATAGGCATATGCCTATTTTTTTATACCTTCTTTATAAAGTTATTTAATTAATTTAATATAATTAAAAATATGAAAAGAAAAGCAAATTGGCTTATAGCTTCAAATATCTTATTAATCATTATGTATGTTGGAATAGTGATTATTTTTTTAGTAGAAATTACTCCAATGGACACTAAACAAAGAATATTAATGTTTTCAATTATGATTGCAATATTTACTCTTTGATTTATGTGTAATATTGTTCTTTTTGCCTTTTATCTTTTAAAGATTAAAAAAATAAAAAAGAATGAGATTGATAAGCAAGAAGGAATTAATAATTTAGTTTCTTCCATTTTAAATAAAAATAAAATTGGTGTAATTATATTTAATTATCTTGATGATATTATTTGAGAAAATAAATATATTTTTCATATTCTTGGTCATTCTGTAATTGGTTTAAAATATTTTGATGCTTTTAAAATGTTTAAAGATAGTGATCTTGTTGAGTATTGAACTGAGTTGGGTGAAGTTACATATTTAGTAAAAATGATGAGAGAAGAAAAAGCAATTTTATTTTTTGAAAGAAGTAAAGAATTGGCAATGACAAAGAATATTGAAGATAAAAAAATTGCTTTTGGAGAAATTGAAATTGATAATATTAAGTATTTAAATGAAACTCTTAATGAAGAACAAATTATTGAAATTAATACTTTTATTTCTAACTATTTAAATGAGCAAGCTGAGTTACATAAATTTTTAATTCAAAAATATGCAAATGGTAAATTTAGCCTTATTTTATATAAAGATATGTTAGATAAAATGATTAAAAACAATTTTGACATATTTTCAAATATTTCTAATATTAATCAAAATAATACTTTAAAAAATATTACCATTACTTTTTCAGTGGGTATTGCTTGAGGATATGATAATCTGAATAAGTTACAAGAAAATGCTATAACTTCGTTATCACTTTCAAAAAATAGGGGTGGTAATCAGATTACTCTTTCTTCCAGAAATGAAAAAAGCAGGTATTTTGGTGATCAAAATAGGATTGATTATATAGAATCAAAAAGTAAAATTCAGCTTTTTGCAAATAGATTTAAAAACATTATTGATTCAAAAGAAGTAGAAGAAGTTTTTATTTATGGTCATAATAATGCCGATTTAGATTCTATTGGTAGTGCAATTGGATTGCATTATATTATCAAAACTTTTACAAATAAAAAAGCATTTATTGTTTTAGATACTACTGATAAAACAGGCGAGAAAGTTCTTAAAAATATTAAAAATTCAAATCCTGTTATTTTTGAAGAAATTATTAGTTCTAAAAAGGCCAAAAAAGCTTTTAGCAATAATTCAATTGTATTTTTAGTAGATGTTCATGATCCTGATCGTACTGATTCAAATGCTTTTTTAAAGAAAACACTTAGAAAGAATATATTTGCTATTGATCATCATAGAGCAAGTAATAAAATTACTATTTTTGATGAATTAAACTTATTTATTGATACATATGCATCAAGTACATCAGAAATTATTGTTGATATTTTTAATGCACTTTCAAAAACAGAAACTATGCCAGTAGTAGTTGCACAAGCATTATTAGATGGTATTTATACTGATACTAATAGATTTACAAAAAATGTTTCTTCAAATACATTTAGTGCTTGCTCATTACTTCAACGAAATGGTGCTAACACAACATATTCAGAAAATTTAATTAAACATTCAGAAGAAGTAGAAAATGATTTAAAACAATTACTTGATAATACTTCAGAAGTAAGAAAAGGATATTTTCTTTCTTATGTTGATAAGGTGGTTTCTTCAGATACTATTTCAATTGCCGCTAATAGGCTGCTACAAGTTTCAGGAAGAAAAGCATCGTTTGTTATTGCTAAACTTGTAGATGGAAGTTGCAAGCTTTCAATTAGAAGTGCGGGAGAAAATATTCAAATAATTGCCGAATCTCTTGGCGGTGGCGGCCAATATGATAGTGCTGCCGTAGTTTCGAAAGAACCTATGAACATATTTGTAGATAATGTAATTCAAGCTATCGCTAGTTACAAAGAAAAATAAGGAGAAAAAATTATGAAAGTAATATTATTAAAAGACTGTAAAGATGGAAAAGTTAATGAAGTTATTGATGTAAAGCCTGGTTATGCTACTAACTATTTAATCAAAAATAAATTAGCGATTCCTTTTAATAAAAAAACATCAACTTTTTTAGATACTAAACTTGAACATCTTCAACAAGAAGAGTTCATAAAAAGACAAGAAGCTTTAGAAACTAAACATAAATTAGAAGAAATGGAAACTTTAGTATATAAATTAGAAACTAATATTGATGGCAATAAAAATTTGAATGTACATGGTTCAATTTCTTCAAAACACATTTTAAGCGATTTACAAAATCGTGGTTTTGAGTTACATAAAACTCAAATTATTACTAAAAATATTAAAAATTTAGGACTTTATGATATTAAAATTGCAATATATAAAGATATTTATGCAATTATTAAGGTAGAAGTGAAATCAAATGCAAAGTAGTGACAATAATAATAAGGGCGATTTAATTAAAAATAGTAATAGCGAAACAAAGTTATGATCTAAAGGATCAGAAGAAAGTTTATTAGGAATTCTTCTTACTTCTTCTGAAGTTTTAACAAGGACTATAGGTTATTTATCGCCTGAAGATTTTTTTCTTTTTGAAAATAGAGAACTATATAAAATTTTAATTGAAAATCACAACTCATTATTAGATGCGAGTTTTTTTAGTGACACCAATTCTTTTTCAATTGACTTGAATTTAGTTTATGATAAAGCTCGTGCTAAAAATATAGAAAAAATTAATCCTGAATTTATTTCTAGATTGCTTGCTAATGCCGGATTTACTTCGCAAGCAGATTCGTTAGTAATTCAAATTTCTAAATATTCACAACTGCGTAAAATTCAAGTTGGACTTAATGAAGCACAATCAAAGCTTGATAATTATGATGGCGTTATGGATAAAAGCGATCTTGCAAATTTTCTTGAAAATGTTATTTATGATACCAATGATAATGCGAATAAAGAGTTTGATAATTTAAAAGATGCGTCTCAAGACTATTTTGAAAAATTTCAAGATCGACTAAAAAATAATATTCAAATTACTGGTGTACCAACTGGTTTTAGAGAGTTAGATAGAACTATTAATGGTCTTAATCAGGGTGCTTTAATTATTTTGGCCGCTCGTCCTGGAGTAGGTAAAACAACTTTTGCTTTAAATGTTATTTTAAATGTTTTACAAAAGAAAAGTTTCAGAGAGAGTGATTCATCTGATGAATTAATTGATATTATTAAATTTGATCCCGATAAGATTGATGAAAATAACATTAATGCTCCGGGCAAGAGAATTGTTCTATTTTCATTAGAAATGCCAACACAACAAATTGTTGAAAAACTTTATTCAAGAAAAGCAATGATTCCTTTAATGAAGCTTAAAAATCCAGGAATCATGAATGAAGCAGAAAAAATGAATATTCTTAAAAAAATTTCAGATGTTAATGAACATGAATTTAAGAATTATCAACTTTTTATTGATGATGGAACTTCAAGCAAAATTTCAACATTAGCATGAAAAATTAGAACTTTGAATCGACGTCAAAAAATAGATTTAGTTGTTGTTGATTATTTACAATTACTTTCAGATGAAGGAAATGGTAATAGACAAAATGAAATTAGTGTGATTTCAAGATCACTTAAACGTTTAGCAATAGAACTAAATATTCCAATTATAGCGCTTTCACAACTTTCAAGAAAGGTTGAAGAGCGTGCCGATAAACGCCCTATTATTTCTGATCTTCGTGAATCAGGCTCTATTGAGCAGGATGCGGATATTGTTATGTTTTTATATCAACAAGATAATAAAAATAAAGATGAAACAATAGAAAATGCGGATGGATACAAATTATATCCAGTTGAACTATTAATTAAAAAACACCGGGCTGGTGAACAGAAAGATTTATTGTTTTATTTTAATAAATCAACCGGTGATTTTGTAAGTGGTGAAGATTATACAGAATTTAAATCCTCAAAAGCAGGTGATTTTTAATGGAAACAAACTCCCAGATACCTTTAAGTATTAAAATAACTTTATATTCAATAGTTTTACTTTTCGTAATAATTTCAGCAATTTTTAGTGGTGCTGAAATGGCTTATAGCACGATAAATCCGGGCGAACTAGAAGAAAAAATTTCTAAGAAAAGTAAAATAGCAGCTTTAATTAAAAGACAAAGAAGCAAGTTTAATATGTTATTAACGACAATTTTAATTGGCAATAACATAGTGAATATTGCTTCTGCCTCTTTATTATCTTTTCTTCTTTCAAAAGATTTAAGTGGCAATGATTATTTAATTACTATTATTTCAACTTTAATTCTAACCCCAATAATTATCATTTTTGGTGAAATAACGCCCAAAATGTTAGCGAAGAAAAGCGCTTTTAATTATTTAGCTTTTTTTGTTTACTTTATACTTATTTTTTATTATTTATTTTGACCAGTTAGTTGACTCATTTCAAAAATGTCTAAAGAAAAATTGACTACCAATTCAGAAGTAGAACTTAAACATATGATAAATATTGCTTCTGAAGAAGGAGTTTTAGAAAAACATGAAGAAATGATTACTAAAAATGCTCTTGATTTAGATAATAAAAAAGTAGCACAACACTATATTAAACTTAGTGAAATTGATTATTTAAACTATACAGACACAGTAGCAGAAGCAAAAAAGCTTTTTAAGGAAACTTATTATTCTAGAATTCCTTTAATGAAAGATAATCAACTTATCTCATTTGTACATATTAAGGATATTTTTGATTTAGATGACGATTTGAAAATATTTGATGTAGCAAAATTTGCTCCAATAATTAGTGCTAATAGTACACTTTCAAGTGCTTTAGACAAATTAAGATTATCAAGAGCACAAATGGGTTTTGTTGTAAAGAATAATTCTAGCTCAAAAACAATCGGAATTATCACTATAGAAGATATTATAGAAGAACTTGTTGGTGAGATTTATGATGAATTTGATGAAGAAGAAGATATTATTGAAATGTCAGTTCATAAGTTTAGGGTTAAAGGAAAAACAAGTATTAAAGAACTTGAAAAAGCTCTTGAAATAGATATTAAGATTAAAAATAAAGATATTCAGTTTAAAGACTGATTATTTAAAAATATTACTGGAAATATTACTAGAAGCACAAGATATAATTATAAGGATGCATTTTCAGTAAAAACGATTTCTATTAATAGAAAAACAAAAGAATTTGTTTTTGAAATTACATTAATATAAAACTGCAATTATTGCAGTTTTATATTATCTTTTTAATAAAAAAATTGAATAAATAAAACATATTAATTTTTATTAAGTTATTATATTAATTAAAATTAAGGAAATCGGATGAAAAAACTTTCAAAATTGGCATTATTAAGTGGTGCAATTAGTATGATGACTATAAGCACATTTTCATGTCAAAAAAAAAATATAAAAAAGCCGGAAGAATTAAAAATAGTCGAGCATTTTAAAAAAAATAAATTACAAAAAAATAATTATGAAATTTTTAAAAAGACTGATTTAGAGAAACCGATTTTTTTAGAAAAACCTCAAAAAATTGTTAAAAGCACAAATTCATCTAAAACAAATGAAAATAGCAATTTATTTGATAGTGGCTCTCAATTAATAACATCATTTTTAAATAAAAATATATCTAAAAAGACAAAAAGTAAATTTTCAAAAAATACTAATAACAATTTTAAAAATATTGCTGTTCGCTTAGGATCTATAGGCGCACTTATTGGAAGTGCAATCGGCTTAATAGTATATTTTGAAAATTACAATCCTAATACAAAGCACAGAATAAAATCATCATTTTGAACCGCTTTATATAAGCAGTTCAAAAAACAATTTAATATTACTTCAGATTCAGATGCTGAGTTTAAAGAATTATTAGTTCAAATATTTACACATAATCAAAATACGAATTATTCAATTTTTAATTTTGGTTTTGATACATTAATTCAAATTTTAAAAGATTTATATAATAAAAAACCAAATGTTTTTGATCAAGATCAATTTCAAAAGTATATAGATGGATATGTTCCATATGATGAAGTGAAATCTGAAAGATCACAATCTAATAATTCAGATAATCCGTATAATATTTTAACCTTGATTTTTGAAATTTTTAGAAAAGATAATAGTGGAAAATTTACTGAATCATTTTTAAATTACGCTTTAAAATTAAAAAATTTGAAATTATCAGAAGTTATACCAAACGCAGGTAGTATAAATGAAATTTTTAAAGAAGATTATTGAACAGTACATGATAATGAAGTTTTAGCTACAAAGAAAAAAGAAGCAGAATCTTCTTGATTGGGCCTTTTTAAAAATATTGGCTCTGATATATTTGGTACAATAGCAGGAACATCAACGTATCTTTTTGATTTTGATAACTTTATTAAACATATTGTTGACAATTTTATAAAAAATGACAATGTTTATATTAAAAAATATATAAATATTTGAAAAGATGCATCTGATTCAATTAGATTGGGATTAATTGCTTTAAAAGAAAATGGTGTGGCTGAAAATGAATTAAAATCTAAAATCGAATGAATTTCCCAATTATCTATAACTACATTAGATGTATTAACAGGCAAAAAAATAAGTGATTGATTAAAAATCTTTAATCAAACTAGCGATGTTTTAAAAAACATCATTAAGGGACACATTTCGCCATTTATTCGTTTAGGAAAAACTTCAAATAGTGTAGCAAAAAAATAGCTTAAAATTAAATTAAAAATTCATTTATGAGTTTTTATTAGCATTTATATTTTTAAAAAAGTTTAAAATTAAACATGTTAATGTTTTAAATGAAACAAATTTACAATTATTTTAAAGTATAATTTCAAAGAAAATGAGAAAAAATGAATAAAGATAATAATAAAAATACTTCAAAGAGAAAAAAATTAGAAACAAATAATACTGTTTTAAATGAAACTTTAAAAAAAGTATTACCTACTTCTTCTAATCCAAAAGTCAATAAAAAAAGAAATTTGCAAACTAAAATTCAAGATATTGCCAGTTTAGAAAAAACTAAACAAGAAAATATTGAAATTAACAAGAAAAGCACAAAAGAAAAATCTCAAAAAAACGATAATTTTTCATTTGTAAAAACAGAAAAGGTTCGAGATAAAGATTTAGCCTATAACATATTTGAATATGTTGTAAATCCTTCACAAAAAACAACAAAAATTCAAAGTAGTTATGTGCCATTAGCTATAATTCTTAAATTTGTTTATGTTCTTGGAATTATTGTTCCTTACTTTTTATCGTTATCTGTTCTTTTATTTGGAACAATTTTTAAAGATGAACAAGGAAATCCATCATTGTGAGTTAAAGCAATGTCACTAGCAATAAGCACAATTATCTTTTTTATTGCAATGCTTGATTATATTATGATTTATATATATAAAGTAAGATCTTCAAAAAGGAAAGTTTTATCAGCATTTCTTTTCCCATTTAGCTTCAAAGGGTTTTTATTATTTTTAATTATTTTTTCAACTATTGCTACTCCTATTTCAATTTTTGGAATTGGTGCACAAAGCAATTTAGAGTGATTAAGACACATTAAATATCTTTCATACTTAAGAGTAATTAGAGTTATTTTATTATTATCATTTTTTACGCCCTTTAAAGTTCTTTATACAGTTATTGATAAAGAAAAGAAAACATTATTTTATATTTTCTTATTTATTATTTTTGTAATTATTTCTTTTTCAATTATTTTTTATGATGTCGAGCCTTTAAAATTTAATTACACAACAAGTGATGTTATGGTAGTAGAAAAGGAAATTGATGGAGAATTAGTTAAAAAAGTTGTTGAGGCTTCTACAGGCATAGAAGCTACACCGGCCGATTTTCCTTTTTGAAACGCAATTTATTTTACAACTGTAACAATGACATCAATTGGATATGGTGATATTACTTTAGTTAGTGTAGCCGGAAGAATTTCAGTTATTATTTTATCATTAATGGGTATAGCAATTTTTGCTATACCAAGTGGCATTATTGCTGGAGGATTTGTTTCTGAATTAAAGCAGCTTATTGATGCAAGAAAAGAAATAAAAGACCAAAATAAAGAACAATAAAATATTTATGATATGCGCTAAGTATTTAAACTATTTTATTTACTAAATTATAAAAAGTGCAAATAATTTAGGAATTAAATGTTATTAATTTATTTTTTTGTTTATTTTAAAAATAAATGGACTAAAATAAAAATTTTATAATTAATAAAAACAATTTAAAAATAACATGAAGTTGTATAAAAATCATAATATATTAATTTATGATTAAAAAAACTGAAAGTATATTTTAATTAGTTTTAATACCTTTAAAGATATTGAAATAAATAAAGACAATATAATTAGAAAAAAATTTAACAAGTTTAAATTAAAACTTTAAGTGTTATTAAAGAAAGGAATAATAAATTCAAAAAAGAATTTCAAGTATATATTTATAAAGTTAAATAGTATTGCAATGCTAAAAAAGTTTAAAATAAAATATCAAGCTAATAAAGTTAAATATAAAAAAGCAACAAACAAAAATTTGCTTCACTTAAAGATAAAATTAATTAATAATTTGATTTTATTAAATAGCTTAAATGTCTTTTTATTACTTTCTTATAAAAAAGTCATTAATTGTTGCCTTATTATTGTTAAAAGCTTTGAAATAGCTTGATTTAATGTTAGTTTATTATTTTGACAATAATTTTCTAAATTTTTTTCAACATCAATTTCATCAATTGAAAGCGCAAAATTAATTTTATCAACAATTTCGGGATATTCATTGCTCAATAAAATTATGACATTATAAAATAGTTCTTTTTCAGATACAATTCCAGCCTTCAGAATTTGCATTAATGAAAGAATATATCCATCTCTATCTTCTTCAAGTCTTTTAGACATAATACCAGGAGTATCTAATAAATGAAAATTATCAATGCTTACTCAGTGAATTTTTCTAGTTACACCAGGATAATTTTCTACTTTTAATTTCCTTTTTCCTAAAAGTAAATTAATTAGTGTTGATTTACCAACATTTGGCATCCCAATAACAAATAATTTTGGATTATATTTTATTAATCCTTTTGCTTTCATTCTTTTTTCTTTTTCAAGAGTTATTCTTTTAATAATTTTAATAATATTTTTCTTTTCATTATGATTCTTTAAGTTTGTGAATAGTAAATTTTGATTATTAAACTTACTTAAAACTTCTTTATCTTTATTGACATCACGCAAATCTTTTTTAGAAAGAACATACACTATTTCTTTATTATTAAAAAGCTCTAATAACTCTTCATTAAAAGTAATCAAAGGAGCGCGTGCATCTAAGACATAAACAATTACATCACACAGTGAAGCAATCTCTTTTATTTCCCTCGTAGTTTTTTGCATATGACCAGGAAATCAGTTAATTTTTGTAGCCATTATTTTCCTTTCTTCCCTTTAATTCATATAAAGCGATAGCATTACTAATAGCAACATTTAAACTTTCAAAATTTATTGGGATATAAACTCGTTCATCAAGTAATTCTTGAATAGGAAAAGAAATTCCTTTCGATTCGTTTCCAAAAATTAAGACATAATTATTTTTAGGCTTAAAATTCACGATTGACTTAGCATTTTTATCAAGAAGCGTTCCAATAATTTGATGAGTATTTTTTAAATATTTAATATCATTTATTAGGTTTTTTGACTGAATAATATTAATATTAAAAATAGCCCCCTTAGTAGATCGAAGAACTTTATCATTATAAATATTTACACCATTTACAAGTAAATTTTTAACTCCAAAAGAAACACAATTTCGAATAATAGTCCCCAAATTACCAGGATCCTGAACATGATCAAGAGCAACAACATCTCCCTTAATTGGTCTTTCTTCTAAATAATCTACAACAGCAAATACTTCTTGAGGAGTAACCGAATTTAAAATCTTACAAAGTAATTCATAATCTAAATATTTATCAGCTTTTATCTTAAGATTACTTGAATAAATTGTAATCTTTTTGCCTACTCTAATTGCTTCATCAATAGCATCTTGACCCTCTATAATAAATTTTTTTTTAAGGTCGCGATACTTTTTGTTTTGTAAATTTTTTAAAAACTTAAACTCATTTTTATTTATTTTCTTTTCCATAATTTAATAAAAAATCTTTTGATTTTTGCACTTCATATCTTGATAAATCTTTAAATTTTAATTGTCTTGCAATTTCATATCCTATTACACAAACAGAGTTTGCCAAATTAATTGAACGATTTTTTTCATACATTGGAATTCTCAAACATTTATCAATATTTTGTTTAAGTATATTTTTATCAATGCCAGTCGATTCTCTACCAAACATAACAAAAATATCACCATTTTCTTTAATATTTTTTTCAAAGTCAATTTCCGAATATGTTTTTAAACCATATCTAGTAATATAGTAAATATTTTTATCTTTATATTTATTTTGAAAATCTTCATAAGAGGCATGTATTTCATGTTCAATATCACTTATTAAATGACCGGCTCCAGCCCGCTTAATACTTGAGTGTACTAATTCAAAAGCAATTGGCTTTATAATGTGTAATTTTGCTTTTAAAGCATAACAAGTTCTAATAATATTTCCTGTATTAGGAGCAATTTCTGGCTGGTATAAGACTATATTTATCATTAAATAATTTTACTATATATAAATTTAATAATTTATAATTTTTATATGACAACATTTATTATTTTAAGTGATAATCATGGCGATTTACAAGTAATAAGTGACATTTTGTCTAGTGAAAAATATGATATTGCAATTCATTTAGGAGATTATTTGTGTGAATCTTCTTTTATGAAAAAACATTTTGATTTTTATGTTGCTGGAAATAATGATTTTGATTTTAATGCTAAAGAATCTTATGAATTAGAAATTGAAGGGTTAAGAATTAGTTTACAGCATGGGCATTTAATTGGTAGTTATGAACAATTAGAAGATGTCAATTTTATGATTAATTATGCTAATAAATATAAAATTGACATTTTAATGTTTGGGCATACCCATACGCCATTACTATTCACAAATAAAAGTGTAACACTTATTAATCCAGGCTCAACATCTTTGCCTCGTTTTGGAAGTAAATCCGGATATGTATTATTAACTTTAAATGAAAAAATGATTGTTAATCTAGAGAGAAAAACTTTAGTAAGGAGATAATTAATGAGAAAAAGTAATAAAAATAAGAAAAATAAATATTTATTTGCAATTGATTTAGATGGTACTTTGCTTGCAAATAGTTCAAGAAATGAAATTCATCCTAAAACAAAAGAAGCAATTTTAAGAGCTAAAGAAGAGGGGCACATTGTTTGTTTAATTACAGGTAGACCTTGAAGAAGTACAAAACCCATTTATGAAGAATTAGGATTAAATACTATTGTAGCCAATTATAATGGGGCACACATTCATAATCCTACTGATGATGTATTTATTCCTTACATTCAATATCTACATTTAAATGAAATGTTATATATTTTAGGTGATGAAAAAGTTAAAAATGAAGTTTCTAATATTGCAATTGAAGGACCTGGTTGAGTTCAACTACAACACCGTGATGAAGCTTTAGAATCTGTTTTTGGTTTTAAAGATGCTGATAAATTTGTTGTTGGAATTGATACAAATAGACTTCCGCTTAAACCTACAGGTATTGTTTTTGATGTTAAACAATCAACAAATGTTGAAGAATTACGTACATATTTAAAAACAAAATATGGAGATCTAGCTGAATTCTCATATTGATCAAAAGGCGAAGGTTTAACTCCAGTTTTTGATATTACTAATGTTACAGTAAATAAAGGTAGGGTTATTTCATTATTAATTAGATATTATGATATTGAAATTAAAAATGTTGTTGCAATTGGTGATGGATTTAATGATGTTCCTATGTTTGAAGTTGCGGGTGTTTCAGTAGCAATGAAAAATTCTTCAAAAGTTATTAGATCAAAAGCAACAGTTAAATTAAATAAAACAAACCAAGAAGGTGGAGTTGGATATTTTATTGATAAATTCTTAAATAATCCAGAAGAAGAAGTAAATAAATCTCAAGAAGTACTAAGAAAAAGATTTGAAAAAGATTTAGAAGCAGGATATTAGTGAATTTTATTAACTACGATAGCAAAATTGATTTAAGCAATAAACAAGTTATAGGAGTTGATGAAGTGGGGGTCGGAGATTATTTCGGTCCTCTTGTTTCATGCTCTGTTTTAATTAAAAAAGAGAACAAACAAAAAGTTATTGATTTAGGAATAAAAGATTCTAAAAAGATGACTGATAAAAAAATAATGGAAATAGTCCCTAAACTATTTCCATTAGTAGAAAGTTGTGTATATCGTTTAACACCAAAAGGTTATAATTCAATTAATAAGTATAACAATGCAAATGAGATTAAAGCATTTACGCATATTAAAGTGATAAATGATTTAGAAAAAAAATTACAAGCTTTTAATATTAATATTGATGCTGTTTTTATTGATCAGTATTCTACCTATAATACAATCATTAATTATTTTCAAAAACACTTGAAACCAAATAATTTTGGTGGCCTAACAGCAATTAATTATGATATTTATTTAGCGCATAAAGCAGAATCACTTTCAGTTGAAGTAGCTGCCGCAAGTATGATTGCTAGATATAATTTTTTAATTTATATGAAGCAATTAGAGGAAGAATTAGGAATAAAAATTCCGCTTGGATCAGGCAATAATGTTAAGCAATTTGCCAAACAATTTTTTAGTTCTAAAGAAAAACAAAAACAAAAAAATAGCTTAGTTAAGCTATCATTTAAAATGGAATAGAGGAGATTTATGTTTAATTTTATTCAAAAAAGAATTACTAAATCAATTGATAAATTATCTAAAAAAGCACTTGTACAGGAAGAAGATATTATTGAGGTTATTAGAGATATAAAATTATCATTATTAGAAGCTGACGTTAATTTAATTGTTGTTAAAACATTTATAAAAAATGTTAAGGAAAAAGCAATTAATACAAATATTGTTGGATCGCTAAACGCTTCACAACAATTTATTAAGATTGTTAAAGATGAATTAATTGAAATTTTAGGAAAATATAGTTCAAATATTTCAATTAATTCAACACCACATAAAATTATGATGGTAGGTCTTCAGGGGTCAGGAAAAACTACTACAGCAGTAAAATTAGGTCATTTTTTTCGCAAGAAAAAACTTATTAATAATCCTTTAATGGTTGCTTGTGATATTTATCGTCCAGCTGCAGTTCAACAATTAATAACGCTGTCAAAAAGCGTGTCATTACCATATTATGAAGAAGGTACATCTTCATCAGCACAAACAATTGCTGAAAAAGCTTTACAATATGCTAAGGAAAATCAAAGTGATTTAATTATTTTTGATACTGCTGGTAGATTAGCTATTGATGAAAACCTTATGCAAGAGCTTGAAGAGTTAAAAAAAATAATTAAACCTAATGAAATTATTTTTGTAGCAGATGCAATGTCAGGGCAAGATGTTGTTAATGTCGCTAAAGCATTTCATGATAGATTAAAATTAACTTCAACAATTATTACAAAACTTGATGGTGATGCTAGAGGTGGAGCCGCCCTAAGTATTAGATATTTATTGAATATTCCTATTAAATTTATAGGTACTGGTGAAGGAATATCAAATATAGATTTATTTCATCCTGAAAGAATGGCTGAGAGAATTTTAGGAATGGGAGATATTCTTTCTTTAATTGAAAAAGCTCAAGATGTAATTGATGGGAAAAAAGCAAACAAATTATTGAATAAGTTTGTAACTGGAGTATTTACACTTAATGACTTACTTGATAGCATCTTACAACTTGAAAAGTTAGGTTCTCTTTCAAAAATTGCTTCAATGATTCCAGGATTGAATAAAATTTCGCCAGAAATGGTGGAAAAAGCTCAACAAAAAGCATGAAAATATCAAGTTTTAATGTCAAGTATGACACTTAAAGAAAGAAATAATCCTAAACTTTTAAAAGATCCTTCAAGAAAGGCAAGAGTCATTAAAGGTAGTGGTAGACCTGTTCAAGAATTTAATCAATTATTAAATGAATATGAAAAAATGGCTCAAAAAGTTAAAGATATTTCAACATTAATTAAATCAGGAAAATTTGATCCTTCAGCTCTTGGCGGCTTAGGAGGCTTTGGATCACTTGGTTCTATATAGCTAAGGCAAAAGCCTTAGCTTTTTATATGTTTTAATTGTTAATGTTTATTATATTAATATATGTAAAACATATATAATATAAATTATAATGAAAAAAATAATAGCAACAAATAATGATGAGGACAGAACATTATATAAGTTTATTGAAAAATACTTTACACAATTACCACAATCATTTATTTATAAATTAATAAGAAATAAAGATATAAAAATTAACTCAAAAAGAGTAAATGATGCAAGATATAAAATTAAAAACGAAGATATAATTGAAATTTATATTAAGGATGATATTAATTTTAAAGAGTATAAAAAAGCTAATTGAAAAGTTAAAAAAGTATATGAAGATGATAACATTTTAATAGTAAATAAGCCAAAAAATGTAGAAGTGCATGATGGAGAAAATTCTCTTGATAATGCTGTTAAAACAACATTATTTTATAAGCAAGATGATTCATTTATTCCTAGTCATATTGGTAGATTAGATAAGGAAACATCGGGGTTAATTATATATGCTAAAAATTATAAAACATTAACTTTATTAAATCAAAACATTAATAATATTAAAAAAATATATACATTTATTTCAAATAAAAAATATGAAAAAAGACAATATAAAATAAATATTAAGAAAGATGAAAAGTCGCAAAAAATGATTGTAACTAATGATAGTGATAGTTTAGAAGCTATTACAACACTTTGAAGCGAAAGGGAATATAATTTTGCTCAAATCCATACAGGCAGAAAGCATCAAATTAGAGTATTGCTTTCATATTTAAAAGATCCTATTTTAGGTGATAGAAAATATGGGGGTAAGACTAGACCTAGAATGTACTTACATTGTTACAAGTTGGAATTTAGTAACTTTGAAGGACATTTAAAATATTTAAATAAAAAAATTATTAAGTTTAATCCTGAATGATGAGGTAAGTAATGGAAATTAGTAGGGAATATTTAAGAGAGTTAGCCAAAGATATTCTTATTGACATTGATGAAGATGTCATTGATGGAATGTTGGAAGAATATTATATCATCAATGAACATTTAAATAGAGTAAAAAACATTGATGTAGAAGGTGTTGAACCAATGTTTTTAATCGATGAAGAATTAACTTCATATTTAAGAGAAGATGAAGAAAATGAAGAATTATTGATTAAAAAAGAGGATCTACTTTCTAATGCAGCAAATAAAAATTTAGATTATGTAATTATTAAGAAAGTAGTTGAATAATGAAAGTTAAAGGGAATTTAGAGCAAGCAATTAATGAGCTGAAAAATGATAACAATAACGCTGTAGCTAATGTTCTTCAATATAAAACAAATAATGAAGGATTATTAAAAGATGTAGTTTTCAGTATTAAAGAAAATTATGCCTTTGGTAATTTTACTACTACTGCATCAAGTGATTTTCTTGTTAATTTCAAAACATTTTATAATTCAGATGTTTTAAAATTATTACTTGATCAAGGAGCAATTGCAATTGCAAAAGTGCACTGCGATGAGTTTGCTTTAGGCGGTACTGGCACATTTTCTTCACATGGAATTATAAAAAATCCCCTTGATTCTAGCAGATATGTAGGTGGATCAAGCAGCGGAAGTGCCGCTACTTTTAGTTCTAATATTTCTTTTGCTCTTGGCTCTGATACTGGTGATAGCGTTCGTTTGCCTGCAGCTTATATTGGTAGCGTTGGATTCAAGCCATCTTATGGTGCAATTTCCAGATATGGTTTATTTGCATATGCCTCTTCTCTTGATACTGTAGCCTTTTTTACTCACAATGTGAATGATGCCAATTTCTTAGCTAAAATTCTTTATAAAAAATCTAATAATGATTTAACTCAAAAAATAGTAAAAAGTGAATTACCATATCAAAAACCAAATAAAGTTTTAATGTTCGATATGAGTGATGTCGTTGAAGAATATATGACTAAATCAATGAAAAAATTGAAAAAAATTTTAGAAAAAGAACAAATTCAAGTGGATTTTATTAAACCAGAATTAGATATGGTAAATGCAATTAAACCAGTTTATGAAATTATTTCTTTTTCAGAAGGAAGTAGCAACCTTTCTAATTTAAATGGTATTGCATTTGGAACAAGAGTTGAAAAAAGTAATTCTTGAAAAGATACATTTATGGCTAGTCGTAAACATGGACTAGGAAAAATGGTTCAAAGAAGATTAACTTTGGGAAGTTTATTTCTAAAAGAAGAAAATCAGAAAGATTTATTTTTAAGGGCGGCCAAAGTTAGAAGATTATATAAAGATTATATTAATTCATTATTTGAAAAATATGAATATATTATTTATCCTTCAAGTGCCGGAATTGCTCCAAAATTTGATGATCCAGCAAAAAATAATTATTCTGAATGAATATTAACTGGTTCAAATTTAGTAGGCAATCCTAGTATAACATTGCCAATTGCTAAACACAATTCACTTCCATATAGTATTGCTATTGATTCTGAACTTTATTCAGATGCTAAATTATTACAATTTGCAAGTTATATTGAAAAATTAATAGGAGGAAAATAATGTTTGAAGTTATTATTGGTATTGAAATTCATTTACAACTTTCAACAAAAACTAAAATGTTTTCTCCTGCTAAAATAGATTTTAATGCCTTGCCAAATACAACAGTTAGTTATATAGATTTAGCTTATCCAGGAACATTACCACAAGTAAATAAGCAAGCAGTTATTAATGCAATTAAATTAGCAAAAGCATTAAATATGCAAATTGACGATGTTCTTAAATTTGATAGAAAAAATTATTTTTATACAGATCTTCCGAAAGGTTTTCAAATTACACAACAATTTCACCCAATAGGAAGAAATGGAAAACTATCTTTAAATGTTAATGGAAAAAATAAAATTGTTGAAATTGAAAGAATTCATCTTGAAGAAGATACTGCCCGTCAACATCATGAAGGCGATTTTACTTTTATTGATTATAATCGTGCTGGAATCCCTTTAATTGAAATTGTTACTAAACCAGTTATTCATGATGCTGATACTGCTGTAAAATATATCGAAACTATTAGACAAATTGCTCTTTCACAAAATATTTCTAATGCTAAAATGGAACAAGGAAGCCTTAGAGCTGATATTAATCTTTCATTACGTTTTAAGGGAGATAAAAGGCTTGGGACAAAAGTTGAAATTAAAAATATTAATACACTTTCAAATGTTAAAACGGCAATTGAATTTGAAATTAAAGAACAACAAAGAAAGATTTTAGCAAATGAAAAAATAATGCAATGCACTAAACGTTTTGATGAAAAAACTCAACAAAATATTTTAATGAGATTGAAATCTGATGCAGTTGATTATAAATATTTTCCTGAGCCAAATATTCCTTATATCAAACTTTCTTCTGATTTAATTTCTAGCGCAAAATTAGCTGAATTACCTTGAGAAAAGGAAGAAAGATATAAAAAAGCAAATATTAATGAAATTTATTTAAATAGATTAGTGAATGATCAAAAACTTTCTCAAATTTTTGATAATATTGATTTTGAAGATTTAGATAAAAAATCAAAAATATTTTTTAATGAATTTGTGGCTTATGCCAATTTAAATCAAAAGCATCTTTCAGAAATTAATTTTAATTTACAAGATATTTCAACATCAATGGAATTGCTTGAAAAAGGAGTTATTTCTGGAAAACAGCTTAAAAAACTTGTTCCGCTTCTTGAAAATAATCAACAAAATTTAATGCAATTAATAAAAGAAAATGATTTAATGCAAATTTCAGATGAAAAAATATTGACTGATATTATTAATAAGATATTAACGCCACAAGATAAATTGGATTATATCCAAAATCCTGAAAAGCAAATTAGAATGATAGTAGGTAAAGTGATGAAAGAAACAAAATCAAAGGCAAATCCAGTTTTAACAAATGAATTAATATTAAAGCTTCTTAAATAATGCAAAAAAGAACATTACCTAAACATCGAGAAAAATATGAAAGAAGAGTTCTTCTTTCTTCGAGTTTAAGACATAAAATTACTGTTTCAAGATATAAAAATATTTCTTTATATGAAATAATATTAAAAGCATTTATTAAAACAATTTTATGATTTGTTATTCCAAAGAAAAACAAATTAAATAAAAATAAAAATGAAGAGTTAATTAATCTTACTTATAATAAAATATCTTCTAGAGAATTTGCATTTATACCAGCATCAACATCATTTACATTATTTATTTCTTTTATTCCAATAATTGCCATTATATTAGGTATGCTCAGAATTACTTCAACTGATTTAGATTTACAATTTATTGATTTAGTTCTTGCTAAAATAATTCCCGGTTTTAGTAATGATTATAATGTTTGAAATAGTGATAGTACGCCTAAAATTACTGTATTTATAATTTTTTTCTTTTCGGCACTTTGAATGGGCGCGGGAGGATTTGCTAATATTGTTTATACTCAAAGTTACATTTATTCACATAAAACTTTTGGAAACTTTTTAACTAATCGACTTAAAGGTTTTTTACTAGTTTTAATTATTAGTATAACCCTATATCTTTCAGCACTTTCTTATTTAGGGATTGTTAATATTTTTGGAATAGCTCATGAGCGCTGGTCTTCTAATATTCTTCTTTTTATTTGAATTGTAATCACAATATTTATTATTATTTCTTTAATATTTAAGTTTGGTCCAAAGTTTAAACTTAGTTGAAAACAAATAGCGCCAGGATTATTACTAACTACTCTCCCTATTTCTTTAATTACTTCAGTATTTGGTGGATTAGGTGGATATTTAAATTATGATAAGTTTGGGATATTGGGGGCTATTCTTTATCTTCTTTTATATATTTTTATATTTGTTTATTTAGTATATTTAGGAATAATTACTAATGCCGCATATTTAAAAACTTATTTTACAACTAAAACAGATAACAAATTCAATTTTTTAAATTGATTTAATAGGATTAAAAGGTAAAAAATAATAATGCCAAAACAATAATAAAAACTCAAATACGACGCAAAATTTGTCATATTTGAGTTTTTATTTACAATTATAAAAGAATAATCAATTTAGTTTTAAGTATTATTATCAATTTTTAGTCAGAAATTTAGAAATTTCTTTTGCTAAATCATTTATATTAGTGCTTAAAGGATTTGTAATATTATCAATTACTTTTACACCACTTATTGCATTTACACTATAAAGTATTATAGATATTAATGAAGTAAAATTATTTTTTAATTCCTCTGATTTTTGAGCTTTGGGAAGAAGTTGAAGTGATTTTCCAATTTTGTCTAATAATGAAATAATAGCATTTTTATATTTTTCAAATTCTGTCTTAATGTTTTCTTCGCTAATAGCTGATTCAGCAAGAGTTTCAAATACTTTATTTAAGCTATTTTCGCTTTGAATTTCACTTATGTTAGAAATTTCTCTTTGATTCTTTTGTTCTTTTATATTTTGTTCAACTTGCCTTTTTTTTCTCTCTTTTTGTTTTGATAAATTCTTATGTTTATATTTTCCCTCAATTTCATATCATTTTTGTGCATCATCAGTAAAAATAAACGTATGTCAATTATTAGATGTAATATTGCCATCTTTTTTATTAATTACCTTTAAACTATCTACAAGCATTACAAAATTTTTTGCCGTTTTTCCGGTAGTATCTTTTTCTATTGCTTGAAGAATTAAAGAAATAAAACCATTATTTGTTTTATTTGCTTCCCCATCAAAATATTCAGTTACAAAATTATTTGCTTCTAAACTTGTTTTAATTGATTCAGCGTCTGTTTTATTTTTAAGAAAATTTTGCAACTGATTATTAAAGTTTTCAAATTTCTTTTTAAGTTCTGGATCATTAATTCTTAGTAAATCTAACATAAGATTACTACCAGCTTTTTTAACATCTTCACTTATTTCGCAATTAAATATAGCTTTTAGTAATTTTTCAACCTTTTTAGGAAAACTATATGATCAAA
Source organism: Mycoplasma phocimorsus (assembly GCF_030077875.1). Classification (GTDB taxonomy): domain Bacteria; phylum Bacillota_I; class Bacilli_A; order Mycoplasmatales; family Metamycoplasmataceae; genus Mycoplasma_H; species Mycoplasma_H phocimorsus. Next base: position 33,290 of record NZ_JASEJT010000005.1, read on the forward strand.
ATCAATATTTTGTATTTGGAACAACTTTTTCAAATACATAACCTAGCCCCACTGACCCAAGCACTAATGAAAGACCGCTAAATGCCCCACTAATAGCCAAAGATGTAGTATTTTTAGGATTTAAAAAAAAGTCATAAAATTTAACAGGCGCCTTTTTCTTAGGCTCTTCTCAACTCCATGGTCAAAATGCTTGTGCTTTTCTTTCTGTTTTAACTAAGTTATTAATTTTTTCAGGATTAATTAATTCTGCATTTGAAAATTTTTTAGTTTTCTGATTTTCTATTACAAAATTTTTAGTTTCCTCTTGTTTTTTAATTATATTTTTTATTTGAATCTGAACAGATTCACTATGTTTTTTATTTTCTTTATTAGTTTTTGAACAGCCAATTATTGATGTTAAACCCAAAAAACCAAAAAGAGGAACAATAATTTTTGTTATTTTTCTCATAATGAACTCTTTTAAATTTATTTTTTATCATTATATACTACTATAAATTCATAACCCAATTAAATAAAAACAAATTTTTAAAAACAACATATTTTTATTATTTAATAAATATTTTTTTATTTGTGTTCTTTAAAAAATTTGATTAATAAAAAAAGCTAAATTGATTTAGCTTTCTAAAAATTAAGTGCATCTTGTTTTACTAAAGAAACAAAATCAACTTCTTCAAATTTAAAATTTGCAATTTTTGCGCCAGCAAATTTAGTAATTCCACTAATTTTCATTCCTAAAAATTCACACATTTTAGAAACATAGAAACTTGTATCTGCTCATTCATATCATTCAATAGGTGCGCCTTGTGAGCTAATTATTTGAACACTTAGATGGTCTAATAATCCTTTTGAAAGATTTTTACCATCATATTTATATAAAAAAGTTTTTTTAGCTTGAGCAACCATATCAAAAAATATTTTTAAAGTTACTGGTATATTAAAATTGTACATTGGAGCACAAATTATAATTTTATCAACCTCTTTTAAAAGTTGAATATATTCTTCAGCTTTTTTAAATTGAAAGTAGTCTTGAAAGTTATTTTTTGTAAGGGAAATTAAGTTTTCATCATTTAAATCAAGAGTTATAATTTGATCTTCAGAATTTTTATCTTTATATATTTCTAAAAATTTTTCCAACATTGTATTAGTTATAGATATAGCATTAATTGAAGTTTTAAGAACCAAAACTTTTTTCATTTTTACCTCATTTATTTTGTTATTTTTATATTTGTTTAATTATAATTATACTACTTTATTATATTGATAAATATGAAGGAGAGTAAAAATGAAGAAAATTGCTGTGTTAACATCAGGTGGCGATTCACAAGGAATGAATAACGCTATTTACGGTATTGTTCAATATGCTAAAACTAAAAATATTGAAACACATTTAATTTTTGAAGGATTCAAAGGCCTTGTTGAAAACAAAATTGTTCCAGCCTCAGAAGTTAATTTAAAAAGAATAAATAATATGGGAGGAACAATTATTAAATCTGCTAGATTCCCAGAATTTAAAAATATTGAAGTTAGAAAAAAAGCTGTAAAAAATCTTCAAGAAAAAGGTATTGAAGCAGTTATTGTTATTGGTGGCGATGGTAGTTTTCAAGGCGCACAAAAATTACATGAATTAGGAATTAAAGCAATTGGTTTACCAGGAACAATTGATAATGATATCGCTTCTACTTCAATAACTATTGGTTTTTATACTGCTTTAAATAATATTGTTGAAGCTATTGAAAGAACTAGAGATACTGCTGATTCACATGGTAGATGCATTCTTGTTGAAGTTATGGGAAATAGTTGTGGTGATCTTTCATTATATTCAGGATTAGCTACTTCTGCTGAAGTAATTGTAACGAATAATAGACCAATGAGCATTGAAGAAATTGCTACTATAGTTAAGGAAGAAAAAACAAAAAAAGATTCAGTTTTAGTAATAGTTTCAGAAAAAATTAAAAAATACGGTTCTATTACAGAAATGGCCAAACAAGTAGAAGAACTTTCAGGAGTTGAAAGTAGAGGATATCAACTTGGTTATTTACAACGTGGTGGAATACCTACAGCTATGGAAAGAGTAAATGCTATTAGTCTTGGAATAGAAGCAATTAAAAGGCTTGATAATAATGAAAGCGGCATTGTTTTAGGTTGAACAAAAAGTGAAATTTATTCTACACAAATTCTTGATGCTCTACAAACAGAAAATTCATCAATTGAAAAAGATATTAAAAAAGCTGAATTTTTTAATAAAATATTAAGAGCGTAAAATGGGGCACCCCATTTTTTTTATTTTTTGTATTAAATTTAAAAATAACAAAAGTTTATAAAAATATATAATTTAATATTGATGTTAAAGATATGAAAGGAAAAATATGGTAACAAAATATATAGCTAAGTATTTTTTAAAAACTAAGCAAATATTAAAAAAAGAAAAAAAAGACAATATTGTAACATTACAATTTTTTCAAAGAAATGACAATGTTGTTTTATGTGGAATTAAGGAAGTTTTAGCTCTTCTTAAAAAACATACTAATACAAAAAAATATTCTATTAAATATTTACCTGACGGTACTATTATTAATAATAAAGAAGTAGTTCTTGAACTTGAAGGTAGATATCAATATTTTGGTATTTTGGAAGGAATGATTGATGGGATTTTGGCTAGAAGTAGTTCTATTGCCACAAATGCAAGAAACGCGATCATTGCAGCTAAGGGAAAATTAGTAACATTCATGGGTGATAGAGCTGATCATTATTTAACACAAGCAGTTGATGGTTATTCTGCTTATATAGGTGGTATTAGAAATATAGATACAACTCAGCAAATAAAATGATTATCTGAAAAACCAGCTGAAAATGGTTCTATTCCACATCTTTTAATCCAAGAATACGAAGGCGATTTAGTAGAAGCGCTTAAAGCATATAAAAAAGTTGTTGGAGCTCCTGTTACTGGTTTAGTTGATTTTAATAATGATGTTATTGGTGATTCTTTAAAATGTCTTAAAGAGTTTAAAGAAGAGCTTGAGGCAGTTAGAGTTGACACTTCTGTTGCAATTAAAGATAAAATGTTCCTTGAATCTGAAGATGAATTTGGTGTGACAAGCAACATGATTAAAAGATTAAGAACAGCACTTGATGATAATGGCGGAAAACATGTTAAAATTATTGTTTCTTCTGGATTTACAGCACAAAGAATTGCTGAATTTGAAGAAGCTAATACACCAGTAGATGTTTATGGTGTTGGTGCATCAATGATGAAAATTTGAGTGAATTTTTCAGCAGATGCTGTTAAATTAAATGGAAAAGAGATAGCAAAATTTGGAAGAGGATATTCATATAATCCAAATTTAATAAAATTTTAAAATTTAAATTACCTAATAAAATTCAGTATGACTATTTAGTAGTTTTATTGAATTTTTTTTGTTACTTTTGCTAAAAGCAAGTTAATATTTATTTATTTTCCATATTTTGTTCCACTTTTTTAATAGTTATTTAACTAAAATAATCTTATTGGCATATAGTTTATATTGAGAAAGTGTAATAAGCAAAATGCTTTTAAAAATTTAAAAAAGTATTTTTTAAAATAAATTATCAAATTTGAATGAAGTTTAATATAAACATTTAAATAAAGTTTTCACTTTCTCAATAATAATTGTTAAATTAATTATTAAGCTTATATTTTCATAACAAAAGTTATGGAAGCTGAAAGGAAAAATGAAAGAGTTTTTTAGACTTTGAGCTGAACACGATAAATTTGGATACATGGGTAAAATTGGATTCATTTGTGGTGTTTTTGCTTTAGTTATTACCGTTCTTCTTGCTTTACCTCAATTTATAAAAGTTGTAAAAGAAAGAAAAACAGGAAAAAACGTAAACTTTACTTCATTCTGAATTTTTAATAGTGGTTTACTATTATGAATTGTATTTGCTGGATTTATGCCAGGAGGATTAGTACCTCCTTTAGTAGCTAACCTAGCTTCAGTTCTACTTTATTCAGTTATGATTTTCTTCTTATATTTTTATAAAGAATGAGAAAATAAAGAAGCGAAAAGAAAAGGGCTAATTATTGTTGGTGCTATCTTAACATTAAAAGGCATCTTTGCAATAATTTTATCAGCATTATGATTAACAGATCAATCAGTAAATGTACAAATCTTGGACAATGGTATAGTGGATAGAACAAATGCAATTCTTCCAGTTATTACACAAGAATGATTACAAATTGCAATGGGTGTTATTATTCCTATCTTTACAGCAGTTGCTTTCATCCCTCAAATTATTGAAGGATTTAAAAGAAAAAGTTTCCAAGGTGTATCTCTTGTTTTTAGCTTAGCTGCATTAGTAATGAATGTTTTATGATGAATGTACTGATTTGCTTTCGGATTAGGACAATCATTCTCAGTTGTTTCAATTCTAACATTAAGCTGACAAACAGTATCAATCGCAATTTTCTTAATTAATTTTGCAGGTTCATTGATTTATTCAGAAAAATCAATACAACAAGCAGCATAATGCGCTTGTTTTTTCTTATCCTTTTAATATTTAATTCATTTAATTTTTTATTAAGAATAAATCAACTTATTTGTTAAAAGAAGTTTTAAAACAACATAAATTTACTATAAAAAACCTCAATATAAATTCCACAAATTTCCACATTATAAAATTATAAAATTTTTCATTTTTTATTAAAAAAACCTTAAATTTTAAAAATATTTAATTAAATTGTCTTATAAAAATTAATCTTATGAAATTTTTGAAAGATATTTATTTACATAATGTTTTATATTTACTAAATAATGAGCCATTTATAATATAAGTTTAATGTAACTATTTTTTGCGAATAGTTTAAAAAAAATATAAAGGAATAAAAATATGAGAAAAAACAAATTATTATTATTTGGACTATCAGTTGCATCTATTGCAATTGCTCCAATAACTGTATCATGTTCATTTGGCTCTAGTGCCGATACATATGCAAAAAGTGATGTTGCTAATATCACTTCATTAGTTAAAGAAAAAGATGCTGAGATTAAAGCTGCAATTCAATCTGGTAGTACAAAACATATGGATATTGTTTTATTAACTGCAGGAGGAAAAGTAAACGACCTATCATTTAATCAATCAGTTTGAGAAGCTATTTCGCAATTTTCAACTCAAACAGATAATGAAACAAGCTCATATAATACACCAGTTAATGATGCTGATGTTAAAAAACAATATGATAATTTAATTTCAGAAAGTAAAAATATATGAGTTCTTACGGGTTTTCAACATAGTTATCTATTTAAAGAATGATTAATAGGGACTAAAAATAACCCTAATGAAAGTAATTTAGACGCTCTTGCAAAATCAAATATTGTTGTTATTGGTGTTGATTGAATTTTAGATGGATTAACAAAAGAGCAACAAGAAAAATTAAAAGGTAAAATTATTACATTAAACTATAAAACAGAAGAATCCGGATGAATTGCTGGATATGCTGCCGCTGACTATTTAGGTAAAAAATTTCCAGGTATGGCTCCTGAACAAAGAGCTAAAAGAGGTATTGCTTCATTTGGTGGGCATCCTGGAAAAGGTGTAACAGATTTTATAACAGGTTTCTTTGGTGGTATTAAAGAATTTAATCAAGAAGAAGAAAATGCTGATAAAAAAGCCCTTATTACTTCAGATCCTATTACAACTGATGTAAATTTTGATATTCAAGATCAAAGTAAAATAAAAGTTGTTCAAGATATTACTACTATTAAAAAACCAGCAATTATCTTGCCTGTTGCTGGCTCATTTACAAATACAGTAGTACAAACAATTGTTACTTCAAATTCAGATCAATCAATTATTGGTGTTGATACAGACCAATCAAAAGCATTTGTCGGTAAAGAATCTTCATTATTTATAACATCAATTGAAAAAAGAATTGGTGCAACAATTTATCGTGTTTTAGTTGATTTATTTACTAAAAAAGAAAAATCAGACATTATTTCAGATTTCAACAAAATGCCTAAAATTGAAAATGTTAAATTAGGATATTGAGATGGATTTGTTTCTCTTTCAAAATCAACAAAACCAGGAGAAGAACAAGATATTATTAATGCTTCACTTGAAAAAGCTATAAACAAATTTAAACAATTTGTACCTCAAGAAAAAAAGGCAGAAGCTTCAAAACTTCTTAAAATTGTAGAAATGGTTGATATAGCGCCAGCTGGACAAACTGTTAAGCAAGTTAATGAAGCCGCTTTAAATGCTTTAATTGCTGAAATTAATAAATAAAAAATAAAAGATCGCTTCATAAAAGCGACTTTTATATTCTTAAATAAAATTTTACTAGGAAATATTATGGAAAAACAAAATCAAGAATACGCGATTCAGTTTATTAATATTACCAAAAAGTTTGGAGATATTATTGCTAATAATGATATTACTATAAACATCAAAAAAGGAACAATTCATGCCTTAATTGGTGAAAATGGTGCTGGTAAAAGCACTTTAATGTCAATTTTATTTGGTTTATATTCTCCTACTAGCGGTTCTATTAAAATTGATGGTCACAGCATTTATATTAAGGATCCTAATTTAGCTAATGAAGTTGGAATTGGGATGGTTCACCAACACTTTAAATTAGTAAATGCTTATACAAATTTAGATAATATTATTTTAGGTAGCGAAATTGAATCTAGAGGTTTTTTAGATAAAAAAACAGCTATTGCTAAAATTATTGCCATTCAAAACAAATACAATTTACATTTTGATTTAAATCAAAAAACGGGTAATGCTACTGTAGGTACACAACAAAAAGTTGAGATTATGAAAATGCTTTATCGAGATGCAGAAGTTTTAATTTTTGATGAGCCTACAGCCGTTTTAACTCCTCAAGAAATTTCCGGTTTACTTGAGACAATGAAAATATTTAGAAAAAATGGTAAAACAATTATTTTCATTTCACATAAATTAAATGAAGTTAAAGAGGTTGCAGATGAGGCTACCGTAATTCGCCATGGAAAAGTAGTTGGACATTTTGAAGATCCTAAAAATGCTTCTATATCCGAATTATCAGAAGCTATGGTAGGTAAAAAAGTTGTAATGCCTAAAAATGATGCTATTGTTCTTTCTGAAAAAATAGGTTTTGAATTTAAAAATGTAAGTGCCAAACATCAAAAATCTATTCACAATGTATCATTTAATATTAAAAAAGGTGAAATTCTTGCCATTGCTGGTGTTGAAGGAAATGGTCAAGAAGAAATTGAATTTATTGCCTCAGGAATTTTAAAACCTAAAGAAGGTCATGTTTTTATTTATGATGAAAAAGGTAAGAAAATTGATATAACCAATTTTTCAGTAGCCAAAAAGAAAAATCAAGGAATTTCATATATTCCTGGAGATAGACACAAATATGGTTTAGTATTAGATTTTTCCATTTTAGAAAATTCAATTATTAGACAGCTAGATAATAAATTAACACAAAAGTTACTTGTTATCAACAATAAAAATATGCAAGATTTCTATAATAAAATAGAAACAAAATATGATGTTCGTGGTGGTCGAAATGGACATTCTAAAGCAAGATCACTTTCAGGTGGTAACCAACAAAAAGCAATTGTTGGTCGAGAAATGTTAAGCGACCATAACTTTATTATAATTGTTCAACCAACAAGAGGTCTTGATGTTGGTGCGATTAACATTATTCATAATAAAATATTAGAAGAAAAAGCACATGGCAAAGCTATTCTTCTAATATCTTATGAATTAGATGAAGTATTGGCATTAGCTGATTCAGTTATTGTTATTAATAAAGGAAGAGTATCAGAAAAAAGATCAATTAAAAATATAACAAGAACAGAAATTGGTAAATTGATGGCGGGGGTAAATAATGAATAAATCTAGTATATGATCAAGATTTAGTAGCTTCTTTGCTAATGAGGATAATGTATCTGCTCGTAGAAAAATATTTTCTTCATTATGAGCAATTTTAATTGGTATTTTAATTTCTTCAGTACTTTTATTATTTCTAAAGATAAATCCACTTAGATTTTTTGCCGTTATAGTAGGAAAATCATTACATCCAAGATTTATTAATAGATTTTTAGTAACTATAGCTGTTTTAATTTTTAGTTCCATAGCTGTTGGTATTGGTTTTAAAGCAGGAATGTTTAATATTGGTATTCCTGGACAAATGATGGCTTCTGGTATTACATCTGTAGTTATTATTGCATATTGAAAGTTATCTGCATCTAGTTTAGCAGTTTCATTAATAGCTGGCATGTTAGTGGCACTAATTACTGGTGCAATAGCCGGTATATTAAAAGCTTATTTAAATATTAATGAGGTTGTTGTTACAATTCTTCTTAACTGAATAGTTTTTTATATTTGTTGACAACTACTTTCAAGTGATCATTTACCATTCAAAAATAATATGGCTTCAGTTAGTGGACAATCAATTCTTCTTGGAGTTCCCGCTTTAGATACTATTTGAATGTCATTAATTATTATGTTTGGAGCAATAGCTTTTGCTATAGTTATGTGGTTTGTTCTTAAAAGAACTACTATTGGTTACAGAATAAAAATGACAGGTTTTAATAAAGATGCATCAATTTATTCAGGAACTAATGAAAAATTATTAATTATAACATTAATGGGATTTTCAGCAATGGTTGCTGGTATTGCCGGATTTTTATGATTTGTTTTTGAAGAAAAACAAATGATTCTTTCTTCAGGTCCTGTTTCAATTGGTTTTGACTCAATTGCCGTTTCATTATTAGCACACAATTCGCCAATAGGATCTATATTTACTTCAATTTTTTATAGTTTTATTACAGTTGGATCAGTATCACTTCAATCATTAAATTCATTGCTTGATCAATCAACTGTTCAAATTATTACTGGTATTATTATTTATTTATCAGCAATTTCAGTTATCTTTTCAAAATTTAGATTAGTTTCTAGAATAGTTAAATTATGAATATTGATTAAATCGAAAGCATATTTTATATTGCCAACTAATAAAAAACTTTTAGATAATCTTCAAAAACAAAAAATGAAAATTGAAACATTATTAACAAAACATCACTTAAATACTTCAAAAGTAATGATTCTTGAAGATAAATTATCTAAATTAAATATAAAAATTGCCACAATTGAAAATGAAAGCGATAAATGTGATTGTCATAATTTGATTAAACTTCATTACAAAGCTTTATCAACTAAAATTTTTGATTTATCAAATCAAAAATCACAAAATAAATTTAATTATAAAGAATCAGAAGAATACTTATCATTTGAAATTTCAAATTTAAATAGTTTAATTGAATCATTTACAAATTCAATTAAACAAAGAAAAATTGCCATATTACGTGGTTATTTATTAGTTAGATATTTCTTATTTATTAGATTTAAACGTAATAAAAAATTAAATAAAATTATAAATTCCTATAACAAAGAACAATGAAAATTATTGCGCAATAAATTAAAAAATATGCTAAGTGTTTCAACAAGAAAAATGCATGAAGAAGAAAAACTTCATTATTTCAAAAAACTTTCTATTGAAAAAAGAAGTGTCAATCACCAATTAGCAAATTTAGGCTTTTTTGATCAAAAAGCTATTAAAGAACAATACAAAACGCAAGTTATTGACATTAAAAATATATATTCTAATGCTATTAATGATCTTATTCAAGAATTTAAGGATTATAATAAATGATTTAAAATGGAGGTAATGTAATATGGATGGTATATTTAGAATTATAGTACCCGCTGTTGCATTCTTTTGTATTATTTCAATAGCATCACTTTCAGGATTATTCAGTGAAAGAGTAGGTATTGTTAATATTGCTATTGAAGGGATGATGGTTATTGGAGCTACATTCTATGGCTTATTTGCCCAAACATTTGGAATTTCAAATCCTTGAATGCAGTTACCATTATTACTAATTGCTTCACTGGCAACAGGTTTATTTGCACTATTGCATGGATTTGTAACAATCAAACTAAAAGGTGATCATATTATTTCTGGTGTTGCTCTTAACCTTTTAGCACCAGCAATATCAATTGCTTTATTAAAACTTTATGGTACTGCTAATAAATTCATTTCCTCAACACAAGAATTAGCATTATCAACAAACAACTTAACAGATATTAATAATATTATTTCTTTAAAATTATTCTTAGTTATTATTATTGGAATAGCAGTTATGATTGTTTTAAATAAAACTAAATGAGGATTAAGAATGAGATCAATAGGTGAAAATCCACAAGCTGCTGATGTTGTTGGTATTAGTGTTAGCTCATATAAATGACAAGGTGTATTTATTTCAGGATTATTAGCCGGCATTGCTGGTGGTCTATTTTTCCAAATTAGAGGATCAAGCTTTTCAGGAGGAGTAGAAGGGATTGGTTTTCTTGCTTTAGCAGTATTAATTATGGGACAATGAAAAGCTTCATTAGTATTTGTATTTTCAATATTTTTTGCTTTAATTTATTCATCATCATTAACAATTGCGGCAGGTCAAGGCGTATTTACACCATTTAAAGATTATTCAAGCTTAATTAATATTACTCCTTATGTATTTACAATATTAATTTTAATATTTACATCAAAAAATTCAAAGGCACCGGCATCAGTTGGTCAGCCTTATGACAAATCAAAACGTTAGTACAAGAACACTATTTTAGTAGTGTTTTTATTTTTGCAATTTTAAATAAAAATCCTGAGATTCAAACTCAGGATCTAATGGACGTGAAATATTAGTAATAATATTGTAAATATTACACCAATAAAGAATACACTAATAACAATAATTCATTTTTTTCTATCATTAAGTGATGTATGAAAGAATTCGGGTAATAATTCAACAAAAGCTGTAAAAATCATTGTTATACCAATAGCAGCATTAATCATTGGAATAATACCATGCATAACAATGCTTTGATTAGCAGAATTTTCAATTCCAAATTTTGTTAACATTCCAATAAAGATAAATGGAATAATTAATGAAAGTCCAAGTATTGAATTAAATGTTGCTTTTATTGGTGAAATTCCCATTTCTCTTTGTCGATAATAAAATACCACTTCTTCAGGCACTGTATGAATTACAAATGTTATTAAAAATACAATAGAAATTGCATCAAAAGCAACTGTATTTTGTTTAGATATAAAAATATTATAAACAGAAAGCCCAATCATTATCCCTTCAGGTATTCTATGACCTAGTAATAAGAAAAGAGCAGTTCATTTATTTTTTTTAGTTGCGATTGCAATATCTGATTCAATCACATCATTAGTATTAAAAATTAAATCAATATGTTCATGCGAATGTGAACCATGCAAATCATTATGTTTGTGAACATAAACTCCACTTAACTTTTTCTTTGTATATTTATATACTAGCACTTTTATTGTAACTGAAATTGTCGCTCCAATTACAAGACCTGAAACTATTCAAATAAAATTTCAAGCAAACTTAATTAATGTACTTGCATCAGTTGCATGGGGATAAGTAGCACTTAATTCCAGCGCCTCTCTCATATAACCAAATGTTCCTAAAATAATTAGCATTCCAGATACAAATGAATAGATATAAAGAGAGAAAGAATTACTTGGCTTTTTAATAATTTTAGGAATTATTAAAGCTATTAATATGGGTATTAATAGCAGAACAATACTGGCCACTATTCCTGTTGTAAAGAACTTTACATATCAATTTAAGTCGCTAGAAACCGCATTTTGTGTTTCCAAATTTTTCTCCTTTTTTAGTCTTAATTTTTAAAAATATATATAATTATATTTGATTAATTATTATATGCTGCTTTTTAATCAAATAAACTATAAATTAAGAAAGGTATAAAATGAAGAATTTTATAAATTTTCTTTTAGTTAAAACTATAAAGAAAAAAAGCACATGAATAATTCCTCTTGTTTACTTTATCTGCATTTTAGCATTTTCACTAGTATATAAATTTTTATTTTTTAATCAAGATAATCAATATTTAAGTATTTACTTAATTGCATTTTTTACAATACTTTTTACAATGTTTTATTCTGGCATAAAGTCAACAAATTTATTCGTTGATACTGACAAAGAAGGAGTTGATATTCTTTCTCTTTCTAAACCTATCAGCAAAAAAACTCTTGTTATGTCTAAAAACATAACATTATTAATCTTTTCACTAATTTGAGCATCATTCATCTTAGTATCAAATCTAATTATGAATTTCATATTACTAGATATTAGTCTAGTAGGTTCAATTTTCATTATTGCAATTATTGCATTTACAGTAGCAGTATTTAGCTTTATGTTTTTTGGAACAATTGTTACATTAATTAGTATTAAAGTAGGAAATAAAATAGGATTAATTTTTCCATTTATCGTATTTGTTCCACTATTAATTGGTGGTGTTGGTTTGCAAGTAAACTCAACTTCATCATTAAACAATTCTGCTTATTATTTGAATCAACATTATAAATATAATAATGCAGGAAATAACTTAAATTCGCAACAATTCTTTTTAAATGATAAAAAAGATAATTTATTTTTAATCAATAATGGCATTAATAATGATGCCTTCTCACAAAAACAATTAGAATACATTAATGAATTGAAATCATCAGTTAAGTATTCTGCTCTTGGCTCATGAATTTATTCATGAACCATTCTCCCATTTCAATTTTTTGATTTTTATAATTTTAAATCAGATATGGAATTAAATTATTTAAAGCAAGATTCAAATAATCTTAAAAACTATTTATATTATCACCATAATGACTTAATTACTAATAAATATGCCTTCAAAAAAGATGCTAGATTATTAGCATTAAATGTTGAAGAAGAAAATGAAGTAGATGGAAAAATTACTACAAAAATTGTTTCAAAATACGTAGTTCCTGGCGCACTTAAAAATTACTCACAATTTAAAAATCAAATTAATACTTCAATAATTTTTGCAAGAGAAAATGCAAGTAATTTTGATATTAGCATTCCTGAAGATAAGTATGAATTTTTAAATGATAAAGGATTAGTTGGGAAATTAGAATGAAATGAATTTTTCAACATCCTTAATGATTTTAAATTTAATGTTATAGCTAAAAAATTCTATGAAAAATTAATGAATAAATTTATTCAAGAAAAATTAAATGATCCTAAACGTTATATTGAAGCTTCACAAGTAATTATTAAAGCAATTCAAGAATTTGTTCAAGATGAAAATTCAGAAATTAATACATATGAAAATATTGCTATTAATACATTTAATAAAGATGCTATTAAAAATAACTTATTAGATAGCGAAATTCAAAAAACACTTTATAAAGCTATATCATTAGTTTACTATTTATATTTCGCTTATAATGATAGCGAAATGTTAAAAGCATTATTTAAGGTAGGTTTAGAAACAAGTAATCCTAATGCTTTATTTAACTTTGAATTCGATGGATATAAATATCAAATAGGTGGATATGAATCATATATACCAGTTGATAGAGTAATTGAAAAAGAAAATGAAGATGGAGAAAAAGTTAAAGATGTAGTTTTAAGATATGAATTAAAAGAAAATTCAAAAAATACATTATTCCAAGAAGTATCAAAGGATGGGATTTATGAAATTCGTTCAGATTCTTCAGTAGTTATTAAATGAGTATTTCCATTAATTTGAACAATTATTATTTTATTATTAGTATTCGGTAACTCTATTTTATACATTAGAAAGGAATATAAATAATGAATAAATCAATTTTAGAAGTTAAGCACTTAACAAAAATATATTCAGATAATAATCGTGGTGTTAATGATATCAATATTTCTATCACTAAAGGACAATTTCATGCCTTAATTGGACAAAATGGATCAGGTAAAACAACAGTTATTAAATCAATTATTGGAGCATACTCTTCTTTTGAAGGAGAAATTTTGATAAATGGTATTTCTAATAGAAATCCTTTTTCAAGAGAAAGTATTGCTTTTGTTCCTGAAAAAACGCTTTTTCCATCTGAATTAACAACTTATGAATATTTAAAATGAATGGGTATTATTTCAAATGTAAATAAAGATGTTATTGAAGAAAAAATTACAACACTTCTTAATAAATTCAATATTAATGATTTAAGAAATGATAAACCAGTAACCTTTTCTTCAGGTCAAAAGAAAAAAGTTCTTTTAATCCAAGCGTTATTAAATAATCCTCAATTAATTATTTTAGATGAACCTGCTGCTAATTTAGACCCTAGTGCTAGATATGAGCTTTTTCAACTTTTAAATGAATTACATGCAAATGGTGTAACTATTTTAATCATTTCTCACATTTTATCTGAAATTGATAAATACGTAACTGATTTCACATTAATTGATAATGGTAAAGTAATTTATAGTGGCGTAAAAAATGTTAATTTAGAAAGTTTTTATAATGAAAAAGTTATTAAATCTTAAATTATTAACCTTGATTTCAACTTTTTTTATTACTCCAACAATTGTTCTTAGTTGTTCAAATTCATCAAAAAATATTGAAAAAGAAACATATGGTAATCAACTTTTGGATCAGTTAGTTAAAATTCATGTTAATTTTAAAGCTAATACACCAAGCGAAATTAAAGAAAGTGAATTGTTAGCAAAAAAATATATAAATAATCAGGATTCAATTAGTGAAACTAAATTTCAAGAATTGGATTATGCATTATCGTTTTTTGCACCATTTAACCTAGAAAACCAATCTAGAGTAGATGATGACTTTTCAAGAATTTTTGGAAAATCGCATCAACTTGTTTTAGATTTATTTAAATCAAATTGATATTGATATTTAAAACATTTAAATCGCATGATTTTTAATTTTAATCCTTATTCTGATCGTTATACAGATATACCAAAATCAAAAAGTAAAATTGATATTAATAATGTAATTGAAAAATTATTTGAAACAAATAAACTGATTATCCAGCCCAAAAATAATATTAAAAATCTTATTTCTCATTATTCTTATAATTGAAATGATTTTGAAAAAGAAAATTCTAGTGAGTTTCTTCTTTCAAAAAACAAATATAATATTGCTAACCATGAAATTGGCTTAACTTCACATTATCTTCAAATAGAAAAAGATTTATACTTAAGATTTTGAACATATGTTGATAAGCATAATGTTTCTAAAATAGTAATGTTACCTGATTTATTTTTAATTCCAAATTCTGATGAGCAAACAATAAAAAATTTTGAAAAGGAAATATTTTTAACAAGAATTGAAAATATTGCTAAACGTATGGAATATCAAAAAGAAGCAGAAATTTTTGAAGAAGAAATTTTTGAAAAAGAAGCAAATGATTTTCATTTATTGAAATTATTTGAGCGCCATTCATATAATGAATTTGTTTACAACACGCTATTAAAAGTGAATTCAGATGGTATGAAAGTTTATAGATATACTTTTAGAGGAGTGAATAATGAAAGTTAAAAAATTATTATCACTTACTACTTTAATAAGCCCATTAGTTACAATTTCATGCATAAACACTTCTAATAGCGAAAAGTTAGCTCATCTTATTGACAAACAATATGATTATTACCCTAATAAAGTTTCAACTAAAGAAGAAAAAACACAAGAAATTATTGAAAAAGTAACAAAATTAGTTTTTGGTACTAATGCTGTTGAACGTACTACTTTTTTAAATTTACAAAATTCTGCACAGCATGATGAATATATGAAAGCTGAATTAAATAAATTTAAAATGAAATATACAACAGCTAAAAGAAGAATTTCTAAAGAAGATTTAGAAGCATATAGCAATTTGATTTCAAAAAATTGATTATGAGTATTTAAACATATTGGGAAATTTTCATTATCATTTTATGAATGATTACTTTATCCTGATAAAGGAAAAGGCGGAAAACATTCACCAGAATATATTGAATATATAAATGATTTAGATTATCCTGATGTTTCATTATCTTCTAATTATGGAAAAATATTTGCTACTAATATTTTTGATGAAGTAGTTGAAGGCGAAGAAAGTAATGAATTAGGAGATGTTACAATTTTATACATAAGAAAAGCTAATAACGTATTTAGATTAAGAATAGATCATGTTACTAATGAGTTAAAAATGAATGCTTATGTATGAGGTTTTCCTAGAAAAGCTACTTCTTCAAATATTTCGCTAAGAGTAATTAATAATATAGCTCACGCTGCATTAGTCCATGGATTTAATTTTGGCTTTAAAGAATTTGAAGATGCATACATTAATAAAGTTAGATATGGAGCGCCTGCTAAGCTTTTATTATTATGAAATGGAGAAAAATAATGAAAATTTTTAGAAAATTATTTTTTCCTGCTCTTTTAATTACTCCCGCTTTAGTATCATGTAATACTAATAAATCTGAAGTTAAATTACAAATTAACAATGAATATGAAGAAAAATGAAATGCATTTTTACAAAAAGAGTATGTAAATACTATATTGAATTTAGTATTCCAAAATAATAAAGAAGTTAAAGAAAAATATATTGAGTCACAAAAGAAAATTACTGATGATTATATTCAAAGAATTAATAATGCCTTATTATTTGCTGCTAATCCAATCAGATCATTAACACCAAGCACTATATTTGGAAAAAAAACTTTTATTTTAAAAAAATCTCTTAATGAATTTAATAATTTAACAAAAGGTTCTTATGATTCTGAAAGCAAAACTTATAAAGGTAACTGATTATGATTATTATTTAATCTAGATCGTCTTAAATTTAGTGGATATCCTGAGTTTGATAAATTTACTTCTCCAGCTGAATTAACAACAGCAGACCATATAGCAACAATAAAAAAACTTGGTTCATTTTATAAAATGTCTTCTAATGATATAGCACAATATGTAGTTAATGAAGATGGAGATTCTAAAGTTATTTATCTTTTAACTAATGAAGGGTTTATTTTAAAAATTAGAATAACAGATGATGAAGAAAATATGCCTCGAGATTTTTCTTTCTTTACTTATACATGAACTTATAAAGATCTTTATTTAAACAAAAATTTAAATGAAGTATTTGATATTAAAGCCTATTCAGCAGTTACTCATGTTTTCGAGAGAAAAGATGCTGATAGAACTTTTAAAACACTTTTTGAAGAACAATATGGTGGGGCGCCTTTAAGATTTACAATTTTTAGGATGGAAAAATAATGTTAAAATTTACTAAATTATTATCGCTACCAATTTTATTATTGCCAACTTTAACTTCATGTGGAATTTTTAAAACTATTCAAGAAGAAGCCAAAATTTCAGAGGAAGAAAAAAAGAATGCTAATTGAGAAACACAGATTACTAAAAATATTGTTAGTTTAAACTTAAATAAAAATCAAGATTTTGATAATTTAAAATTTTTTGAACAACTTAAAAATACTAAAAATAATAATGAAATTATTTCTTTAATTCAAAACAATTTATTTTTTAGTTTTGTGACTGAAAGAATAAATCACGTTACTCATTTTCATACCGGTTATGATATTAAAGATTCATGAGATAAAAATTCAGCATCTGATTTGAACAAATATTTAAATGGTGTTTATTTATATATTTTAAACATTACAGGTAGTGGTAAAAACGGAAGCGGTGTTATTAAAAATGATAACGAAATTATAATTCAATATCAACTCGGTTCAAATTACAGAGGTAATACTAAAGAAGAAAGAAAAAACGGACCATTTTACTTATATAATGGCCAACTAACAGTTACAAAAAATTCAATTATCAATACTAAAAGATAAGTAAAATTAACGATTCAAACTTTTCAGGCAAAAAACAGAAAACTCGAATAAATACTTTATAGTACTATAATTTGAATTTTTTAGTTTTAAAAAGCCGAATAAAAAACAATTCAAAATTTTATTGAATTGTTTTTTTGTTTTCGATATGAAATATTATTTATTTTTAATTTCTTTAAGACGAGCACTTTTACCACTACGTTCTCTCATAAATCATAATTTTTTACGACGCACTTTGTTTTTTCTAACAACTTCAATTAATGAAATTAGTGGTGAATGAAGAGGAAAAGTTCTCTCAATCCCAACACCATTAGCTGAAACTCTACGCACTGTAAATTGCTCTCTTGTACCTGATTCTTTTTTATTAATTACTAAACCTTCAAAAATCTGTATTCTTTCTTTGTCACCCTCTTTAATACGAACATGAACTTTAACATTTGTTCCTGTTGTAAATTGAGGTAAGTCAGTTCTAATTTGACTTTTTTCTACAGCTTCTAATAATTTATTTCTCATTATTTATCCTTTCAATAATGTCTGGGCGACATTTTTTAGTTTTAATAATTTGTTGTTCTTTTCGTCATTTTTCAATCTCTTTATGATTACCATTTAATAATACTTCAGGAACTTCATAACCCTTGTATATTCTTGGCTTTGTATATTGAGGAAAATCTAAATATCCTTCATTTTCAAAAGAATCATTTTGATGAGATTCTTGTTTAATTACGCCAGGAATTAATCTTGTTATACTATCTGCTAAAACAATAGCAGCAATATCTCCATTAGTAAGAATATAATCACCTATTGAAATTGTTTCATCAATAAAATAATTTACTCTCTCATCAAAACCTTCATAACGACCAGCAATGAATGTTATATTATCCATTTTTGATAGTCTATGAGCATCCTTTTGTGTAAATGGTTTTCCTTGTGGTGATATAAGAATTTTATATCCACCTACACTTTCTAGCGCTAAATCAATTGGTTCGACACTTAAAAGCATTCCTTTTCCTCCACCATAAACACTATCATCTACATTGTTATGTTTATTTGTGGAAAACTGACGTCAATCAACAACATTAAATTCAATTAACTTTCTTTTTATAGCCTTATTAATAATTGATTCATTCATAAACGAATCATAGTAAGAAGGAAACAAAGTTAAAAAATTTATTTTCATATAAAACTATTTTTTAGGAGCAGCTGTAAATTTGCTTCAAAGTTGTTTTGATTTTAGTAAGTTTTTAAATGTAGCAGTTGGTTGAGCACCTTCATCTAGTCATGATTTAACACGTTCTTCTTTGAATGTTAATTCTTTTGTATGAGGATTGTAACTTCCTAAATCTTCAATGAATTCTCCATCTCTTGCTTTACGTGCATCAATAGCAACTAGTTTATAAACTGGATAGAATTTTTTTCCACCACGTCTTAGTCTTAATTTGACCATAATAATCTCCTTATTTTGCTAAATGCATATTAATAATAACATATAAATTATATGTAAAGCAAAAAAACTTTACATATTTAAATTTTTATTAAAAACATTTTTTTTCAATAATTTTTCTAAATAATATTATTAATTTGTAAAAAATATTATTTAAATATTTTAAGTATTTTTTTAATAAAAACATGAATCTTTTTATCTTATTTTTTAAAAAAACGCAAAATATATTAAAATTATAAATAATATTTTTTAGGAGCATTATGAAAAGACTTATTAAAGAAGTATTTAAATCATTATCAAAAAACAAGGTTGTAACAATTGGAATTTCTATTTTAGTATTCCTTACTTCTTTTATTTTCACATTACTTTTTAATCTTAGAAGTTCATTTAATTCTCAAGAAAAAGATATTAAAAATATTTCAAGACTACATGATATTACGCTTGATTTAAACCTTCAAAATACAGATTCTATTAAAAGCGGAGGATATTTTGTTAATAATCAGACAAAAGATATTCCCAATATTTTTATTAACAAACAAAAGTTATCAAATAAAAAAATTATTTTAGATTTAAGTAAAACTAAATCTGATTTTATTTTAATTTCTTCGCTTGGTATTAATAATTATGATAATTTATATATAGATAAACATGATTTTAAATTAATTTATGATTCATTTCAGTTGTCGAATAATTTAAAAAAGGATCAAATTTATAATTTTGATTTAGATAAAAGAATTTTTAGCGTAAGTAGCAAAGAACTTTTTGAAAAATTAAAAGCTCGCAATTCTTTACCTAAACTTAAAATTTTTCAAAAAAATGCTAATGGAAAGTTTGTACAAGTTGAAAAAATTTTAACTATTAATTATGATCAAAATATTAAATTAGTTGAAGAAGAAGCCAATAACTTTAAATACAATAAAGCTCAAGTAAATGAGCTTTTTGATGTTAAATGAGAAAATGATCGCGCTCTTTTTTATAACATTTCAAATGCATATCTAAATATTAAAACAAAAGAAATTTCTTTTAATTATTTAGATATTGCTAATAATTGAATTAATAATGGTGAAGCAATTATTATTGATGAAGACACATCAGCAAAATTGTTTGGGCTTAAAAAATCTGATACTTATAAGCATTATTATGAATTAGATAATTCTATTAATCATCCAATTTTTAAAATTGCTAATTTTACTAAAGAAAATATTAAAAATTTTAATTCTAAGCTCGATAATGAAGTTATTTCATTTTCTTGATTTAAAAATAATTATAAAGATAAAATTGTATCTGAATTTCCATCTTCAAATTTTGATGATGTAAAAAAAATCTTTACTTTAAACTTTAAAGAAAAAACAGATAGTTTATTTCAACCTAATTCTAATTATATAATTCCCCATAATTTAATTTTTAATGAATTAGAAATTGATAAATTCTATCAAAGAAATTATCGTATTACATTTGATGAATATCCTGAAAATTGAGAAGGCTCACTTTGCAAATTTATTGAATCGCTCCGCAGTGGAAATGAAGAGCTAACTAAGAAATTTGGAACATATCAAGATCTTCAAAAATTAATATATTGAACTAAAGAAAAATTTATTATTAGATGAAATTCTTTAGATGTTCTAAATGAAGAAGATATTATTTCTATTTTACAAAACAAGGTTAGAAATAATGTTGATGTTTTAAAATTTGATTTATCTGTCCAAGAATCTGAACTTAATGAAATAATTTCTAATATTAAAGACTTAAAGGATTCAAAAACATCAATTAGACAAGAAGTTATTAATTTCGAAAAATCACAAAATAATAAGACAAACGAGCAAATTCTAAATAAAATTAGTGATGCGCAAATTCTTAATAAAGCAATCAATAATATTACAGAAGGAGCTAAATATTATAAAATTAAGCAAATTATTAATCATATTACTAATCTTGATATAGAAGGTAAAAAAATAGGTTTAGATAATATTGGATATCGTAAAACACTTTCAATTGATTCATTTGATGAAGAAAATAACAATAAAAATGTTTTTCATTTTGTTGATATAGGCGATGAAAATGAAAAAGTTGATGGTTTTAAACTTAATGTTGGAAAACTTTATAATGAAGCCAAAAACCAAACTTCAATTAGACATTTAAAAGTTGATTCTGATTCAATTAATGATAGCGAATACTTACCAACTTTTATTTCGGCTAAATTAGTTCCACTTATCTTCTCTAATTTTCTTTCAGATCCTAAATATTTCAATGCCGATTTAGAATACAAAAAAGTAAAAATTAAAGATGAGCTAACAAATAATATTCATGATGAATTGAGAAAAATTATTGTTTTACGTACTTTATCAAATAAATATGATAAAACTCAAGAAACTAATATTTTAGGGATAACAAAATATAAAAGTAAGTATGTAATTCTTTATAAAAAAGACAATAATTCGCCATGAAGCGAACTGCCTGAAACTTTTATTAAAGATGAAAGACTAAATTTATTCAAAAATCGTTTATCTGAATCTGATTTATTTTACTTTTTTGTTAATTTAGATTCGTTTACAATAAATAGTGTCAATATTATTCATAATAAAAAATGACTTAAAACTGATGAACAGTTTAAAAATATCAACTTTCTTCCTTTAATTTATCGTGTTCCTTTAAATGAAGTTGTTGATGAAGCTTATACTTCAGGAACTTCAAATAATTTAATTTATAATTTAGAACAATCAATTTTAAAACTAGATATTGTAAAAAATGGTTATGTCACATTAGAATTTTTATCTAGATTTTTTAGTGAATTAAGAGTTGCATTTAATAAACACAATTTTGCTAAAGTTTTTGTTACCGCTGGTATTAACCCATCAAAATTTTTACCAATGGCAGTTGAATTAGGTTATCAGTTAACTTCAAAATATCCAGGTATATTTAATAATTTTATTATTAATGCCTTTACAGCATTAGCTAAAAATGTTCAAAATGTTAATGACTTTAATCGTGAGGCTCAAGAATTAGCAAATTTTATTTCAACATTTACTGGTGAAACATTTTTAGTAAATATTAATTATAATGTGCTATATTCTTCAATTAAAGATGTTGATCGTTTTTTAATAGAGTTTTCAAATATAGTGAACTCTATTGATTTTAGAACATATTTTAAAGAAATGAAAGAATTTTTTACTGAAAATCCAACTAATGAAAATCACTATAAATTTAAAGATGAAAATGGATTTGTTAGAGAATATACTCAAATCGACTTATTAAAACCGCTTATTAATTCAATTAATATTACAAGTTTAATTTCTGCAATTGGAAATTTTATTGATTACATTAATTTCGATTATATTGCAAGACAAAAATTTACATTATTTAATAGTAGTATTAATAATAATTTAATTGAAATTTTAATGAAATCATTAATTAGAAATGCAAAAAATTTTAAATTAGGTTTTAAAGAATTATTTAATTTATTTAATTGAACAAGTATTAAAGCGGTTTTAAATAAACATCTTTCAAAACTTGAACGTAAAGATTTAATTTCGCTTATAGCTTCAGGCTCAAAAGTTCAACACAATAAAGTTATTATTCCTAGTTATAATACAAGAGAATTTTTATCTGATATTTTCAAATCACTATTTGAAAATAATAGTGATGATAAAAATTTTAAAGAATTAATTGTAAGATTATTTAACTTTTCAGATAAAACATTAAGATTGACTGATAGTTTATTTTTGCCTTCATCAGAAGCTGATAAATTATCACTTACTGATTTAGCTCTTTTATTAGGGAAAGCAAATGAAACAGGATTTACATTGTTTGATTTTGAAAAATCAATTAGTGATAAATTAGAACTTTATATTCGCGATAAATTTGATACTAATAAACTTTCAGAAGATGAGAAAAAAATAATTCATTACTATTTAAATATCAATCCAAATATTACTCCTTCAATTGAAAGAAGTGTATTAAATAATTTTATTAATAATATTAATTCATTAAAAATATTATTAAATTCATATTATTTATTAAAAAATCTTTCGCTTCGTATTCAACAAAAAGAAGATTATCCAGCACTAGCTAAATTAATTAATAGAATTATTGAATATGTTTCGCCAGATTTTAAAAATGAAATTGATGAATATAAATCTCAAGCAGCAGTTTATAAATTTATTACAAACTTAATTGTAAAAATTAATAATCCAGCAGTTGCCTATAAAATAGCTAGACTAATAATTAATATTATTTTTAGTAATGAATTTACACAATTAAGGGAAAAATTAGCTTCAAAAGTTATTGATGGTAATAATCCCAATCTTCCCGAAAATACTTTTGGTGGAATTTCTACTTGAAACGGATTAGTTAATTATCAGCAGATAGCTATTACTTTTAGGAATTTTATAAAAGCAAATTTTGAAAAAAATTTATTACTTAAAGAGAACATTATTGATAATAATTTATTTGATCAATTATTAATACCATTAGTAAACTATTGAGCAATATTAGTTATTGATAAACAATTAACAGCTAAAAGTGAAAATACTTATATACAAAATCAATTAAATGCTATTAATTTATTAGAAAATAGTAGTTTTGAAATTGTTGAATTATTAAATAAATTTTTCATTAAAAACTCAACTTTTGATTCATTTTTAAATATTTTTAATATTCCTTCAATTATTACCAATAAATATTTAAGAAAATTAAGTATTGGAACAATTATTTGGTTTATTTCTAATACAAATTATTTCCCAAATAATAACAATGTAGAAGGCAATTTAGCATATATTGTTAAAAATAAAATAACAAATTTAAATAAAATTGTAAATAATAAAATTGAATTTAATTATTTACTTGATGTTTTAATACAAGCGATTCCCACATATGAGTCGCAGTTAGTATCTAAAGATGAAGAAGTTCCCTTTTCATTAGATAATGGTTTATTTAATTATTTAAAAAATAGTTTTGAAGGAAATTCTATTTTTGGAATTGATTTTCAGGAATTAATTAATAAGTCAATTGATTCTGTAACATTTGAACAAGCACAAAATACTTTAATTTCTTTTAATGGTATTAAAAGTTATTTAGCTAAAGTCAATTACGCTTACTTAATCAATAATAATAAGGCAATTTACACAGGTAAAATTCCTTCTAATCAACTTGATATGAACTATTTAATTGAAAATTTAAATTCTAAATTTTTAATTAATATTAATGGTACTAAATTTATTATTGTTGGCGAAGATACTACTATTGATTATTTATATCCAGTTATTGATGAAAATAATATTTCTGTTAACACATCAAATCAAGCTATCGTATATGTAAATAGTGAAGGCTTTGACAGAATAACTAATGCTTATAGAGGGAATGTTATTAAAAAATATTTATTAATCAAAAATGAAACAGGCATTAAAAATGAAGTTGTCAAAGAAAAAATTACAACTGAACTAGAAAAAATAATTGGTTATAAATCACCAATTAATAGAGTATTTTTAAATAATGAAATTGATCAAATTAATCCTGAAAGAGTAATCAGAATTTCTACACCAATTAAATTTCTTGAAACAATGAATTGAGCAATTGTTATTATTATTTCATTTATAATTTTAATGATTTCTGTTGCTATTACTTTTGTTGTTAGAAGATATATCGGCAACAAACAAAAAGTATTAGGAATTTTAATTGCTCAAGGCTACTCACCAATAGAAATTGCTAAATCTATGATTATTTTTGCAGCAATAACAACAATTGGTAGTGGTTTATTAGGTTATATTATTGGGCAGCAAGTACAAATTGCCACTATGGAGGTATTTAATAATTATTGAACACTTCCCAAACAAGCAATTAACTTTAATATTTTTTCTATGATATTTGCTATTTTGGTACCATTCATTGGTGTTTCGCTTCTAATTATTCTTATTACTACATTAACTCTTAAAGCTAATCCTCTTGAACTTATTACTGGTAAAAATAATAATTCTTGAACATTAATTCAAACAAAAATTGCAAAAGCAAAAAAACTAAGTGTTAAATCTAAATTTATTTCAAGTTTAACGCTTAATTCATTACCTAAGATGGCTGCCTTCTCTTCTTCAATTATAATAACATCAATAGTAGCTGTATTTGGATTTATTTCTTATGGTGAATTTGATAATATTACAAATAAAACTTATGAAGGAAGAAAGTTTAATTTTAAACTTGACTTAGAAACTCCTACACATCAAGGCGGAAGTTATACAGATTATGATGGTACAGCGCTCGAAAATCAATTGTATGTACCTTATGGTGGTGGTGGAGAAACAAAACTCGAAACATTTGATTACTTTAGTCCTGGTTATTCTAGTGTAATTAATGCTGCCGAAAACATAAATGGTGCTATTAGTAAAAATGATCGCACTTCACCACATATAATTACACAATTTAGTGCAGATATTAAGGTAGCTGGTTTAAATATTACGCCTTGACAATTTGCATATAATGCAATGCCTGATACTCAGAAATTTAAAGTAGATAGTATTAGAGATAAAGTTGGTTATGCACTTCAAAATGCTCAAGAAGGAATTAAACTTCAATATCTACTTTTTGATAAAGTTCTTAAGGAATTAAATTTAAAAGAAAAAGATTTACAAATTGAAGAAAACAGAATAAACTTTATTGAAAAAACTAAAACAATTGTTAAGCATCGTTTAACAGTCGAAAACTTACTTGAAACTAGAGAAATTAACAGAATTGTTAACAATCTTTTTAAAGATGTAATGACATTTTGACAAATTTCAAAATTTGGTGTTTATGCAGTAGATAAAAATAATAAAAAAACAGATTTTTTTATCTACATTAACAATGAAAATGAAAAAGCTTTTAAATTTGCTAAATATTCACCAGAACGTGATGATTATGAATATATGAATATTGAATCAACATCTTCAACGACAATAATTAGAAATAAATATCGTAACTTTCTTGTAAAAGCTTATAGAAATATTGCTAATGCTAATTATTCTGAAAATAAATATTCAATTAATAATATATTTAAAATCCAAGAAAAAATAAAAGACTACTATATTTCATTTGGTGGTATTTACTTTGATAAAAACTATGATGAAAAATATACATATGTAGATACAACTTACTCGGTAGATAATTCAATAAATAAATTAAGATTATACGGTTATAAAAATGATTCAAAATTATTTGAATTAGATGAAACTCTTAAAGCAGAATTAAATCAATATCAAGGAAATAATTATCCTATTTTAGTTAATACTGTCACACAAAGAAAATTTAACTTTCAAATTGGAGATACTATTCAAGTTGTTGTAAATAATAATATTAATCGTTTTACAA
This sequence comes from Mycoplasma phocimorsus, assembly GCF_030077875.1. Lineage (GTDB taxonomy): Bacteria > Bacillota_I > Bacilli_A > Mycoplasmatales > Metamycoplasmataceae > Mycoplasma_H > Mycoplasma_H phocimorsus. The sequence goes on from NZ_JASEJT010000005.1 coordinate 59,774, forward strand.
AGTTATTAAATTCACAAGAAAATACTGAGCAGAAAATAACGCTTGAAATTGTTGGAATTAATAATACATATATTAAAGATGAATTAATTATTCTTAAAAAAGATGCTGATAAAATTATTGGCTTTGATCAATTTAAACCAGAACAACGTTTTAATGGTGTTATATCTGCTAATAAGATTCCAGAACAATTAATTGGCACCAGTTCATTATATTCAAATTCAGGTTACTGACCAGCTCTTGATTCATTTACTATTAAAGATAATCCAGAAAAAATATTTGCGAATATTTTCGGTATTAAAGATAAAAAAGGTAATTGAGTTGGTAATAATGTATTTAAAAAATATGGTTTTAGCTTAGCTCAAGTAGAAAAGTTTTTGAATAAAGATTTAAATGAAGCACTTAAAAATTCTGGTGTAGCTATTAAAGCATTTACTAAAGTTTTTGAAGAAAAACTTTATTTTCCGTCAGCATCATCAATTGATGCCAAAAATATTGAATTAGGATTTATTACTTCAATTCAAAGCACAATAGAAAAATTAATTATTTCTTCATTATTAATTTCATTATTACTTTCAATTATTATTTTAGTTATTATTAGTAGTATTATTATTAATGAAAATCAAAGAAATATTGCACTTCTTTCAATTCTTGGTTACAATAAACGCGAAAGAATAAGAATGATTTTTTCAGCATTTGTACCATTTATTGTAATTGCTATTTTAATAAGTGTTCCGATTACAGTAATTTTAGCCAATGCTTTTGTAAATTTAATGCTAAATTTAGGTAATATCTATATTCCATTACTTTTAACATTCTCATCAGTCTTAATAGTTTCAATTTTTATTATTTTGGCTATTGGTATTACGCTATATACTTCTTGAATTACAATTAATAAAGCTAAAGCACTTGATATTATGAAAGGTAAATAATGGTAAAAAAGTTAATTAAAAAAATTTCTTTAAAATTATTTAATAAAAATAATTTTGATGAAGGAACTATTGACAAGTTGATTTTATCAAAAGATAAAATCATTATAAATAAACCTATTGCTAAATATTTAAATTTAGTTAATAAAACAAAAAAACCTTTTTCAAGTATTAATCAATTTAAATTATTTATCAATCGTAAAGATTTAACATTTAATCGTAATATTTATTCTGAAGAAATTAATGTTATTTTCGATGAAATAATTACTAAAATCTTTAATAAAAATATTAATATGATGAATAAAGGCATTAAATGTAATTTAAGCTATCCACTTTCATTAAACAAATCATTTGAAATAGTCACTATTACTAAAGATAAAGATTTTATTATTTTAAATATTAAAATCTTTATTGATGTAGAAGAAAAGAAAAATCCATATATTGAAAAAATCAATGATGAAATAATTATTAAAGGTAATAATGTTTCAAAATTTTATGTAAATGATTCTGAAATTACTAAGGTGCTTGATAATATTTCCTTTGAAATTAAAAAAGGAGAATATGTAGCCATTTATGGTAAATCAGGTTCAGGTAAGTCTACATTATTAAATTTAATTTCTGGATTAGATCGTCCTACTGCTGGAAGCATTATTAATAATGGAGTCAACATTGAAACGCTTTCTGATTCAAAACTAACATGATTTAGAAGAAATAATATTTCATTTATATTTCAGTCATACTATCTTCTTGAAAATTTAAGTGCTTATGATAATGTTTTATCAGGCAGTTATTTACAAAAAGACAAAGAAAAAGTATTAGATATTGATAAATTATTTAGTGAATATGATATTGATAATATTAAATATAAATTTCCAGCAACAATGTCAGGAGGACAACAACAACGAGTTTCAATATTGCGTGCTTTAATTAAAAATTCACCAGTTATAATTGCTGATGAACCAACCGGTGCCCTTGATCCTGAAACTACAAAAATTGTTCTTACTTCTTTAGATAAAATGAATAAAGAATATAATACAACTATTATTATGGTTACACATGATGAACCTATTTCTCGTCTAGCTAATAAAATTATCTATATTGAAGAAGGAAAAATTGCTGAAATTAAGATTAATAATAATCCAGCCACAATTGAACAATTAGGATACTCTAAGTAAGAAAATTGGGATAATATTCCCGATTTTCTTTTATTCAGTTTTTTATTCATTGTATAATTACATAATTAAATTAAAGGAGATTTATGAATAAAGTAAAACATTTTATTGAGTATTTTATTCCTGAAAACTATAAATTATTTTTTGATATAAAACGTATTAAAAAACAATTTTGTGGAAGCGTTGAGATATTTGGTGAAGCTATTAACAATAATATTTTTATTCATCAAAAAAGCTTAGAAATTAAAAGTGTTAAACACCAAGGGAAAGAACTTAATTTTAAAGTAAATAATGATGAACATGAAATAGAAATTGAGTTAAATTTTATTGGTAAAACTTCAATTTATATTGAATTTTGTGGAAAAATTACTGACAATATGGTTGGTATATATCCTTCATATTATCAAATAAAAGGAAATAAAAAAGAAATAATTTCAACTCAATTTCAATCGCATTTTGCAAGAGAAGCATTTCCATGTATTGATGAACCAGCCGCAAAAGCAACATTTGATTTATCATTAACTTTTGATAATCAAACTTCTGAAGATATTGCACTTTCTAATATGCCTGAAATAGAAATTGAACAGCGTCAAAAAACTGGTATTTATAAATTTGCTAAAACACCTAAAATGTCATCATACTTACTAGCATTTGTAATTGGTGAATTACAATCAATTGAAACATTAACTAATAATGGAACTAAAGTAGCAATTTATAGCACTAAAGCACATAATATCAATAATCTAAAAATCGCATTAAAATATGCTAAAGAATCAATAGAATTTTATGAAAGATTTTTTAATATAAAATACCCACTACCACAATCATTTCATGTAGCGTTACCAGACTTTTCGGCCGGAGCTATGGAAAATTGAGGTTTAGTTACTTATCGTGAAGTTTATTTATTGGCAAATGAAAGCGCATCAGTAAGTAGCAAACAAGGTATTGCTCTTGTAGTAGCCCATGAAGTTGCTCACCAATGGTTCGGTAATTTAGTAACTATGAAATGATGAGATGATCTTTGATTAAATGAAAGTTTTGCAAATATGATGGAATATGTATGTGTTGATCATATAGAACCAAAATGAAACATTATTGAAGATTTTCAATCTTCAGGAGTTTTACCAGCATTAAAACGCGATGCTACTGATGGTGTTCAATCAGTTCATGTTGAAGTTAATCATCCTGATGAAATTAATACATTATTCGATTCAGCTATAGTTTATGCTAAAGGTAGCAGATTAATGCATATGTTAATGAGATGATTAGGTAAAGAAAACTTCTCTAAAGGATTACACAATTACTTTTTAAAACACAGTTATTCAAATACTATTGGCGATAACCTTTGAGAACAATTATCTGCAGTATCGAATCGTGATGTTAAATCATTTATGAGTAGTTGATTAAATCAACCAGGCTATCCTCTTGTAACTAGCAAAGTTATTAATAATAAATTAATTATTTCACAAAAACAATTTTTTATTGGAAGTTTTGAAAATAAAAATAGAATTTGACATATTCCACTTAATTCAAATTGAAAAGGAATTCCTGAAATTTTAAATAAAGAAGAAATTATTATTGAGAATTATTCAAAACTTAAAAAAGAAAATAAAGATGTTTTTAGATTAAATACAAATAATACAGCCCACTATATTTGTTTTTATGAAGGTGAATTATTAGATTCAATAATTTCACAATTTAAGCAACTTGATAAAACAAGTAAATTTCAATTATTGCAAGATCATAACTTTTTAGCTCAAAGTGGATTAATTTCATATACTATGATTTTAAAATTTTTTAGTGTTTTGAAAAATGAAGATTCGAGCTTAGTAATAAATATTACAAATAATTTATTAAATTCAATTAAATTATTTGTTGATCATAATTCAAAAGAGGAAAATAAATTAAGAAAATTAAGTTTATTTTTATTTAAAAATAATTTTGAGCGTTTAGGTTTATTTAAAAAAGAAAATGAAACTGTTGATGATGAAATAATTAGATCAATTACCCTTTCAAGAATGCTTTTTGCTAAAGAAAAATCATTAATTGAAACAGCACATGAATTATTTATTAAAAATGAAAATAATTTAGAACAAATTCCTGTATCAGCAAGATATATTATCATAGCTAACGAAGTTGAAAATTTTGGTAGCATGCAATTATTAGATAAATTAATTCATCTTTATAAAAATACATCTTCACCCTCATTTAAACAAGAGCTTAAGTCAGCCATAACATCAACACAAGATCTTGAAAATTGTAAATATATTATTAGTTTTTTTAAAGATAAAGATACTATTAAACCTCAAGATCTTCTTTCTTGATTTATTTCATTTTTAGCAAAACCACTTTCACAAGATTTAGCATGAAATTGACTTGTCGAAAATTGAACTTGAATTCAAGAAAAATTAGGTGGCGATATGAGTTTTGATTCATTTGTAGTTCAGCCAGGATCAATTTTAAAATCACAGAAAAATTAGAACAATTTAAAGATTTTTTTATTCCTAAATTATCTAATTTAGCATTAAATAGAGCAATTAAAATGAGTATTAATCAGATTGAAGCAAAAGTAAAATTAATTAATAAAGAAAAAGAATTAATAAACGAAAAATTAATGAAACTCGATTTATAATTAATTTTTTAATTTATATAATAAAAAACAATTAAAAACTTAAGTAGGTACTATAAATTCCTTACTTAAGTTTTTTAAATTTATAAAATTACGTAATTTTTTTTAATATTACTTTTGCATGATTAAAGCCATTAATTTAATGTGTAATTTTATTTATTATTATGCATTTTCTAATGTTCTTCATCTGTGGCTAGTTTTACCAAGTTTTTTAATTTCCTTTACATTTGAAATATAAACAACAAATGCAGCTAATAAACCAATTAATGCAATACCCAAACAAATTAATAAAATAATTTGGTATCCTAAAATTGACGTGTTTCTACTCCCTTCTTCAGTATAGTGTTTACCTACTACGGCAGTAATTTGGTATAATCATGCATCTGTTGAAAACCCAATAAATGATAAAACACCAATACTTGAAGCGTATGTATTTTTTTCAAGGTGAATTTCGCCAATTTGCGTATATCTTAATGTAACCATTGTTCATGAAAGGATGCCAGTCATAATAAATAAAATAGCACATAAAATAATTACTCAAAGTTTCATCGTTTCATCAGTTGGAGCCGCAAAACCAAGTAGAATTAGTGAACCTACTATGAGAATTCCAATTCCTGTAGCAATAATTAAAAATAAAATATACGATTTAAATTTATCAGCCCATTTACCTACAAATGTTGATACAAGTGCTCTTAGCGCATATGTTCTAATTCCGCCTAATATAGTCACTAATATCATAGGCGCAAGAAATGCATTTTGCATTAATTGTACCAAGTAATATGCAAATACGCTTTGAAATGTATACATACCCATTAAGAAAATTGAAAGACCTCATAATTTTCAATTTTTCATTGATGTAAAAATTTTTATTAATTCTTTTTTGATTTTAGTTCATGATAATTTTTCTATACTTTTTTCTATTGGCTTTTCAGACACAAAAAATAATATTAAAAATGAACTAGTAATTAATAATGTGGCAATTAAAAAAGCATATACAGCAAAAGGTAAAGCCCTTTGCTCCGTATTTACCACAACAGGTGATCATAATGTCGTAATTAAAACGCCAGTTAAAAATATAAATAACACACCTAATAATCCACTAGCAGTTCCTTCGATTCCGTATGCAAGCCCCTGATTTTCTTTAGTAGTTTGTTGTGAAACTAATTTTCAAAGTGGCGTTCAGAATACTAAAGTTGTACTTATTCCTCATAATGCTCAAATTGTAGCATATTGAGCAAATAATGTAGTTTGTGTAATTTTTGAATTATTTGATTCAAGAATAACAACTCCAAATCAAATTGTTAAAAGACCAGTTGAAAATACCGCAGATCATAAAAGCCATTTCGAACTAAATTTATTAGCAAGAAACCCCCCAGGCAATTGTGTAATTAAAGTAACATAACCAATTATTGAGGTCAAAGTTGCTACTTGATCTTCAGATATATTTAAATATAAGTGTAAATTTGGAATTATATTTTTAATATAATATGGAGCTGCAATAACAAATACATCAGCAGCAGCTAAAATAATTAAAGCAATAATCTGCCTTGGCGTCATTCCATGTAATAAAAGCTTTTTCATTTTTTCCTTTATTTAAATTTTTACAAATAATAAGCATTAGTTGTTCAGTTAATTTTACTAGTTGCTGATTATTACGTCGCAATATAATAGTGTCAATAATTTTTTTATATTTGTAGAACAATTTTTAATACAACTATTTATAACTGTCTACATCTTTTTATTTACATGTAAATTTTTAATTACAAAAAAATAAATAATATTTTGTTATTTTTGCATCAAAAAAAAGTCATTTTAAACAAACACATGAAATATATAAAAATAAAATAAAATATCTACCAAAAATTTTTGAAAAAACTTAAAGCATTTATTATTTTGCTTTAAGTTTTTTTTATTTAAATTTTTTCGTAATGTTATTTACAATTTTAATAGTTTTATTAATTTCATTTTGATTAATTATTTTAAATTTCTTATTTTCATATAGTATTTTACCATTAACTATTGTTGTATCAACATCATATCCAGTTGTTGAAAAAATAATTGAATTAACAATATTATTATTTGGCGTATGTGAAATGTTACTAATATCAATAATAATTAAATCAGCCAAATAATCTTTTTTAATTCTACCAAGATTATTATATCCAAGTGCTTTAGCGCCATTAACTGTTGCCATTTCAATAATTTTTCTTGCATCAAGCCCCTTAGGATTATTTTCCTTTAACTTGCTTACAAGTGAAGCAAATTTCATTTCCTGAAACATATCTAGAGTATTATTTGAACTTGGCCCATCATTTCCAATTGAAACATTAATACCTCTTTTTAAATATTCATTTACACCCATTATTCCACTTGCTAATTTTGCGTTAGAAATTGGACAATGTACTAATGAAACATTTTTATTTTCAATTAAATGTAAATCAGCATTACTAATTCAAATTGAATGAGCTAAAATTAAATGTCTTTCTAAATATCCCAAATCATTTAATAATTGCAATTGAGTTTTTTTAAAATCTTTAATACATTTTTTTGAATCATTTTTTGTTTCGTTTAAATGAATATGAATTGGTAATTTAAGCTCTTTAGAAAGATTAAGTGCAAGCTTTAAACCGTTTTTATTATTAGTATAAGTAGCATGTGGAGCAATATTAAAACTAATTAGTTCTGTTTTATTATTTCTAACTAAGTTATAAATTTCTTCAACAACATTTTGGTCAGAATTAGCCGTTCCTCTTCCAATCATTGCTCTAATTTTTAACTCATCAGCCGCTTTTACAATTGATTCTGTAAAAAAATACATATCATTAAAAGCTGTTGTACCATTTTGAATCATTTCAATAATCCCGATTTTGGCGCCATAATAAATATCTTCTTTAGATAATTTATCTTCTACTGGAAAAACATTTTTAAATAATCACTCTTCCAAAGAAATATCATCACTAAAATTACGAAGTAAAGTCATAGCTATATGTGTATGTGAATTAATTAGCCCAGGCATAACAACTTTATTTTTAGCATTAATTATTTTATCCGGTACAAATGGAATTTTTTTACCCACATGAACTATTTTGTTTTTTTCAATATATACATGTGAATTTTTTAACACATCAAAATTTTCATTTACAGTAATAATAGTTGCATTTTTAATTCATATTTTCATTATTTAATTATAAAATAAATAAAAATCAATATATTTAATAAAAAATTGAAAATATATTAGCGTTATTTTCAAAATTTTTTTTAACTTAAAATCAAAAATAAATATAAAAAATAATTTATACTGTAATAAAATTATTTAAAATGATTAATATAATTTAGCTTATATTAAAAAAAGTTTTTATATATTAATATAAATAAAAAAGAGAATAAATATACTTGAAGCTTATATTTTATTTATTTATGCATTAAAATTAAATTAAATAAAATATTAAACAAATATTAATATTATTTGATATTCGTTTTTTTATTATCTAGAAGAAAGTTTAAATATTACTTCATTGGTTTTTTGTTTTTCTTTTAAAAAAAGCGTTCCAATTTTCTTATGTATTTTATAATTATCATTGTCATATACATCGATCATTTTTTTATTATTTTTATCATAAAAATTTCATAAATATATATGTACAGAATAACTGTCATATACTGATTTTTCTGTATTAGTTTCTTTTTCTTTTATTTTTTCATCCTTTTCATAAAATAAAATTAATCTATTATTTTCAAATGATTTTGCTTTATATTTAAATTCAAAAAAAACATTTCCATCTTCAAATTTTATATAATTTTCTAAATTTTCATATTCGGCATAACTTTTTTCTGTGTCATTATTTTTTTCTTCTGAATATTTAAAAACTCTCCACTTTCCACCTGTTTTGTTTGGATCTATAGGTTTAAATTCGAATGTATAAATTGATTTAGCTTTTAAATCTTCTTCAAGTTCTTTAGCAGCATTTATTCTATCATTTTTATCTTTAATACTTTTATACACACTATAGCTTAATCCTGAAATCGTAGCTAAACCAACAACGCCATATAATGCCCCTAAAAAAGCAGTATTACGATTTGAAAATAAATTAAATAATCTGCTTAAAAATGAACTACTAGTTTTTGTAAAATTATTACTAGCCGTGTCAAAAGTTTTTAAAATTCCGTTAACTTTATGTAAAACGTGGTCTTGGGTTTCTTGTAGTTTAAATTCAGATTGAATTACTTCTGGTAAAGTATTTTCTGTTTTAACACTATTTTCAATTAAGTAATTAGTTTTAATATCATTGCTATTTTGTTTTTCAATTTTAGGAAATTTATTATTTTGATAATTAATACTTAATAAAAATGAACTCAATGAAACAAAAGAAATTGTTAAAGTAGTAAAAAACTTAATAAACTTTTTATTTTTCATTGCATTCCCTTTTTATTTATTGAATATTTCTATTAATTATATATAGAAAATATAAATTATTATATTAGTATGTAGTTATTAATTAAATTAAAATAATTATTTATTTTAAAATACAGTTTTATTCTTATTAGTGGAATATTTTATAAATAAATAAAAATATTTATTTATATTATGATAAATTGTTATAAAACAAAACGTTTTATATTAAATTTTTGGTATATCAGTTTACTTTAATAAATATTATTAATGCACACCAAAAAAATTTGAATTAAAAAACACCACAGCAAGCCGCCATGATGCAAAATAATTTTATGTTAAAATTTAATGTTCTAGGTTAAAATTTATAGATGTTATTTTTTTTATTTTAGTATAAAATATTTTTATTTATTATATAAATTTATTTTGTTAATTTCTTTTCTTAATTCGCTTTCATACATAGCAATTTTTTCAGCAGATTTATGCATTTTAATTTTAGCAATAGCATAATCTTTTTGTCTAAGAGCACGTTGAATATCGATTTCAGAAACTTTAATACATGAGTCTGTTACAATATTAATTAAATTTGGAGTTGCCATTACTATTCCATTTGAAATGGCATACGATACAAACTCTTTATTAACATTAAACTGAATTAATAATTCAGAAATTACAATATTTCCTATAAAAGGACTTTTGCCAGACATAAGCCCTATTTTTCCATCAGTTGTTTTTGCAACAACCATATAAACATTTTCATCAACAACATTGCCATATGGTGTTGTAATTTGTAGTTTTACTTTATTTCCCATTTTCTAACTCATTTGCTCTAGCGATTACATCATCAATTGTTCCAGCAAACATAAATACTTCTTCAGGTAGATTATCATATTTTCCTGAAATAATTTCATCAAAACTTCTCAATGTTTCTTTTAATGGCACATAAATACCCTTTTTATCAGTAAATTTTTCAGAAACAGAAAATGGTTGAGATAAAAAGTTTCTTATTCTTCTTGCTCTTGCAACAATTTTTTTATCTTCTTCTGAAAGTTCACCCATACCTAAAATAGCAATAATATCTTGAAGTTCTTTAAATCTTTGAAGAATATTTAAAACGCTTTGTGCTGTAGTATAGTGAGAATGACCAATTACAAGCGGATCTAATAATCTTGAAGATGAGTTAAGTGGATCTATAGCTGGATAAATACCAAGAGCAGCAATATTTCTATCTAAAACAGTTTTAGCATCTAAATGAGTAAATGTTGTTGCAGGCGCTGGATCAGTTAAGTCATCAGCAGGAACATAAATTGCTTGTACAGAAGTAATAGAACCATTTTTAGTAGAAGTAATTCTTTCTTGCAATTGCCCCATTTCAGTAGCTAAGGTAGGTTGATAACCTACAGCACTAGGCATACGCCCTAATAAGGCAGAAACTTCAGATCCTGCTTGCGTAAATCTAAAAATATTATCAATAAATAATAATACATCTTGTTTTAGAACGTCACGAAAGTATTCGGCCATAGTTAGTCCTGTTAAAGCGACCCTCATTCTTACTCCAGGAGGTTCATTCATTTGACCAAATACTAATATTGTTTTATCAAGAACACCGGCTTCCTTCATTTCAAAATAAAGATCATTACCTTCACGAGTTCTTTCTCCAACACCAGCAAAAACAGAAATACCACCATGTTGCGAAGCAATGTTGTTAATTAATTCTTGAACTAAAACAGTCTTACCAACACCAGCGCCACCAAATAAGCCAATTTTACCTCCTCTTGCATAAGGAATTAATAAATCAATAACTTTAATTCCAGTTTCAAGAATTGAAGCAGTAGAATCTTGATCTTCATATGAAGGAGCTTTGGCATGAATTGAAGAGTAAGTCGAGCTAATAACATCTCCAAGTCCATCAATAGGTTCCCCTAAAACATTAAACATTCTACCTAGAATAGATTTTCCAACCGGAACAGTTATAGGAGCTCCAGTATCTTCAACATCTAATCCTCTTATTAAACCATTTGTTGAAACCATTGAAATTGACCTAACAATATCATCACCAATATGTTGAGCTACTTCAAGAACAAATTTTTCTCCCTCATAATTAATTATAAGAGCATTTAATAACTTAGGAAGACGACCTTCATGAAAGCGAACATCAACAACAGGCCCAACAATTTGAACAATTTTTCCAATATTTTTATTCATAAATCTCCTATTCAGAACCACTAATAATTTCAGTAATTTCTTGTGTAATTTTTGTTTGACGCTCTCTATTGTATTGTAGTTTTAAATTATTAGCTAACTCATCGGCATTTTTTGTGGCATTTTCCATAGTAAAACGACGAGAAGAAATTTCTGACAACTTTGATATATTTAAGCAACGCTGAATTTCACAACCTAAATACATTGGTATGCTAGTAAGTAAAATTTGAAATGGATTTGGTTCGAATTCTACTAAACTCATTTGATTCTTTGTATTTTGTTTTTCTTTAATTTCAAATGGCAAAATTTGTTTAATATTTTCTATATATGTAAGTGAATTAATATATTCAGTGTAAATAATTTTAATAGCACCTATTTTTTTATTTTTAAACATTTCTATTGCTGTATTAGCAACTTTATTTGCTTCTTTATAATCAATTTTATCACCTAAATTAAAGGCTTTTCCAATAATCATTGAACGATATTTTTCGGTATTTCAACGCATTATACCCTTTTTACCAAAAATATACATTTTATCATCAACTTTAATATTTTCATCAGCAAGACGAAAAATATTAGAATTGTATGAACCAGAAAGACCTAAATCTGATGTGATAATAATATAAAGTGTGTTAGGATTTTTATTATCTTTTCATAAACTTTCAATATCTTTTTTTTCAATATCATTCATTAAATCATTAAAAATGTTTGAAAAAAGATTGTAATATTTATTAAAGTTTTCAATAGTTTTTTGTGCTTGCTTTATTTTTGAAGCAGCCACAAGTTGAACAGCATTAGTAATAATTTTAATATTATTTACAACTTTAATTCTTTCCCTTGTCTTTTGTAAACTTGCCATTATTTAACACCAGCTATTTCAAGGATATCGGCAGGAATTTTAGCATAGTGAGTTGAATCATAATTTGGAATTGAAGTTATAAAATCATTTACTAATTTAACCAAAAGAATAACTGATTTTGTATAGACATCACTAGTTCAATCACCAGCAGTTTTTACCTCTTTATAAAGTTTTAAGCCTTCATCAGTTGTTTTAAAGTATCTAATAATTTCTTTTTTAAATGCTCTAATTTCTTCTTTAGGAATTGGGTTAATAATTCTCTCTCTAATAGCCAAAAGAATTATTGCTTGAATAGTTTGTGAAATATGAGAATATTGTTCTTGTTTTAACATTTCATATACTTTAGCACCAAAATCCAAAATATTTTTTGTTGAAGCATCTAAATCTGAACCAAATTGAGAAAATGCTAGCATTTCATTATATTGAGCCAAATTTAATTTCAATGACCCAGACATTTTTTTGATTAATTTTGTTTGTGCTGAAGAACCAACACGAGAAACTGAATAACTAACATCAACTGCAGGCCTTTGTCCAGAGTTAAATAAGCTTTCTTTTGTAAATATTTGTCCATCAGTAATAGAAATTACGTTTGTTGGAATATAGGCAGAAATATCACCTTGTTGTGTTTCAACAATTGGTAAAGCAGTAATTGAACCACCACCATATTCCTCATTAACTCTAGCAGCACGTTCTAATAATTGAGAGTGTAGATAAAAAACATCTCCAGGGTAAGCTTCACGACCAGGTGGACGACGTAATAATAATGAAAGAGTTCTATAAGCAATAGCATGTTTAGATAAATCATCATAAACAATAAGAACATCCTTGCCTTTTGACATTCAATATTCTGAAATAGCCACTCCTGTATATGGAGCAATATATTGCATAGGTGCTAATTCGCTAGCGCCAGCAACGACAACTGTTGTATATTTCATAGCGCCTGTATCTGTAAGTTTTTTAACAACTTGTGCAACAGTTGAATTTTTTTGTCCTATAGCAACATAAACACAATTAACGTTTTTATTTGCTTGATTAATTATTGTATCAATAGCAATGGCTGTCTTACCAGTTTCGCGATCACCAATAATAAGTTCACGTTGACCCTTTCCAATTGGAATCATTGAGTCAATAACCATAATTCCAGTAGCTAAAGGTTGATCAACAGATTTTCTTGACATAACTCCTGGCGCAACTGTAAATATTTCTCTAAATTTTTTAGAAGAAATTTCCCCTTTACCATCAATAGGATTTCCAAGAGCATCAACAACTCTACCTAACAATTTTGATCCAACTCTTGTTGAAGCAACTTCATAAGTTCTTCTAACTGGAGCTCCTTCAATAAGATTTGTATCATTACCTAAAATCGCAACTCCAACATAATCTTCTTCTAAATTAAGAGCAAGACCATAAGTATTTTCGCCAAGAATTACGATTTCACCATTTTTAACTTTATTAATACCACTAACATTAGCGATACCATCACCTATAGTGATTATTTTACCTACCTCATTTAAATCAACAGTAGATTTAAAACTTCTAATTTTATCTTTTATGATGGCAGATATTTCGCTAGCTTTAACTCTCATCTCCACCTCCTAGTAATTGTGATTTAATTGTTGATAATTGATGTGATATATTTTTTTCAATAATTTTATCAGCAAGTATTATTCTAAATCCAGAAACAATATTCTTATCAATTTTATTTTTTAGGAAAACTTTTTTTTCTTCTTGTTTTGATAATTTTTCCTCAAATTTTTTAATAGTTTCTTTATCTAAAGGCATTGTTGTAAAAATAATACCTTCTTGAATACCCTCATATTTATTTAAACTTACTATTACATTTTCAAAAATATAACGAATATGCTTACTTAAATGATTTTGTACTATAACTTTAATTGTATTCAAAAATAGTTCATCATAATCCTTAAAAATTTCATCAATAAATTTTTCTTTTTCATCAAAATGTAATATTTCAGAATCAATTGCTAAGTAATCAATAATTTCAGGCTTTTCATCTAATTCTTCAAGAAAATCATGAATTTCTTTGTTTAATTGTGAAACTTTTTTTGTTTCAACAGCCAATTCATATATAGCATATGAATAGCTTAAGTATGAATTTTTTAAAGCCATTATTTAAAGAAGTCCTCAATTAATTTTTTTTCATTTTCGGGGCGTAATTCTTTTTCGACTAATTTATTTGCTAATTCAAAAGCTACATCAATAATTGCCTGTTTTGAATTTTTTTCAAATTTAACTTTTTCATTTTCAATTTCAATTTCAGCTTGATGTTTAATTCTTTCAGCTTCATTTTGAGCAATATTTGTATATTGAATAATTACTTTTTCAGCTTCAAATTTTGCTTTATTTACAATTTCTGACGCTTTAATTTTAGCGTCAATTAACTTTTCTTGAGATTCATTACGATCTTCTAAAGCTTTTTGTCTATCCTCAATTGAGTTTTTAATATTATCTGCAATGAATTTTCTTCTTTTTTCAACCATTCTTTTAACAGGGTTATAAAAGAAAACACTTAAAAATAAAAAAGTTATTAGAAATGCAATAATAGTTGCAATTAAAAGAGGGAGATTAGGAAAAATCTGTTGAAATCTTTCCGTAATGTTAATATTATTCTCCATTTTTACCTCTTATTATTTAATTTTTGAGAATAACATAACTGCAACAATGAATGCATATAAAGCAGCAGATTCACTAATAGCTAAAGCAATAATTAAAACTGTTCTAATTTTAGAAGCTGCTTCAGGATTTCTACCAACAGCTTCTGACGCTCTACCAGCTGATATACCTTGACCAATACCTGTGCCAACAACACCAAGTGCAGCAATACCAGCACCAATTGCTACTAAACCGTTATTTATATCCATTTTTTTCTCCTTAATATATAGCTGCTTGATTTTTTTGAATATTTACAGCCTTTTCTTTATGATTTGTCATTTCAGTGGCTTCTGAAACTTCTAGAGTTCATGAAATTGTAGTAATCATCATGAACACATATGCTTGTATTATAGAACCAAAAATATCAAAATACAAGTGTAAGAATGGAGTGAATATTGGGGCAAACATAAATTTCATAAAAAATGAAATAGTTGTACTTTCTCCTAATATCATTGTTCCTATTCAACCAAAAAATTGGTAACCTAATAAAACCATTGTTGTTCCACCAATAATATTTCCAAACATACGTAAACTTAATGTTAAAAGAGGTGTAAACTGACCAATTAAATCAAGTGGTTGCTTAACATATCTTAAAAAGAAACGATGTTTTTGGTAGGATAAACCAATAATATATATACCTATTCAAGAAATAAATGCCAAGAACAAAGGAATTGTATAACTAGTTGCAATACCTTCAAACCCAACAATTTGAATAATATTTCCCAAAACAATAAAAGTAAATATTGAAAATATCAATGGGGCAGCTTTTGGCAGTTTTTTTTCTGAAACTTCTTCAAAAGTATTATTAACAAAGTTATAATAACCTTCAGCAATAATTGCAATACTACTTAAAGGAACTTCATCTTCTTTAATATTTCGGACCTTGAAATAAACTACTAGTGAAATAATTATTGCTAATAATGTCACTATAATTAATGAAAATACAATCGGATAATCAACTAATGTTGTATATTGTGTAATTCTTGAATATTGATCTTTAGGCATTAACTCTCCTTTCTATTGAAGCTATAATAATGATTGGAATGTTTAAGGAAATAGCTATAATAAAAGTTACAAAGTTAATACTTCCAAATAATATATTGTTGTTTGTTTTTTGGTTAATAAAAAAAACAATAAAAAGTAGTATTAATAGAATTGCTAAAATAAAAAAAAGTCTTAATATACTAATAATAATAAATGATGCTTTTGCAACATTTACACTTTTAGATATATATAAAATAGATGATAAACTTATTAGTGAGAAAATAATCCCAAGCCCAAACCCATTTAATCAGCTATTATTAATTTTTAAAAAAAATAGCAATAGAATTACTATTATCCAATTTATTCTAAATCATCATTGTCATATTTTTTTTATATTCATGACTTCTTAATTTTAATACTTTTTTAATTAATATAAAAATATATTATTTAAATATTTATTAATTTAAAAAGATAATACAAAAAGCATAAAAACAAAATAAAAAAATATTGATTACAAAAAAATAATTATTAATTTTAATTTTTTTATTAATGTTAATATTTCTTAGTTTTTAAAAGTTTTTATATTTTTATAATAAAAATATCATTCCTTGTATTTTATATTTAATTAAAACATAATTAATTTTTTGAATTTTAAACAATATATTAAAATATATAAAAATTTTAATTTTTTATATAATATTAAAGCAATACATAGAGACAGCAACTGCATATGCTTAATATTGTTGCCAAATGTATCTAAACTTAAGAGTATTGCAAATTTAGAAAGGAGAAATTTATGGCTCAATCTAAATTTCGTTTAATTAAAGAAAAAACAGTTAATGAAATCAGTAATAAAATTACTAATTCAAAAGCACTAGTTGTTGCTAAATTTATTGGATTAACTGTTTCAGATCTTGAAAACTTACGTAAAGAAGCAAAAGTAAAAGGTGTAGAAATTAAAGTTTACAAAAACCGTTTATTTAAAATAGCTTCAAACAATAATGGATTAAGCGAATTAGACCAATATTTAGTAGGCTCATCAATCTTCGCATTTAGTAATGAAGAAGATATGTCTGCTGCAAAAGTTTTAGTTGAATTTAGTAAAAAACACAAATTACTTGAAATCAAAGCCGGAACTTTTGAAGGTAAAGTTATTGATGCTGAAGGTGTTAAAATGGTTGCTTCATTACCTACATATGAAGAATCACTTGCAATACTTGGACGCTCATTACTTGCACCACTTCAACAATTATCAATAGGCTTAAAAATGCTTGTTGATGAGGGTAAATTAATCAGTGAGTAATCATTAAAAAGGTGAAAAATCACAAATTCATAATTAAAAATTGAAAGGAAATATTATGGCAAAATTAACAAAAGAATCATTTATAGAATCATTAAAAGAAATGAGTATTAAAGAAGTTATGGAACTTGTTGAAGCAATGAAAGAAGAATTTGGAATTGATCCTTCTGCAGTTGCTGTAGCAGCGGGCTCAGTATCAGGAGAAGAAGCTGAAGAAAAAACATCAGTTAAACTTGTTCTTAAATCAGATGGTGGAGCAAAAATCCCTACATTAAAAGCTATTAAAGAAGCTATGGGTCTATCATTAATGGATGCTAAAAAATTAGTTGAAGCAGTTCCTGCAACATTATTAGAAAATGTAAAACCTGAAGAAGCAGAAGCTATGAAAGCAAAAATTTTAGAAGCTTCTCCAACAGCTGAATTAGAAGTTGAATAATAATTTTTATTATTAAAAATCAATTCCACACATATGGAATTGATTTTTTTTATACTAAAATTCAAATATTAATATATTTATGAATTATTTTTAAAATTCTGACTTTCCAAGTTAAAAGTATTGATCAAATATATAATGAATTAAATTTAAATAATGCCTAATTTAATTAAATTTTTAAGTCAGGATACACTTTTTAATCATTTTTTTGTTTTTCTAAATTCAAATTAAAAAAACTTAAATACAGTAATTTTAAAATCTGCATTTAAGTTTTTTAGTTATTAACTTTTAATTAGTTTAAATTTGAATTATAAAATTTTCAACAAATATTTGACTATTCTTCATATTATCTAGATTACTAATTATTTTTTTAACATTGAAAATATTTTTGCTAACATTCCGCCAATAGCCGCTGCGCCAAGTATAATTGGTAATCAAAATTCTTTTTTGTTAATATTTTCAGAAATAACACTAGGTTTTTCTGGTTGTTGTTCAACTTTTAATTCATTTACTTTTTTAATAGGTAAATCATATGGTTTGTATTTATTGTGTAAATTTGAATAAGAAGATGTAAAAGATGAAAACTGTAATTTTGGAGACATTTTTTTAGCTATTTTAATTTCTGATTCTTGATATTCTATATTACTTTTAAAAACAGTTAAAGTGGTTGAGTTATTTAAATAAAATTTCTCATCATATCCACGATATGAAATTTTAATTTCATTTTCTCCATCATTAATATTTTGAACAGAATCAACTCTTCATCCATCTTCAAGCTCTAAATCAGCAGTTGATGTAACATTACTATTTACATATATTCTATTTTCTCAATTATATCTATGTTCTGTACCACGCTTAATTGTTAAAAACGTCATATTTTCGCCAATATAATTTCCCATTCCCTTAATAATTACTTTATTATAACCAACATTTTCATCTTGACGATAGTAGCCATCTTCATTATCATAAAATTCTTCATAAGATAATGTATAGTCTACATTTTCCTTAAGAATTTTATTATTATATTTAACTTCAACAATATCTTTAGCAAATTGTTGACTTGCTCGATAATTATAATCTTTTAAAATTATTTCAGCATATTTTAAATCATTTAAATTACCAACATGTGATATACGTTGAAAATCACTCGCTGTAAAAGCTTTAATTCTTGCTACTGCGCCATTATATGCTTTTTGACTATTAATTCATTGATTATTTTTTTCAATATATGAAAAATCATATTGTCAATCTTCTTCAGCACCAAAAGTTAGATAAGCATTATTGCTTTTAACTTGAGCAACTATAGTAAATCATTGGCCTTGTTCTAAATCAATTGGAGTATCTAAATCAATTGTTCTTAATCCTCCAAGTTCAAATTTTTGAGTTTTACTTGCTATTTTATCCCCTAATTTTAATGAATAAGGAGAAGCATCATTAATATCGCGTTTATAAACGCTCACTTCAACTTCTACATTTTCACCCTTAATCCCAACATTAATAGCTTTAAGTTTCTCTTTTGTATCAGCTTTTCCTGCTTTAGCTTGAAAACTAACTGCCGCATTTTTATAATTTGCGCCTGCTAAATCTCTATATGATCCGTCATAATAATAATTATTTTCATAATTATAAGAGCCTCTTTCTGTCATTTCTACAGAATAAACATCATGAGGAACTGTATCATATGAAATGTAAAAGTATCCTTTATCAGCATAATCATCATCTCAACTATTTTTAACGATTCAACCACCATTTTGTGTTGTCCCAATACCAAATTTTTCTTTAGGAATTGTATCGTCTCAGCCTACAACTGTTGCAACGTGACCTATTCCTGATGTACTTTTAGAAATTTCAGAATTATAAAATCACGTTCTTGCATCTTGTGGAGTAGCAAATGAATATGAAACGGCTCCATTTTTAACAATTAACTTTTTCATTTCCTCTCTATAATTTTCTTTTTTATGATCAACAAAAATTACATCTTTTAAAATATATTTTGTTAAATTATCATTATTTTGTCAATTATAAGTTTCTTCTTTTAATTTATTTCATTGCAATAATGATGTTGCTGCATAAAGTGAAGAAGAGCCCTGATCTTTTCAATTAGGAGCAAAATAAGTATCAAAATCAGTATTATGTAGCTTATCCTGATATTTTTTTCTATTTAATGTATTATAAGCTATATTTAATTCTGATAAATCGAGATTATCTTGAGAAAAATATAACTGTTTTTTAAGAATATTTATCTCCGCAACTGCTGTAGTAGCAAAAGCTCAACAAATACCTTCTTTTCCTTGATCTCTTACTTTAGTAATAAAATAATAATTAGGATTACCAAAATTTCGAGGATCAAAAATTTCGCTATTTTCATCTTTTCCAGCCACACCCTTATTATCATAACTTCAAACATTTTGATATGCAACTAATGTGCTTGATAAAAATATTGCTGGAGAAGATAAAGTTGCTATTAATAAATATTTTTTATTCATAAATCCCTTCTTAAATAAATATAAAATTATTACATAATTAAATTAAACATAATATGTATATATTTATTATTTTTATTATACTTTTATTATTTAAATATTTTAATAAATGAAAAAAATGATTTCATTATGGTGCAAAATATTTAATTTAATACAAAGTAAAGAAACAGAAAATTGATATCTGTTTATTTATACTAAAATATTAAAATTTAATATTTGTAAATTTAAGTAAATATTTTTATTAAAACATTTAAATTGTTTTTTATTAATCAACTTTTTAAAGCAGTTTCAAGAATTTTAAAAAATTGCCTTTTATTAAACAAATAAAAATTAAAAATATAAAAAATTTTTCCAACGTTGTTTTAATTTTTACTATTTCTTGAAAATTATTATTTTGTTTATTTTTGATTAGTAGTTTTTTTAAGTTTTATTTATTATAAATTTATAAAATTTTTTTAAAAAAATAAATAAATACAATTTTTGATAAAACAAATATTTATAAATCAATATCTTATCTTCCTAAAATACTTAATAATTTAATTAAAAAATTTAAAATTTTAGACATAAATTTAGATCAGACTTCAAAAAAATTTATTAGACATATTTTATTTATTTTTTTATTTTTCTAAATTCAAATTAAAAAAACTTAAATACAGTAATTTTAAAATCTGCATTTAAGTTTTTTAGTTATTAACTTTTAATTAGTTTAAATTTGAATTATAAAATTTTCAACAAATATTTGACTATTCTTCATATTATCTAGATTACTAATTATTTTTTTAACATTGAAAATATTTTTGCTAACATTCCGCCAATAGCCGCTGCGCCAAGTATAATTGGTAATCAAAATTCTTTTTTGTTAATATTTTCAGAAATAACACTAGGTTTTTCTGGTTGTTGCTCAACTTTTAATTCATTTACTTTTTTAATAGGTAAATCATATGGTTTGTATTTATTGTGTAAATTTGAATAAGAAGATGTAAAAGATGAAAACTGTAATTTTGGAGACATTTTTTTAACTATTTTAATTTTTAATTCTTGATATTCTATATTACTTTTAAAAACAGTTAAAATGGTTGAGTTATTTAAATAAAATTTCTCGTTATATCCACGATATGAAATTTTAATTTTATTTTCTCCATCATTAATATTTTGAACAGAATCAACTCTTCATCCATCTTCAAGTTTTAAATCAGCAGTTGATGTAACATTACTATTTACATATATTCTATTTTCTCAATTATATCTATGTTCTGTACCACGCTTAATTGTTAAAAACGTCATATTTTCACCAGTATAATTTCCCATTCCCTTAATAATTACTTTATTATAACCGACATTTTCATCTTGACGATTAGTAGCCGTCTTCATTATCATAAAATTCTTCATAAGATAATGTATAGTCTACATTTTCCTTAAGAATTTCATTATTATATTTAACTTCAACAATATCTTTAGCAAATTGTTGACTTGCATGATATTTATAATCTTTTAAAATTATTTCTGCATATTTTAAATTTTTAGAATTATTTGCACCTGCTATATTTTGATAATCATTTCCTGTAAAAGCTTTAATTCTTGCTACTGCGCCATTATATGCTTTTTGACTATTAATTCATTGATTATTTTTTTCAATATATGAAAAATCATATTGTCAATCTTCTTCAGCACCAAAAATTAAATAAGCATTATCGCCTTTAACTTGAGCAACTATAGTAAATCATTGACCCTGCTCTAAATCAATTGGAGTATCTAAGTCAATCGCTCTTAATCCGCCTAGTTCAAATTTTTTAGTTTTGCTTGCTATTTTTTCACCTAATTTTAATGAGTAAGGAGATGCATCATTAATATCACGTTTATAAATGCTTACTTCAACTTCTACATTTTCGCCTTTAATTCCAACATTAATAGCTTTAAGCTTTTCTTTCATGTCAGTTTTTCCTGCTTTTGCTTGAAAACTAACTGCTGCTTTTTTATAATTTGCACCGGCTAGATCTCTATATGAACCATCATAATAATAATTATTTTCGTAATTATATATATGAACTACGCTTAGTCATTTCTAAAGAATAAACATCATGAGGAACTGTATCATATGAAATATAAAAATATCCTTTATCTGCATAATCATCCCCTCAACTATTTTTAACAATTCATGCACCATCACGTATTGTTCCACTTCCGAATCTTTCTTTAGGAACTGTATCATCTCATCCAACAACTGTTGCAACATGACCAAATCTTAATGAACTTCTTGAAATTTCAGAATTATAATATCAAGCTTTAGCATTTTTTGGAGTAGCAAATGAATATGCAACTGCTCCATTTTTAACTATCAGTTTTTTCATTTCTTCTCTATAATTTTCTTTTTTATGATCAACAAAAATTAAATCCTTCAAAATATAATTTGATAAATTATCATTACTTTCATAATTATAAGTTTCTTCTTTTAATTTATTTCATTGCATTAATGATTTTGCTGCATAAAGTGAAGATGAACCTTGTTCTTTTCAATTAGGAGCAAAATAAGTATCAAAATCAGTATTATGTAGTTTATCCTGATATTTGTTTCTATTTAATGTACTATAAGCTATATTTAATTCTGATAAATCAAGATTATCCTGTGATAAATATAATTTATTTTTAAGAATATTTATCTCTGCAACTGCTGTAGTACCAAAAGCTCAACAAATACCTTCATTTCCTTGATCTCTAACTTTAGTAATAAAATAATAATTAGGATTATCAAAATTTCGTGGATCAAAAATTCTACTTTTTTCATTTTCCCCAGCTTCGCCTTTATTATCATAACTTCAAGTATTTTGATATGCAACTAATGTGCCTGATAAAAATATTGCTGGAGAAGATAAAGTTGCTATTAATAAATATTTTTTATTCATAAATCCCTTCTTAAATAAATATCAAATTATTACATAAAATATTTAAAAAATAAATTAAACATAATATGTATATATTTATTATTTTTATTATACTTTTATTGATTAAATATTTTAATAAATGAAAAAAATAATTTTAATATTTTAAAGTAAATAAATAAAAAATTGATATACGTTCATTTATACTAGAAAACAAAGATTTAATATTTATAAATTTATGCAAACATTACATAAAAACATATACTTATATATAAATTAATAAAGAGGAAAAAGTGCTAAAAAATATAAGTAAATTAATAATGCAATTTTCTTTTATTCCCTTTATTACTATTACAACATTAGGTTGTTCACAAACTAAGGAAAAAGAAGAAATTTTAAAAGAAAAGCATGCTAAAATTACATTAAAATTAATAAATAATCAATTTCATGTTTTAAGTGAAAATGATAAATTAAATCTTAATACATATAATAATATTGAAAATAATATAAATGATTTACATAAAAACAAGGCGAAAAGTTTATTATCAGAAACTAAGTTTTTGTATAAAAATTCTCAAGTTAATTCAAGAAAAACAAACACACTTTTAAATTTTTTTAATAATGAAAGTTTAAAATGAAAAAGTAAAGCAGTAACATTTTTTTCATTTTTAGCTATTAGCAGCGCAATTGGATTAGGTATTTATTTTGAAGAATATTATTCAAAAACAAAGCATAATCTTAAAACATGATTTTGATCAAATATTTATAATAAAAATAAACATTATTTATTTACTGATTTAAAGGTAGAAAATAAAAATGAGTTTTATAAATTATTGTTAAGTTTATATAAATATAAAGATGAACATAAAGAAAACAATATTTTATTACTACTTGATAAAATTATTAAAGAAGTTTTAAATTTGTTTATAAGTCAAATTTCTTTTAAAAATATATTAAATGGTCAATTATTTATTAAATTAAATGAAGAAACAAAAAAATTATGTAACGTTAATTTTATTACTGAATTAAAAGATATAAAAACCAAATTACCTATGATAACAAACGCATTTGAAGACCCTAATGTACTTGGCTCATTTTTAGATTTTTTTTATACCCTAAAAAATTCAAAGTTAACTTTAATTAATGAAAAGTATAAAGATATTTTTAAAGAAGAAACGCAAAATAAAATAACTGGCAATTCTCAAACCATCTCAAAAAGAGTTAGAAGGTCTTTATCTAAAGAAAATTCACAACAAAAACAATTTAATTTTTGAGATTTATTAAATTTTAATACTAATAATATTAATAATCTAAATACAGAAGAAATAAAAAATTTTCTTAAAAGCAATAAAGAGGACATCAAAAAATATTTACCATTAGCTAAATCTATTTTAAAAAATAATCTTAAAATAGAAGACAATAATATTTATGAATTATTAGATAACATTATAAAAAATGATACCGTTTCAGAACAATCTATTGAAAAAGTAAAAGAAACACTTAAAAGTAAAAACATAAATGATATTTTAACAAAAGACAAAATTGTAGAAAAATTGCTTTCGCAAGATATAAAAGATTTACCAGAATTACAAATGGCTAAAGATATTTTAAAGCCTCTTAAAAACGGAATTCAAAAATTAAAAAACAAAAGTGAATATAATCAAAAAATTGACTGATTAATTGAAATTATTATAAATGCAATATCAATTTATTTTAATAAGCAAGAAAATAAATTTATATCTTACGAAACATTAAAAGAACTGCTTAAAGGATATTTAGATTATAAAAACAATAAAAATAAATTGAATTTATAACATTAATATTTATTAATTATTAATATATAAAACATATTTATTTTAAAATAAGCAATTAAAGCATTTTACTATTAGATTTATTTTATAAATTTACTAGTTAATGAAAGGCAAATGATGAGAAAAAGCAAAATTTTGCAAAAATGAAAAAAGAATACAATAACATCATTTATAACTATTGCTTCATCATCATTTTTAATAGTAAATAATTTATTAATTTCTTGTAAAAAAGAAATTAATAAAGAAAAAATAGCTCTTGATTTTCAAAAGCAAAAACAAAGAAAACTTGATTCAAATTTTATTGATAATAATACATCTATATTTTTACAAACTTTTAATAATTCTATTAACGATTCATTAAATTTTTTACAAAAACAAAAGTCAAATTTTGTAAAAAATTTAGAGACAAACGATATTATTTTTAATAACAAAAATAAGAATGAGCTAAATGCACCACAAGAAGAACAACACTTTAATGAAGAAGAAAGTAAACTTTTTGAAGAATTTCTTAAACAAGAAAAAATAAATAAAAGTAATGTAAGAAAATATAAAATAATCACTGCATCGTTTATTGTTGTTAGTAGCGTTATAACAGGTGTTGCTGTTGGTCTTGGTGCTTATTTTGGTTTTAAAAACATTAATTCTTCTGAAAATATACGAAAAAGAGAATTAGAAGAAAAACTTGAAAATTACAGACAATTGCTTAAAAATATATCTCCTACAGATTCTCTTGTAAATGTTTTCGACAAAATGTTTGAATTAGCTTTTACCAATCAACTTCCTAAAGCAGTTTTAAGAATTTTAAAAGAAACATTTTTTAAAGATTTACTTCAAGATTTTGATGAAAAAAGCGAAAATATATTAACTAAAAAATTAGAAGGAATTGAAAATCCTACTAAAGAAATTTTTAGAAAATTTTACGATAAAACAATTGTTATTAATTTATTAAAAAATGATTCGGAAATAAGTATTAAAAAAGCAATTAAAGATTGAGTTGTAGAAATAGTGAAAGAATATTTGCCTAAAGCATTTAAATCTATTATAGAGTTTTTAATAACTCAAAGTGAAACTAGTCAAAAAAGTTCAATTATGAGCAGATTTATTGAAGGATTGCTTTTTGCTAGACAAATAAAAATTAAAGATATAGAAAATTTTTCTAACGTGGTTTCAATTTTTGCTAAATTTTTTACAAATCAAAATAGTCAATTATTCGAATATATTATTACATCTATTTCTAATGCAATAAATAAGCATAATTTTAGCTTTGATATATTAAATGATTTTTTTGAAATCATAAATTTAATTATTTTAGATTTAACAGCTAAAGATGGAAAAATTGATATTGAAAAAGTAATAAATACGCTTTTACCCAAAATTACATCAATTGTAAATATTGATAAAAAATCGAATTATTCAAGTTATGTTAAATTTATTAATGATCTTTTTACTAAAGATGCATACCAAAATAATAAATGAGTTTATCATTTTATGTCAACAAATAAAATAACAAGTAATGCCTATATATATTTAGATAGTGATTTTAAAAGTGTAACGCATAAAATAAAATTTCCAGAATTTAATATAAATTTTGAAACAATTGTTGAAGTCTTTGAAAATAGAAATAAAATTGAAAAAAGCTTTGAAAAAATATTAATGTTATTATTTGAACCTCTTATTATTCAATTATCTAAAGATATAACAAAAGATGATGCTAAAATGGCAATTTTTCGATTAGCAACTTTTTTGAGTTTTGTCTATTATAAATATGCAAAAGTATTTGCAAAAAACTGAATAAATGCAATTGTTAATAGAGTAAATCCTTATGAGCCAATATCTTATCTTCCTAAAATAATTGACAATTTAATTAAAAAACATAAAATTTTAGATATGAATTTAGATTCAATATTTGGAAAAAAATTTAACAGATATATTTTTGTTGGTGAATATTATAAAATATTTGATATTACAATTGAAGCAGCAAAAGGCGAAATTGCAAAATTAAAAGGAATTCTTGAAGTTGGTTATTATAAATAAGTTTTATTTTGAAATGAATTAAAAAAATAGCATTTTATAACTAATGCTACTGTATTTATTATTTTGAACAATTAAATTTCTAAGTTATGATAAACTTCTTGAATATCTTCTTCTTCCTCTAAAGCATCAATAGAATTAAGAATTTTTTGAGTCTTTTCTTCATCAAGTTCAACTTTTGAATTTGGAAGATAAGTTACTTCACTTCTTTCGAATTTTTCAATATTAAATTCTTTTTCTAATGCTTCAGAAAGTTGACTTAAATCACTTGGCGCACTAGTAATTGTTACCATATTTTCTTCAAATTCAATATCTTCTGCCCCATTTTCAATAGCAACAAGAGTAATTTCATCTTCAGTGTAATTTTTAACATCAAAAATTATTAATCCTTTTTGATCAAATACATAAGGAATGGCACCCGCTTTACCCATTTGACCATTTTGTTTATTAAAATATGCTTTCAATATAGAAGAAAGACGATTAAAATTATCTGTTAAACAACTAATTAAAATTGTGGCTCCACCTGAAAGTGTTCCTGAATATAAATATTCAGTGTATCCCGAACCATTTCCTCCTGCTCCAGCAGCTTTTGAAATAGCCTTTTCAATGTTTGATTTAGGCATTGATTGTGCTTTTGCTTTAGAAACAGCAAGCCTAAGGGCTGGATTCATACTTGGATCAGTACCTTTAGTTGCTGCCACATAAATTTCTTTACTTAGTTTTTGAAATAAAACACCTCTTTTAGCATCTTGTGCTCCTTTACGGTGTTGAATATTGGCTCATTTTGAATGTCCCGCCATTTCATTCTCCTTTTTTATATTAAAACAATATGTAATTAAAATTACTTACATTATAAATAATACAAAATAACTTTTATTTTATATTCAAAAACAGTATTAATAAAATTTTAAAAAAAATATAAAACAGCTTAAAAACAATTAAATTTAAAGTAAAAATATATCTGTTTTTTTAGTTATTAATTTTAATAAGAATTTTTATTTATATTTAGCTTTTCTTTCTATAGCAGAACTTAGGCAATTATTTTTTTTGGCTCTTAATATCTTAAATACTTATTTTACAATTTTTTATTGCATAAAATCAGTAAACAATAATTAAAAAAAATAAATTTATTAACTTTTAAACAAAACGTATATACAAATTAAGTAAAGGAATTAATTATGAAATTTAAAAAATGAAAAATATTACTTGCACTTAGTTTAAGTAGTTTTATTTTTATTCCATTTTTATTGTTTGGATGCAAAAAAAATACTATATTTAAAATAAAATATGAAAACACAAATAATATTGAAACAGATAATCTTACAATGTATTTTGATAATACAATTAACACAAAATTAAATTGAACAAATGGAAAAAATAAACATATTTTTATTGGATGAAAATTAAAAAACAATAATTTAACAATTGAATCAATTTTGCCTGGAGAAAAACAAGATATAACATTAATACCTTCTGTTATAAAAGAATTTGAAGGTTTTACTGAAGCAAAAAATGAATTTTTTACTTTATATAAAAATGTTATAGAAGATAAGTTAATTAACAAAATTATGCTTTTAATATATAAAGAACAAAAAGAAAAAGCATATGAAAAGTATAAAACTCAAAAAATGATTGTTAATTTAATAAATGAGCTAAAAATAGGAATAGAAGAAAAGAAAAATGAAAAAAAAGAAGAAATTCATCAAGTTAAAGAAGAATTAAAAAGAGAAGAACCAATATCATTTCCAGCACTTCCATTAATTCCGGCGAAAAGTTTTAATAAACCAAGAGTTATTTATAAAAATAAAAATAACTGAGCAGTTAATATTTTTGCTAGTATAGGTGCAGCTACTATGGTTGGTGGAGCAATTTATTGAGTGGTAGAAAAAATTAGAGATATTATATGAGATAAAAGTCTTACTACTTATGAATTAAAATGAGAACCAACTGAACAAGACAAAAATAAAAATAATTTTAATAAAAAATTAATAATTAAATTAAAAAATAATAATTGAAAAATGGATAATTCATATAAATTAGATAATAATAAATCAAATATTGATACACCTAATTTTTATTTAGAAAAATTAGCAGAAAAATCAAATAATACCCAACTTCAAGTGGAAATAAATAACGGAAAAGTTCAGGCCTATAATGCACTAGTAGATAGCGAATGATTTGAAGTTAATGAAACAGAACAAGAAGTAATAATAAAGCAAAAAAGAAAGCGTTAAGTAGAACATCAAACAATAATTAAAAAACTAACTTCAAAAAGCAGTTAGTTTTTTATATCAAATTAATTTTGTGAATGTTTAGCAACAAATAAGTCTAGTCTTGAGTTTTTTCTAGCTGCTTTATTTGGGTGAAATACTCCCTTTGTAGCAGCCTTATTAATTAAACTGTGTGCGTGTGATACTAATATAGCAGCATTTTCTGCTTTAGCTTCAACAGCCTCTCTAGCTTTTCTTATAGCTTTTTTAATTCTTGATTTAATTGCAAAGTTTGAAGCTCTTCTTTTTTCAATTCTAGCAATGTTTTTAATCTTTGATTTAATATTAGCCATAAAGTCTCCTTTCTATATAAATATAAAAATCATTTAAATTATATAGACAAATATAGAAATATTTTTAAAATAAATATAAAATTATAAGATATAAAAAAATACATTTAAGGAGTATTATGGTTTCAAATGCAAGCGATGTTATAATAAAACAACCTTATCAAAAGTTATTAAATGGAAATGCTAAATATTGAGTTATTTTTGCACTTTTACATATTGCAATTTTCATAATTTTAATTCTTTTTATCTCTGCTTCTGTTTATAAAAGAAAGATAACAAAAAATAAAATAAGAACAGGTCAAGAAGCTGAGGAAAAAGCTAAGAAATTATTAAT
The DNA here is from genome assembly GCF_030077875.1 of Mycoplasma phocimorsus. Taxonomy (GTDB): domain Bacteria; phylum Bacillota_I; class Bacilli_A; order Mycoplasmatales; family Metamycoplasmataceae; genus Mycoplasma_H; species Mycoplasma_H phocimorsus. The sequence goes on from NZ_JASEJT010000005.1 coordinate 89,437, forward strand.
GAAATTTGCTAATGAAAATAATTTTACATTGCTAAATGGAATATTTTCAGTAATAAATGATAAAAATCATGATATTCAATTTGAAGTAGATGGAATACTTGTTACTAATTCAAGCGTTATTGTTATTGAAGTAAAATCAAAACCACTTGTTATTAAAAGTAGTCACTCTAAAGATTATCTTTATGTATATGATAAAAATTCTAGAAATAAAGAAAAAAATAAGTTTATAAATCCAACTATTCAAAATGATAAGCATATTTCACATTTAAGAAATATTATTAGTAAAGATATCCCAATTTATTCAGTAATATTTTTTCCTAATGCAAGTGATGTGCAAGTTGATAGTCCAAACTTAGAAACTATTTTTTTAAGTTCAGTTAACCCTATGAAAGAGCTAGCAAATTTTTTAAATTCAAAAACATCCGACAAAGCTTTTTCTAATCAAGAAAAACAATCTATCATTAGCATTATAAAAAATGCTCAAGCTAATGATGAAGCTAAATATAAATTTTATAATATTATAGGCAAATATGACAGAATATAATTATAAAAATAAAGTATTTAATATTGAATATGAATTTGGTTGCTCTCAATTTAAGATTATATTTAATGACTGAAGACCAACTGATATTATTGTCCAACTTCCTAGTAATAAATATTATTCTTCAAGTGATTTGGATCTTAATAGCAGCTCGCTAAAAAAGACTATAAATAGAAGTAAATTAGAATTTAATCTTGAACTTGAGTTATTGCGCTTTTTTACAAAAATAAGTAAAAAAGCATTTTTTAGTGATAATGATAAATATGTTGTGTTTGGAAATGTAATGACTTTTAATTATATTGAAGGTTTTATTTATCTTGATCAGATAAAAATTGGCAAGAGTTCAACTTTAAAAAATGCACACATTCTGGTAAAAAAATATCTTCAAAAACAATTAGAAAATTATATTACTTTAACACAAAAAAAGTTTGTACAAATAATGGGGTATACTTTCAGCCCTACAATTGAAATAGTACAATTTAAATCATTTTGAGGTCGTTATTTTACTTTAAAAAAACATATTCAATATTCTCTAGAATTAGTTAAACAAACAAAAGAGTTTATTGATATTATCATTTGACATGAATTAACTCATGTAACATGTACTAAGCATGATGCAAAATTTTATAATACATTACTTAAATATTGTCCAAGATATAAACAAATAAAATCTAATAGTTCAACCATTTATATATAAATAAGGAAAGATATGTTTAAATTACTCAATAAAATAAGTTTAAAATATCGATTAATATTGGTAGTGGCCTCGTTAGCAACTGTTGTTCAAGTTGTCTGTTTATTATTATTTTCGAGAGTAACGGCCTCTTTTATTCAGGTTTTGGCTGATGAAACAACAACTGCATTGAAATTTAAAGCCTTTTCTATTCCAGTTGCTGATAGAGAGCAAGCTATAATTTATCTTTCAATAATTTTAGCTGCATTAGCTAGTATTGGTACTATTTTTTCACTAATATCTATTTATTTAACTTCTTATTCTTCTAATAGCATTATTAGAGAATTAAGAATGCTTGTTTATAGAAAGATTTATAAATTACCAATGCAAGATATTAAAAAAATAACATTAGGTTCAATTATGACAAGAGTTACTAGTGACGTATTTTTAATGGGATTAGTAGTTCAAGCAATTACTAGAGTAATTATTAATGCACCAATTACAATTATTTTTTCAACAGTTATAGCTGTAATTCTTGCTCCAAATATGTCATGATTTATTGCAGTTTTAATTCCATTGATGTTATTATTAATTTTTGCAATAATTGCTATTGCTTTTCCTTATATAAAAAAACGACAAAAAATTATTGATGATATTAATAATGAATCAAGAGAAAATGTAATAGGCGCAAGAGTAATTAAGTCTTACAATTTAGAGAAAAATCAATATGTTAAGTATGAAACAATTTCACAAAGATTTGCAATTTTAAGCATAAAAATGTCTAATGTATTTTTTTTAGTTATTCCTATTTCATTTTTAATTATTAATATTATAATTGCAGGTCTTTTTCTTTGGGGAGGAAGAGAAATTATTTCTGGAAGCATTAAGCCTGAGTTTGTTGAACATTTAATTGCTTATATTGATTTTATTGTTTATATAGCCTTTGCTCTTCTTCAATTTGCAGGAATAATGGGCATTCTTGCAAGAGGATTAGTAAGTTCAAAAAGAATTAATGAAATAATTGATTATAAAGAAACTTTTTCGGATATTGTTTCTGATGTAAAAATTAATAATCCAAGCATTAAATTTAATAATGTTTGATATTCTTTTGATGAAAAAGCACAAAAAGAAAATGATTATGTTTTAAAAGGAATAAATTTTGAAGTTTCAGCTTATACATCATTAGGAATTATAGGTAAAAGTGGTGTAGGCAAATCAGTTTTAGCAAATATTTTAGTTAGAAATTATGTTGTTAACAAAGGGGAAGTATTATTTAATAATAAAAATATTAATATTATTGATACACAAAATCTAAAAGAGAATATTGCTATAACTTATCAAGATGCCAATGTATTTAGTGGAACTATTAAAGAAAACATAATTTTTGCTAACCCCAAAGCTACAAAAGAAATGATAATAAAAGCTTGTGAAACTGCACAAGCATATAATTACATTATGAAATTTAATAATCAATTTGAGCATAAAATTTATCAAGGTGGTAAAAATCTTTCAGGCGGACAAAAACAACGTCTTTCTATTGCGAGATCATTACTAAAAGAATCTTCAATTCAAATATTTGATGATTCAACAAGTGCACTTGATGGTTTAACTGAAAAGAAAGTTATTAACAATATTTTAAAAAACTACAAAAGTACTAAAATTATTATTTCTCAGAAAATTTCATGCATTAAACATTGCGATCAAATAGTTGTAATGGAAGATGGAAAAATTATTGAACGCGGAACTCATAATGAATTATTAAAACTTCAAGGCGCTTATTATGCAATAGCATTACAGCAGCAAGGAGAAGTCAATGAGTAAGTATATTTCTAAAAAAAATTTTTGAGGAACTATTTTTAGAATTAATAAGGAGGTAAGCAGATATGGCACTCCTTATTGATTAGGCTTATTTTTCGGTTTTCTTCGTGCCGCTCTTTTTACAAGTGGTACATTTTTACTTGGTTTAATAACAGAAAGATTCTTTAAAACAAAAAACAATATTAATCTTCAAAAGAATTTTCTTTCGCAAAGTAAATTATTTGGTTTTGACATAAGTGTTGAAATATCTTTTTATATTTTAATTTCAATTTTAATAGCAATATTTATTTTGTATACTATTTCATCTGTAATTCAGATTAAACTGATGACCAATTTAGGTAATAAAGCAGTTTATAACATGAGGATGAAAGGATTTAGTAATTTACAAAAAATGCACATAGATTATTATGATACAACTAAAAATGGTGAATTAATTTCAAGATTAAGTAATGATTCTAATAATGCTGAATTAGCATTGACACAATCTTTAGTTTTTATTCCTACTTCAATTTTCAACTTTTTTCTTTCGTTCTTTTTCATGTTATTTCTATCAGTTACAGCAACTTTAATTGCTGTTTCTATATTTGCGCTAATGATTTCTTCAGCTTATTTTTTACTTAAACATAATATTACTAATAGAACAATTAATATTCAGCTTTTTGGCGAAATGACATCACATCTAGAAGAATATATTGCAAATAAAAATTTGATTAACTCATTTAATCAAACAGAAAATGTAATTAAAAAATTCGAAAAAATTAATAATAAAACTTATATATCAAATAAGAAAGTTTATAACTATTCTAATTTAACATTCCCAGTTTATAATATATCTGCAAATGTGGCAATTGTTGCAGCAATTGTTTTTGGAGTTGTTTGTAAAATTTATAATATTCCAGCTTATGGTATTGATATTACAGGAGCAGGTAAGCAAGCTACATTTGGTGCCGGATTTTTAATTTCATTTATTAACTTAATGTGAAACTTTAGTTCTACTGTTAATGATTTAATAGAAAGGGCTAATGTTATTATTCTTGGTGTTGCCTCTTCAAAAAGATTATATGAATTGAATGATATCAAAACACCTTATTATCCTTTAAATTATAAATTATTTCCAACTAATGAGGATTTTACTATTGAATTTGATAATGTATATTTTAGATATGACAAAAATATTGATCATTATGAAACTAAAGGTATTAGTTTTAAAGTTAAAAAAGGTCAACATATTGCAATAGTAGGACCTACAGGTTGTGGAAAAACAACATTAATTAATCTTCTTGCTAAGTTTTATGATATTGAAAGCGGAGAAATTAAGGTTGATAAGAAAAAAGTTATAGCTGGTGAAATTTATATTAATAATATTCCTTATTCTCAAATTAATTCTAAAAATTTAAGAGATAATATGTCAATTGTTTTGCAAGATACCTTTTTATTTAATGATACAGTTAAAAATAATATTAAAATATCGAATATAAATGCTACTGATGATGAAATTCAACAAGCTATTAGTATAACCGGAATAGATGACAAAATTAACAATTTAAAAAATGGTCTAGATACTATTATCGGCGAAAAATATACCAGCTTATCTAATGGCGAAGGACAACTTATTGATATTTCCAGAGTATTGCTTGTTAATAAAGATATTGTTATTTTTGATGAAGCAACGAGTAATTTGGATACTGAAACAGAGCAACAAGTTTATAAAGCTATGGATAGCTTTATGAAAAATAAAACATCATTTGTGATAGCACATCGTCTTTCTACAATTATTAAAGCTGATTTGATAATTGTTATGAATGAAGGGGAAATTGTCGAACGTGGCACTCACAAAGAATTATTAGAAAAAAATGGGTTTTATGCTCAAATGTACAGCACACAAATTAATAATATTTTAAGCGTTAAAGAATAAAAAAATAATGGCGTATTTAGCCATTTTTTTATATTTATTATTCACAAAAAAGTTTAAATTGTGAATAGCCCTTTTCATCCATTTCTTCAAATGGAATAAAATCTAAAGCAGCGCCATTAATGCAGTATCGTAACCCACCCATTTGTTTTGGACCATCTTCAAACACATGTCCTAAATGGTGATCACCTTTAGCCGAACGAACTTCAATTCTTTCCATATTATGTGAAACATCTTTTACATATTTAATAGCAGTTGTTGTAATTGGTTTACTAAAACTAGGTCACCCACATCCTGCATCAAATTTAGTTGATGAAACAAATAATGGTTCACCAGTAATTTTTTCTACATAAATACCTTTTTTATAGTTTTGTTCATATTCAGAAGTAAATGGTTTTTCAGTAGCATTATTAAGTAAAACTTCTTTATCAAGTCCTTTTACTTCATTTTGATGCAATTTAAATTTTTTAAATTCTTCTAATTCTTCATTTGCAACCATTAAATTAACATGGCAATAACCATTAATATTTTTTCCTAAATAATCTTGATGATAATCTTCAGCTTGAATAAAGTGATCTAATTTTTGTACTTCTACATAAAATGCTGAATATTTTAATTTAATATAATTAAATACGCGTTCAATAATTTGTTGATCTTTAGAATTAATATAATAAACACCAGTACGATATTGAATACCAACATCTCCGCCCTGCTTATTTAATGAAGCAGGATCAATAATTCGAATAAAATGTAATAAGATTTCTTCAAGAGAAATAATTGAAAAATCATATTTTAATTCAACAGTTTCAGCATGTTGTGTTTCTTTAAGTTGTCTATAGCTGGTAACTTGTGTTTTACCATTAGCATATCCAACTTTAGTTGTAATTATACCTTTAATTTTTTTGAAATAAGCTTCAACACCTCAGAAACATCCTCCTGCCAAATAAATAGTTTTATATTTAGTTAATTCTTGTAATTTAAAATCAAATTCTGGAAGTTCGCAACCACTTAATGGTTGAAAATCAATAATAAAATCTAAATCTACAGCTCCACCTTTTGAAGCAATATGATCCAAAATTTCTTTAAGTGGTAATAAAGATCCGTTCAATGGTGAATTAGAAGTAAACCTATAATGTTTTTCTAAAATTTCATTTAATACTTCACGATTTTCTACCATTTTTTCAGCTAAAAATTTTGAATTATATTCTAAAGACTTTTCAAGCGCTTGTAAAGATCCTTCTTTTAATCAAGCATGTTTTTTAAGAATCTTTACAATGTATTTTCATACATCAAATGGATCAAATAATACATTTTTGTATAATGATCAATTTTCAAAAGCCTCTTTTAATGTTACTTTAAACATTTTTTCTCCTTTTTAATTCAAATGCACATTGTGCAATCATTGCTGCATTATCCTGGCAATATTTTTTTTCAGGAATAAAAGCATTTGAATGTAATTTTAAAAACCTTTCTCTTAAAATTGAATTTGAACTAACTCCACCACATAAAATAATTGAATTAGGTTCAAATTTTTTAATAGCAAGTTTAAACTTACTTAATAAATAATTAATCGATGTATCCATAAATGAGGAAACAACCAAATTAATATTGTAGTTTTCTTCAGATTGATGTTTATTGTGGTAATTAATTACTTGTGTTTTAAGACCACTAAATGAAAAATCAAATTCATTTAGTGTTCTAGGTTTTGTAAAATTAATATATGAATCAAATGTTGATTCATTATATATTTTGTTAATAATTGGCCCGCCAGGAAATCCTAGATTTAATTTGGATGATATTTTATCAAAAACTTCACCAATAGCATCATCTTGTGTTTGGCCAATAATTTGATAATCACCAGGAAAATCGCATTTAATAATTTCACTATGTCCTCCTGAAACTACTAAAGCTAAAGCAGGATATTTAATTGCTTCTTTTTCTATATTAACCGAATATAAATGCCCTAACATATGATTAATAGGCATTAATTCAACTTGTAAAGCACTTGAAAGAGCATATGCAAATAATTTTCCTACTTGCAATGAACCTATTAATCCAGGTTCAGATGTATATGCGATTAAATCAATTTGTTTAAAATTTATAGTTTTTAATAATTTATTTAAAATAATTTGAATATTTTTTGTGTGTTCTCTTGAAGCTATTTCTGGAATAGTTCCGCCAAATTCCTTAAAAATATCTATTTGTGAAAAAATAATAAATTCAATAATTTTATTGTTTTTTCACAAAGCAATAGATGTATCATCGTGTGAAGTTTCAATACCCAATATTGTCATTATTTCTTAGCTCCTACTTGAGGTTTTTTTCCATACAATGGATCAATAATACTATTTAATTCAATGGGAGAAAATTTAGAAAATACCTTTTCAATATTTTGCTCAACTTGTTGATAATCAATATCAATTTCATGTAAACTTTTTTCAATTACTTCAATATTTTTGTCATTACAGTTTCACTTAAATGAATTAGATTTTGTAGCATTTAAATATAAATTACATTCATTGTTATAAGCGTTAATAATTTCAAACGTATTACTTACAAATACCCTCTTATTTAATACTGAAGCAAAAGTTTTAAAATATATTAATGCACTACGCGCACCAGTAAACGAACCTGGGCCAATATTAATATAATATTCTTTAATATTATCAATTAGTGAAATATCTTCAGCTAATAGCGCCTGAAAATTATTTACAAGTGGATCAACTTTTTTGGTTATATCTTTAATATGAATTTTTTTATATAATCGATTTTGTCAAAATATTGCCACATATAAATCTTTAGAACTAGTATCAACAAGTAATTTCATTACAACATCCTTTCTTGCTCATCTAGTTTTTTACGATATTCTATTTCACTTTTATCACCAAATCCATTATTAGAAATATATACATATAAAAGTAAAACAATAGCAGCAATACCAGCAACATAAGCGATGATATTAAATGTAATAATAAATGAAATAATTGTTGTAGGAATTCAGATAAAGCCAAATCATCTTTTTGAAAGATCTTTAGTAACAAAAAAACCAATCAAACTAATAACTGATAAAAATGAAGCAATTGGCATGTAATTTCTATATTCTTTATTTTCATTAATTTGATTAATAAAAATATTTAACCCCGACACATCATGTCATTTATCTTTATAAACAATAATTGAAAATATTAATATTAAAAAAAATGGCAATGTTAAAGTTGTTGTAATAAAAAACTTTTTATAATCTACGTTTTGCATTATAACCCGAATTCCACTAATGTTTTTAGCAATATTGCCTGTGGCTCATTATTAAGTTTAGCGCTACCAGCTATATCGCAATGAATATAATCGGCTTTTTCGCGAAATTTACTTAAATACATTGCCGCGTCATTACAATCAGAAAGCGTAATTTCAGAACAATTTTTAATATCAGCAATATTAGTTTTTAAATTATTATCTTGAAAATCATCATGCATTGGCATTCTTCAGATTAATTCATGTTGAGCATTAGCAGCTTGTTCAAATTTTGAATAAACTTCATCATTTGTACTTCAAATTCCTGAATAAGTTCTTCCTAAAGCTGTAACTATAGCGCCAGTTAATGTTGCAACATCAACTATAGTATCAGCTTTAATTATTTGTTCAGCATAAGTAATTCCGTCAGCAAGAACTAATCTTCCTTCAGCATCAGTATTTTCAATTTCTACAAATAAACCATTCATTGCTTGAATAACCATATCAGGAGAAATAGCGTCATTATTAAGTCTATTATCAGTTAATGGCAAAATAGCACTAACATTTTTATTTCCTTTTAAACTAGCAATACTCATTATCGCACCAGCACAAATAGCAGCTCCAGACATATCAAATTTCATGCCTAACATATATTTCCCGGTTTTAATATTATAACCGCCAGAATCAAAAGTAATTCCCTTTCCTACATATGCTAATCTTTGTTTATCATCAGGATTTGGGCTGTAATCAATTACAACTAACCTAGCATCAAAAGACGACCCTTTATTAACAGAAAGAATTAAATTCATCCCCAATTGTTTCATTTGTTTTTTATCTAAGTATTTAGCATTTAAGTTTGGAATATTGGCATTATTAATTTTATTAACAATTTCCTGCGCTAATCAAGTCGATGTGCAAATATTAGGCGGCATAACTTGTAAATTTTTGACTCAAGTAATATTTTTAGATATTTCATTAGTTTTAATAATTTCATTTTTACAATATGATGAATTTGTAAAAATGAAATGCTCGACTTGGCTTTGTTTGCTTTCTTTTTTTAGTAAAAATTTTTCGTCCATAGAAAAGTGATAAGCATAAATAATTGCTTTTATTGCTTCATTAATCTCAAGTGAATGACTAATAAAGCTATCAACAATTAAAGCAGTATTAACTTTTAGTTTTGGAAAAATCTCAAGCAGCGTTTTATATAATAATTGATAATTGTATTTCTCTTTTTCAATTTCAAGTTTATAAATTTTTGCTGAGTAATCTTCTGACAAAAAATATTTATCTTCAATTTTTTTATCTACTAGCTCTAATTTAAGTTGAAACTCATCTCTTACTTGATTAATAATTTTCATCAAGCCTCCTTATGTTATTTTATATTTATAACTTTTATTATTATATTTTAAATAAAAAATTAAATATGCAAATTCATATAAATAAAAGATTTAAATTATTAACTTAAAAAACAAAAAAGTTATTTTTTTAAATTTTTTATTTAGAAATTTAGTTTTTTAAAAAATAACTATTTTATCGTTTTAATAAAAAATTAATTTATTAATAATAAGATTTTAAGTTTTGTATAATTTTTATTATGAATAAATCTAAAATAAGAAATTTTTCGATTATTGCTCATATTGATCATGGAAAATCAACGTTAGCGGATCGTCTTTTAGAGTTGACTAATACTTTTAGCAAAAGAGAATTAAAAGAACAAATGATGGATACAATGGATCTTGAGCGTGAAAGAGGAATTACCATCAAATTAAATGCTGCCCAAATAAAATATAAGGATTATACTTTTCATTTAATTGATACACCAGGCCACGTTGATTTTACTTATGAAGTATCTCGTTCATTAGCAGCTAGTGAAGGGGCTTTACTACTTGTTGATGCAACACAAGGAATAGAAGCACAAACATTAGCTAATGTTTATTTGGCGCTTGAAAATAATTTAGAAATTATTCCAATTATTAATAAAATTGACTTACCTAGTGCCGATGTTGAAAAAGTAAAAAATGAAATAGAAGATATTATTGGAATCCCAGCTGATAATGCTGTTGAGATTTCAGCTAAAACAGGCCTTAATTGCGAACAAGTTTTAGAAGCAATTATTAAATATATTCCTCAACCAAAAGAAGCCGATGATTTAAAACCGCTTAAAGCCTTAATTTTTGATTCTTATTTTGATCCATATCGTGGAGTTGTTCTTTTAGTAAGAATTTTTGATGGTATTGTTAAACAAAATGAAAAAATAAAATTTATGTCTAATAATGCTGAATATCATGTAACAGAACTTGGAGTTAAATCTCCTTTTGAAATTAAGAAAGATTATTTAGAAGCAGGAGAAGTTGGCTGAATTGCCGCATCTATTAGAGATGCCAAAGAAGTTGCAGTTGGTGATACCATTACTTCAGTAGAATTTCCAACAGAAAATGTTTTACCAGGTTATAAAAAAATGAAACCTGTTGTTTATAGTGGATTTTACCCAATTGATACTCTTGATTATGATAATTTAAAAGAATCGCTTGAAAAAATATCACTTTCTGATTCTTCAATTACTTGAGAACAAGAGTCAACTAAAGCACTTGGTTTTGGATTTAGAATTGGTTTTTTAGGTCTTTTACATATGGAGATATTACAACAAAGACTGGATAGAGAATACAATATTGGCGTAATTGCGACCGCTCCATCAGTAGAGTATTCAGTTTACTTAACTAATGGAAGTATAGAAAAAATTTCTAACCCCGCATTATTACCTGATAAAACATTTATTAAAGAAATAACTGAACCATATATTAGAGCAAGTATTTTATTACCTGATGAATTTATTGGCTCAATTATGGAATTGTGTCAAACTTGTCGTGGTAGATATATTGATTTAGAATTTATTGATGTAAGTAGAAGAAAATTAATTTATGAGCTGCCATTAGCAGAAATTATTTTTGATTTTTTTGATAAGATAAAATCACTTTCAAAAGGCTATGCTTCTTTTGAATATGAATTAATAGGCGAAGAAGTTAGTGATCTTGTTAAAACAGATATTCTTCTTAATGGTGAAAAAATTGATGCTTTTTCAATGATTGTTCATAAAGATAAAGCATATCAACGCTCAAGAGAATTAGTATCTAAATTAAAAGAAGTAATTCCTCGTCAATCTTTTGAAATTCCAGTTCAAGCAGCAATTGGCGGGAAAATTATTGCTAGAGAGACTATCAAAGCTTATCGAAAAGATGTTACAGCTAAACTATATGGTGGCGATGTAACTAGAAGAAAAAAATTACTTGAAAAGCAAAAAGCAGGGAAAAAAAGAATGAAAAAATTTGGATCTGTTGAAATTCCTCAAGAAGCATTTATTAAAGTTCTTAAAACAAATGTAAAAAACTAAAAAACGTAATTATGAGTTTTTTAGTTTTTTATTGTTAATATTGCAAATTATAAAAAAAACTTAACCTTAAAATTCAAGCAGGTTAAGTTTTTTTTTATTATCTTCTATCCTTATTAGAAATTAAAGCATCTTTTTTAAAGTTTCTTCATCCAATAACCCTAACAACAAATGGATTAACAAATTTATCTGTAAATCCTTGTAATAGCGCATAAACAATAGGTGCTGAGTAACAACCTAAAAACATAAATAGTGTTGAAAAACCTAATTCTCATGAAGCGTATTCTAATAATGCTTCATGAGACGCACCGGCTCCCAATACTGACTTAGCAGAAGCATAAGCAGTTGAGCCATTTTTAATTCCAAAAATTAAATCAGGTAATTGTTGTGCTAATCCTCTAGCAGGATTAATAGCTGCTGTACCAATTTGAATACCAATAGCAACTGAAAAAACAATTATAACCATAATAAATAAATCACGGTATTTGTCTGAAATTCTTTTTGTAAAAATTGGTCAAAGTAAAATTAATGTAATTAATAATTCGCCAAAGAATATTAATGCAAATCCTGAAGCAGCATTATTATCATTTCAAACTAAAAAATCTTTTTTTGTTGCAGCAATTGCATCAAAAGTTGAGTTAGTTGCATCAATTGGACTAGTTAAACTTCCAAGACCATAAATAATTAGTGCTGTAATAATTGCAGCTATAAATTGAATAACTGTTTTTGCAAATGCATATAATGTTGTATTTGTTCCATTTATTCATCTATAAAGTGTAACAGCAGGATTAAGATCACAAGATCATCTTAAAAAAACAAATAAAGCAATTCCTACTGATATAAAACCAGCATACATAGCTACAAATGGAATATTTTGTAAATAATCTTCTACTCTAGCAGCATGATTAATAATAGTTCCAACTTGTCCATGTGCTTCTTCAGCACTTCCCACATAAACAGCTAAAATTACTAGTGAAAATGATAATCAAATTGTACCAATAAATTCACTTAATAAATGTTTAAATCAATTTAATTTGCTATTTGGTTCAACAGCATCAGGTCTTTTTCCAATCTTAAAATACTCAAATAAATTTATCTTCATATATTAACCGTTTTGAACTTTCCCATTTTCTAGTAATACTAATGTTTTTTCAAAGTCACCTTTTTGAGCACAATCAGCATTTTCAAGTGTAAATTTAGCAATTTGAGAAAGAGCAAGGTCTGTTAAAAAAGCTTGATGAGAAGTAATGATTACATCTTCTCTATTTAATAATTCAGCTCATTCTTTATCACTTGATTTAATAATTTCTTCTTTGCAAGAAAGATCTTCATAAAATCTTCCTTCTTCTCTTTCAAGAACATCGGCAGCAAATCCACCAATAATTCCCTCTTCAAGAGCTTTACAAATATCTTCAATACATACTAAAGCGCCTCTAGCCGTATTAATAATAATTGCATCTTTTTTCATTAATTTTAATGAATCTTTATTAATAATGTGGTATGTAGAAGGTAAACTTGGAACATGTAATGAAACGAAATCGCTTTCTTTCATTAATGTTTCAAAATCTACAAATTCAAAACCAAATTTATTAGCTATCTCAGGTCTATTTGCTCTTGCAAAATCATCAAATGCAATAACTCTAGCCCCCATTCCTTTAACAAGATGAATAAATTCTTGACCAATTTGTCCGGCACCAATTACCCCAACAGTCGATTCACTAATATTTTTTCCATTAAGACCGTTTAAACAGAAGTTACATTTTCTAACTCTAGAAATTGCAGAAGGTAGTTTTCTGTTTAAGGCAAGCATTAATGTTAAAGCATGTTCAGCAATTGCTCTAGCTGAATAATTAAATACTCTATATACTTTAATGCCTAATTCAGCTGCTTTTTTAAGATCAACTTTGTCATAACCCATTGATCTTTGTAATCAAAATTTAATACCATATTTTGCAAGTTCTTCAAGGATTTCTGCTGTACCTCATGTATTTACAAAAGCACAAACCGCATCAAAACCTTGAGCTAAATGAGCATTTTCTTTTGTTAAATTTTCTGTAAAATAAACAATTTCATGTCTATTTTTATTTTCTTCATTAAATGATGATATATCATATTGTTTTGCATCAAAAAACGCAATTTTCATTATCTTCTCCTCTATAATGTTTAAAAACAATTTATATTATAATATAAGCAAATATAATTAAGCCAAAAATTTAGAATAATTTAAGTACATTTAAAAGAGCAATTTTTGATGATGTAAAAGTTACTTTAATCACTTCGTTTTTAGATATATGCTTTATAATGTTTAGTTTTTTTAAAGATATTATATAAATAAAAAATTAAATTTTTAATTTACTTAATTTGTTATAATTTTAAATTAATATTTTAAAAGCATTAGGAGAATATTTTGAGAAAGAAAATTATACCAATAGCCATATCAACAATTTTAGCCACTAGCTCCATTTCTTTAGGAGTAATTTTGTATAAACAGAACAATCAAGAAGGAAAAAAGGTAATTATGGATAAATTGAAAGATTCGCAAACAAAACAAAGTGAAACAAATAATAAAAAACCAGAAATTAAAAAACTAGAAATTAATAATTCTGAAGTTAAACAAGAAAAACAAGAGAAAACCCCTATTTTTAATTTATCTAATCCAATTAAATATTTAGCAATTGGCGATTCAATTACTGAAGGTTTTTCTGAAGGCGTAGAAAAGATTGAAAAAGGAGAGTTAAAAGAAACACAATTAACAGGCCATGGTTACCCTACTTTCTTTGTAAAATACTTAAGAAAAGCTGAACCTAATATAATCAAAAGCTTTTATAATGAAGCTGTTAGCGGGTCAACCTTAAGTCAATGAAACACTTTATTAGATCCTTCTTCAAGCGATGAAGATATTAAGGAAATTGACGGTTTATTTAATAAAGATATTAATAATCTTGATTTTTCAAGAAGAAATCTTTCTAATGATATTATTGCAAAAATTAAGGATGCTAATTTAATTACTATTACAATTGGAGCTAATGATTATCTTAAATATTTAGGTAAAGCATTTTTTGAAGAATTTAGATATCGTGAATTTTTAAAATCAGAAGATCCTAAGACTTATTTAAAAAAATTTATTAAACCATTATTAAATGACATTTCTGATTGAATTGCTAATGATTTAGAAATATTTGCAAAAAAATTATTAGCTCTTAATTCAACAGCACAAATATATTATATTAAATATCCAACTCCAATGTTAAGGGTTAAAGATGTTTTTGAATCATTATTTAAAGAATTATTTCCTGAATTTGCGAATGTCGAATTAACTAAAGAAATTGTTAGCTTTTTTAATATGAATTTCAATCATAAATTATTAAATCCTAAAAACCTTGAAAATATTCATATTATTGATTTATATGACACTGCTTATTGATGAAAAAATAAAGAAAGTTTAACAAAAGGTATTTTTGGTATTCATCCTGATTTTAAAGGATATAAAAGAATAGCACAAGAGCTTTTTTTAGCATTTACAACAAATAAAGAGTTTGTTAAAAATTCTCCTGACTTTTCACAACAACACCTTTCTTCAATTCTTAAAATTGATAAAATTATTGACTTAGGCAATGAAAAAGATTTAGTAAAAAAAGTATTTAATAATGACATTGATTATG
This sequence comes from Mycoplasma phocimorsus, assembly GCF_030077875.1. Lineage (GTDB taxonomy): Bacteria > Bacillota_I > Bacilli_A > Mycoplasmatales > Metamycoplasmataceae > Mycoplasma_H > Mycoplasma_H phocimorsus. Next base: position 104,662 of record NZ_JASEJT010000005.1, read on the forward strand.
ATCTAAAAAGTGTTGATAGTGTTGAGGGCCGCTTATATAATGAGTTAAACAATGGAACATTTGGCGACAGATTTAAACAACGTTTAAACTTATTAATAAAATTTTGAATAGAAAATTCTAAAAAGGGTTATCCATACTTTATGCCGCCAGCACCAATAGTATTGCGAATATTTCTTTCTTCACCTTTATTTAGAGATATTGATCCTGAACAAACAATTTTGAAATATTTTACATCTTACGAAAACTATCACTTATTTAATTTGCTTGATAATTTTTCTAAATCAGAAATTATTCCTAAAATATTTCAAGAATTTCAAAACAAGTTTGATGATATTTCTTACTATAAACAATATAATAATGGTAAATTAGAAATTAATTCAACAATACTTTCAAAAGTTATTTTCAATACTTTTAAAGACGAAAAATTATTTTTAGAGTTTCTTTCTATAATTCTTAATAAAAATGTTTTAGATGGAAAAACTTTAACGCAGTTTTCTAAGTTAATAGTTAGATATATGTTAAAAAATAACATTGATGGAAGATTATCAAGATCAATTATTAATAAATTGCTAGAAATTTCAAACATTAAAGAAAAGTATTATCAATTTAATGAAGTTAATATTACAGAATTATTAAAAAGTGTTAAAGAAACTCCTGCTTTCGCTAAATTAATTAATGATTTTTTTGATGTTGCTCTTTACGAACTTGTAGAAGTTTTACAAGAAAAACCTCAATCATTTGAAGAATTAATTTTTAATATTGTTGATAGAAATAAATCAACATTATCATTAAAATTATTCCCAAGTCTTATTGAAATAATGAAAGTTATTGTCGAAAAAAATCACTGATTAGATCAAATTTATGTAGATTTTATTAATAATGAATTACGCGATATTACTGTTAGCGAAATTCAAAACTTTAAAACGCCAGGTATATCAGTTAGAATGTTTTTAAATATTTTTAAACTATATGAAAATTTTAAAGTATCACTTGAATATGCTTTAAAACCTATTATTAGAAATTTAGTAAGAGTATTGCCAAGAGAAGATGCAACACTTGATAAAAAGAATGAAAATATTAATGCACTTAATCGGGTAGTAGCATTACTAACACTTATTTCAAGAGTTAAATTTGGTAAATTTATAACTTGAAACGAATGAAATCCATTAAGTTTCTCAAAGGCACTTCACAGAATAATTAACAAATTAATTACAATAGAAGCTAGCCAACAGCAAAAAAATATTAAACCTGAATTAGTAACCGAATTAGTATTTGGTAAAAACTGATGAAAAGAAGATTATAATTGGTCACTTTTTTCAAATGTTTATTCAAAACAAAATTTAATGGCTCATATTTATTACTTTGATAAGGAAGATAAACATAATAAAGGCCATTTAAATATTGAAAATATTCAATATTTATTTAAAAATGGATATTTAAAAGATTAATATTTACCTATTTGTATTATTTGCAAGGAGGTAAAATGAGAAAAAATAAATTTTTTATTATTTTAAATATTACCTTAAACATTACAACAATTTCTTTATTGATCGCTTGTAAAAATAATGAAGAAATTAATTCAATTGCAATCAATTTCAACAAACAAAAGGAAATTTTAAATTTAAATAAACAAAAAAATCAATTTTTGCCATTACAGGAAATTGATATTAACAATTCTTCACAACTGTTACAAAAAAATGAAAAATTTTTCAATATAAATTTAAATTCAAACAAAAATATTATTATTGAAAAAAATGTAAATAAAAAAGATGTTTCTAATTCTAATAATAAACAAAACAAAGTTTCGGCTAATAATAAAGAAAGCGCGCTTTTAGAACAATTAATTAAGCAAGAAAAACAAAATAAAAAAAGCGAAGAAAAACATAAAGTTATTGCTATTTCTTTTGTTATTGCAAGTTCAGTTATTACTGGCGTAGTAGCCGGCATAAGCGCTTATTTTGGCTATAAAAATATAAATTCACCAGAAAATCAAAAGAAAAAAGATTTTGAAGCAAAAATTGCTTATTATAAAAAATTATTTGAAGAATGAAAACCAAGTGAGCCATTAATAAATGTTCTTCATAAGTTATTTGAGTTATCTTTTTCAGAATATTTACCAAAAGCAATTTTTAGCATTTTAAAAGAAGTGCTGCTTAAAGATTTATTGCAAGATTTTACATCCGAAAGTGAAGATTTATTAATTAGTAAATTGCAAAAAATAGAAAAACCAAGTAAAGAAATACTTGATACATTCTATGAAAAATTAACTAAAATTAATCTTTTAAAAGAAAATGCGGCATCAGAAGTTTCTAAAGAATTTAAAAGTTGAATTGTAACTGTTGTAAAAGATTATTTACCTAAAGCGTTTAAAGGAATTTTAAATTTTATATCAACCCAAAGTACTGAAAAAGAAAAAGGATCTATTTTAAGTAGATTTTTAGAAAAAATTCTTTTAAAATTAAATATTAAATTAAATGATTTTGATTTTTTTTCAAAAACATTGTCTATTTATACACATTTATTTATTAATGAACAAAATCAATTTATTAATTTTGTTATCGATAGTATTTCAAAAGCTATTAATAAAGTTGATATAACTTTTAATATTTTAGAAGATACATATAAAATTATTAATCTAACAATTGATGAACTTATTGCCGAAGATAAAAAAATAAGTGTTACTAAAATATTTAATGATGTTCTCCCTAAAATTAATTCAATAGTTAATATTGATAAAAATGTAGATTATTCAGGTTATGTTAATTTTATTAACGGAATTTTTTCAAAAGAAGGAAACGATAATAATAATTGAGTTTATTCATATATTTTAATTGGCAAACTTTTTGATAAAGAGAAAACAAATTCACTAAAAAATGATAAAAGCAATTCCCCAGAAATTGTTTTACCATCATTTGATATAAATTTTGACAACATATGAACAACTATAAAAAATACAGATAAAATTTTAAGTACTATAAAAAATTTAATGAATTTAATATTTGAACCTCTTGTAATTGAGTTATCTAAAAAGAAAAATGAAGAAAATATAAAAATTGCAATTTTTAGAATTTCTACATTATTAAGTTTTACTTATTATAATTTTGTGAAAGTTTCCAAAATTAATTTTATAAATTCACTTTTTCATTCAGTAAATCCTCTTGAGCCGGTTACATTTATTCCTGAAATTATACAGGAATTGTTTAAAAGACACAATATTCAAAATATTAGTTTAAATGAAATATTTGGAGATACATATAATAAGTATTTTGTTTTAGGAAAAAGATATGAAATTTTTAAAATTACTGAACAAACAAACAAGAATTCAAAAAGTGAACTTATAAATATTCTTAAAAAAGGTAATAATAAATATATGTCAGCTGATCTATTGAAAAAATAAAATAAATTATTTTTAATGGAACAGTTGACATCTATTTTTTATTTAATATTTCTAATAAATTAATGTCAAAAACAAAAAATTAAATTTAGCATTATTAATAATAAAATTATTAATTAATATAAAATTAAATGTATTCTTTTAAACATTTTTAAAAATATTTAAAAAACATTGTGAACGATGTAAAATAATAAAATTTATTTAGGGAATAATTAAAGATAAATATTTATTTATCTTTTAGGTAAAGATTTTAAATGTTAATCAATAATAAATAAAAACTAAATAAAATTACATTTAAAAAACTACTAGTAATTTAACATTGAAATTACACTTTTTAAATAATATAAAAAAAATTATTTATTAATTTAAATATGTTATTAAAGGAAAGCTTATGAATAAAAAAAGGATGTTAGTGAATATTGTACTAGCAACAATGTCGCTTGCTACAACAGCTAGTGTTCTGAGTTGTAATAAAACTAAAACGTTCAAGACAGAATCGTTTCAGCAATTTCAAAATCAAAAGACAAATTCACACTTTTCCGTTATTGACAAAAATACAAAATCTGATACATCTTCTGATTTTTTACATTCTAAATCATTTGAATATGAGAATAATTTAAATGAAAATATTATTGAGGATGAGCAATTAGATAATGACAATGAATATGATAATAATGAAGATAATTTAATTATTAATGAGCAAGAAGAAGCTATTGATCAAGAATTGGAAATTACTAGACAGCAATTATTAGAATTAGAAAAAAGAAATAAAAAAGATTCTGAAAAAAATTCACGCCTTAAATTAGTTTTAATTGGTGCTGGTATTTCTAGCGCTGTCGCAACTGGACTTTCAATTGGTATAGGCACTTATTTTGGTATAACAAAAAGTGATGCTTATGCTCAAAAAAGAAAAAAAGAATTAGAAGGTATTTTAAATGTTCAAAAATCGCTTATAAATCAAATTAATCCAACTGATAGATTAGAAAAAATATTTCTTAAATTAATGGATATTGGTTTTGACAAGCAATTGCCGGCTGGAATTTTTGATTTATTTGATGAATTATTATTTAAAAAAGCTTTAAAAAATCATATTACAGAAGAAGAAAAAGAAAGATTTAAAAATATATTAAAAGAAAAAATAAAAGATAGATCTAAAGAAATTGTTAATGAGTTACTAGATTTATTAAAAAGCAGAAATATAGTGGCAGAAACAAGCTCTGACAATGTCATTAATTTAGTTAAAAATATAGTAAGTTTGATTATTAAAAAATATTTACCAGATTTTATTAAAGCAGCAATATTATTTGTTTCTGAAATTATTAATAAAGATAAAAAAGAAACTTCATTATTGGGAAGAGCAATTGAAGCTTTATTATGTTTTGCTGATTATAATGTTAAAAATGTAGAAAATTTATCTAAAATAATTAGCATTTTTTCTAAAGCTTTAGCAAATTCAAATAATGATTTAATTAAAATTATTATTAGCAAAATTTCAGAAGCTATTGATAGTGTTGAGTTAACTTTTGATCTTTATAAAGATTTAACTGAAATTATTAAGAAAACAATTTTAAATATTATAACTAAACCATATTCTAATGAGCTTGATATTAATTTAATATTTAGTAAAATTATTCCAGCATTTTTAAAAGTATTTGAAAATGTAGCAAACGAATCAAAAAATGCTAAAGATTTTGTAGTATTTGTGAATAATTTATTTACAGAAGATAATAAAGATGGTAAAGTTAAAAAAGCTTTATATACTATTTTATTAAATGATAATAATGAAATGTTGAAAACACAAAAAAATTTACAAAAAGAAATGGAAAAATTATTAAAAGAAGAATTAAATGGCGCTATATTTACAGAATCTATTTTTAATATTAGTATTTCATTTTTTACAATACTAAAAGCTGTATTTAAAATTGTTGATGTAAAAAACCTTATTACTCAATTTTTAAATACATTTTTAAAACCATTAATAAAAATAGCTAAAGAATATGAAGAAAAACAAAAATCATTAACTACAAACTTTTTGCCGCTTAATATTAATGGATTTAATGTGAATTCGCCTTATAAGGCCATAATTAGAATTTATAGTTTATATTCGTTTTTATATTACAAATATGTTTTTAAAAATGAAAATTTATTAGACAATTTAATATCATTAGTTAATCCGTTTGAACCAAAAAGATTTATACCTAAATTGATTAAAAAAGAATGAACTAATATTACCGATATGCAACTATATAAAATATTTGGAGAATATATTTCTAAAGAACATTGATATAGCTTAAATTTAGATCATTATAAGATATTTGATGAAATTAAAAATTATGCAATTTCTAATAATAATTTTCAATTTAAAGAACTTATAAAAAATATTGTTACAAATCCATTAAACAATAATATTAAAATTTCAAAATAAATTAAGTTGAATTTCGAATTTAAAATTATCATTGTTTTAAACAAATAAACTTGGGAGAAAAATATGAATAATAAAAAAAAGTTACTTTTTAACTTTTTAGCATCAACATCTTTTATTAGCACAGCAATAACTATTGGTTGTGCTAATAAAGTAGAAAAGTCAATACAAATATCTCGCAAGTTTAGTAAAAATAAAGTTAGAAATGAAAATAGAGAAAATTTATTATTAAACACTAATGAAAATAAAAAATATATTTCTGATATTCATGTAATTAATAAAGCTATAAAGTTGCAGTTAAATAGCATAAATAAAGAAAAATTTCAATGAGGCGAAAGTACAGATAACGCAATTAAACAAGCAAGTTATAGATGAGAAGAAGAAAATGAAAATAATTTAAATTCAAAAAAACTTGAATTATTAAATGCAAAGAAAAAACAACTTGAAAAAGCATGAGCAAAACAAAAAGAGCTTAAAGCAAAACGTAAAAGATTAAATAATATTATTATTGCAGTTTCAATTGGTGGTGCAATTGCTGCTGGATTTTCAGCAGGATTTGGAGCTTATTTTGGTTTAAAAAATATTAATTCTGAAATTAATAAAGAAGTGGAAGAAATAAAAAATAATATATTTTTAAATGAAAATATATTAAAGCAAATTGAAGAAAAAGACTCTTTATTTGAAGTATTTAGAAATCTTCTTGAAGTATCTTTCAAAAAAAAGTTGCCTGAAGCAATTTTTCATATTATTGATAATGTTATACTTAAAACATTATTAAAAGATTATGTAACAGAGCAAAGTTCTAAAGAACTTGAAAAAATAATAAAAAATGGATTTAAAGAAAAAGTTACTAAAATAGTTGAAAAAATTCTAAATGATTTAAGTAGTATAAATTCATTCAATGATGATTACAGCATTATTAAACAAGTTCAAATAAAAACAGCCGCCATTCTAAAAGAATATTTACCTAGTTTTGTTAGAGAAACTTTATTATTTTTAACAAAAACTGATAACACTTCTAATGAAAAGCGCTATTCTATTTCTGCATTATTATTAAAAGCGCTTTTAGAAAAAAATATGATAGAAATAGAAGAAAAAATGATGTTAAATATTTCAAATTTATTAGAATTTTATACTAAAAAAATATCGAACGATAATAATGAATTAATGAATTTTATTATAGAAGTATTTGTGCAAGTTGTTGAAAGTAATAATATTTCTTTTAATATTTTAAATGATATATATGATTTAATTAATAAGTTTATACAGAAATTGCTCACAAAAGATGATCCAAATAAAATTGATTTTGAATTAATTTTTTTAACATTAGTACCCAAATTATTAGAAGAAATTAAAAAAATTGATGATTCTAAAAATGAAAGTAAAATTTTAGAATTTATTAATGGCTTATTTGAATGCAATGATAAAGAGCATAATAAAAAGTTAATTTATCTCTTAATAGAAAATAAATTTGATACTAAAAAAATTGTCGCTCCAATTTATTTAAATTCTAAATTATTAACTACAAATAATATTGAGCAAAAACAGGCTGGCAATATAAGAAAAATTAATTTTCCTCATATTGCCATCAATATAAAAACAATAATATCAATATTTTTTAATATTTCTAATGGAATTAATTTAGTAGAGCAGTTATTGTCAATTTTTATCAAACCATTAATTAAATTATTAAATGATAGTAATAAAAAAGAAGAAGCAAAAAAGGCTTTATTTAGAATTAGTATATTTTTTGCATACTTATACTATTCATATGCTCCAAATACCGGAATATTTGATAATATAATTAAATTTTTTAATCCAATTGAACCTATAAAAATGTTAAAAAAACTTATTGAATCAGAAATTAAAAAATCAGGTTTAGAATTAAAAGATATTTGAGGACCTATAGAAAGTGGCTTTATTAGTTCTTCATATGAAAGTTTTGAATTAGCAAAAAGTGCAGCTAGAGAAATAGATGCTAATACAGAAAAAGAAAAATTTATTGAAAAACTTAAATCCGGATCATGGTCAAAAAGTAATTCAAAATAATATTAATAAAAATATAATAATTTTAAATTATTAACATTTAATTTTAATATAAAAACAATACAAATAAATACATTTAATTTATTATCCTAGTTCATTTTTTAAGGATGCTTTTTTTATTTTAAAAAAAACAAAAATACACTTCAATATATATTTTTAATAAATTAAATAATAATATATGAATGCCTCTTTTGTAAACATTCATAAAATTAATTCATTATTTAAAAATAAAAAAAGTAACAAAAAAGCCAATATTTAAATTGGCTTTAATGATATGGAGCGAGCGAAGGGAATCGAACCCTCATAGTCAGCTTGGAAGGCTGAAGTTCTGCCATTAAACTACACTCGCAAAATACATTTATATGTATATAAAAAGTCCTTTCGGACATATGGTGGAAGATGAGGGGCTCGAACCCACGACCTCCGCCTTGTAAGGGCGATGCTCTCCCAACTGAGCTAATCTTCCATAATGGTAGTCTGTACGGGGATCGAACCCGTGTATGCATGGATGAAAACCATGTGTGTTAACCGCTTCACCAACAGACCATAAAATTGGCGCCAATTACAAGGATTGAACTTGTGACCAACTGGTTAACAGCCAGCTGCTCTACCGCTGAGCTAAATTGGCATTTTTATTTTATGCTTATATATTATACATAAAACTTATTAAAATAAAATTATTTTTTTATTTTTTTCTTTAACAAATTTAAATAAATTTTTATGTATTAATATAATACACCATTTTTAATTATAGACAAGAAAAAAGTAAAAAATAAAAAGCATCAATTTTTTTAATGCTCTAGATATGAATTTCGATTATATGAAGAATCGGTATATATTAATACTTCAAAAGGATTAAGTGTCTCTTTATCTTTATTAATATCAAGTTTTCAATTAGAACTAATTAAACAATCAGCTCCAATCTCCTTGATCTTAATAATAAATTCACTGATATTGGCAAGCAAAATTAACTTATTGTCATCAGTTTGATAAGATAATTCAAGAATATTACCACTTACTTTAGTTTTTAATTTGTAGTTAAAACTTTGTTGAAAAGCATTCTTTTTAAATTTATTTGAAATAGTTTTAAAATAATGTAAAACAGAATTATTTTCATTTTTTTGAATTTTTAAATTATTAAATTCATATGAATTTTCTATTACACCTTTAATAGAATTGCTAGTTGAAAAACCGGCATTAAAATTTGTATTTCAAGGATATATTAGTTTTGTACTATCCTCTTTAAAATAATTATCTAAAAAAACATCTAATATGAATGGTGGTTTAAATTTATTAAATAAGTTTAAACCCAATTCATCGCCAAAATATAAAAAGTGTTTTTTATTATTAAATAATAAAATTGTTATAAGCATTTTAGCGATTTCATCATTACATATTCTATTTGTTATGTAATGATGAATAATTCTCTTTTCATTTAAATAAGTAATATTATAAATTATATCTTCAAAACTAAGAATATCTCTAATTACTTTAGCAATATTTTTAGTTTTTAAATTAGTAATTCTATCAAGAATAAGCGTGTCAAAAAGCTTATTCTTACTATTTTTAAAAACATTATAATTTTTATTGCTTATTTTATAAATAATCTCAACATCTGCTAAATTAGAATGAACATTACTATATAAAGCGCGTAATGAGTTATCTGTTTTGCCTTTTTTTAGTAAATTTTTATTTTGATCAAAAATGAGAACAAATCCTGAAATACCAATTTGTAAATAAAAATTTCAAATATCTTTTAAAATTCCAATCTTACTTTCAAGAGAATCATCATTTGATTTTGTATAGTCATTTTTTGTAATATAATAACTTTCATTCTTTTCTATTTCTAAGTTTTGAATATTATAAGAAGATGTATCAATATTGATTCTTTCATTAAGATTGCCAAAAGAATCAATATCTTCAGCTATTTGGGATAGTTTAAACTCTAAATAAAGTTTAATATTATTTTCTTTAAGTTTTTGGATCATATTCTTAAAATCTTCTCAACTACCATAGGCCATTTCTTTAGAAATTATCTCCTCTATGATTGCTGATTTATAAATAAAAAGATTATTAGGAATAATTAATACATCAACACCATTTTTTTTAATAGTCTTGATTTTCTCACTTATACCATTAAAATCGCCAGTACCATTAGCACTAGTATCTTTAAAATATTTAGGTTGTATATAATAATATCTTTTCATTACTTACTTTCATTAGTTATTTTCATTAAAAATAATAGCATTAAATTTTCTTTAGAAACATTCGAATATATTTTAGATTCAATTTCTATCTTATTTAAATATTTTAAAATATTTTTAATTTTTTCAATTCCATATTTATTTAAAACTTCAGAAGCTTTATGAAGTTTATAAATATGAATTTTTTCTTTTTCTTGAATTTGAGCAACTGTCCAATTAGCTCTTGTATATATATAATATTTATAAGGCAAAGTAAAAAAGAAGGACAAATTATTTCATAACTTTGATAAATCTTCTGGATTTGAAAGATATTTGAGCGATTCAGAAATAAGGTTTTTAAAATCCATATTTTCTAAATAATTATTAATTTGATAAATATTATTACTCTTATAGTTATTAAAATCTATATCTAAGTTAATTTTAATATCTTTAGATCTAAGTAGTAATTTATCCAACTCTTGATCAATCACTTGAGTTTGATTAGGAACATATGAGCAAAAAGTTAATACATCTTCAAATGAAATTTTACCATTATGTAATTTAACATAATCGGCAACATATTTATAATATTCTTCCATACTCATAAGAGGATAATTGAACATTCGATTAACTTCGTTTTTAAATCAGTTAACAATAGGATTTTTGAGATCAATCTTATTGCTATTAATCTTAAAAAACACGACTTTATCTTTATTTTCATTATATAAATTTAAATAATACAATATTGTTGAGATTTCTTCTTCATTATATTTATTAATAATAAAAGAAGGATTTTTAAAAATAATGATACTTTTAGATTTAAATAGTGTTTTTGAAGAAAGGTTCATAATGAAAGAAGAAACACTATCCATTTCTTCAAAATTAAAAACAATATATTCAGGGCGTTTATCAATAAAATTATTAATAACTTTATTAATCCTGCCTTCATCCTCTCCATATAATAAATACATTTAAAAATTATAACATTTTTAATATTCAAATTATTTACAAAAGCATTAATATAATCTTTAATTATGTTATTATTATCATATGAAATTATTTAATGAAAGAATATTACCAGCGATATTCATGTTAATAGTAGTATTAATTTTCTCATTTGTTAGTCAATATTTTGGCTCACAAAATGGAGCCATAGGCTTTGGAGCTAGAACTTTTTCTTTGATCGTTTTTAGTATTTTGATTATCTTAGCTTTTTTTGAAATAGGCAAAGTCTTTAAATTTGGGATTATTACTCAGTTTATAATTATTTTGATTGCACTTGTTATATTTTTGGCGCCATTACCTAATGATTTTTTAAACCCAAATTTAGATATTGCTTCACAAAAAGTTGCCCTTTATTCTAACATTATTTCAAAATATTTAACAACTTTTTTTACATCATGATATACATATGTTTTAGTAATTATTTTATATTTTTTATTGCTAGTTCGTGAACTAATAATAAATAAGAAATCACTAAAAGAAATAGGCACACTTAATTCAATTATTTATCGAATTAATTTATTCATAATTCCTGCTATTTTTATTATTTTAGGAATTAAATTTCTTTATTTGCTTAGTTTTAGTAATTATTTAATTTATTTATTAATTATATTAATACCAATAATAAGTGATATAACAGGATATTTTGTTGGTGGATTAATAGGCAAGAAAATTATTAAAAGAGGCTTATCGCCAATTTCTCCAAAAAAATCTTGAGAAGGCGCAATAGTTTCTTTTGTAATTAGTTCAATAACTATTGCATTATTTTTGAGTTTAACTCCCGCATTAGATAATTTTGATTTATTAAAAGATTCAATTGCGAAAATAAGCACTATAAGTGTTTTTAGTATTATATTGCCTATTGGAGCTATTTTAGGTGATTTAATTTTTTCTTTAATTAAAAGAGTTTGAAAAGTTAAAGATTATTCAAATGTTTTTAAAGGTCATGGCGGATTGTTGGATCGAATTGATTCTCTTTTAGTAGTTTCGAGCATTTCTTGTATTTTAATTACATTAATTTCATTTTAAATAAAATAATTGTTTCTAATAATTATATAATGTTAAAAATAAAAAAAATATCAAGCACATGAGTGTCGTACTTGATATTTTTTTTACTTACTTTCAAAATTTTTAACTACAACAATTAAATCATCAATTACTTTTGGTATATCATTAAAACTTTTTAATATGGTTCCTGATGCGTGAGCATGACCACCACCACCTCATTTAACAGCTACATCTCTAATAACAGGCCCATTAGAACGAAATTCAGTTCTAATAGCATTTTCACTTTCTTGTAAAAAAGTAACTCAAACTGGATAGCCTTCAATATTTCCAATAGCATTTGCATACATACCATTTTGCGTTGTCTTATTATATTTTGCTAAATCTTCAAGAGTAATAATTACTGAAGCTACACCATTTTTAGTTTCCATTTTATTTAATAAAAATGAATTATATTTAATAGATTCAAGTGATGTTAAAGAAAGAATTTTAACAATTTTATTTCTTTCAGCACCCATGTCCATTAATTTAGCTACAGTTCTAAGTGTTTTAGAACTTGTAGCAGGAAATTGAAGACGGCCCGAATCAGTGTGAATGCCCAAATAAAGAGCATTCAAAGCTGGCACAGGCATTTTTCATTTCATACTTATACACATTTCAGCAACCATTTCAGCAGCAGCAATATAGCTTGAATCAACTCATCTGAAACAATTATCTAAATCATCTTCATTAGGATGATGATCAATTCTTAATGTTTCTTTAAAGCTATTTAAAGTTAATAATTCTTTAAACTCAATTCTTTCTTTAAAATTAGCGTCAACGATAATAGCTAGAGCTTCTTTCATAAATTCTTCAGAAGGAATTTTATCATGTTTTAATTGTAAAAAATTGTACATATTCTTACTGTCACCAATAGCAAAAATATGTTTTTTAGGAAATGTTGCTTTAAGCACTTCTCTTAACCCAAGTTGTGAACCTAAACAATCGCCATCTGGACGAATATGATGAAATATTACAATCTTGTCATATTTTTTAATAAGCTTAGCCGCTTGTTTTAAACTTCCGATTAACATTATTTATTTTCGCTTTCAAAATTAATAATTTCTTGATTTGCTAAGTCAATAACTTTTTGAATTTCTTCTTTTTTAACCATAGCGCCAGCCGCCTGATCATGGCCACCAGCATTAAATGCTTCAGCAACTTTATTAACCCTAGGACCATTAGATCTTAATCTAGTTCTATAAGATCCATCTTCAAGTTCAATAAAAAATAATCAAATACGATTGTCTTCAATATTAGCCAACGAATTATTATATACAGCTGCCTGATCAGGCGTTATTTTCATTTTATCTTGTAATTCTTTAGAAAAAATATAATATAAAACTCTTCCTTGTTTTTTGAAATTAGACATAATTTCACCAGTTATTTGAATATCCTTCATTGTTTTAGCATATAAATTGTTATAAACAAATTGGATATCAAAATTCGATTTTTTAATTAAGTTTGAAACAGTTTCATATGTACGTGGTGAAGTAGAAGCATATAAGAATCTACCTGAATCAGTTGTTATGCCAAGGTAAATGTGTTTGGCAGCATCATAAGGCACTTTCATTTTTTTCTTTCAAGCAATGTAGGCAATTTGTTCAGCAGCAGCTACATAACTTGAATCTACTCATTCATAATCATAATTAATATCAGCAATAACTGGATGATGATCAATTCTTAATTTGTGAGTAATTCTTTCGTCTAGTAATAATTCTGATTTAAAAATTCTATTTGCATTAGAAGCATCAACAATAATACCTAATGAGTTTTCAAATTGAACATCTTCTCACTTATCAAATTTATAATTCATTCATTCAAAACTATTATTATTATCTCCAATTATATAAACATTTTTATTTGGGAAATTAGCCATAATTAATTGTGCTAAACCAAATTGAGATCCCAAACAATCACCATCAGGTCTGGTGTGGTGAAATATTATAATATTCTTATGTTTTTTAATTGCATTAAATGCAATTTTATATGATCCTATTATCATTAAGCCCCTTTTCTGTATATTTAAATTTTATAGTTTAACTACGCAATTAATTATAATTTAATTTCTTTTATTAAAATAAAGTTTAAACTTAAGATAAATTTATTTAAAATTTTTAATTTTTATTAAATTTAAAAACATTAATTCAATTAATCTATAGCATAAAATTTTCTAATAATTAACTTCGAAAGAACTTTCTATTTAAAAAATTCTAAAATTTATATTCATCTTTTAAATATTAAATTCATTTCTTTTAATAAAGATTCAACTTGATAAATAAGAGCATTATTATTTGTATTACTATTTTTAATCTTATTTAATAATTCTTGAGCTTTTCAAGCCCTAGTATAAAATTCATAATAATAATTTTCTTTTGAAATTTTTCCCAATGATTTTATTTTTTCGTAAAAAATATAAAATTTTTGTTCCTTTTTACTAATTGCATATGCCTGACGTTGTATTTCATTTGATTTATATTTTTTTCATGTATTAATAAGAAGATTAATATCAACTAAAAGTGATTGTAGCTTAAAAATATTTTCCTCTAAATTATTTTTATTCTTTTCAATTAATTGAAAAATTGTTTCAATAAATGATTCTCGAAAATAAATTTCATACTCATAGTGAAAATTTTGCAGTTCATCTCTTCATTTTTCTCAACGATCTATTTCTTTGTTTTCTTTAATATTAGTAAGAAAATAATAAAATTTATTAGCAATACTAAGAAAAATTAAGTGAAGCCATTTGTTAGTATAATCATCATTTTTATCGCCCTCTCTAGCAAAAGAAGCTCACTCATTTAAAACGCGATTTTGATTAATTTTTCAATCATTATATAATGATTTCAATTGAATAATATTTTTATCTATAGCACTATTATTAGTAAGTTTCACGTAACTTATTTCTTTATCAATTTTATTTATTTGTTGAATAATTTCTTCAATATTTTGTGAGCAAGAGATAAACATTACATTACTCATAAACGGCAAAGAAATTATTCCAAAATTTCTAATAATTTTTTTCCACATTTATATCACCTTTTAGTTATATATATTTATGTATATTTTATAATTAATATGATAAATTATATTTTTATTAAATTTAAGATAATAAAAGAAGTTTATCACATCATGAAAAAGGAGGTAAAAATTGAAAATAAAAAAACTATTATCTAGGGCAGCTATTATAACAGGATCTGCCGCTGCTCTTGGAACTGTTTTGTTTATTGGATCTGCCGTATTAGCATCTGGTTTAAAAAATGCTGGTTTATTCAGGACAAAATATGATGTTATTAAACCATCATTAACATATGCTAATCATAATTTTGCCGATAAAACATTTGAGCAGAATAATGATAATGAAATTGTTATTGCTGTAACTTGAACAATTGGTAAAGATCAATATGCAACATTAGAAAAATTAATAGAAGTTTTTAATGATAAATTTAAAGATAATAAGTACTATGTTCCTGTAAAAATTAAAAATATTGGATCAGGATATGGCGCTGGATCACAAAAGGTTAAGTTAGATTTACAAGCTAGAAATAACGGCTCTTTTGTTAATGCTATCTTTAATTATTCGCCCGTAGCATCTGATCTAGCTAGTTATGGGATGTTATTAGATCTTTCTGATGAAAGACCCGAGCTTTCAACAGGAACTGACCAATTCTCAAGTATTGTTTTGAATGGAGATAAAACCACTTCAAACATTATTAATAAAGGTACATGAATGTTACCTTTAGTAAAAAGTACAATTATGCAATCTGTATCTGCTCCAGTATTAGGTTACTTGTTGCAAAAAATGAGAGAAAATGGAGCAGTAATTGACCCTTCATTTGAAGCGGAATATCAACATATAGTTGAATTAAGTTTACCTGATAGAGATTTTATTAAAGAAAAATGAGGAGATGTAATACCCGGTACAGATTTTGCTGGATTAAATATTTCTAAAGATACTTTTTTAATATTTAATGATTTAATTGATTTTGCAATAGAAGCTAAAACTAAATTTACAAAAGCTAAAGAAAATGATGAGCTTGCAATATTAGGGATTGATGGAATTTCAGGATTTATTCAGTCAATATCATATGCCTCAGTAGATGGTAACGATTCAGAAAGATTTACAAATATTCAAAAAATTATTAATAAGTCGACTGGTGAATTGTATAACCGAATTGTTAACTTTAATGATTTTGAAAACACAGAAAAAGCATTTAATAAAAAATTAGAAGTTATTTTTAAAAAATTAAAATTAGCATTTCAAGCAAAAGCTGTAAGGATACCTGAAGGCGGAGATTACAATTCCAATTATCAAAAAGATCACAGATCAGTACTTACATATGGTTCAACAGCCGGTTATGCGTTTAACTTTGATAACAAGAAAACAAAAAAATCAGTATTTTTTGGTAATACAAAATTAGAAACTAGCGATAAATGCCTTGATTTTACATTAAAAGCCCAAGATAACCATATTTCATTTAAAAGAAGTAATTCAAAATTAGAAGATAAAATTTATAAATTTGGATACACAGGAAGGGCAACACCATTTGATTTTATAGCTCAATCACAAGAAGCATATAGTTTATTTGAAAAATTAACAGCTGAAACTGAACAAAATATTAATAGAGGGTTAACATTTATTAAGAAAACTCAATATGAAACACTTAAAAATCAACTAGAGCAAAAATTAACAATTAAAAATATTGGCGAGTTTAAAAGAAACAATGATATTTATGTAGCTCTACTTTTAGATAATAGAATCTCAGACATTATTTTAAATTTTGATGGGTCTGAAAAAGATTTAGAAGCTTGAAAAAAAAGCATGTCTCAAGAAGAGTTACTAATTTGAGAAACACCAAGTAAGTGATTAAAATCTGACCAGAAAAAAGTTTACTTTGCACAAGGGCCTAATTTTATTGGAATACATGCCAATTCAAGAGAAGATGATGGAGTTAAATTATTTGCAAGGTTTCTTTCTTCAAATGAAAAATATAATATTTCTGGAGAAATTCAAGGTAGAGCATTTAATTATAATGCAATTACTCCTTCAGAATTCTTAACAAGACAAGCTGGCTATATAGCTCCTATTAAAGGATTTGAAAATATTGATTTTCAAAATAATGATGAATTAAATCCTGCTGTTAAATTAGCAGCAAAAATTTATAAAAAAGCAATTACAGAACCAAATGAATATCAATTATTTGAAGAATTTGGAGATCCAAGAACAGAATCATTTAGAGGTTCTCTTGATGGCGCTTTTAGAGGTTCTAATAATGCATCTAGAAGTGGGAAAAATATTGGCACTTATAAAGAAGAAATTATTGATATCGTCGTTAATGGCAATCAAAGTATTTTTAGAAAATAAGGATTATTATGAATAAAAATAAATTAAGAAAAATTCTTTTTGGAGTAGGTTTAAGCACAATTGCTATTGTTCCCTTAACATTTATTATTTCAGAAGGATTAGAAGCTTCAACAAGATATGATTTTAAGCTTGAAGATATTCAAAATGGTTCATTTGGTGATGTTAAATTAAAAAATGAAATTGCTTTAGAAATTAATCAACAAGTAAATATAAATAGAGTAGAAAAAATTGTTGACATAACAAATGAAAAAGGTGAAATTGTTGATGCTATTGAATTTCCGAAAGATACTGATGAATTAATTATTCAAAAAGAAAAATTTGATGAAGCAATTAAAAAACAAATTCTAGCTAATATTAAAGATACATATTCGATAAATTCAATCGTTTTATCAAGTGATCAATTTAAAGATAAAAATTTAAAAATACCTTCAAAATTTAAAACTTTTTTAAGTAATGGTGCTTATTTTAAAATTGAGTCAGTAGCAAGAAGACAAAAACCTGCACAAGCAAAAAAAAGAAATTTAAATGATTTTTTCGAAAAAATTAGATTTACTTCTGAAAATAATAATATTGATGTAGAAACCGTATTTTCATTAGGTCTATATACCAAATTTAATCGTAGAGTTCTTGGCGTTTTAAAAGAAATAACATTTGATTCACATCTTGAGCTTAAAAACTTACCATCTGATATGAAAACTAGATTAGAAAATTCAAGATTTGATTTTAATAATCCTACTGTTAAAAAAATTAATGTTGATTGAGAAAAGATTCCTTGATATGAAGGCGAAATTATTTCATGAGCTGATGGCGACACTGTAAGTGTTAAAATTACTGCTAACAATAAAGTAAATTATATTGAAAAACTTTCTATAGGAAATGAAGTTAAAGTAAGAATTAGTGGTATTGATACACCTGAAAAAAGTGTAGGTAGAAAAAGAGCTAGTGAATTCGAATATCAATATGCTGAAGTTTCTTCAGCATTTGGACCACATTTTGCCAAAGCCGGTGAAAAAATTAGAATGATTGGTACCGGGTTAGATACATTTGGACGTGTAACTTCTGATGTTTACAAAGGTGCAAAAGAAGATGAATTTAATGTTTCTTACTCAGTTGAAATGGTAAGAAATGGATACACATTACCTATGGATGCTTCAGGGTTTAAAAAAGAACAAACTACACTAGGTACATTATCATATTATTCATATTTTGAATTAGGTAGAGCTCTTAAAGAAGCCGTTGATAAACAGGCAGGATTTTTCGTTGATTATCGTATTCCATTTTGAGCTTCAACATTTATTTATAAAATTAAACAAAATACTGGTTACACAATGTTCCTTGATACTAAGGGTGATGAATATACTGTTTGAGCGCATAGAAATGAATTTTATGTAAGTGGTGAAACTAGTGATAAATTACCGCTAGACGAACATAAAGAAAAAGAAAAAAAATAAGAGGAAGAATATATGAATGAGAAACAAATGAAAACAACTATTGAATTAGATTCACTAGAGTTAGAAAGATTGCAGAAAGAAATATTAACAAAAAAAGAAGGAGAAGTTGAATCTAAACCAGCTATTGAATTACAAAATGTATCAATTGACTTTGGCGAAACATTAGCTGTTGATGATGTAAGCTTTAAAATTCCTGAAGGAAAATTAATTACCCTTTTAGGGCCATCAGGCTCTGGGAAAACAACTACGCTAAATGCTATTTCTGGTCTTTTAACAATTACTGGCGGAAAAATATTTTTTAAAGGTAAAGATGTAACCAAATTATCTCCTCAAAGAAGAAAATTAGGATTCGTTTTCCAAAATTATGCTCTTTATCCACACATGAGTGTTTATGATAACATTGCATTTCCACTAAAAAATGATGAAATTTGACAATCAAAATTTAAAACAAAAAAAATAAAAGCAATTTTAGATATTGAAGCTATTTACTTAAAACATTTAGGAGCTTCAGAAGAAGAATTAAATACAATTCAAAATTTATTTAAAGTATACAAAGAATTACCAAAAGTAGCTGATATTGAATATTCAAACTACATTTCTGAATCAAAATACGCTTTAGAAAGTGCTAAAACAAACTTTAAAATTTCTGAAATTCACTATAAATCAGATAAAAATAAAAATGCGCAAAGTATTTTAGAATCGCTAGAAAATTCAAAAAGACATTTTGCTAAACAAAAAAGAGATATTGCAAGAAAATTTGCTATTTTAAAAGCTAATGGCGAATTACCAACATTTTATGAAAAATCAGTTGTTCTTCCAACAATTGAAAACACAATGTTTAAGCAAAAATATATTGAAAATAAAGAAGAATTAATTGCAAAATTAGAATCACTTGAATCAACAGTATTTAAGTTAACAACAGAAGATAGAGAAAAATTTGATCAAAAAGAACAATTATTATCTTCAAAAATTGAATATAAATTAAAGGCAACAAGATTATTTTATAAAAACTTAATTAATAATAAATTAGAAATAGAAAAACATGCGCCATTAATTGCTAAAGCAAAAGAATTATATTTAGAAGAATTAAAAAAATTTAATGAGGAAAAATTTGAAGTTAAAGAAAAAACAGCAAGATTATTACGTAATTTAAATATTTTACCTTCTTTAGCAAAAAGAAAATTAGATGCATACTGTAAAGAAATTGCTGCCAAGTATGATTTAAAAATGGTTATGGATCAAGATAAAAAATTTAATAATGTTAAACTTTCAGATGATGATCGTAATAAAATTTTTGAATTAAATAAAAACGTTATTTCACTTTCGGATGCTATTCATAATGAAGTTATGGAAGTAGCAGAAAAAGTTGATATTAAAAAAATTCTTGCTAAAAGACCTACAAGGCTTTCAGGGGGTCAACAACAAAGAGTTGCTATTGCGCGAGCAATTGTTAAAAAACCAAGTATTTTATTAATGGATGAGCCCCTTTCTAATTTAGATGCTAAATTACGTATCTCAACAAGACAATGGATTAGAGATATTCAAAAATCACTTGGAATTACTACAGTATTTGTTACTCATGATCAAGAAGAAGCTATGTCAATTTCAGATATTGTTATTTGTATGTCCACTTCAAAAGTACAACAAATTGGTTCACCAATCGAATTGTATAAAAAACCAAGTAATTTATTTGTTGCAAGATTCCTTGGGATGCCTGAAATGGGTATTTTAAAAGGTAATATAACTTCAAATGGTTTAAATATTTTAAATACTAATTTTCCTTCAATCGTAGTTAAAGGTAACACTTCATCTCAAATTCATGTAGGAATTAGAGCTGAAGATATTATGCTTTGCGATCCAGGAACTTTAGACTCATTTACAGGAACTATTCATAGCGTTGAAAACTATGGTAAAGAAAGTAAATTAATTGTTACAGTTGATGAAAATGGAAGCGAAACTAATATTAATGTATTAGTTGATAATTCGAAAGAATTTATGGTTGGTGAAAATATTTCATTTACTATTCCGCTAGATAAATTAAATATCTTTGATGTTGAAACAACATTAAGGTTGAATTATGAAAATAACAGAAAATAATATTATAAGTAAGTCACCACTTTTATATAAATTTGGTGTAAAGCAAAATGCAAAAAAGAAATGAGATTCATTAGCTGGATCAGTTGTTGATAAAAAAACACCAGCTTACCAGCCGCTTCTTTTCCTTCTTCCAGCATTAATTGTTTTAACAATATTTACAATTATTCCATTTATATTTAGTATCTTTTCATCAATATTTGTAATTAGAGATGGAAAAAGTGTCCTTTCACTTGAAACATACTCTGCAGTATTTAATGATCCAGCATTTGCAGTTGGATTTAGAAACTCATTAATGTTCGGTATTATCGTATTACCATTAAAAATGGGTATATCATTATTAATATCTTCATGTATTGCTACATTAGTGAGAGCAAAAGCTAAAGGTTTTTGACAAACAGTATTCTTCTTGCCATATGTGACAAATATAGTTGCTGTTTCTTTAACCTTTGTACAATTCTTTTCACCAAATGGTTTATTTAATAAAATATTTGGTCTTGGAGAAGTAAATTATTTATCCAATACAGGAATTGAAGCTCAATCTTCATTTTTACCACTTGTAGTTGTTTTAGTTCAAGGGGTATGATCAGGATTAGCATTTAATGTTTTAATCTTCACAACAGCGATGTTAGTTGTAGATAAAAACTTATATCGTTCAGCATCTGTTGATGGAGTTAATGGTGTGAAACAATTTTTTAGTATTACATTACCATCAATTAAATCAACAACAACATTCCTTGTTACACTTTCAATTATTGGAGGTATTAAAATTTTTCCATTAGCATTATTTGAAAATAATACAGAAAATGCTATTCAAAGTGGTGGATCAACAATAATGCTTTACGTATATAAACAAACAAACTCTGGAGACTTACCGAAAGCTTCAGCATCAGCGATTTCATTATTCTTAATCGGGGTAATATATTCTGTAGTAGTTAGGGGAGGATTTAAAGCCATTTCTCGCGCTTCAGCAAATGTAGGAGAATATAATGTTTGAAATAAAATTAAAAAGACAACTAAAGAAATTTAAGTCTTATAATGATAAGATTAAAGAAAAAACAAATAACGCAGTAAGAGAAACTTCATTACTTTATTTACTTACAACTTCCTTTTTCAAGATATTTGTTTTAGTATTCTTTGGTCTATTAATTATTTTCCCCTTTGCATTTATGATTTTACTTTCATTAATGCCCGATCATCAAGCTGAAAACTTAAAAAACACATTCTCATTTTTTCCAGAAGATTTTGGTAAAAATGCTTGAATGAATTATAAACTAGCGCTTAATTTAGAATATTTTAGTGCTTTTGGACTTACATTCGCAAATGTAGTATTTTCAGTTACTGTTAAAATTTTCTTAACAATGCTAGCTGGTTATGCATTTTCAATTAAAAAATGAAGAGGTAAAGAAGTTCTTTGAGTATTACTACTTTCTTTATTAATTCTTCCTGATGTTGCTTTGCTTTCAGGTCAATATAAAGTAATTAAATTACTTGAATCAGTAAAAATTACTAATAAATTCTTTAATGGGTTTATTGGTAGAGTAATGATTATTGGTATACCATTTGTTGCTTCAGTATTTAACATTTTGATGTTTAGAAATGCATTTAGCATGATTCCATCAAGAATTAAAGAAGTAGCTGCAATTGATGGTGTAGTTGGTTATAGATATTTATTTAAAATCGCTGCCCCTATGGTAATGCCAACTACATTGACAGTGGTAATTCTTACAGCTTTAGTTTCTTGAAACGCTTATTTATGGCCTAACTTAGTAGCTGGAACTGATTATAAAATTATGTCTGTATGATTATTCTCAGTAGGTAGAGTTGATCGTGGTGGCACTGTACAAGTTTTAAGTAATGTTAAAATGGCTGGTACAATTGCTTCAATTCTTCCAATGTTTATCTTCTTCTTCCTATCACGTAAAAAAATTATGGGAGCAGTATCAAGACAAGGGAGCGCAATCAAAGGATAATATATGAAAAAAAGTATTAAATTACAAACTATTATTTGAGGTTTCTATTTTCTGATTTCAGTTATTGCAATTATTATTGCATCAATCTGACTTCATAATGGATACATTGTACAAAATGTTTTAAAAATCGCAGACATTAACACAACATATTTAACACAATCAAATGCTGCAATTTCATTTGCTATCGGTATTATCTTTTTTGCTTCAATTGTTATTATAATTGGTGCATTTGTAATTATTGCTGGTATTAAATCATGAAATTATAAGAGAGTAGAACAGGAATAAAAATGAAGAAAAAATGATTATTTAGCCTTGCATTAATTTTTGCTCCACTTACAGCAGCAACTACTTCTTGTATGTTTAGCATTGCGCCTGAAGTATTACGAGCACAAAAATTAGCCACAGAAAATTATATTTATAATTTTGATTATGCAAAAAATTATCCTGAAGCAACTCAAAATGAAATTCGGTTTGCTAATGAGGTAGTTAAAAAATCTAGAATTTTAACTTTTAGAGAAAAATATACAAAATTATCAATTAGAATAAGTAAGGAATTCAATAAATCAATTCTTAATTCATTAACATTAAATGATGCTAAAAAAGTTATTATTAATATCTTCAAAAATACACCACTTGCATTTAATGTTTATAAATCAATTGATGAAATGGTTGTTGAAAAAATTCAAAATATTATGCAAGATGGCAAAAATGTTCAAGTTAAGGAATTAACGTTAGTTGATGCACCTGAACTACCTTTTGATTTAATTGGTGACTACTACCAAAATGTTTTTGATGGAATTTTAGCAAAACACAATAACTCATTTGAACAAAGTTATACTGAAATTATTAAACAATTAGTAAATTGGGGTGTTGATTTTAATATTATTAATGATATTGAAGGAAAAAAAGGTATTTATGATGTATTTAACCCTATTTATGCTACACAGAATTTACTTGATATTACTCAATTTCAACCTACAGAAGATACATTGTTTTTTGAAGAACCTTTTGATTTAAAACAAGATAAAGAGCTAATTGAAGAATTTCTTAAAGATCCTTATACTTTCAAAAAAGCTCACAAAGAATTATTTAAACAAAACTGATCTGATAATGTAACTAAAAACTGGAGCAAAATATTTACTCGTAAAGCAAGAAGAGAAAATATTTTAAGAGCACTTGATTCATTATTATTCTTTAATAATTTAACAAAACATATTAAAACTAATATAACACCAGGTATTCTTTATGATTCAAAAGAAAACCAAAATACTTTAACTTTTATTTATGAGGTTAATGAAGGAAATGGTTGAAAATATTATAATGTATTAGAAGATATTAAAAAATACAAAGCAAATTTACAAGTTAAACTAACTGCAATAAATGGTTTTGTTCCTAATTTCTGAATGTTTGCTCCTTCTTTCGAAGAAAGAGAAGATACCAAATTTGATTCAGTAAAAGGATTAAGTTATTCATTTGATAAAATTACTAACATTGAACCAGCAAATATTGCTTATTTAACATATGATCAATTAAAAGAGTTATTCAAATACTCATTAGCTTCGAGTGATTATTACAAAGAAGTTTTTCAAAATCAATGAAAAAATGAAGCTAAAAAAGTTGAAGAAAATATTAAAAAAGATCAGGTAAAGCTCTCTTTAGTAATATAAAATATTTAAATTTGTATCACTATTTATAATAGTAATAAAGGAGAAAAAAGTGAAATTTAAGAAAATATTATTAGCTTTAAGTGTACCTAGCGTTGTACTTACGGCTGCTGCTGTAGCAATTTCTTGTGGTGAAACAAAAGAAAAATCAATAGAAAGAAAAAATATTCTTTCAGTAAATATTTTAAAATCAAAACTTTCAGATGCTAGTTCAGAAGCAGGTGCACTTGCGCTATTAGCTTCGGGACAAAAAGTAGGAAGACATTTTACAATTACTTCAGCTGCTAAAATAGTAGGTAATAAAATTGTTTTCAAAGCAATGGAAGCGAATGGAGCAGAACAAGAGTTTCAATTTGAAAAAATGGATGTTCTACCCGAATTTGAAGCACCTAAAATGGAAGAACCTAAACAAGAATTAAAACCAAATACTAATTTAAATGATTCTCAGCAAGTTAAAGAAGCAAAAGCATATGCTGCCAACTTGGTAGTTAATTATAAAGAAAGATTTGCTCCAGTTTCTTGAGAAGAAATGTCCAATGAAGATGGAAGTTTAAAACAAGAAGATTTTACTGTTGTGAATAAAGCAAATGGTTATAAACCAATTTCAGAAGATCGTTATTTATTTAGTAATATTAGATGAGCAAATAAAAAAGTAAGCGATTTTGAATTAAATCAAAATAAAAGATTTATTACTTTTGATTTAAAAAATGAAGTAACAGGCACAATAATTAATGCAAAAGCAGTATTTAATAAAAAAGAAACTGACTATTTATTCTCAGGCGGATTTAGACAAGCTACTGAAGAAGAAACTAAAAAGGTTCAAGATGAATTTATTTCAAAACTTCAAGTAACAGAAGCAGGTAAAAACATTTTAGCAAAATTAAAAATTGGAGACAAAGTTTGATATGATGCTAAGGATGACAAAATTTTTGATAAACCAAGACGTATTGATAATGATAGTTCAAAAAATTATTCAAAAGATAAAACCGAAGTATTAACACTAACTTCAAACGTTAAAGATTATGAACCAAGAGCAGAAAAATGAGTTAATACAAAAGAATCAGCAACTCAATTTGTTGTTACTAAAGTAGAAGGAAGAAAAATTACACTTACTTTTAAAGTTGTACATAACATTTTCCAAGGTAAAAAAGACGCAGATAAATTTATTACCAAACCTTTAACTTTAGAATTATCATTCTAATTTGAAAATCAGGAATTACTACCTGATTTTTTTTCTATATTTTTTAATACTTTTAGTTATAAAGTAATAATATTTTCCTTATTTTTAAATAATTAAAAAAATATTTTTATTATAAGCATGAGATTTAAGCATTTAAAAATTTTGTTGCCGTTATTAGTAATTTTTTTTATTACAAGTGGTGTGGTAATAAATTTTGCTAATAGTGCCAATTATAATAGTATTACTAAAAGTGAAGAAAGAATTAAAGTGATAGTTGAAGGTGCAATTTATTATCCAGGCGAACATTATTTTAAAATGAATATAACGCTAAGAGAAATTTTATTTATTTTAGTATTAAGAAATGATGCCGATATTAGTAAAATAAATCTTGAAATGACTATTAAATCGCCATTTAAAATTTATATTCCTTTTAAAAAGCAAAGTCAAAAAATTTTATTTTCAAAACTAGAAGAATTTTCGCAAATAAAAGAATTTCAAATTCCATTTAAAATATTTAAAAAATTAATTGATTTTAAAAAACAAGGAAAGAATGTTACATGAAAAAGTATAAGTGAAATTCCCGGGATTGGAACCATCTATTTAAAACGATTAAAAGATATTCTGATTTTAGATTTACTTTAATTTATAACCTTATATCTTCTATATCTTTAATATTTTGTCTATATTATTGTTCATACATTTTTTATATTACATTGTTAATATTTTTAATAAGCACTATATTAATTTTGCAAAATAAATATAGCATTATTTTACACATTATATTAATTGCTTTGATTTTAACTATTTATTTTTTTAAAAACCAAAATTTAACAATATTGAAACAAGTTAATGGCTATGTAATTCAAAAAAACAAAAATGGTTTTATTCTGCAAACAGATGATGCTAATGTTTTTGTATTTTGAAAAAATGATATTAAATTATTTTCGCAAATTAATATAACTGATTCATTTAATGATATTGACATTAATAAATTAGATTTAAATTTTAAAAATTATTTAATATCTAAAGATGTATTTTTTTTAATTAAAGCCAAAGAATTAAATAGTAATACCAACAATTTTAAATCTATATTTTTTTCATGAATAGAAAGCAAAGGCATGATTTTTTCTTCATATATAAAAGCATTAATTTTTTCAATAAATATATCAGATAATAATTTAAAAAATAGCTTAAAAGCTTTAAATATTCTTCATTTATTTGTGATATCAGGATTTCATATTTCAATACTTACTAAATGCTTTAACTTAATTTTTAAAAAAATAAAATATAATAATGAAATTAGTATATTTATATTAATAGTATATTGTTATTTTATAGATTTTCCTATTCCTATTACTAGAGCTCTTTTAATAATGATTATTACACATATAAACAAAAATATTTTTCACAATTCATTAAATAAATTTTCAATTGTTTTAATAAGCATGCAACTATTTCTTATTTTCAATATATTTAATATTTACTCAATTTCTTTTATATTAACGTATTATTTTACTATTTTCACAACTATTTTTAGTAGCATAAAAATAAAAAGCAAAATAATTAAAACGTGCTGTTTTATTTTGCTAATTTCTTTATTATCTTTTTTTATAAATATAAAATTAAATTCATCATTTAGTAGTATGTTACTACTTAATAATATTATTTTTGGCATTATTTTTAGTGTTATTTATCCAATATTATTCTTTAGTTGAATAATTATACCTTTTTCTAAAATTATTATTAATTGTGTTGATTTTCTTATTAAATTTAGCGCTAAGTTTAATTACGCATGAAATATTAATTATGATTTAAGTATTGTAATAATAATTATTTGTATTAGTATATTTTTTATATTACTTTATTTTTGCTATAAAAGCAATAAACCTAAGTTCTGAGTTTTATGATATTTATAATAGCTGTAATTTTAAGCTATAGTTTTTAAGCATTATTAAAAAAGTAAGGAAGTTGCAAAAAAATAATTTGAAGCTTTGAACTATAAATTAATATTAAAAATATTAAAATTATTTCAACAAAAGATAATAGAAAATATAAAACAGATATTTAACTATAAAATTAATTTTTAACTTTTTTATATATTAATTTAAATTTTTTAATAACACACAAAAACTAGATACAGTAAAAAACTAATTATTAGCTACCAAATCAGTTAATTATTAATTTGCTACATCAATAAAATTTTTGATCATTGCTTGAATTCTTTTTCTTTCAGGCTCAATATTTACAATTTTGATATTTACAATTGCCTCAGTTTTAAATCTTGAATCATTTCTAATTTCTAAAGATAAATAACTATTATTAATGAAAGCATTAATTTTGAATCCAAAATATATAAAAACTCCAAAATCAGTTATGTTTTTAATAATACCTTCATACTCATTTTCTATCTTAATATCATTAATATCATTAATATTCATTTTAAAATTAGGAATATATTTATTTTCTCTGACATCTCTATATGGAAAAATTAGTGAGTCTAATATCAATTGAACTTCTTGTTCATTAGAATTAAGTTGTTGTGCCAATAATTTAGCATCTATTTTTTTTACTAATTCTTTATCTATATTATTTAAATCAAGATTAATAATTTTAATAAGATTATCAGCAACATGATAAGTTTCAGGATGAACAAAAGTTCGATCAAAATAATAAGGAGAATCACTTATTCTTAAAAATCCAATCGCTTGTTGATATGCTTTTTTAGAAATCCCTTTTACTTTTTTAATATCTGCTCTAGTTTGAAATTGACCATTTTGTTTAATATAATCTATAATTTTTTGTGCACTATTAGGTGTAATTCCAGATATATGAGAAAGTATTGCCTTACTTGCACTATTAACCTCAACACCAACTTGATTAACTACTTTCAATATTTTAAAATCAAGCGCTTGTTTTAATTCTTTTTGATCAACGTCATGTTGGTATTGTCCAATACCTAATGATTTAGGATCAATTTTAACTAATTCATTAAGTGGATCTTGAAATCTTCTTGCTATATTAATGGCACTTCTTTGTTCTACACTTAAATTTGGAAATTCTTCTATAGCAATTTTAGAAGCTGAATAAACACTAGCGCCAACTTCTGACACAACTTTTAAATCAATTTTAAGATAATTTTTTATTAAAAATTCTCTTATAAAGCTTACTGTTTCGTTTGAGGCCGTTCCATTTCCTATCACAATTTGATTAATATTGTATTTTTTAATTAAATAAAGAAGATCTTTTTCATAATTAAAAAATAAATTTCTTTTTGTTATATTAATCAATGAAACATTAAGTAATTTTCCTATTTCATCAATTATTGCAATTTTACATCCTGAAACAAAACCTGGATCTATTGCTAAAATCCTTTTATTTTTTAAAACAGGAGAAAGCAATAATCCTTCTAAATTATCTGAAAATTGTTTAATAGCGTTTTTGGATGCAGAATCAAATAAGTCATTTTTAATTTCTCTTTCAATAGAAGGAAAAATTAGACGCTCAAGTGCATCAATTAAAGATTTATGAATTATTTTTCCTGTTGTTGGTATTTTAAAATATTTATTATTTAATTGGTGAATAATAGGTGCTTTATAATATTCTAATGAATAGGAAAGAATTTTTAATGATTCTGCTCTAGAAATAGCCATAACTTGATATGATTTAATATTTCTGATTGAACATGAAAAATTATAATAATTTTTAAAGGTTTGATTTTCATCAATAGCATTCTTTTTAATTTTGCTTACAATTTTTCCATATTCTTCTATTGATTTTTTAACATAATTTCTTGTCGAAATATCTTGCGAAATAATTTGAGAAATAATATATGATGCCTGTTCAATAGCAAATTCAATGTTAGTAATTTTATCATTTATAAACTTTTTAGCTTCATAATAAGGGTTAAAATTTTTATTAGTGTTGTTTAAAATTTCCTTAGCAAGCGGCTCTAAACCTAATTCTATTGCAACAGAAGCTTTAGTTTTTTTATTTAATTTATAGGGTTCATAAATTGCTTCTAAATTAGCTTTTGTTTGAGTATTATTAATTTCATTTAAAAGCTCTTGAGTTAAGAGTCCTTTTTCTTTTAATATTTCTTTAATTGCTTCTTTTCTTTTTTCTAATTCATGAAAATATTTATATTTAACATTAATTGCTTCAATTTGTTCTTCATCAAGATTTCCTGTTTCACTTTTACGATATCTAGCTATGAAAGGAACAGTATTTTCTTGTTGCAATAAATTCAAAGTAGCAATAATAGCACTACTTTCAATTTTTAATTCATCGACTAAAAGTCGAATAACTTTATTTTGAATCATCTTTTTTTGTTAATAAATTGAAATCATAATTAACAATTTCAAATTCTTTAGGTGGTAATGCAAAAAATGTTTGTGCTTGATTAGTAAAGGGATCAATAAAAGAAAGCTCAAAAGCATGAAGATATTGATTAAATGAATTATGTGAAGTTCCATATATTGGGTCATTAAAAATTGGATGTTTTATATATTCAAGGTGAACTCTAATTTGATGAGTTCTACCAGTTTCAAGTTCACACTCAATTAAACTTAATTTTTCTTCTTTGTACATAAATCTTTTTAATACTTTAATATGCGTAATAGCATTTTTTGAATTATCATTAGTAACAACCATTTTTTGTCGATTATTTGTTCTCCTTCCAATTGGTAAATTAATATGATATATATTTTGTTCCAGTCATTCTTTCACTATGGCAACATATTTTCTTTTAATAGTATGATCTTTAAGTTGTTGAGCCAAAAGATTATGAGCTTCATTATTTTTGGCTACTATTAAAAGACCAGTTGTATCTTTATCAATTCTATGAATTATACCTGGTCTTAATAAGCCATTATTATTAGAAAGATTATTTTTAAAATAATACATTAAGCCATTGACTAATGTATTTTCATAATGACCTGGAGATGGGTGAACTACAACATTATTTTCTTTATTAATGATGACATAATTATCATTTTGAAATATAATATCAATATTCATTTTTTGGGGAATAATATTTACTTGTTTATCAATGATTCTAGAAATATGAATCTCGCTTCCTTCTTTAGGAATATAGTTAGGCTTTCTAACTACAATTCCATCAACTTCAACAGCACCCTCTTTTATAAGAAATTTAATATCATTTCTAGTAATATTAGAATTATCACTAATATATTTATCAATTCGTTCTTTATAATTTACTTTTATATTTAACATTATTCTATTATATTAAATTAATAAGTTTTATATTTTATATTAAAGTAATGATATGTCAGTAAATAGTTTAATAATATTAAATATTGCTTTAAATATTGATTTAATAATTTTTGAAATTGCTTGTAATTAATATATAATTTAATATTATTTTTTAATAATGAATTTAGAAAGGAAACTAATTGAAAAAGGTTGCATTATTTGTAAAAAATAAAATATTTTGAACATTTATTTTACTAATTAGCGTTTTATCTGTTTTTATTGGAGTATTGATTTTTAAGATGAAAAATCCTTACAAACCAGCTTTTTTTAACTATTCTTCTTATATTTCAAAAAAAAATAGAGAAGAGATGGAAAAAACATTTACTTATAAAGAATTTGGAACTGTTATTGAGTTTAAAAATGCCCTAGAAAAAGAACAAGCAGCAGCAGGAATTCTTCCGGCCTCAGAAGCAGCAAGACTAGTTAAGGAAGATAGAATTAGAAAAATTGATTTTAATCAAGTTTTTAATTTAAAAGGTGAAAGAATTTTAAAATCTACTAATGAAGTCAAAAACTTTATTCAAAACATTGTTACACCAATTACTTGAAGACAACTAGAGTCATATGATGAGTATTTAAAAAATACATTAGATAAGAAAAAAAATAAAATTGAAGATCGACATTTATGAGAGTATTTTTTACCTTATTATTCTCAGGAATATGTAATTGCTTATAGTTCACATAAAAATGGCGGGAAAATACTTGAAGGTGTTCAAGATTATGAACTTTCATGATTTGAAATTTTAAGCAAACTAAAAGAATTAGGCTATCAAAATATAGCTATTACTAATGATTTAAGAAATAATATAGCTTTAGGTACTACTAGACTTTTATCTAAAAATAAAGCTGATTTTTTCATAGAAAATAATGGAAAATTAACTAAAGATGATTATGTTGATCAGTTAGATTCGTTTCAAAAATTAATTGAAGAGTCACTTGATGTTAAAATTACTCAACATGATAAAGTATTATTTGAGCCTGATGGTTCAAACCTTCTTGATAAACTAATTATTAAAGAGTCTAATATAAATCTTGGAATTTTATTTAATGGTGATGGTTTAGATGCATTTTATTCAGAAGATAATAATAAAGATGTAGAAGAAGGTTCAGTAAGAATTATTAAGCCTAAACAAACTGTTATTACACTTGATGGGATTATTATAAATAATTCAGTTTCTGATGAAGAAGTTGGTACATATTTACAAAGATTAAACACTTCGCTTTATAGTCATGAAAAATATATAAATTACGAAGATTTTAATGATTATTCACTTTTAGAAAAAAAATTAGAACAACATAAAATTATTAATGAAGATGGTGAAGAAGAAATCGATTATAGTGCAGTTAATTTTGCAAGTAATTTTGACTTTATCAACTATACCCCTGTTTATAAAATTGAGTATAATTATTTTTTAGATAATTATTTTGATGATGATGAAAAAGGAAGATTAGCATTCAATATTTATAAAATTGATAACAATAAAGCAATATTCCTTCAACCAATTGACAAAGAACTAGATGCCCAAGCTAGAATAAAATTTAATAATATTGTTTCTAATTAAATACTTAAAAATACAAAAATAAAGCACCTATTTTAAACTAGGACAAAAAATGGCACTCTTTTATAGAGTGTCCTTTTGTGTTCTAGTCTACTGTTTAGATATATTATTATTTTTTAATAAATTGTTTTTCACTCTTAATTTTTGCTATTTCTTCACAAAAAAATTATATTTTTTATTTTTTCTTACAACTTATATTTTCAGAAAAACTTTGCAACTATTCAAATTTTTATTTGAATATATTTAATATTGTAATGCTATTGTGTCATCTTTTAATTCAATATTAGGTAAGGGTTCATGTTTAATTCTTCTTAATATTTAAATTCTTTTTAGAGACATCACGAAGTTGCAATAATAAACAAGCCAGTAAAATATTTCAGCTGTCAGCAATTTATACCTTAAAAATAACATCATGTAAAACACTATTTTTCAATATTGATTTAAATCAACTTTTTTAAATTAAAATCTAATTTATCATTTGAAAAATATATAAATCAAGTAGAATTAATTTTATTAAATGTATATTATTTTAATATTAATATAGCATAATAATTTACTTGTTTTTTATGCAACTTAAATAAAAAAAGATAACCAATTTTTAACAAATTATTAAGTTTGTAAACCTTTTTACACAATAATATAAAATTATTTTTATTGAACTTGTTTAAATTATTCTATATTATTAGAATATGAAAAATGAAAAAACATTAGTTATTGTTGAGTCTCCAAATAAAATAAAGGCTATAAAAAAATATTTAGAAAAAAATAATATAAATTGCGATGTTGAAGCGACAAAAGGTCATATTGCCATTCTTCCTTCAACTGGTAAAGATGGATTGGGAATAGATATAGAAAATTGAATACCCCTTTATAAAGTTGATCCTGAAAAAAGAAGCGTTGTCGCAAAATTAAAAAAATTAGCTAAATTAGCTAATAAAGTTGTTATTGCGACCGACCATGATCGTGAAGGCGAGGCTATTGCAGAAAACTTAATAGAATATTTAGATTGTAAAGATAAATATTCAAGAATAGTATTCAATGAAATTACTCAAGAAGCAATTATTAATGCCTATAACAATCCCGGATTATTAAATGAAGATTTAGTTAATGCTCAAAAAGCGCGAAGAATGTTAGATAGAATATTAGGTTATAAGTTAACAAATTTAATGAAAAAAAATATTAAAAATTCTGTTTCTAAGCCTTCAGCAGGAAGAGTTCAATCTATAGCTCTTAAGCTAGTTTGCGATAAAGAGAAAGAAATAGAAAGTTTCATTCCAGAGCAATATTACTTAATTAAAGCACATTTAGCAAACAATATTACTGCTAATTATTTTAATAATGAATTAATTGGCGATAAGGAAAGAGTTAAAGATAAAAAAATTGCAGAAAATATTTTGAATTCATTAAAGGGCGATTTAAAAGTAGTTGATATTAAAACTATTACTAAAAATGATCCTATCATTACCCCTTTAAAGCAAGCAACACTTTTTAAAAAATGTCAATTGTCATCAACAACAGTTCAAGCATGTGCTCAAAAACTTTATGAGGGTTTTGGTGAAGATGGTGGAATTATTTCGTATCCTCGTACTGATTCAACCAGATTTTCAGCTTCATTTATTGAAAAAGCAAAAGATTTTATTGCCAAAACTTATGGTGAAGAATATGTTGCAAAAGTAATTAAAGGATCTTCAGGTGATCAAGATGCTCATGAAGCTATTAGACCAACATCACTTAAATTAACGCCAAAAAAAGCAAAAGAAAAATATAATCTTACATCAGCAGAATACACAGTTTATAAATTAATTTATAATACTACACTTAAAGCATTAATGCTTCCGCCTAAACGTAATATTACTACTTATATTTATAATAACAATAATAATAAATTTAAAAACAGTTTTTCTAGTTTTGAATTCGAAGGATATAAAATTATTAACGATGAAAAAGAAGATATTAATTTAGATCCTAAATATGCTATTAATGATTTAGTAAAAGTAAATAAATATACAAGTGATTTTCATGAAACTAAACCGCCAGCCAGATATACAGAAGGTTCATTAATAAGTATGTTAGATGAAATTAAAGTAGGGCGTCCTTCTACTTTTGCAACTACTGTACAAATTCTTAAAAATAGAGAGTATGCTATTAAAGATTCTTCTTACTTAAAACCAACAACATTTGGAAAAATAGTTAATGAACAATTAATTAAATTTTTTCCTAAAATTATTAATGAAAAGTACACTGCTTTTGTAGAGAATGAATTAGATTTAATTGCCAATGAAGGTAAAAAAGTTTCTGAAGTAATGAATGAATTTAATAATGAATTTACATCATCATTAGAAGAAGCTACTAAAATTATCGAACCAGTTATTTTACAACAAAATATCTTAGCAGATCCCTGTCCTATTTGTGGTGCGGCTGTTGTAGAGCGTAAAAATAAAAAAGGTGATAAGTTTGGTGGATGTAGCTCATTTCCTAATTGTAAGTTCACAATTTCAATTCCTAAGCTTAAGCATATTAAAGTTAATTAAAAACATAATATATAAAATTAACAAAATAAAAAAACAACAGTTTAAAACAAAATATAATTTATGTTAAATTTTATTTTTGCAGCTCTAATATAAATTTAAAATCAACAAAAAAGTATAAAAAAATTAAATAGTTTTGTAGCAAAAAATGAATTTGTAAATTCTTTTTGCTATTTTTTTTAATTTATTAAAATTAATTTAATTACATTTTTTTCATTATATTTAATGATTTTTTTTGTATATAAAATTGCAATTTTAGTTGTTTTTATATAAAAGTCTATATTTATCCTTTCTTTAGTATGAAAATAAATAATTTTTTAGAAAAAACAAGTTTTCATTTATATTTAAGTACATAGAAAGGATGAGACATAAACATAAAAAGAAAATTATTATTTGGAATAATTTTTTCTTCATTATCTGCAACTGCAATAGTTGCAACTTCTTGTCATATTAATAATAAGTTGAAAGAAGAATTGGCAGATGCAAAAATTTTGGAGAAAAAAATAAGAGGAACAGAAATTGATGTTCAAGTTGATCCTGTTTTATTATTTAAAGCTGATGATCTTGTAATTGAAAATAAGGAAGATTTATTATCTTTAGCAGACGAAAATAAACTGAAAAGCGAAAATTTAGTTATTGAAGAAGAAACAAAAAATTTAGAAAAAATAGAACATTCAAAAGAGGAGAAGGCATCGCCCTTAAATAAAGATGTCAAACATTCAGAAAGTCATAATTCTACAAATTGAGCAAAAAATAATCCTGGAAAAACAGCTGCTATCGTTTTTGGTGTTTTAGCTGGCGCCACTTTAACAGGGGTTGCTATTTGACAATTATATGAGCATTTTAAAAATACTCAATATTGAGAGTTTATTGAAGAGATAATTGAAAAAAAATATACAATAGAAGTTACAGAAATAGAAGATATTGTTGAAAAAGAAGTGATTGAATATATTAATTTAACAACAACTGAGAGTAATAAATATTTACAATTATTAAAAATTTGTTTACATTATGCTTATAAAAAAGAAACAAAAAAAATTATTGAAATTGTAAAAAAAATTCATAGAAAAAAAGTAATTAGCAAAAATAAAAAAGAGACACTTTCATGAGAAGAACAAACTCTTTCTGAAATTAAAAATGTTAAAACAACTATAACAAATTTTGGAACAAAAATTTATAAAGAAGAAACATCTTATACTATTGAAGAAAAAAGTAGAACAAAAAAGTAATAATAAATATAACATTAGTACTTAAAAATTAAAACAAAATTATACTACACCACAGCAATTTGCTGTGGTGTTTTTAATTTAAATTTTTTTTATTTAAACTTAACTTTTAAAAATTGAGTAAAAATTTAAACACATTAAATAAAACAAAAAAATATAAAAAAATTCAAGAACTTACTTGAATTTTTATTTAGTTCCAAACAATCTATCACCTGCATCACCAAGACCAGGTACAATATAATTGTCATCATTTAGCTTTTCATCTAAAGCAGCTAAATATATGTTTATTTTTGAATTAAACTCTTTATTAACTTTTTCAACCCCTTCAGGTGAGCCAACTAAACATACAAGCTGAATATTGCTATATCCATCTTCTTGTAACTTTTTAATAGCATCAATTGCGCTGTTTCCAGTAGCCAACATAGGATCGACAACAAAAATATAACTATCTTTCTCTACTTGAGGCATTTTATAAAAATATGTATGAGGTTCAAAAGTAACTTCATCACGATACATTCCAATATGCCCTAATCTTGCTTCAGGAACAAGATTAAGAATACCTTCAGTCATTCCTAAACCAGCTCTCAAAATTGGAACAATAATAATTTCCTTATCAAGCGTTTTACCACAAAATTTTTCAACAATTGGTGTTTGAATAATAATATCTTTAGTTTTATATGTACGAAGAATTTCATATACCATTAAAGATGCTATTTCATTAAGATTTTTTCTAAAGTAAGTATGATCAGTATCTTTTTTTCTCATCATTGTGAGTTTCATATCTATTAAAGGGTGATTCAAAATTTTCAACATATTTTAGTAACCTTCTTTACTCTCTGTTCCTTCAACTATTGATATTGATCTTGATGTACCAAATCTTGTAGCACCAGCTTCATACATTTTAATTAAATCATTTGCATTAGCAATTCCACCGGCAGCTTTAATTTGAATTTGATCTTTAACAACTGATTTCATTAAAACAATATCTTCTAGTGTAGCACCACGATATGAAAATCCAGTTGATGTTTTGATAAATTCGGCTCCTGATTTAACTACAATTTCTGATACTTTAAGAATCTCTTCTTTTGTTAAAAGTGCTGTTTCAACAATAACTTTAAGAATGTTGTGAGGCATTACTTTTTTAACTGTTTTAATATCGTTTAAAACATATTCATAATCTTCTTCTTTAAATTTACCAATATTAATTACCATATCAATTTCATCAGCGCCATGTCTAATAGCTAATTCTGCTTCATGTGCTTTAGCTTGTGGAATTGAAGCGCCTAATGGAAATCCTACAACAGCAGTAATTCCAATTTGTGTTCCTTCTAATTTACTTTTTGCATATTTAACTCATGAAGAATTAACACAAATAGTTTTAAAATTGTATTCTTTTGCTTCAGCAATTAACTTATCAATTTCTTTTTTAGTGCCTTCAGGCTTTAAGTATGTATGGTCAATTAATTGAGCCATTTCGTTTTTTGTCATATTGCAACTCCTTTTTTATTAATTAATTATATATTAATTTATTTAATATATAAAATAAGTAATTAGAACAAAAATAATTACAATTTTTAAAATAATAATAAATTAGATAAAATTAATTTTTGAAATGTAATAAATTTTATATTTTTTTTATAAATAAATTTAAAGAATTTAATTTTTACATTAAACTAAATTTTTATTATTTATAATTTTTGAAACTTTAAATATAAAGGAGTTACTTTTGAAAAAAGCATTTGCATGATCATCAATTTTAACTTTAATAATTATTGCAATTCCAATAGTTAGTATTTCAAAAATTAAAATAAATAATAATTCAAAAAACACAATTTTAGAGAAAAAGAACATTAGTTTTGAAAATAAAAAATCTATTTTAAAAAGAGCTGATTATGAAGAACAAAAATATGAAAAAATATTAGAAAAGCAACAAAAAGTTAGTTTAAAAAAACAAAGTTATAAAACGCAAAAGATAAACTTAACAAAACAATCAAATAGTTTTTTGAAAA
This sequence comes from Mycoplasma phocimorsus, assembly GCF_030077875.1. Classification (GTDB taxonomy): domain Bacteria; phylum Bacillota_I; class Bacilli_A; order Mycoplasmatales; family Metamycoplasmataceae; genus Mycoplasma_H; species Mycoplasma_H phocimorsus. The sequence goes on from NZ_JASEJT010000005.1 coordinate 143,073, forward strand.
CATTATCTAGCTCAGCAATTCCTTGAAAAACAATTTTATATTCAGCTTTTGGATTAGTTGGTGGCGCCTGCGTTACTTATGGAGTTTATGAAGGTATTAAATATATTTTCAGAAAACCAAAAGGATGAATTATTAAACATAAAAATGAAACAAATATAGCAAACATTTATTTTTCTAATAATAATGGTTTTTTAAATAATAATGGTATTTATTCTAATTTAGCCGAAAAAAAAGAAAACAATAAATATTGATTGCCTCGCAATGGCCATAGTTCTTTATATGTAAAAATAACATTAAATTGTAATAATAATACTGTAAAAGATACAAAATATAAGCTAAAAGATGGCAAATGAAGTTTAATTGATGGGCAAAATAATGTTACTAATGATTATATATTCGAAGAAAAATATTAATTAATATTTTAATATATACTATTTTTTATTTTAAATTGTTACTGTTTTTTATTTAAAACAACACTTTTAATATTAAACATTTTTACATTTATTTTAATTTTTATATTGCCAAAAATTATGAAAATAATCATAATAATTTCAATAATAATAGCATTTTAAAAAGTGAATATACTAGATTTAATGTTAATTTTTTTTAAAAAAGCTAACTATAAAAAACTAAAATTTTAAATAATAATAGTAAATGTTAAATTTATTAACTTGCAGACTTAAGATAAGATTTAAAATAAACAATAAAAAATACTAATATATTAGTACTTTGAAAATATTATTTTCGACATATTATTTCCGTTTTATATGTATAAACTATTTCAGTAATTTCTCTTGTTTTTTCTATTGTCGGATTTATATATTTATAAATACCATAACCAGTTCCGAATACTAAACCAAGCTCAATAAGTGATGCAAATATAATTCCAGCAATTTTTTTACCGCTTATTTTTTTGTTTTTGGCTATTTGTTTTACTTCTTTATCTTCTTTAATAACTTCTTCGTCTTCTTCAATAATTTCCTTTTCAACAACTTGCTCATTTTTTAATTCTACAGGCACATTTGTAATAGGAGTTGTTTCTTCTTTTACTATGTTGTTAACTTCATCATCAATTTCTATGTTTACTGAAACTAATGAGTTATCTTTATATATGTTTGCCTCTTCTTTTTTAATTTTTTCTGATATTTTATCTACATAACTATTTATATTACTCTTTTCAGTATTAACTTCTTTTTCAATTTTTAAATTACTTTGGCAAGATAAACTTAATAAAGGTGTTGAGATTAATAACGTACTAAAAAGAGAAATTTTAAATATCTTTTTCATTTATATCCTCTCTTATCTATTTGAATTATTTTAAATTTACTAATAAATATATTAATAAATTGTTAACATATTTTAGCACATTTTAAATATTTAATTAAAATTTTTTTAATTATTTAATTATAAGCATTAAATTATCTACATAATGGTAAAAATTAATGTTTTAATTAAAATATTTCAAGTTTTGGAGTTAGATTTAATTTTTTAAGTCTGTTTATATAAATATAGTATTTAAAAATAAAGCATAAGAATTCTAAAGCGCTTTTAAAATATTAAATAGCATTAATAATTTTAAATAATATCAGTGTTATTTAAAAGATTTAAATTTAAAGATAAATTTAACAATTACACAATAATTATAAAAAAACACTTTTTATAATTTGTTAAATTTGATTGTTGATAATGAAAATATAATTTTAAGAAAAATAAATAATAAAATTAAAAAAATATTAAAATAATTTTTTTACAATTATTTAATTATTTATTTCGAGATTTTTATAAGAGAAAGCTCAAAATCTTTTTGTTATTTAAAAAAGACCAAATTATAATTGAAATGAGCATTGATAAAAACGGAATATTTATTTTTTTAAAATTATTAAAAAAAATACTATCAATTATAATATTTTTATTTCACTCATATTTAAAATGAATAAAACGCCTAATCTTAAAAAAGTAACCATAATTGTCTATAAAAATATGTCAATTAATAAAGATATAAGGTTTTATAAAAATATTGCATTAATTATATTATTTTTTATTGTTTAAAAACTTTGCATTTAAAAAAACGAGTTATAAATAACCTAATTTTATAACAAAACATAAAGAAAATGAATACAATTTATATGAAAATAATAATAAAGTTGATAGAAATATTCAAAAAAATCATTACTAACATTAACTTATAAAATTAAAAAGATTAAAAAAAGAATCAAAATTTAATAAATAATTTTACTAAAAGATAAAATTCACAAAATGTTGTTGTAATTAATAATATTATTGGAAATAAAAAATATAAGTTTTATAAAAAAGTCAAAAAAAATAGAATTAACTTTTATTTATAACAAGATTTTGAAAATTGAAAAATTTGATGAATATTACGTTTACAAAACTTTAAAAATAGATTTAAAATTTGTTAATATTATTAAAATATATTATAAGTAATGACAAATTAAAAAAACTTCAAAATTCTAAGAAGTCTTTTAAGAATTGGACTAGTTTATGTTTGAGACAAAAATATATTAAAAAGCACCTTATTATAAACTTTATTGCATTAGTAATTTTGAAATATTTTTCATATTTAATAAATTTATTTTATAAAAGACTTTTGTAGTCACAAAAATAATCAGAGATTTATTAATTGATGCGCTAATTTTAAAGATTTTTGTTAAGTTTTATATATTAATGAATTAAATGATATTAATAAAAGAAATAAAATAAACTAAAGTTTACATTTAAAGAATATGAAAAAGCAAAAATAAAAATATAAAATTAACAAAAAATTAAATTTAAAAAATTTAAAGCTTATATTTAAGTTTTTTGTTAATGACATTAAAACTAAAAATGAACACAAAAAAAGCAAGGAGCCACAGTAACTTGCTGCGACACCTTGCCTCTATTCATTTTAATAAAAGACATCATCTTAAATTTGCAGATGTTTTTCTTAATATATTGAATATTTTTTTAAGTGCTATTTTTAATTTTGTAAATTTTTATTTTTTAAAAATCGAACTTACTTTCATTTCTTCTGCCTTGCCAATTCTTATTCAATGTATTATAGTTTCTGTAGTAATCTCTCTTATAATAGATGGATTTATATATTTATAAATACCATAAGCAGTTCCAAATACTAAACCAAACTCAATAAGTAATGCAAATACAACTCCAGCAACTTTTCTGCCATCTATTTTATAGTTTTTTGTAGTCTTTTTATTAATAATTTTGTTTTTTATTTCTTCTTTATGATTTTCTTCTTCCTTTTCATCTTTTTCTTCTTCTAGAGAAATTTTTTCAACAACTATTAAATTTGCTTCAACAGAGTTTTTTTCTTCTTTTGCAATTATTTCTTCTTGTTTTTGTATAAATTGCTCATTATTTAATTTTATAGGAATCTCTATATCATCAGAATTTACTTCTTTTTTCATTATGTTGTTAACTTCATCATCAATTTCTATATTTACTGAAACTAATGAGTTATCTTTGTATGCATTTTCCTCTTCCTTTTTAATTTTTTCTGATATTTTATCTAAATAATTATTTATATTACTTTTTTTAGCATCAACTTCTTTTTCAATTTTTAAATTACTTTGGCAAGATAAACTTAATAAAGGTGTTGCGATTAATAACGTACTAAAAAGAGAAATTTTAAATATCTTTTTCATTTATATCCTCTCTTATCTATTTAAATTATTTTAAATTTACTAATAATACATTAATAAATTGTTAGTAAATTTTAACACGTTTTAAATATTTAAATGAAATTTTTAAAATTATTTAATTATAAACATTAAGTTATCTGCGCAATGGTAAAAATAGATGTTTTTATTAAATTATTTGAACAAAATATTAAATTATTTATAAATAAAAATAAATTTTTTAAAAACAAAAAAATAATTTTGATACAAAAAAACATTGTCAAATGACAATGCTATTCAAATGATATATTAATAATTTCTACAGAATATTTAGTTGGAGCATCAACTTCAATAACTTCACCAATACGATGTCCTAAAACAGCTAGCGCTAATGGAGATTCATTTGATATTTTTTTATTAAGTGGGTCAGTATCAATTGCGCCAACAATTTGAAATTCAATTTCTTTTTCATTATCTAATCTTTTAATTTTAACAAATGAACCAATTGTAATGTGTTCAGAATGTTCTGATTTAATAACTTCTGCATTTTGAAGAATATTTTCAATTTCTAAAATTCTTGATTCAATTTTTGCCTGTCTATCTCTAGCGGCGTCATATTCAGCATTTTCAGAAAGGTCACCTAATTCTCTCGCCTCTTTAATTTCTTCAATAACAGCAGGACGCTCAACATCAATTAAGTTTTTTAATTCATTTTGTAACTTATCATAACCTTCCTGCGTTAATAACATTTTATTATCTTTAGCCATATATGCTCCTTTAATTATTTTTAATTATAAATTATTTTTTACTATTAAAAGCAAATTTTTATATAGTGAATATTCATATTTAATATTGAATTTTTCAATAGTATAAATTAATGCAGTTTTGGAAAATTTATCCATTGATTCAATATTAACAATGATCATTCCGCGATCATTTAATTGTTTTAAATTTTCTTGCATACTATTAAAATTTAATTCTTCAAAAGAAATATAAATTAAATCATATGTTTCGACTTGCATTTTATTAACATTGTAAGTTAAATCATGATCTTGTAATATTTTAAAATTTTGTTGATTAATTTCTTTTTGAAATATATTGGCAAATTGAATTTGTTTTTGAATAGCATAAGCTATATATTCATGATTTTTACTTACTAAAATATTTTGATATGAATTAACATAAATACAATCAAGTAAAAAGTCGACATCTTTTTCGTTAATTTTATATTTGAGCAATTTCATAACGTCAGAAGATATTTCTCCTTTATTGGGGCGAACAATAAAAGGGATAGAACCTGCTCCACTTTTTTTGACAATATTGTTTTTAACAATAATAAAAACAATTGAAGTTACCAGTGAAATTAAAATAGCTACAATTGCACTAATTCCTAATATTATTTTTGATGTTGTTCAAAAATTATTGATTAAGTTCAATTTCATCACCCCCTTGCAAATATCTTTCTAATATAATTTGTGCTGCTAAAGAATCTTTAAAGTTTTTTTGCTTTTTTCTAGTTAAATTACCTTGCCTCATAATTTCTCTAGCTTGTTTAGTGCTTTGTCTTTCATCAACTAAGACAATTTTTTGTGAAAAATTATTTTTAAGTAAATAGTAATATTCTTCAATAAGAAAAGTCGTTTCACTCTTATTGCCATTCATTTTTTTAGGGTAACCCACAATAATAGTGTCTACTTGAAAACATTTTAAAATATGAAGTAAATTTTTTTTCAATATTTCAAAATTCATTGGTTTCGCATAAATTGTTTCTAATGAACTAGCAAACATATTATATGGATCACTAATAGCTATACCACAAGAAATTGTACCAATATCAAGAGCAATTTTACGCATTTAATTCTCTATTTAAAATTGATATTAAATTTTCTTTTTCTAATTTAGCACATCTTCCCATTGCATAAATAGCATTTCCTCCGCCCTTACCTTGTAGGTGCGAAAATAACTTATTTAATAAAACATTAGAATTAATTATATGTGAAGAAATTGCTACTAATGAAGCATTATTATTTTCTGAAGCTAAAATAATAATGCTTTCTTTATTTGCTTCTCTTAAGGAAGCAGCTTGAACACTTAATGAAGAAGAAGGAGCGTTTAAATTAAATAAAATTTTAAAATTATAAATTTTTATTTCTTCTACTTCTATTTGCTTATTAGCTTCTTGTTTAGTTCTTTCTTTAATTGTTTTAATTTGTAATTCTTTAAGTTTTTCAATGTGCTTTTCAATTTTTTCAATTTGTGAATAATTATCAAATTTTTCAATAGAAAACGCTATATTTAATTCTTTAAGTTTATTTTGAATGCTTTGTAATTCTTCAAGTTTTTGTTTAAATAATTTTTGATTGTATTCATTAACTAATTTATTTGAAGTTATTGCTCTAATTCTGTAAACACCAGCTTGTTTTTTTTCAACAGAAATAATCTTAAAATCTTCAATAAATTTAGTATGTTCAACGTGAGTTCCGCCACAAAGATCTTTAGTTACGCCTTCAAAGCTTACCATTCTAACAGCATCTTTATTCATATACTTAATCTCTTCAAGCGTCATATAAACATTTTGTTCTTTAGCTTGTTCTAAACTTATAATGTTATAAGTTCTTTTAACATCATTTTGTATTACTTTTTTAAATTCATTTTCAATATTTTTAATATCTTGTTTTGAAAGTTTTTTATCAGCCGGATAATCAAAAGTAAAACGCTCTTGCGTAATATCACTACCTAATTGTTCAACAGAATTACCTAAATATTTCCTTAAAATAGAAAACATAATATGAGTAGAACTATGATTTCTAGCCATATTAGCACGTATATCTTCATCAACAAAACACTCAACAGGAGCTTTTTTATTTACCTGTCCTTCAACTAAATGAACATGATTGTTATGTTTATCTTTAAATACATCAAGAATTTTTATTATATTACCATTTTGTAATAAGTAACCTTCATCATGATTTTGTCCACCTGAAGTAGCATAAAAAGGAGTAGTATCAAGAATAATATAACCTCTAGTTTTAATTTCTTCTAGCTCATTTTCTTCATCAAACATTTTTATAATATTTGCTATTCCCTTTGTTGTTTCATATCCAGAAAATTTAGAAATATTTTTATTTATAATATTTAAATAGTTAATAACATTTTTCATTGCATTAGCTATTTTAGTTCTAGACTTATTAGCATGAATTTCCTTCTCTTTTTCTAATTCTTCTTCATTAATTTGAATATTATTTTCTTTTAAAATTTCAATAGTTAATTCAAATGGGAATCCATAAGTTTCATATAATTTAAATACAGTTTGAGCATTAATATTTTTATTAATTTTAATTTCATTTAATAATAAATTTCTACCCTTTTCAATAGTTTTAGCAAATAATTCTTCTTCTTCCTCAACAATTTTGGCAACTTTTTTAACATCATAATCAAAAACTAACGATTTTTGAATTATAAAAATTAATTTATGAAGAAAAGTTTTATCTTTAATTTTAAGAATAAATGATTGATAATAACTTCTTCTTATTAATCTTCTTATTATATATCCTCTTCCAACATTAGAAGGCAGCGCACCATCACCAATAGCATTAGCTACTGTCCTCATATGATCAGCAATAATTTTGAATGCAGTATTAATTTGATCAACTTGTTTATTTTTTTTGAAGTAATTATTAATATCATATTTATAAGAAGTATACTTTTCAATTTCTCTAATAATTGGAAGAAATAAATCAGTATCATAATTAGTGGGTGCATCTTGTAAAATAGCAACAATTCTTTCTAAACCGGCACCAGTATCAATATTTTTTTGAGCTAATTCAGTATAATTTCCTTTTCCATCATTATTAAATGTTGAAAATACAATATTTCATATTTCAATATAACGATCATTTTCAAGATCTTTTTCTAATAATTCAATACCTCTTTGGTCGTATTTTTCTCCACGATCAAAAAATATTTCCGTATTAGGCCCACAAGGCCCAGCACCATGTTCTCAAAAGTTAGTTTTTCTATCACCCTTAACCATATGAGTTTTATCAATGCCAAATTTAACTCATAAATTATAAGTTTCAATGTCATCTTTATAATATGTAATGTAAATTTTTTCTTTAGGCAATTTTAATCATTGTGTAACAAATTCATAGCCTCATTCAATAGCTTCTTTTTTAAAGTAATCACCAATTGAAAAATTACCTAACATTTCAAAAAATGTATGGTGTCTTGTTGTAATTCCAACATTTTCAATATCATTTGTTCTAATTGCTTTTTGAGAATTTGTTAATCGATTACTTTCAGGCTTAATTTTTCCTGAAAAGTAATCTTTTAAAGTTGCAACACCAGAATTAATTCAAAGAAGTGAATCATCATTTACTGGTATTAAATTTTTAGTTGGAATCACTAAGTGTTTTTTCGATTTAAAAAAATCTAATCACATTTGTCTAATCTCTTTTGAACTAATCATTTTTTTCTCCTTTATTGAAGTATTTTTTTATCATTTTTATATCTTCAGTATTTATTTCTTTATTAGTAAATCTAATTTCTTTATTAATACTTAAAGAAAGGTTTCTATTAATAACATTGAATTTATTAACTTTAAAATCAATAAATTCAATGTAACTTCTTTCCTGAACTTTTAAAGCGCAAAAGAAAGAAAATTCATCTATTTCAATAATAGCAGCATAAACGCCTTCAGGAGGCTTAATTAAATTTGGTCAAGCAAAAGAAAGAGAAGCATCAAGTAGAATATTTATTGTTCAATCAGTTACCATTAAACTATTAGCAAATTCTATATATCCTAACATAATTTGATTTTTAATCAATGTAGAACTAATTTTAGTGCCTCTAATTTTTTTTAATTCAACACAGATGCTGTTTGGATATCAAACTAAAATATCATTAGTATTATTACTAGCTTTATAACCAAAGCGAAAATCATCTCCAAAAATAAAACGCGCATTTTGATTTGAAGAAATAATTTCAAGAAATTGCTTGCCGCTTAAAGAAGAAACTGCTTCAAAGTCAATTATTTTAACATATTCAAAACCAATATCTGCCGCTATTTGTAATCTAGTATTAAGATCAAAAATATTTTTTTGATTTGATTTTGGAAGAATTGAAGTATCTTTAAACAACATTAAAATAGCATTTTTAGAAAGAGTTAATGCTTTTTTAAAAAGATCATAATGACCCAAATGAAAGCTTTCGAAACCTCCTAAAACATAAATATTATTTTCAACTTCAATTTTATCTTCAAATCTATAAACTTTCATAATCATTACAATTATAAACATTTATATATTTAATATTATTATTTATAATAATTATTATTTAATGTAAAAAATAAAATAAAAGCAAAATAAAGTTATTATTTTGCGCCATACATTTTAAGATAAAACTAATAACGAATTTACATTTTCATTAATTAAAACAATTTTTATTTTTTTACTATTTCCAATATATTTATCAACATTTATAACAATATCCAATTGCTTATCTCAATTAATTCTTAAGGGAGATTCAAAGAAAATAAATTTTATTAATTCTTCTTTTTTAATGCGAAATATTTTTGAAAAATCAAGAGTATAATCATAATCAAAATTTTTTATATTACCTTCTGAATCAATTGCTTGCTCTTTACTTACTACAATTTGCATATCGTTAATTTTTTTAGTAATTTCATTTGTTGAAGTTAAATAATAATAGTAATTATCATCTAATGTAATAATAAAAATAGTTTCTTTAAAATTCTTAATTTGATATTTATCTTTAAACTCCTTTTTAAGAGTGATTGGAGTTAATGTTTTGATATTTATTTTTTTCATAAAGCAATTCTAACAATCTTAAAAGTAACTATTTTCCTAAATTTTTCCCACTTAATAAAATAAGTTATTTTTTATTAATAATTATAAAATTTCCTATAAAAATAAAAGATTTTTTATATAATATTTAAATAGCATGAATGAGATTAGATATCAAGAAAATAAGATTACAAAAATAACATCAAGCGCCTTAATGCTTAGTGTTATTTTTGTATTAGGATTTTTTTTGCGTTTTATCAAATTTAATTCATTTTTAAGTTTTAATTTTTCATTTGTTATTATTTATATAACATATAGATACATTTCAAAAAAAGGAGCGTTTTTAATAGCATTTCTAAATGCTATTATTTCTCCAGCTATTAATGCACAAGGATATGAACCAGGAATAATGTTGGGTCATTTTATTTTATTATTAAGCATAATATTATTTGTGCTTTTTTTAGATTTATTTCAATTTATTATTCCTTTTAAAAAGTTGATATTTAATATTTTTCAACTTTTATTAGCAACAATTGCAGCTTCAATAATAATTACATTATTAAATGTATATATTTTTACAGCAATTTATTTTAAAATTTATCATACAATTAATTCATTTTCTTATACTGAAATAATAAAAAAATGAAACATATTTCGCGGTTTATTTTTCAATATGAATTCATATTTTTTAGGTGCCGGAATTACTTACTTTACATTTAATATTATTAATATAAGTGTTAATTCAATTTTAATTCTACTTTTACAAAACCCTGTTAAAAAGATTTTTTCTTTCAAATTTTAATAATGCCTATTACTTTTATATCTTAGAGTCCTAATTTAGTTCTTTTATATACTTATTTTATTCTTATTTATATATAATTTAAATCGATAAAATGAGGTATTATGGTTTATGATTTTAAAAATATAGAACAAAAATGACAAAAACTTTGACTTGAAAAAGATGCTTTTGAACCTAATAAAAATTTAAAATTACAAAAAAAATATGTTCTTTCAATGTTTCCTTATCCATCAGGAAAATTACATATGGGTCATGCAAGAAACTATGCTATTTCTGATGCGATAGCAAGGTTTTTTAGAAAAGAAAATTTTAATGTTTTTCACCCAATTGGATGAGATGCTTTTGGTTTACCAGCTGAAAATGCTGCTATTAAAAATGGAACTGAGCCCTCAAAATGAACTAGAGATAATATAGAAAATATGAAAAGCCAATTAAAATCATTAGGGTTTTCTTTTGCTTATAATCACGAATTAGCTACTTGTGATTATGACTACACTAAATGAGAGCAATTTTTATTTATTAAATTATATGAAGCAGGGTTAATTTATAAAAAGAAAGCAAAATTAAATTATTGTGAAAAAGATCAAACTGTTTTAGCTAATGAACAAGTAATTAATAATAAATGTTGAAGGTGTGATAGCGATGTTGTTATTAAAGAGCTTGAACAATATTATTTAAATATTAAAAAATATGAAGAAGAATTATTACAAGATCTTAAATTACTTGAAAATAAATGACCTACTCAAGTTTTGAAAATGCAAAAAAACTGAATTGGCAAGACAGAAGGTTTTAATATTAAATTTAAACTAGAAAATATTTATGATGAAATAGAAGTATTTGAATCAAAAAATATTAATTTTAGTAAGATAGCTTTTGTTAATATTTCGCCAGAGCATAAATTAGTTGAAAAATTAGTTAGTGTTGAAAAAATTGATAAAGAAATCATTGCAAGCATAAAACTTTCAACAAACGATTTAACACTTAAAGATGTTAAATATTTAATTTTACCTATTTTTGCTATTAATCCTTTAAATAATAAGAAGTTACCAATTGTTGTTACTAATTATGCACATATTAAATTTAAAAATGAAATTTCATTAGGATTTTTTAGTGAAAACTTAGCTAATAGAGATTCGCAAATTATTAAAGAGTTATTTTTAAAAGATGAAAATGAAGAACTAAATTTTAAAAATAATGAATCAATTAAAAAAGCAACTCATTTTAACTTAAAGGATTGAGGAATTTCTAGACAAAGATTTTGAGGCACGCCAATTCCCTTAATTATTTGTGATGAGTGTGGAATTGTTCCAGAAAAATTTGAGAATTTGCCTGTAAAGCTTCCACAAATTAAAACACTAATTAATTCTCAAACTGCATTAGCTCAAAATGATGAATTTATTAATACAACTTGCTCAAAATGTAATAAACCAGCTAAAAGAGAAAGCGATACTCTTGATACATTTGTTGAATCATCATGATATTTTATGAGATATCCAGTTCCTAAAGATAGAAGATGAGATGAAATTTTTTCAAAAGAAACAGCATATTTTAATACAGTTGATTATTATGTTGGTGGTATTGAACACGCCATTCTTCATTTACTTTATTCTCGTTTCTTTACTAAGGCATTAAGAGATTTAAGTCTTATTTCTTATGATGAACCTTTCGAAAGATTAATTACACAAGGAATGGTTCTTAAAGATGGGGCTAAAATGTCAAAATCAAAAGGAAATGTAGTTGAACCTTCTGATTTAATTAATAAATATGGAGCTGATACAGCGCGTTTATTCATCTTATTTGCGGCGCCGCCTGAAAAAGATTTAGAATGAAATCCAGCTGGCGTTGAAGGGTGTTATAAATTTATTAATAAATTAGTTAACTATAGTGGTAGAGTTATAAAAGTTGATAAATTTATTAAGGCTAATGATTTAAATATTCAAGAAAAAGAGACAAGAAAAAAAATTCATCTTGCTTTAAAAAAATATTATGAAATATTTCAAGCTGCTGATTCTAGTTTTTCATTTAATACTATTATTGCTTTATCTATGGAAATTATTAATGATTTAGAGACAAGTTCTAATGTAACACTTTGAACTGAAGCTTATTATGTTCTTTTAAATATTTTAGAGCCATTTATTCCTCATATATGTTCTGAGCTTTCTTCAAAACTATTTTATTCTTCTAATCTCAAACATTTAGAAGTTGATGAAAGTGCTTTTGAATTAGGTTATAAAAAATATGGAATAACAATTAATGGAAAGCTTCGAGGGGAAATATTAGTTTTAGACACTGAAACTAAGCAAGAAATTCTAACTAAAGCAAAAGAAGCAGTAGCTAAATGACTTGAAAATGTTGAAATACAAAAAGAAATTTTTGTACCCGGGAGATTAGTTAATTTTGTTATTAAGTAATTTAGCACTTAAAATATTTAATTGCTAAATTTAGTTAAAATGATATAATAAAATTAATTGAATTAAGGAGACAAATGAAAAATTCACAACTTATTAAATATATAGAAAGATTTAAAGAATGACAAAACAATAATGATGAGTTTCTAGAATCAAGCAAATTACATAAATATTATGCAATTTATACTGAAAAGGCATTATTTGGACCTGAAGAAAAAATAAAAATAACAAATTTAAATGATATTGAAAAAATTATAGAATCATCATCAAATGGTGAAAGAATATTTTTCCTTTATGCTGATAAAAAGCTTAAAAATTCTGCTAAAAACTCTAAAGCAATTTTAGCAAGACTTTTAAGTGTTAATAATGTTAAAACTGATTCACTTGAAATTACTTATGAAGCTCTTTCAATAGCTAGAATTACTTCCGTAACTTTCAATGAAGAAAATAACGAAATTCAAGCTATAAGAGGTAGAGTAATTATGCCAGATGAAATTCTTGAAGATGACAAGGATGATGAATTATATGATGATAAATTTCGTGAATTTATTGCTAAAGTAAAGGATATTTCTAAAAGAGCTGCCGATCTTTCTGCAAAAGGTTATATAGAAGCTAGCGATGTAATGACTTTAACAACTTTTATAATGTTAATAATGTCAGAAGTAGATAATGATCATAATATTATTATTAATAATTATATTCTATTTACATTTATAAGTTGATTAACTAGATTTGCTTATAAAAAAGACGTTACAAGTGCTTCATATATTGAATATTTAAAAACAGAGTTAAAGAAACTTATTTTTGAGGAAAAATGAAGTTTTATGGTGTTTTTCTATTATCTTTCAAATTCTTTTGATTTATTAAATTCATATTTTAGAGAATTTGAAGATCAAAATAAAAAAGATAAAGAATTAGGTAGTGATTCTAATGCTATTATGAAAGATATCGATCGTAAAATTGATGCCAAACTAAAGAGCGATTTAGATAAACAGCAAACAGATTTCATTTTAAGAGAAAAAATTAGAGTAATTAAATCACTTCTTAATGACAATAGTCAAAAAAAAGAAGAAGACGAAATTAAAGAAAAAGCAAAATTTCCTAAAAAAGTACTTGAAATAATTCAAGAACAAAAACAAAAATTAGAAGAAATGATGCCTTCTTCACCTAATGCAGATATTACAAAAACCTATATTGAAATTTTAACTAATTTACCTTGAAAAAAAGTTTCAACTTTTAATACTTCAATTGAAAAAGCAAAAGAAGTTTTAGAATCAAATCACTATGGTTTAGAAGAAGTCAAAAAAAGAATTATTGAATATATTGCTATTGAAATTAGAAAAAACAAAGTAAGAAATAGTAAAGATAATATTAAGTTAAATAATGAAGAAGAAATTAATTCACATTTATTTGAAGATAAAATTCAAAAGAAAGTGTTATCTTCTCCAATCTTAACTTTAGTTGGGCCGCCAGGAACTGGTAAAACTTCTTTAGCAAAATCAATAGCTGATGCATTAGGAAGAAAAATGGTTAAAATTTCTCTTGGCGGCGTTCATGATGAAGCAGAAATTCGTGGTCATAGAAGAACTTACGTTGGAGCAATGCCAGGAAAAATCATTAATGCTATTAAAAAATCAGGAGTTTCTAATCCTCTTATTTTATTAGATGAAATTGATAAAATGTCATCAGATCGTCGTGGCGATCCTACAAGCGCAATGCTAGAAGTGCTGGATCCTGAACAAAATGCAAAATTTCAAGATAATTACGTAGAAATTGAATATGATCTTTCTGATGTAATGTTTGTTGCTACCGCTAATTATTTTGAAAATATTCCACCCGCTCTTATTGATCGTGTTGAAATGATTGAACTTCATACATACACTGTTGAAGAAAAAATCAAAATAGCGCGTCAATATTTAATTTCAAGAGTACTTGAGCAAAACTTTGTTTCAAAAAATATTGTAGAAATTTCTGATGAAATGCTTAAATATATTATTAAACATTATACTATGGAAGCTGGTGTTAGATCGCTTTATAGGCAACTTGATAAAATTGTAAGAAAAATTTGTGTTGAAGAAATGGAAAATGATTTTGAAGATAAAATTTTTCTTAATGAAGAGTTGATTACTAAGTATTTAGGCGTAAAAAAAATAGATGAAGATGAACTTGAAGAAGAGCTTCATGTAGGAACTGTAAATGGCTTAGCATTTACTTCATATGGAGGCAGTACTCTTCAAATTGAAGTTACTTCTTATCCAGGTAAGGGTGAGCTTAAACTTACAGGTCAATTAAAAGAAGTTATGCAAGAATCGGCACAAATTGCTTTTACTTATGTAAAAGCAAATGCACAAAAATTTAATATTAATTTTGACTTTGATAATAATAATATTCATATTCATGTGCCTGAAGGGGCTACCCCTAAAGATGGGCCTAGCGCCGGCGTTACATTTACAAGCGCGATTATATCTTGTTTGCTTGATAAGGCATTACCTTCTAATGTTGGTATGACAGGAGAGATTACTCTTACTGGAAAAGTATTAGCTATTGGTGGTCTTAAAGAAAAATCACTCGCAGCATATCATAAGGGAATTTCTCAAGTATTTATTCCTTTTTCAAATAAAAAAGATTTAATTGATATTCCACAAGAAGTAAAAGAAAAAATTACTTACATTCCTGTAAAAGATTATCAAGAAATATTTGAACATTTGTTTGTAAAAAAATCTAATTAATCCATATAATATATAAATATAATAAATTATATATTTAAGGAAATATAATGCAACAAAATATACAACTAATCCCCTTGACTATTGGTATAATATTTGCACTTTTTATTTGAATATCATTTTCGTTTGGATCATTTAAATTAAAAAAAGTTTTATTTAATCATTTACCAAAATTAAAATTACTTAGAATTGATTTCTTTATTAATTTATTAATAATTTTCTTTTCTATTATAATATTTATTATATTCTTTATTTTAGTTATATTATATGAATTAAAAATGAAACAAAAAGAAGTATAATACTTCTTTCTAATGCCCGAATGGTGAAATGGCAGACACGGTTGACTCAAAATCAACTGCCGCAAGGCTTGCAGGTTCAAGTCCTGTTTCGGGCACCATATGCCCAGATGGTGGAAATGGCAGACACGCTAGATTAAGGCTCTAGTGAGGAGACTCATGCAGGTTCAAGTCCTGTTCTGGGCACCATATCATAATTTTTGACCAGGAACCTAAATAAGGTTCTTTTTTACTAGGAGAAAAATGTTAAGATTTTTAGTTTCACAAAAAGAAGGAAATGCTTTTATTTTTGATAAAAATAATCAAGAAAGAATAAAAGCGAATAGATTAAGAGAAAATGAACATATTTTATGCTTATATGAAAATGAATATTATGAAGCTAGTATTTCAAAAAATAAGGCTAATATTATTAAAAAACTCGATATTAATAACGAATTTAAGCATGATATTGTTTATGCTTTACCTTTAATTAAGTATAAAAAAATTGATTTATTAGTGCAAAAGCTGACCGAACTTGGTGTTAAAAAATTACAGTTACTTTTAACTGAAAATATATCTGTTAAATATACAATTGATGATTTAAAAAAGAAAATAGAACGTTGAGAAGCAATTTCTAAAGCAGCATGTGAACAAAGTTTTAGAAATAATTACCTTAAAATTTTAATGCCAATTAAATTCGATGATTTTTTAAAACAATATTTAAACTACAATAAATTTATAGCTCATGAAAAACAAGAAGTTGAAGAAAGTTTCTTTTTAGAAGGCGATTTAGTGCTTGTTTCAGGTCCTGAAGGTGGATTAACTCAAGATGAAGTAGAAAAAGCACTTAAAAATAATTTTAAAGTAATTAGTCTTGGTAAAACTATTTTAAGAGCTGAAAGCGCTGCTATTAAATTGGCGTCACTAATCAAAACTAATAATTAAATTAAACTTTACAAATTGAATAAAAAAGATGACATTTAAGCAATTTAAAAAACGCTTAAATAATTTTTTATATTGTTTCCCAGAATATTCCCATAGCTAATTTATGTTATATAATTTTATAAATTAATATAGCATAATATTAATATGAAGAATAAATATAAATTATGAATTTCAGCTGCTGGAATTACTCCAATTACCTTTGCGGCAATATCTTGTAGTAATACAAGTAATGAAACAGTTTCAAATGAACAAATTATTGAAAAAACATTAAGCAGATTAAATATTGCTGATCTCCAATTTCATAATAATGTATCAGATAATATTGAATTTGAAAATGGAAAAAAAGAAATAGAAATTAATGGTGCTCAAGTTAAAATTTCAAACATATTAAAGGAAAAAAATGGTGTTTTTGTAGTTTTTGAAATTAAAACTAAAGAAAGTACTAGAAAAATAGGACATCGCTTTACACAAGAAGATTTTTTAAATTCTAAAGTTAAAGAACAAGAACAGCAAAATATTAGTGAATATGAAGCACATATAATTGCTAAAAGATTAGAAATGCCTAATTTTAGTAATTTGACAAAAGAAGAAGTAATTGATAATTTTTCTAATATTGAATTTACAATCAATTCACTTGATTTGAATAAATATCCTGATCTTAGCGTTAAATTAGTAGAAGTTAAAAATTCTATTAATGGATTAGCTTTTATATTCATGCTTACAGTTGATAAACAAAAAACTCCTATTAAAGCTGGTGTTTTTATGCCTGATAATTTATTTAAAATAACTGAAGAAGCTAATGAGGACTTTGAAGATTCACAAGAAGAAAGAGATAAAGAAGAAGATATACTTTTATCTAAAGAAGAACTTAATGCAGAAGAAAGTTTTCCACCTTTAGATTATAAAGGCGAAGCGCCTTTATTTAAAGGAGAAGTAGATCCTAAATATAAAAAACTTGATAATCAAAGAAGAATTGGTCACTGAAATATTCTTAATTACCCAGGCAGTAAAAGCAAACCAAAAAATCATATTTTTAAAGTCGATGCTATTGCAACAACAATTTATAAAACAAGACAAGATATTGTAGGTTTAACAGAAATTAATTTTGGATATGGAAATAAAGTTAAAGATATTCAAAATAAATTAAATGAAAAATGAGGCCAAAATACCTATTCATTATTACTACAACCTACTTCAGATAAAAATCCTGATGTAAACAATGCAACTGCTGAACAAATTGCCGTTTTATATAATCATTTTTATTACAAGCCATTAAAAGTAATGTCATTTGGTAAAGAAGATAAATCTTATAAAAGACCGCTATTTGGAGTATTATTTAAAGACAAAACTACTGAAAAAACAATTATAACAATTTTTGGTCATCATAATTCACCTGGGCCTAAAGAAGCTAAAGATTCTCCAAAAGGAAAAGGAAATAAAATTTATATAGAGCCACCTGCAGAGAAACCATGAACTGGTCAGGGTGCATGAGAAATACAAGAAGCATTAAATCTCCCTAAAGTATTTGAAGCATTTCAAAAATTAGATCCATCAGCATCAATTATTTTTGAAGGTGATACAAATATAATGACACGCCACAATGATTTATTCTTATCAGAAGAATTTAAAAATGCTGGTATAGAAAATTATTATGATGATATGAGTATTAATGCACAACAACCAGATCAGCTAAAAGGAAAAAGAGGTCCAATTCAATTAGATAAAGATTTTATTT
Organism: Mycoplasma phocimorsus; assembly: GCF_030077875.1. Lineage (GTDB taxonomy): Bacteria > Bacillota_I > Bacilli_A > Mycoplasmatales > Metamycoplasmataceae > Mycoplasma_H > Mycoplasma_H phocimorsus. The sequence continues at coordinate 161,400 of NZ_JASEJT010000005.1, forward strand.
ATGATTATTATGAAACGTCAGCTGGCGGAGAATACAATCCAAATGTTAAAAATCCAAAACATAAAGGTGATTTATATGCTAATGCATATGATAAAATTTTATTTAGAGAAAAATCAGGGTTAAATATTATTTCTGAAAAAGAAAAAGTTGAAATAAAAACAGAATCATATAATAAAGTTTGATTTAAATTTGATATTATAAATTCTTATGATTCTGAGTTCTTTCCTAAATCATTAATAGATACTTGAAAACAAACAGAATTTTACTCTAGTTCAAAAACAAAAAGCGATAAATACAAATTCCAAAAATCAATTTCCGATCATGCTTTAGTTTGAGTAGATTATGAAGTAAAAAAATAATTATACAAATTTAATAAAAATAAATTAATTAAAATTGTCAAAAAATGATAAAATATAAATGCAATAAATTAATTGCAGAAAGTAGAATCACTTCTCACCTGATGATTCATTCATGGGTTTTGCTACAATTAAGTTATTAATTTGATAAATTTATCATTTGTCTTTTGATAATCTTATGTCGCAAATAAGTGGTTTAAAACCACTTTTTTATATATTTTTATTAAGGAGATATTTATTCACGTAAATAATAGAAATTCAAAAGGTCCTAAATCAGAACACATTTTAAATGATGATATTCCATTTAAAAAAGTGTTTTTAGTAGGTTCTGAAAATGAAAAAATTGGTGTTATGGAAACATCAAGAGCAATAGAAATGGCAAAAGAATCTAAAATGGATTTAGTTTTAATTAGTTCAACACCTAAACCAATTGCTAAAATATTAGACTATGGTAAATTTAAATACGATAGAAAGAAAAAGGCTAAACAAGCTAAAGAAAAACAGACAACTATTCAAAATAGACAAGTTAGATTAACTCCATTAATTGGTCAACATGATATGGAAACAAAAGCTAGAAAAGTGAGAGAATTTTTACTTGAAGGCGATCGTATCAAAATAAGTTTAAAATTTAGAGGAAGAGAAATGGCTAGACAAGATTTAGGACATGATACTCTAAGTCGTTTTTATAAACTTGTTGAAGATTTATCAGAAATTTCAAAAGAACCAACATTAACAGACCGTTTTTTAGATATGCATATTCAACCATCTAAGCTGAAAATAGCAAAATGAAAAAAAATGCAGAATGAAGAAAATAATATTGACCAAAATAAAGAATCAGAACAAGAAGATATTTAAGGAGATAGTATGCCAAAAATGAAAACTAAATCAGCACTTAAAAAACGTATTAAAATTACTGGCACAGGTAAAATTATGCGTGAACAAGCATTTCGTTCACATTTAGCACAAAATAAAACAACAAAACAAAAACGTCAAAGCCGTAAAAGTACACAAATGCATGCAAGTGATCTAAAAAGATTTAAAGGATTAATTTAATATAAGGAGTAATACATGAGAGTAAAAGGCGGAACAGTTACACGCGCAAGACGTAAAAAATGATTAAAACTTGCTAAAGGATACTTTGGACATAAATCAATTGGATATAAAGTTGCTAAACAAGCAGTTATAAAATCTTGAACATATGCATTCAGAGACCGTAAACAAGTAAAAAGAGATTACAGAAAATTATGAATCTCAAGAATTAATGCAGCAGTTAGAGAAGAAGGAATGACATATTCACAATTTATTAACGGGCTTAAAAAAGCTAATGTATTAATTAATCGTAAAATGTTATCAGAATTAGCAATTCACGAACCACAAACATTTAAAAATATAATAGAAACAGCAAGATCTGCGAGATAATTATGCGTAAAATAGTTAGAAAAAGAAATAAAATTCGTAATGAAAAAAGAGTTCAAAGAATTGCTAAAGAACAAAGAAAAGCAAATAGTAAATAAGTAAGATTATTTCTTACTTTTTTTATGATTTAATCGAAGAAGGTAAATATGACCATATACATCAAAAGTAATAAAGAAGGATTTAAATATTTAAGTGAAAGATATATTGGAAGTAATTGTCTTTTTGGAACTATTAATAATCAAGAATTTACCAAATTTGATCTCGAATTATATCAATCAAAAATTTTAGAAAATGATTTAATTTTAAACAATATTTCAAATTTAATATTAACTAATAATCAAATAATAGAGGAATTTTTTAATAATGATAAACTTACAATTCAAATAACAAATAAAATTGATTTTATTATTAAAAACAGTAATTTTCCTATAAAAAAGAAAGTGGTAGTAATAGGTATTTCGGGAGGAGTGGATTCTTCCGTTGCTGCTTATCTTTTAAAAGAACAAGGATATAATGTTGTTGGTTTATTTATGAGAAATTGAGATTCATTAGCTAATAATGATATATTAGGAAATAATGATTTAGGAAACATATGTCCTCAAGAACAAGATTTTCTTGATGCTGTTAGTGTTTGTGAAACATTAAATATTCCTATTTATCGTGTTGATTTTATTAAAGAATATTGAGATAATGTTTTTACAGATTTAATTGAGCAATATAAAAAAGGAAGAACGCCAAATCCAGATATTCTTTGTAATAAATATATTAAGTTTGATCATTTTGCTAAATATGCTTTTGATGTACTTAAAGCCGATTATTTGGCGATGGGGCATTATGCTAAAGTTGAAAATTCTCAATTATTTAGAGCGAGCGATAAAAATAAAGATCAATCATATTTTCTTTCTCAACTTAGTAATCAACAACTTGCTAAAGTTATTATGCCTTTAGCAAATATAGAAAAACCTCAAATTAGAGAAATTGCTCTTAAATTAAATCTTATTACAGCGCAAAAGAAAGATAGCACAGGAATATGTTTTGTGGGAGAAAGAAACTTTACTCAATTTCTCCAAAATTATATTCCATCTCAACCAGGAAATATTATTTCTGTTGTAACAAATGAGGTAGTAGGACAACATGTTGGGGCAATGTATTATACATTGGGACAAAGAAAAGGATTAAATCTTGGTGGTCAAAAAGAAAAACATTATGTTTGTGGACATGATATTCAAAACAAAATTGTTTATGTTGCTCCAATTAGCAGAATGGAATTTTTATTGAGCAGTTCATTAGAAGCTATTGAGTTTAATCAAATTGCAAAAGAATTTAATTATAATAATTTAACTGCTAAATTTAGATATAGACAAAAAGATATCCCTATTACATTGAAAATACTACAAGAAGGCAAAATTAAAGTACATTACCCACAAGAAGTAGCGGCAGTTACACCGGGTCAACAAATTGTTATTTATGATAATGATAAAGTTGTTGGCGGCGCAATTATTGATAAAGTTTTTAAATAATTATTTATCAATTTTTGATAAAAAATCAAGATAGCCGGGAAGAACAAGAGAAATTGTTTTTCCTATTTTTTTTATTTCTTCAATTGAATATTTACTTTTTGAAAGAGAAATATTTTTAACATTAACTATAAAAAATTTTTGTTGATTAAGAAAGGCAATTATATAAAAGCATATTCCTTTTAATGCATTAGCCCTTAATAAGTATTCATGTTGATGTTTTTTAATATTTTTAGTATAAAATTCATTTAAAACAGTAGACTTAGCATCAAAAGCAATAAATTTACCATTATAAATACCGCTATAATCTACAATTGCTTTTGAAATAATTTGCCCTTGATATAAATTTTTTTGTTGTGAATGTTTAAATTTTATAGGAACATAATTTTTTGATATTAAAGCTAAGTCGAATTGAGCATATTTTTCAATACTTAAATCAATTAATGATTCAAGTAACATTCCATTATTTTTATTATTTATATTCATAATAAGTAATATATTTTAAATATCATAAAAATATAATAATGAAAAAAAATAGGAATTTTATACTATAAATTCCTACATTTAATTGCGAAATATTAATTTATGCATTATTTAACTTCTATTTTTATATTTATATTTTAATAAATAAAATATAATAAAAAAATGATCGGTGTAGATATAACTAAAATATCAAGATTTAATAATGTTACTAAAGCTTTTATTAAACGATTTCTTTCAAAAGAAGAATTTGAAAGTTATAATAAACTTGAAAAAAATTTAAAACCAGGTTTTTTAGCAGCTAGGTGAGCTATTAAGGAAGCAATATTTAAGGCAGATAATTCTTACTTTTCTTTTAATAAAATTAATTTATTTAAAGAAAATGGCAGATATGTTACAAATGATAATAATTTTTATATATCAACATCAACTGAAGATGACATATTAATTGCATATGTATTAAGAAAGGAAAAACATGACAGTTAGAGCAAGATTATTTTGAAATGCACTTTGTTTATTCTTTATTTTTAAAAAAATAAATAAACTTGCTAAGAAAAAAAGAAAATCAGAATTTGATTTTACATTGCAAAGTAGATATAATTCACTTTTAAAACATGTGGGCAAAATTCTAAAAATTTATAATATCAAAGTAGAAGTAAAAGGTTATGAAAATCTTCATAAAACTCCTGCCCTTTTAACTCCAAATCATACTTCTAATTTAGATGTGTTAGTATTGATGTATGCACTTAGAAAACGTAGTTTTGAACCTGGAGTTGAAAATAGCATATTAACTTTTATTGCTAAAATTGAATTAGTCAAAAAAAGAACAATTAGAAATGCCATGGAGTTAATTGACACTTTTTTAATTGATAGAAGTAAAAGAAGAGAAGCTCTTGAACAAGTTGATAAATTTGCTAATTATGTAAAAACTAATAAAACTTATGGTGTTATTTTTCCTGAAGGAACAAGAACAAAAACTGGAGAAATGAATGAATTTAAGGGCGGAGCATTTAAAGCGGCCCAATCAGAATATCTTCCAATTATTCCCGTAAGTATTATTAATGGTTTTAAAGCTGATGATATTAATAGAAAACAAAAAAGAATAATTAAAGTTATTTTTCATCCTGCTATTAAACCGATTTCATTTATTTCTCAAGAACGTAGTGCTTTAGCAAAAAGAGTGCAGAATATTGTTGAACAAGGAATAAAAGAAAATGAAAAATAATAATATACAAGAAAATTTATTTTTTAATTTAGATAATTTTTCTGGCCCTTTAGATTTATTACTCTCACTTGTTAAAGAAAAGAATATTGATATTATGCAGATTAATTTAGTTGAACTTGCAAATCGATATTTAGAAATTATTAATCATCTTAAAGCTAATGCAGAAGATTATGAAATCGAAAAAATGAGTGAATATTTAGTTTTAGCTACAAAACTATTAGAAATTAAAACAAAAATGCTTTTAGAAGAAAAAGAAGAATCAATGGAGTTAAAAACTCAAAAAAATGAGATTCTTCAAAGATTAATAGAATATAAACAATTAAAAGAAGTTCAACCATTTTTAAGAAAATTGGAAAAATCTCGCAATAATATTTTTATTAAAGATTCAAATGAACTTGAACAATGAAAAACACCACCAGCACCTGAAGAACTTCATGGAAAAGGCAATCCTTTAACATTAATTAAAATTCTTAGAGATATGTTTGCAAGAGTTCATGCCCTTAATCTTAGAACGACTAAAATTAAAAGTATTAATTTGACAGCTCAAGATCAAATTGAATATATAAGAAAGTTATTCAAAGAATATGAAAATGTGACTTTTGAAATGATTTTTAATCTTCCTTCTATTCAACATTTTGTAATTACTCTTATCGCTTTATTAGATCTTGTTAAACGTCAAGAAATAAGAATGTATCAAGAAATTGAATATGGCCCTATAAGAATTGAAAAAGGAGAAATACATGCGTAATAAAATATTGGAAGCATTATTATATATTCAAGGTGTTAAGGGATTAACATTAGAACAAATTAAGGATGTTTTTGCTCTTAATAATATTCAAGAAGCAAAAAAAGTAATTAAAGATTTTACTTCTTGATTTAATTCACTTGATCGCGCTCTTAAAGTAGTTAATTATAATGAAATTTATAAGTTTGCCACTAGAGATCAAGAAGAATTGAAAGATGCTATTGAACGCCTAGCTAATATTAAAAAAAGAGTTAAATTAACTAATGCGGCTCTTGAAGTTGTCGGAATTATTGCTTATAAAAATCCTATTTCTCGTTCTGAAGTTAATAGATTAAGAGGAGCTGATTCTTCTTCAATTATTTCTAGTCTTATTTCAAAAGGTTTAATTGAAGAAGTTGGAGAAGCTATGAGTGTTGGTAAGCCAACATTATTAGGTGTAACTAATAAATTTTATGATTATTTTAATATAAAATCAATTAGTGAATTGCCAATATTACAAGAGTTCGAATTTGAAAATCAACAAGAAGATGGAGAATTTGACTTATTTACTTCTCAGCGTCAAGATAAAATAAAATAAACAAGAAATTTTATTGATTTCTTGTTTTTTTTATTAAGAATAACTCATTTTAAATCTAATAAAAATTTTTAAAAAAATTTATTAGATTTAAAATTATTGTATATAATTTATAAGTAATAAATGCCGTCTTAGCTCAGCAGGCAGAGCAACTGACTTGTAATCAGTAGGTCGTAGGTTCGATTCCTATAGACGGCACCATATATAAGTTGATCTTATACCATTGCGTGAGTGGTGAAATTGGCAGACACGCTAGATTTAGGCTCTAGTGCTTCACGGCGTAAGGGTTCAAGTCCCTTCTCGCGCACCATACCAAATTTATTGATCAAAAATATGCGTACGCATATTTTTTTTATTAAATTAACAAAAAAATGCAAAAATAAAAAAATAATAAATTTAAATATATCTCTTTTTATAATTTAATATAAAAATATTTAAAAAAATTATGAATAAAAAAATAAATTATTAACTGCTTTATTTTTAATAATAGGTGGCATTATTTTTATGAATCCACTTGTTTCATTAAAATAGTCGAAGCAACAATTTATGATTTCATATATAAATACTGATAATATTTTTACTAACAATTTAATAACAAACTATATATCAAATAAAAATATTTTGCTTAATATTCCAAAAACAAAAAAAGATATATATTTCTTAATTGATTAGATTCAAAATCTAATTTTTCATTAAAATATATTTCTAGTCTAGAATATGGAAACATCATATTAAAACCTAATTTAATAAAAGAATATAATAGTTTTAGTTATATTGAAGAAAAATTTAAAAACACAAGCCACAAAAATTTAATTATCAAAAAAAGTTTGTACAGGCATTTAATAATATATCAATATTATTAGAAAAGCATTTAATTGAAAATTTAGAATTACAGCCAAAATATTTAATGAATGAAGAAGCATCAAATGAAGAAAATATTTCAAATTTTAAAAATTTATTGGAACATAAAACAGAAATTTTTAAACAAAAAACAGTTGATTTAATAATTTTTGATCAAAAATAGGTTAAAAAAAACACTTTTTAGGTCCATTTCTTTCTTTAATTGGTGACAGGATATTTTTTGGAATTATTCATGGTATTTATAAAGCAATAGATAATAAAAAACGAGCTGATTATCAAAAATTATTAGATAAATCTTGAAATTATCAGCTAATTTTTGAATTAAATCAGAATGATTATAAAGAAGAAGATTGATTTATTTATGCTTTTAGTCCAGGTTTAAAAAATAATGTTATAAGCACATTTAAAAATCAAAGAAATTTAAAAGGTGAAGATAAATTTAAAAAAGAAAATTATAAAAAATTTTCTATTAAATTAAAAAATGTGGATGTTTCAAAATCTGTAGATATTACTTTAAAAGCTCCTATTAATAAAGAAAATAATAGTGATAAAATTCAAACTTGACCGTTTGATATAAAAGATTTTAGTAATAAAAATAATAAGCTCACTATTTATAGAATCAATGACTATACTTATAATACCAAAACAAAAAAAAGTTGAACCAAAATCAGAAGCAATAGCGCTAGGAGCAGTAATGTTGATTAAAGCGCTTTAAAAAAGCTGCATAAAAATGCAGCTTTTAGTTATTTAATAATTCTTCAAATTCGTTTTCATTTATAACTTTAATACCTAACTTAATAGCTTTTTCTAGCTTGCTACCAGCATTATCTCCGCATAATAAATAATTTGTGTTTTTAGAAATACTTGATGATATCTTACCTGATGAATTCTCAATTATCTTCTTATATTCATCTCTATTTTTTGATAATGTGCCTGTAATCACAAAAATCAAATTTTTAAATTTTTCATTAGATTCATTTTTATTATAAGAAAGTGTTTTATCAAGAAAAACCATTAACTTTTTATTTTTTTCATCTGCAACGAAATTAATTATTTCAATAGCTGACTTTTCTCCTAAATCATCAAGATTAATTAATTCATTATATGAAAATCCAAATAAATCTTGTAATTTATTTATTTTTTTAGCAATTACTTTTGATGATTGAAGACCAATATGTTTTATTCCCAATCCAAAAATAACTTGAAATAAATTACATTTTTTAGATTTTTCAATATTTTCAATTAAATTATTAGTTGATTTTTCAACTTTTTTACCTAAGGAATTTAAAAAATCTCTTTTTTGATATAAAAAGTAAATATCTTTAATTTCATTAAGAATATTTAAGTTGAAAAACTTTTCAATTTGTTTTTCGCCAAGCTCATTAATATTCAATGCCTCTCTAGAGCAATAATGAATTATTGCTCTAATCTTTTTAGTTGAGCATTCACTATTAAGACAAAACTGATCTACATTGTCGTCAATCTTCTGTAACTTATTACCACAATTTGGACACTGCTTAATAATTTTGAAATATGATTTTTCTTTAGGAAAAACAGGTGCTACAACTCTTGGAATAATTTCACCTGCCTTAATTACATAAACATCTTCACCAATATTGATTTTATTATCAACAATATAATTATAATTATGTAATGTTGCGGCTGAAACTATTGTCTGATTTAATTCAACCGGCTCTAAAATTGCGTTATAAGTTATTCTTCCTGTTCTTCCAACACTAGCTACAATATCAATTAATTTAGTAATTGCCTTTTCAATTTCATATTTAAAAGCAATTGAATGATGAGGAAATTTAGCTGTATAACCAAGCGTTTCATATCATCTAAAATCATAATACTTAATAACAAGACCATCGCAATCATAATTAAAATTATTTTTTATGTTTTTAAATGAATCTATAACATTTTTTAATTGTTCTTGACTAGTTATTTTTTCGAAAAATTCCTGAGTTTTAAAACCTTGATTTTTAAGAAATTCTCTTTCTGTTTTAGTATCAAAAATATTATGAGACAAAGGTTCAACAACTTGATAAATAATCGCTTCTAATCCTCTTTCTTTAGAAATATTAGCTTCAAGTTGTCTTAAACTACCGCTTGCAGCGTTTCTAGCATTAGCAAATAATTTTTGATTATTAGCTAATGCCATCTTATTTAATTGTTCAAATTTATCTTTTGGAATGTATATCTCGCCTCTAACTTCCAAATCATTTTCATATTGTATTTTTTTAGGAATTGAATCTATCATTAAAACATTATGTGTTACATCTTCACCAATAATTCCATTTCCTCTTGTCAATGCTTTTACTAATATTCCTTTTTCATAAATAATGCTAATTGAAAGACCATCAATTTTAGGTTCGGCAAATAAAATAAATTCAACATTTTTAATAATTTTTTGAATATTATTAATATATTTTATAACATCATCAAAACTATATGCTTTGTTTAAAGAAAGCATTGGTTTTTTATGAGCAACTTTTTTAAAACGATTATCAACCGATGATCCTAAAATTGCAGTAGGAGAATCTTCTCTTACTAAATTTGGAAATGCTTTTTCTAACATTTCAAGTTCTAATAAAGCTTGATCATAAATAAAATCAGATACACTAGGAGCATCATTATCATAATACTCAATATTTCACTTTTTAATATTACTTATTAATTTGTCTATTTTAATTTTTACTTCATTTTCGCTAAATTTCATTATTAAATTATAGTTAAAGTTATTATTATTGTAATAATAAATTTAAATACATATATATAAAATAAGTAAATAAATATATAATTATTTTAATTAAATAAAATATATATTTTATAAATACTTAAGTTTAGGAGTTATATGTCAAAATTTCAAATTACTGCTTTAGGTGGAGTTGATGAAAATGGTAAAAATTGTTATGTTTTAGAAGTTGATAATGATATTTTTATTATTAATACTGGGGCAAAAATTCCTGTTAATTCTAATAATGGTGTTGATACCATAATTCCCGATTTTTCATGATTAGAAGCTAATAAAAACAAGATTAAAGCAATTTTTATTACCGATACTAAAAATGATTCATTTTCAGCTTTACCTTGATTATTAATGAATATAAAAGGATTAAAAATATATTCATCATCATTTAATTCAATTATTATTAAAGATAGAATAGAAAAATATAATATTGGTCATTCTGATTACGAAATTATTAGAATGGTTAAACCAATGCAGTTTGCCAATGTATTAGTTAGACCAATACCATTAGCTGGCGCTATGCCAGGATTATTAGGGTATGATTTTGAAGTTGATAAAGGCCATATTCTTTTTATGTTTAATTACATTATTGGTGATTTAGGCATTTATGGTAGAACTGATTTAGATTTAATAAAAAGAATAATAGCCAACAAACCTTTATTGGCGCTTGTAATAGATGCAGGAATGGCTAATTATCCTGGTTATTATTTAGATAAAGCAAAATTACCACTATATATTGATGAAGTTTTTGAAAAAGCGAAACCAAATCAAAGAATTATTGTTGGCGCTTACGATGAAGAAATGCATTCAATGAGTAGGATTCTTGAATTAGCAAAAAGATTTAATCGTACTGTAATTTTTTATGGAAAAACTTATGCTCAATGTATTGATTTAATCTCAAAAGTTAATTCTGTTTTTGAATATCCTGAAATTGCTGATTATCGTAAAATAAGCTCTATTAATAATGCTGTAGTTTTTGTAACTTCAACAGTAGAACGTTTATATCAAAGATTTTTAAGAATAACAAATAAAGATGATGTTTACTTGAAATTAAAAAAAACTGATAATGTTTTAATGATTGCTCCACCAATTAATGGAATTGAATCGATAGCGGCATTTACGCTTGATGAAATTGCAAGAATTACCCCAAAGATTGTTGATGTAAGTGGATCTGAATATCATTTGCATCGTCCTCATAATAATGATATTATTGATGTTGTCAATGCTTTAAGTCCTTCATATGTTATTCCTGTAATGGGATTATATCGTTATTTAATTCAAGCTCAAAATAGCATTGTTGAAAGAACAAAATTAAAAAATAATAATATTTTAATTATCAAAAATGGGAAAGTTGTTGATTTTGAAAATGGTGTTTATCAACCAAATTCCAATAAAACTCGCCCTGCTGCTGACAGTATTATTGATGGGTTTGGAAATGGAGATGTTTCTTCTGGAGTAATTAAAGAGCGTGAGTTACTTTCAAAAGATGGCCTAATAACTGTTTCAATTTTATTTTCAAACAAAACTAAAAAAATTATTGATGAATTTAATATTAACTTTCTTGGAGTAGTGGCAAAATCACAAAAAAATGAGTTAAAAACATTTATACGCTCAATTATTATTAATATTTTAAGAGATGAACAATTTAATTCAATTAGAGATATGCAAGATCGTTTAAGAAAGGTAATTCGTAAAAAAATCTTTAAATCAATGGATAAAGAACCAATGGTTATTGTAACATTTTACGGAATATAGGTGTTTTCATGAATAGAAATCAAAATTCTAGAAATTCATTTTTAAATTGATTAATTAATAGTAAAGTTTTTGGAAACCGTTACATTTATGGATTAATTATTATTACTATTACTTCTTTTCTTACATATGCTTCATTTATAAAGAAAGAGTGAGTGACAACTTTTCATTCATATACTTTTGGTTTTTGATTCGGCATAACTTCTTATTTTATTTATTTTATTTTATTTTTTTATGGATTTTGATTATTGTTTTCAAATACTTTTAAAAAGAAAAATGAAAGGAAGTTTTACAGTTTTAAATCAAGGTTTAGATTTTTATTTTGATTATTATTAATTATAGTTTTTGGGCTTAGTATTAATTTATTATTTGATGTAATTGATAATAATCTTTGACTTTGAGATAAATATTATGATCATAATTTTTTTACTAGAACATTACTTTGAAATAATAATTTCAAATTAGATTCATGGATTATTAATTCTGATTCAAATGTATTTATTTCGGGTGCACACTTACAAAAGAGTGGTTTATTATTTATTATCATATTTGATATTCTTTCAATAACCGGTTCAAATATTTTTATTTTTATAATAATATTTTTATTATTTATATATGCAATTTTAATAATGATTTATAAATGACCACTTAAAATTATTTTTAATAAAGAGTATCGAAAATATCATCAAGTAATTGCACGCCAAAAAAGCAAATTTGTTTTTGAAAAAATTAAGTCAAAAATAGACAAACTGATAAATAAAAATTCAATTAAACCAATTTCTGAAAAAAAACTTATATTAAAGTTAAAAAATATTTTTGTTGATAATTTAATTTTTGTAGAGCGTTTTTTAAAAATAAGTGATTCATATTCACAAGTTCTTAAGGAAGACTTATCATGAGAAAATCTTCCTAATATTATTTTTAAAAATAATTTTCAAAATATTGAAGAATATGAAATTGAATCAATTAGTGAACAAGGCGAAATATCACATTCAAATGATGCTGAACTTGATGCAGGAGATTCTACTTGAAGCGTAAGCTTAACAAAATTAGTTGAAGTAGAAAAGATTAATAAAACTCAGCAAAAAATTAAAAAGCATAGGATTAGCCCGTTCGCCAAGAAAGATTAAAAATGAAAATATTAAAATATCATGAATTTGCAAATAAAGTTGATAATTTAATTAATAAAGAATTAAACAATTCTAATTTAAAAGAATTAGAATTATATCGAAAAAATTTAGCAGAATTAAAAAGAAAAAAATTTCTTAATCTCTTTTTATTATTCGTTTTTATATTTTTATTTTTTGGGATTACAATTTTATTATTAATATTATTTATCAATATTATCTTTTTTACTCCATTAATATTATTTTTAATTTTAATAATAAGTTTTGTAATTACTTCTAAAAAAGCAAGTGAAAAGTATAAGCAAATATTGAATAATCCGCCTGATGTTTTAGGTAAAAAATTATTTTTAAAAGCAATTTCTTGCGATCAACATTTTACATATATTCCAACAAGTGAAACTGAAGAAGCATTTAAACAAAAACATAAACAAGATTTTAAATTTGAATTCTTAGTATATTCTATTCCTTCTCAAGCTAGACTAGTTATGCAACAAGATGTTTTGGAATTTTATTCAACGGATAAGTATCAAGATAAGTTTATTCTTTCTTACTATAAATTTCATTGAATAGAAAAAAAGATTGTATATTCAACAGTTACAAATAATTATGTAACTAGATATATTGATGTATATAGAGAATTTTATGAACTTAAACATTTAATTAACCCTAATAATTTTGTTGATCAAAGAGATGTTAATTATTCAATATTTAGTTCATCGAAAAGTAATATAGAATTAGAATCAAGTGAATTTAATTCGAAATTTAATCTTCAAGTAGATGATCAAATTAAAGGAAGAATGTTATTCACGCCTTATACCCAATTTCAAATGCTTAATGATATCAATAATTCAATTATTAATACATTTTGTGTTGAAAAGAAAGGAAATTTAATAAAAATTGTTTTTACGCCTTTAAAAGATCAATTCGAATTTTTTAAAAGTTCATACCTTGTTAGCGAAAATTTAAAAAATAGTATTGCTTATTCATTAAAAAAAGATACTTATGCTTTAATAGAATTATTAAGATTTAGTATTTATAAAGGTAGACAAGACGATTTTTCTTATTAATGTTATGAGTAAAATTAGTATTATAGGAACAGGTGCATATGGTAGTGCCTTGGCTTGTGTTTTAGCCAAAAATAATCATGATGTTTATATGTATGGAATTGATCTTCAAGAGATTGAAGATATTAATATTAATCGCCGAAATTCTAAATTTTTTAAAAAAGAATTCAAGTATCAAAATATTATTGCTTCTAATAATTTGCAATTAGTATTACAGGAAACTAAATTAGTAATTATAGCTACACCAAGTCATGCTATTAATAATGTATTAAAAAATCTTGAACAAGTAGTACAAGGAAAAGTTGATTTAATTAATACTTCAAAAGGTATTGAAAAGCATAATAATAAACCTCTTTCAGAATATATTAAAACAAATTTTAGTAAATTAAATAACTTAGCCACAATAGTTGGCCCTTCATTTGCACAAGAGTTATTTGATGAAAAATTTACTATTATAAATATAGTTGGAACCAATGAAAAATTTCTTAAAGAAGTAAAAAATATTTTTGATAATGATTTTTTAAAACTACAAATTTCTTTAAATGAAAATGCATTGCAATATTATGCAGCATTAAAAAATATATTAGCGATAGGCATGGGTATTATTAATTACTTATATGATAGTATGAATACTGTTTCGGCAGTATTTGCAATTGGCTTTAAAGAAATGTATTATATAGTTAAAGCATTAGAAGTTCATGTAAAAGAAGATATTATTTTTGAAATGGCTTCTCTTGGCGATACTTATTTAACAGCAAGTTCAATTAAATCGCGTAATTATTGTTTTGGTAAGAATATTGCTAAAGATGGAATTGATAATATTTTAGCGCAAAATAATACAACAATTGAAGGTTATACAAATGGTAAAATAATCAAAGAAATAATTGATAATTATAAAATCAATATTCCATTTTTTGAATCTATTTACAATATTTTATATAACAAAAAAAATCCAAAGAAAATCTTAGATTTTCTTCAAAATAAAGGAGAATAAAATGAAAATAAATGAAGAATCAAAGACTTTAATTGTCAATGAAATAATTGATAAAGAGTTTTATCAAGCGCATGTAAATGCGCTTAAGGAGCAAATTAAAGAAATAAAAGATGAAAAAGAACAAATATGAATTCCAACTATTAATTATTTTATTTTAACAAGAGGAAGAAATTTAGTTTTAAAACTACAGCAAGAAACTAATAAAGTTTTATTTCTTATTTCAGAGCCTAAAATTATTAAAGCAAGTGATGAAGAAGCTGTTATTGAATTAACATTCGCTTATCAAGATGCTAAAGAAAAATTGGTAATTGATTTTAAAGCAACACCTAATGAAATAAATCAAGATTTAATAGATTCATATGTTAAAAAAGATATTGATACTATCTTAAAAACTAAAATGAAGGAAATAATTTTAGAAAAAGCTTCAGAAAACGGAGATTATTTAGAATTTGATTTCATTGGTAAAAAAGATGGAATTCCTTTTGAAGGCGGAAGCGCTAATAATTATAAGTTATTGTTAGGTGCTGGACAATTTATTCCTTCACTTGAATCACAATTAGTTGGATTAAAAGCAGGTGATGAAGTTGATCTTGATGTTGATTTTCCAGCAGATTATCATTCAGAAACACTAGCTGGTCAAAAAACAGTTTTTAGTATTAAAGTTCATAAAGTATTTAAAAATGAACAACCAGATTTTAATGATGAATTTGTAAAATCATTAGCAATTGTTAATGTAAATACTACTAAAGATTTAAAAGAGTTAATTGCTAAAAGACAAAAAGAATTATTCTTATCAAATGAAGATGAAATTTTTGCTAAATTAGCTTCAATAGAAATTGCTGAAAAAAATAATATTATTCCTAACAAAGAATTAATTGATATTCAATTAGGAATTAGACATAAAGAAATAGAAGCACAAATGCAATCAAGCGGCTATACTATTGCTCAATTTTTAGAAATGAGCGGAATGAGTCAAGAATCATTTGATATGCAAATTAAAAAAGAATTAGAACAAGAAGTTAAAGCGCTAATAACTGAAGCAATTATTATTTTCCATGAAAATATTACTCCTTCAGAAGAAAATTTTGATGAACTTGCAAATAGACTTTCTATTATTAAAAATGTTGATGTATCACAAATTAAAATGGAATTAATAAAACAACATAAAAAAGATATTTATGTAACACATTATTCATACGTTAAATTCCTAAAAAATAAGAAAGGAGTGTAGTATATATGTTATCAACGGGAGCAATAATTGGAATTTGTATAGCTATAGCAATAGTTTGCTTTTTAATTGGTGGAATATTAGCCTTTTTTATATCTAAAAAAATGTTTCAAAAGCAATTAAAAGAAAATCCACCTATTACAGAAAAAATGATTAGAGTAATGTTTGCACAAATGGGAAGAAAAGCATCAGAAAAACAAATAAGAAGCGTTATGAATTCAATGAATAAAGCTAGATAGAGGAAAAATGTTTATTACAAAAGAAATAAAAGAACAATTTATAGTAAAAGGTGTTTCTGAAGCCGACAATATTATTAATATTGTTAAGGAAAATAATTATATATCAGATTATTTATCAGAAAATAAATCATATGTTTACATAGAAAATAAAGAAAAATATTCAAAGAAAAACTTTGAAACACTAGTTAAAGCATTAGTAGCTAAAAAAAGATGCTGTACAATAGATGCTGTTTCATTTATTGGTGATAAGTTAAAAATGCATGATATTATTTCAATATTTTTAAATACATATATTTTTGAAAAACACATTTTATGAAATCAAAAAACAACAGAAAAAAATAAAAAAGCTGAAATTCAATTATATGTTGAAAATATGGAACAATATCAAGATTTAATTAATGAAGTTGTAGTTAAAGCGGAACAAACAAACTTTGCTAGAGATCTTCAAATAATGCCGCCTAATATTTGCAATTCAGAATTTTTAGCTGACTACATTAAGGAAAAAGCTTTAGAAATAAATGATGAAAACTTTAGCTTTAAAATTCTTAATAAAAAAGAAATTGAAGAATTAAAAATGGGCTTATTACTTTCGGTAAATAAAGGTAGTGTTTATGAGCCAAGAGTTGTAGTTCTTGAGTATAAAGGTAATCCGCAATCAAGTGAAAAAACAGTTATCGTTGGAAAAGGAATTACTTTTGATTCTGGCGGTTATTCTCTTAAACCAGCTAGTTATATTTTAGGAATGAAATATGATATGTCTGGTAGTGCGATTGCTGCCAGCGCCTTATTAGGGGCAGCAAAATTAAAAGCCAAAAAAAACATTTCAGCTATTATGATGATAACAGATAATAGAATTAATGGTGATGCTTCGCTTCCAGATTCAGTTTGAAAATCAATGAATGGAAAAACGGTTGAAGTTAATAATACTGATGCTGAAGGAAGGCTTGTTCTTGCCGATGGTCTTACATATGCAATTAGAAATCTTAATGCGACAAGAGTTATTGATATTGCTACTTTAACAGGGGCAATAAAAGTAGCACTTGGAAGAACATTTACTGGTTTATGAGCTACAGAATCAAGATTTTTATTTGAATTTAAAACGGCTGCCAGAAAAGCTGATGAATTAGTTTGACAAATGCCTTATCATGAGGATTTTGCTGAATTTATTAAGTCTTCAAAAGTTGCCGATTTAAAAAATACTGACCTTTCAGCAACTGGTGGATCTTCAATTTCTGCATTTATGTTTTTAAAAGAATTTAGTGAAAATCTTCCTCATATTCACCTTGATATTGCTGGAACAGCAAAATCAGCCGAAGAACCAGTTGGTGTAATGGTTAAAACATTAATTAATTATGCATTAGAAAAATAATTAAATTTAAGTAAATCAAGCACAACTATATGCTTGATTTTTAATTAATTAAAGTTTATATATTAAGCAGATATTAGCACTTTTATACTTATTTTTTATTACATATAATTTATAATTATAAAAAAGGAGACATAATGAAGATGGGCGGTAAAAATATTTTCAAATATATAAAGCTTTTATTAATCCCCTTTGTATCATTTGGCCCGTTTTTATTAAGTATTTATTATAAAAGTAATTCAACATTTAATATTAAATATCAAAATACTAATAATATTGAAACTAATCAATTAATCAAAAAATATAATAATAAAGTTGATGTACCTTTAACATTCCCTAAAGCTAAAAATGGTTTAATTTTTGTTAATTGAGTTGATATAAAAAATAATTTTCCATTAAATTTTATTCCTGCAGGCGAACAAAGAGATATTATTTTGCAACCTTATTTAATCAAAGAATATAATAATTTTTCTAGTAAAAAAATGCTTTTCTTACAACTTATTGAACAAAATATTTTAAATCAAGAATTTGAATATGTTGCTTTAATTAAAGAAATTCTTAATAAAGAAGAATATGCAACCGGATATAACAAATATAATTTACAAAGAGAATTTATTTTAATGATAGACGAGTTTAATGATGACATTTTTTATAAAAAAACACTTATTAAAAACGTTATGCCATTACAAGAGCAAAAAAATAAACTTAAATTACAATCTAATCAAGGTTTCGTTATTCATGAAGTTGAGGGCAAATCACCATTGATTGATAGTAGTATTAATACACATAAAATTAATAATAGTTCATTTTTAAATAAATTTTTTAATTTTTTCTCTAATAATAGTACCACTATATTAAGCGCAATATATAGCGCTCTAAGTTTAGCAACTGTTTCTGGGATTGGTTATAGTGTTTATAAAGGTATTAAAGATAAAAAAGATTGAGAAGATGGTGCTAAACAACTAGAAGAAGACTTAAAGGCTAAATCTACTTATACATTTCAGTTTGAAACATATAAATTAAATAATGACGATTTTAAATGAAAAGTATTTAAATATTCAAGCGATGATATAAATACGGATCAAAATAATTGGGAAGAAATAACTCAGGAATTAATTGATGTTATTAATATTAATAATAATTTATTCACATTTGAATTTAAATATAATCCAAAATATAATAAAAATAATAGATTAATCATATTTTACGAAAAAAAGAATAAAAACAACAATAATAATAATTCTACTGTAGAACAAGCTGATTATTCATATGATATTTATTTATGAAATTTTTATGATAAGAAAAATAATATGGAAATAGATGTTTATGATAGACATAAAAAAAATAAAATTGGAAAACTTAAATTAAATAAAAAAGAAAAACACGAAATTCAAATTAAATCCCCTTCAAGATAATATGCATTAAAAACATCGGTGTATTTTGCCGATGTTTTTAATTATATCTTGAATATTTTAATTTTTTAATTTCAAATGGCTTAATTATACGATATTCGCCAATATTCATTTTATCAACATTTAAAAATGAATATGATCTACGGTGCAAGTTTATAACTTTTTTATTGAATTTTTCAAATATTAACTTTACATGATGATAACTACCCTGATGTAAAGTAATTTTATAAAATTTATCTATAAGATGGGTTATTTTATGATAACTCATTTTTTCATTAATAAAAAAGTTTTTATTAATTTCTTTCAATTCAATAGCAGAAAGCGGTTTATCGATTTCTACATTATATTCTCTTTCAATTTTAAAAGAAGGATGTGAAAGTAAATGTGTTAAATTGCCATCATTAGTAATAATAATTGCTCCAGTAGTATCCTTATCTAATCTACCCACTGTATAAATTCTTTTTGAAGAAGGAATTAAATCGACTACTAAATTTTGATGATGTTTATCATTTGAAGAACATACATATCCTTTTGGTTTATTTAATAAATAATATTCTTTTTTTTCAATGTTAATTTGCTTATTATCAATAAGAATAATATCGTTCTCATTACATTTATCACCTAGTTTAGCAACTTTATCATTAATTTTGACTTTATTTTGTTCAATAAGTTTTTCTGCTTTTCTTCTAGAGCAAATTCCTGATTGAGCTATTAATTTTTGTATTCTTATATTACATTCATTTTTCATATATTTTTATTCCTTGCTCCGAAAGCTTATCTTTAACATTTTCATATTCATGATTAACAACAGCTTTAAAACCTTCATCAAAATCATTTAAAACTAACTTTCTTATTTTTTCTATTCCTGGGTATTTTCTGCCACGACATATTTTATCGGCAATAAATACACACTTATCAAGCCAACTTAATTCTAATGCCATTGTAGTATGTTTTTTTATAGCTTCAACAATTTCATCATCATTAATTAAGTATACATTTTTTGCTCAAGCAGCACCACACAACTGATGATATTCATGGGGTTGAACATTTATATTGCCATAATATCTCTTAATAAATTTTTTAGACTTTTCTTCATCTCATTCTTTTGCTATATCATGAAAAATTGCCGCAACATAAGCTTTTTGAGAATCAAAATTATGTGCTTTTGCAATTTTTCTTGCGAATTCACCTGCATAATGACCGTGCTTAACTCTTCAATAGCTAGCACTTGAATTTACTAATGCTTCAATATATAATTTATTTTTGCCTATGTATTCTTGTACATTTTTATTTACACATGAAAGATCGCCTTTACGATAGTTAGTGCTTGATTGCTCATAAATATCATTATTAATAAGTTTCATATTAAAACGTTTAATATTAATTTTATTAATATTTTTACTGCGTTTATATACACACATTTTACTGTTTTTAGCAATAAAATCAATATATTCTCATTTATGTAATTTAGGAAGATTATCACTACCAATAATTAAAAATAATTCATCATTAGGATGCTTATGCTTAAAGTATTTAATTGTTTCAAATGTATAACTTTTTCCTTTTCTATCAACTTCAAAAGTAGATATTTCCATTTTATCTTCTAAGCAAAGTTTAATCATATTTATTCTATGAATTGGATCAACTGGCATTTTATTTTTAAATGGATTAATATAAGTTGGAATAAATATTAATTTATCAAGATTTAAATCTGCTATTGCTCTTTTAGCAATAGCAACATGACCTTTATGTATAGGGTCAAATGACCCTCCGAATAATCCTATTTTCATAAATTTAATTATATAGAATAAACAAAAAAGTATTTTTTAAACTAAATAAAATTTACTTATTAATTTAAAAATAAAATATACAATATTTTCAAAAAATTTTCATTATATAAATTATATACTTATATAAAAATGTTGTTTATATTACAAAAAAAGCATTTTTTATAGTTTTTTAATATTTAATCAATAATTAACAGAATATATTTAAAAGTTTAATTTTAAAAATAAAAAATTAAATAAAGTATTTAAAAGTTTTAAAGTAAGTTTTTAAATTTCATTTGTGAATTTTTATATTAAATTTTAACTTTTTTATAAAATGTAATAAGCCAATAAATTAAAGCTAAAAAATAGCATCAAGTTGATAGAAGTGAGCATAAGAATTGACACAAAAAAGACAATTAAAAATTTAACTTATTTTGACTTGTTTGATTAAAAATAATCATATTAAAATTACTAACAGATTAAAATAAGTTAAAACAGTTAAAATGATTTTATAATGTTTTTATTAATTTAATACTTAAAATATTATCATGTTATTTATTAATTTTAATTATAAATTTATAATATTTAGCACAATATTACGATATTTTAAATTCATTATAAATTTACAATAATCTATAATGAATTTAAAATAATAAAAAATACACCTGTTTAATACAGATGCTTTTTTATATATAAATTAGTTTAATTATCAAATAATTGTTCTTTTTTTCTTGTCAATAAACATTTTATCTGTTTCTTTAACATCAAAAAATTCATAAAATGCATCATGATTTTGTAATTGAACATTTGCTCTTAATTTACCAGGTGCATGAACATCAGATTTTAAAAGTAATTTTTGATATTGTTCTCTATATTTGCCTTTTCATGAAGAAGCTCAAGAAATAAAGAATTCTTTTCCATCAAAATCTTTTTCACTTTTAGCAGCTTCATAAGCAGCAGCCAAACCGCCTAAGTCAGCAATATTTTCGGATACAGTTAATTTACCATTACATGTCCCTATATTTTCGCCAAGTGAAATTCCATCAAATAATTTAATAACTTTAGTCTTTTTCTTATTAAATGCAGCTCGATCTTTATTTGTTCATCAATTGTTTAAATTACCTTTTTCATCAAATTGAGAACCATTATTATCAAATGCGTGCGAAATTTCATGAGCTATTACTGCCCCAATTGAACCATAATTTTGTGATGAAGAATAATCTGAATATGAATAAAATGGTTTTTGTAAAATAGCAGCTGGGAAAACTATTACATTATGAAATGGATGAAAATAAGCATTTACTACAGCTGGTGACATACTTCAGTAATCTCTTACTACAGGTTTTAAGTATTGTGAAAATCTATATTCCATTTTAATTCTTTTAAAATTAATGATATTATCTAGAATATTACCTTCTTCCCCCTTTATAGTAGTTATAAACTTATCATAATATGGTTCATATTTTTCAGGATAACCAATCATTTTTTTAAGAGATGAAAGTTTAATTATGGCTTTTTGTATAGTTTCTTTTCCTAATCAAGTATTTTGTTCTAATCTATTTTTATAAATACTGATCATTTTATCAACCATATTTTCTACATTTTTCTTTGCATCTTGTCCAAATTCTCTTTTACCAAAATAAATACCAAATGGCATATTAAAAAATGAAATTGCTAAATCAATTGTATATTTTTCTTCAGCCTTCATAGACTTAATGCCTGTAATTGCTTTATTATATTCAAAAGCAATTTCTCTAGCTTCTTCAGAAAGGAGAGGCATGCTTGAAGTAATAAAATCTACTAACATCAAACTTTTAAAATTTTCAAAAGTTTGTACATTGTAAATTTTCTTTAATGCTTTAATAAATCTTGGATTATCTTCAATAATTGTCTCTACATCTTCTTTAACTAAGGATTTAGTAATTTTTTCTAAATTAAATAATTTTTGTTTTTTATCTATATCTTTTATTTTAAAAATATTGTATGAAGCAACATAATTAGCTCTTTCCTGAGCTGTTTTAGACATTTTTATTAAACTTTGATCAAAATTAATTGCACCTTGTACTAATTTAATTGCCTTTTCTTCTTCCATACCATATAGTTTAAGTAATTTTACCTTAACATTTTTTCAAATAGTAAGAAGATGAGTTGCCATTTTTTTATTTTTATAGTAACTTTTTTCAGGTAGTATTAAACTTGGTGAACCCATTGCTAAAACTTGTTTAGAACTATCTTTAAAATCTTGAACAACATCAAAATCAATTGGCATAAGAAAACCATTTAGTAATAATTTTTTGTAGTTCTTATTAATATCTTCATATGAGGAAAGTGAATTAATTATTTCTTCATATTTTTTAATTGGACTGAATCCTATTTTGTCTTTTGCTGTTTTACCTCTTAATAATTTATAAAATAAAACAAAATTATAAAGCGTTTTATCCTTTAAATTTTTAACATCTTTCACTAATTCCGATGTTAAAGCTTTTCTTTTCTTTTCTATCAATTTACTTAGTTCTTCAAATCCGCTAACAGAAGCTTTGTCATCATCAATTTTTGCTTTTTCTAATCACTCCCTATTTACTTCTTCATAAAAATCATCCTTTAAATTTTTTAAGTTATATTTCATATGTCCCCCCTATAAAAATATGTTTAAATTATATAAAAATTGTATAAAAAATGTTTAAAAAGAAAACTTTTTAAACATTCGAATATTTAATTTATACAAAAAATTTATATATAAATTAAATAATAACTGCTGTGCTTGGAGGATATATAAGTAGTAATACAGCTAAAGTAATTCCGAAAAAAATTAATGTAGAAATTGCATCTGTCATAGTTGAAAGTAAAGGTGCTGACATAACTGCTGGATCACGTTTTAATTTTATAGCAATAATAGGAATAATTGTCCCAAGAAATTTTGAAAAAATAATTACTATAAATAAAGATAATGATGAAACTAAAGAAATAATTATAAATGGAGCTGGATGAGCTGTTAAAGAATTATAAGAAGTAGAAAGAAAATATATTAATAATCTTGCAAAATTAACAGCAAATAATATGCTGCCAGTCACAACACTAACATTAAATTCTTTTCATATTGCCTTTTTAAAATCACTTTTCTCTATTTCACCTAATGCATATGCCCGCATAATTGTTGTAGCAGATTGACTTCCAGCATTACCAGCTGATCCACTAATGACTGGAACCATACCAGTAATTACGGCAGTTGTTATAATTGCAGAAATTGCTGTTAAAGAAAGAGCCTTTTCAGCTACTCCAGTAAATTTTTCAATAATTAGTTGAGAAAGTGTTGAACCTATTAAAAGTAATATTAATCAAAATACCCGAGATTTAACAATTGATCAGTTAGATTTTTTTAAATATTCTTTTTCTGATTCTTTATCAGAAATAGCAGCCATTTTATAAATATCTTCGGTAGCCGCTTCATTAATAGCGTCAATAATATCATCAGAAGTAATCATTCCAACCACAAAATCATTTTTATCAACAACCGGAATAGAAGACATATCATGTTCAGCAAAAACTTGAGATGCATATTCAATTTTATCAGTAGTTTTTACACTGGCAACAGGGAACATTACTTCATTAATTTTAGTCCCTTCTTCAGCAAAAACAATATCCTCTAGTAGAGCTCCGCCAACAAGTTTACGATTTTCATTTACAACAAAAAAGTAATGAGAAAGTTCAGCATTTTTCTTTTCATATAAACGCTTAATTTTATTTAGGCCATTTTTACAATATGATGTATCTTTAAGCAAAACAATATCAACAGCAGCAATACTACCAACTTCATCATCTTTATAGTTTAAAATTACATTAATAATATTTCTTTTTTCTTTAGGTGTTATTTCTAAAATTCTTTTAGCAATTAAAGCGGGCATTTCTTCAAGAAGATCAGCCAATTCATCAGTTTGAAGGATATTAAGAATTTCAGTATTATCACTTTCAAGAATTTTTTCAACAATTTTTTGTTGAATATCGGGTTCAAAATAAGAAAAAAGTTCAGCAGCATCTTCGGTGCCAATTACTCTTAAAAGAAAAAAAATTTGTGATGCAGATGCATTTTCCAATTCATAAGCAACATCAGCAATAGGAGTATTATTAATGTATGTTCTAATTTCATTAATATTTTTATTATTAATAATATCAATCAACATAAATCCCCCCCTTTTAATTTAAGTTTAACATTTCTGATAATTTAGATTGTAGATCTTTAGGATCAACAATAATTGTTTGACTACGTTTAATAAATGAAATAGTACCAGTTTCCTCACTTACCACAATTGTTAATGAATCAGAAACTTCCGATATACCAATAGCGGCACGATGTCTAGAACCATATTTATTATCAATAGATTTTTTTGTTATTTTATAGAAAGTAGAAGCATAATAAATTTTATTATTTCTAATAATTACAGCGCCATCATGAAGAGGTGAACTTTTTGAAAAAATAGCAATTAAAAGACTTGAAGAAATATTAGCGTCAAGAATAATTCCATCAGTACGAAGCATATCAAGATTATCAGAATTTTCAATTGTTATAAGTGCGCCAATTTTATGTCTAGAAAGATAACTAATGGCTTCTTTAAGCTGATTTATAACCCTTAATTTACTTGAAAGAGCTAAAATTAAGTTTTGTTTAGATCTTTTTAAACGCGTTTTTTCTTTAATATAACTTATTAATAAAAAAACGACAAATCCTAAAATAATAAACAAAATAGTGGATGATAAAGCTATTAAAATATTGATTTGATTCTTTTCCATATTAATACCATCCTCAATAAATATTATTATTTATTATATATTAATAATAAGCAAAAATACATTTATTTAATATAATTAAGAATATTATGAAAGGATAAAAATGAAGAAATTTATTGACGATTTAGAATTAAAAGACAAAAAAGTTTTAATAAGAGTCGATTTTAATGTTCCTATTAACGAGAATGGTGAAATTACTTCTTTAAAAAGAATTAAAGCCGCTCTTCCTACAATTGAAAAAGTTATTAACGATGGAGGAAAAGCAATTTTATTTTCACATCTTGGAAGAATTAAAGAAGAAAAAGATTTAGCTAAAAATAATCTAGAGCCAGTAGCACAAGCATTAGCAGATTTATTACAAAAAAATGTTACTTTTGTTAAACAAACAAGAGGAGCTAATTTAGAAGAAGCTATTAGAAGAATGCAAAATGGTGACGTTTTATTAGTACAAAATACAAGATATGAAGATTTAGAAGGTAAAAAAGAATCAAAAAATGATCCTGAATTAGGCAAATATTGAGCTTCATTAGGTGATTTATTTATTAATGATGCTTTTGGTACAGCACATAGAGCACATGCTTCAAATGTTGGGATAGCATCAAATATTGAAATATCTGCTTTAGGTTATTTAATGAATAAAGAAGTTGAAGCATTAAATAAAATTGTAAATGCACCAAAAGAACCTTATGTAGCTATTATTGGTGGAGCTAAAATTAGTGATAAAATTGGTATTTTAGAATCATTAGTTAAAAAAGTAGATAAATTATTAATTGGTGGTGGAATGGCCTATACGTTTCTTAAAGCGATGGGACACACAATTGGTAATTCATTACTAGAAGAAGAAAAACTTGAATATGCTACTAAATTTATGGAAGAGCATGCAGATAAAGTTGTGCTTCCTATTGATTCAGCAAATGCTACAGCATTTAAAGATATGGAGCCTGTATTTTCAGGAAGAGATATTCCTGAAGGATATATGGGATTAGATTTAGGACCTGAGTCAATTGAGCTATTTGTAAAATCACTTGATGGTGCAAAAACAGTGTTTTGAAATGGACCAATGGGTGTTACTGAATTTGAAAACTTCAAATATGGAACATTTGATGTAGCTAAAAAAATTAGTGAATTAAAAGATGTTTATAGTGTAGTTGGTGGAGGAGATTCAGTTGCAGCTATTGAAAAACTTAAATTTGAAGATAAGTTTTCTCATATTTCAACAGGTGGTGGAGCCTCTTTAGAATTACTAGAAGGCAAAAAATTACCTGGTGTTGAATCAATTCAAGATAAGTAATTATTTTTTTTAGTATTAAAACAAATATATTAAAAAAGAGTGAGCACAATTCACTCTTTTTTTTAATATTTAATTTTTTCTTTTCTAATAAATGATTCATTATCTTGATCAAGAAACTTAAGTTTTGGTTTTTGAATTGAGTTATTATTAATAATATCACTTGCCTTAATAAGTGTATTACTGCCCACAATTGAGTTAACATGAGTAATTAATTTATCTTCTTTGTATCGCGGTTTAATTTCTTCAAAAATTGATTTTTGAAAATATATATTATTTTTATATTGCAATTCACTAATACCAAACCCCAATCCTTTTATAGGTTTATTATTTCAATACTCCTTAAATAGAAATTGCGCTATTTCATTAAGTTTTGTTTCCGTTTCTATATATTGTTTAGATTTAAATTGCTTATTTATAAATGAATTTTGGCCATCATATTTTATAGAAATAATAGCCACTTTTCCAAGCATATTTCTATTTTTAGCTTTAATTCAAACTGAAGCAACTAATTCAGATAATAAGTAAGAAATATCGTTAATATTATCAATACTAAGAAAATCAATGCTTTTAATATTACTAATTGATTTAGGAGTATACATTTCTTCACGTTTAATAATTTCAATTCCATTAAGATTATTTCAATAGTTTAAATAAGTGTTTTTAAAAATCTCTTTAATAATATTTTTATTTTTAAAAGAGCGATAAAAATCTCCTATAGTATTAATATTATTACTTCTTAATTTATTTTCAAGCGACTTACCAATTCCAAAATATTCTCTTATATCTAAATGAAAAAAACGCTTTTCAATTTCATTTGGATATGTAAATAAAATACCATAAGGTTTAGCTAAATTAGTACTCATTTTAGCTAAAAAATATGTAGTTGATATACCTATTGAAATAGGAATACCAAATTTTAACTTAATATCTTTTTGAATTCTTTTTGCTAGAGTAACGCTTGTGGTTTTAATATTACTTTTATTAATTAAATGTGTGACATCAATAAAACACTCATCTATAGAAAATATTTGTATTTTATTTGAATAATTATTTATTATATATTCAAATATTTGATTACTTATTTTCATAAAATGAGCAAAATTAGGACTTCTTCATATAGTCCCTGGAGCAATTTTAGATATTTCATGACGATACATTCCGACCCTAGCGCCCATTTTTTTAGCTTCGTAACTTAGTGAAATAGCAATACTTTTCCCTATAGCTACCATTTTATTTTGTAATTCAGGATGAATAATTCTTAAAGCACTAACAAAATAGCTGTCAAAGTCAATATGAAAAATAATATTCATTATTTTTCAATTCTTTCTTTAACAGCTAGATATATTAAATTGGCACAATCATAACGATTTAAATGAGTTTTAACATTATTAAAAACATTTAAATCGCCTATTATATTTTCATATTTAATTTCCATATTAATTAATTGATTATATTTTTGAAGAATATTTAAAATTTCATCTTTAGTTTTATTGTTAATTGTTTCAATCATAATATCACTTGATGCAACACAAATTGCGCAACCATTTGTTTTATGTTCAAAAAAATAAAAAGAATCTTTATTTTCCATTTTAAGAATTATTTTATCTACACATCTATTACTATATTTAGTAAAATTATCTTCTTCAGTTAAATTGTTATTAGCAAACTTAGGATTAGAATATCGTGATGTTATTAATTGGATTTTATATTTTTGGTCTATTATCATCTTATTTGTTGTAAATCAATCATGTATTTTTGTTTTAATACAATAAGAACAGTATATAAAGGAATTAAAACACTTGTAAAAAGTAATGTTTCAATTCCTGATTTAATAACCATTCAAATCCCAAAAGCAAAATATTCTTGTGAAAAATAAGGTATTAAAGGTTTAATGCTTCCTGTACCTCTTTTACTATTAAGAAAATGAACAAGAGCAAAATTACCTCATGCTCATCTGAATAATACAGAAATTAATGCCACCAATGCAAAAATCATGAATATAGTTAAAAGTTTATTAATTTGTTCATTATTATTATTATTTTCAATATTACGATTTAATACTAAACCTCGTTGTGATATGCGTTTTTTCATAGCATATTTTATTCAAACTGTTGCAATAAAAACTGTAACACAAAGAGCATAAATTACTGAAATTAAAATTAAAATTGAACTTGTAATATAAGCATCTTCAACCTTTTTAACACCACTCAGTTTTGCTAACAATTTAGCATCAAAAGCATTATATGCAACAAATAAAATATTTAAATACATTGTAATAGAAAGTAAAATTGAAGCAAAAATTAACATTGCAATTTTATTTTTTCTGTATAAAGAAAAGAAAGATCAACTTACAATAACAATTAATGGAGCTGCAATGGCATAAACATATGATCAATCATAGATCCTTCCAAATAAAAACATTTTAGAAAAATCACAAAGAACAGCAAAAAATATTCCATACCCCAAAGGAAAAATTAATCCTACTAAAATATAAAATAAATGTTCTACTTCTATATTAAGAGGCCCAGGTAATAAAATTTTTTTAATACCAAAAAATAATAAAAACATAGCAAAAAGCATTCCACTAATTGCAACTTCAAATAGTGTTATTTTTCTAAAATGAACAGATTTTGCAGAAAACGCTCTAATAGCATTTCTAAACTTTTCAAAAGGGAATTTAATAGCGTTTCAAATTTTCATATTTAAATATTATCAAATAAAAAACAAAAATATCAAAAAAATAAAAATTCAATACCTTTAAGTATTGAACAAAAATAGATAACTATTTTTAATTATTTATATTTTATTAACTAAAATGGAAGTATTATTTCAGTAATTTTTGTTTTTGTTTCATTATCAAATGATATGCTTGCATTAGAACCAAATTTTGTACTTCCTTTATTAGCATAAGCAAGCTTAATCATTGAAGTTATTCCATTAGCAATATTAAGAACTAAAGGAACAATTGCACTAATAATACTAATAAAACCAGAGCCATAAATGTTTGCTTTTTGCTCATCATTTAATTTTTTAAAATCATTCATATAACCTCCTTTCAATAGCAGTAGTTCAAAACATATTGAAATAAAAGTTAAAAAAACAAAATTAATAAAAACAACTTAATTTTTCCTAAAAGTATTTAATATTGATATTAATTGTTAATATATTATAATTTTAATTATGAATAAAATTAAAGGGACTAAAGATTATTTTGGTGCAGAAGCTCAAAAAATGATTCATATAAAGGATGTATTTTTCGATTGTTGTTATCGAAATAATTATTCTTATGTAGAATCGCCAATTATTGAATATGTAGATTTGTTTAAAAGAAGTAGTGGCGAAATGAGTGATATTGTTTCAAAAGAAATGTATACTTTTTTAAGTAAGTCAAATAAACAATTAGCATTAAGACCAGAAGGCACGGCTCCATTTATTAGATTATTTTTAGAAAATAAGTTAATGAATGAACGCTTTAAAACTTATTTTTATTTTGGTCCAATGTTTAGATATGAACAGCCGCAAAAAGGCAGATATAGACAATTTAATCAGCTTGGTATTGAAAATATTTCACAAGTTAATTATATTAATGATTTTCAAGTATTAATGTTGGCTTTTGAAATATTAAATAAATTAAATATTAAAGATTTTAAACTTATTATTAATAATATTGGAACTATTGAAGAGCGCGCTATATATAAAAATGTTCTTAAAGAATATCTTTCTAATTATAAGGAACAATTAGAACAAGAATCATTAGCTCGATTAGATGCTAATGTTCTTCGAATTTTAGATGATAAAAAAGAACAAGGTAAAGATTTTATTAAAAATTGCCCTAAAATTATTGATTTTCTTTCTGAAGAATCAAAGCTATATTTTGAAAATATTAAGAATTTATTGACAAAGTTTAATTTTGATTTTGAAGTTGATTTTAATTTAGTTAGAGGCCTTGATTATTATAATAATTTAGTATTTGAATTTGTTTCAACTTCAAAAGCTTTAGGTTCGCAAGCCGCTATTATAGCTGGTGGTAGATATCAAATTAAACTTGAAAATGAGTGTATTGATGCAATTGGATTTGCTGGCGGGATTGAGCGAATACTTGAAATTTTAAATTATAATAATTTTGAGGTTCAAAATGAGTTAACTAATTTAATTGTTATTCTTAATGAAGAAGAAAGAATTGAAGCGCTTAAATTGTTTAAACAACTTTCTGAAAATGCAAGAACTTATTTATACCCAGATGTCATAAAACTTAATAAAGCTTTTAAACTTACCGCTTCTACTAGAGCTCATAATTTAGTTTTTAAAAATAGGACAAATAATAGCAGCAACTGAATAATTAAAAATCAGATTACTAAAGAAATTAAAAATATTGATTAACAAAGAAGAATTACTCTTCTTTGTTTTTTTCATTAAAATAGTGTGGAAAAAATATGAAAAAGGCAAAATATAATTTTGTAAATCTTACTATAAATATATATTTAATTAAATAATTTATATATAGAACATTACTTAAATTTAATAATTAGTGGCTCTAATTTAATAATTAGGAGATAAATATGAATAGTAAATATAAGAAGGTATTATCAGCGGGAGTATTTTCAACATTAGCACTAGTTAGTATTAGCGGAGCATTAATTAGTGCATACACTACTACACGAACTACATTTAAAATTAAATATGAAAATATTCAACATATTATAGATAAAAATTTAACGAATGAATATGATAATAAAGTTAATACGCCTCTTAAAGTTCCTAAAACTAAAAAAGGATATATTTTTGTTAATTGAGAAGAAAAAGAAACTAAAATAGCTTTGGATAAAATTCCTTCTGGTTGAAATAGCGATATTATTCTTATTCCTTATGTTATTAAAGAATACAAAGATTTTAGTGCTACAAAGCAATTATTTTTATTGCAACTTTCAAATTATTCTAATAAAAATCTTGTTAATAATATTAAAAAATTAATTGCTGAAGAAGAAAAAGCACAAGGTTTTAATAAGTTTGATTTACAACAAGAAATCTTTAATAGTATTACAACTCTTAATAATATTTTAAATAAAGGAGCAGAAGAAAGTGTTAAAGCTTTTAAAAGAAAATTTAGTAATGATAAACTAGATATTTTAAGAGATAATCCATACAATAATAATGAGTTATTTACTGAAAGTAGTAATGAATATTCACAACTTGTTGAAAGCATTGATTCTTCATTTGAACAAATTAAAAAGAAAATGCAATTACAATTAGATTATTTATCTACTAATGAAGAATTTGAAAATATGGTTAGTGAATATGAGCAGCAAACAGCAAAATTAATTAGAAATTTTAATGAAAAAGCTACGGAAATTAGAGATTATTATGTTAATTTTGAGTTAAGTGCCATTCAAAATATTTCAGAACTTGAAAATGAATTTAAAACTAATTCAGATTTAATTGAATTATTTAAAAAAGCCGAAGATTCTCTTGATAATATTTCTTTACTTTCAAAACATAAGCAATTACAGGAAAATTTAAAACTACGTTTAAATAAACTTATATTTGATATTAAAAGTGCTTTATTATTTAATAAAAAAAGTAACAATAATCACACTTTTAGATCTTTTTTAAAAGTTGCTGCTGGCTTTGTTTCTTTAATTACTTTTGGTCTTATTAGTTACAAAGTAAGTAATACACTTATTAGAAAAAGAAGAGAAATAGAAAATGAAGAAAATGAGATTAAAGATGCGCAATTAGAAGCTGAAATTGAGAGAAATGTAAAGCAAAAATTTAAAGACTATCAAAATAGTAAACAATATTTAATAGATAAAAGAGCATGAAATTTGGAAAAATTAAAAAAAATTAAATTCTGCTTTTTCTAGTAAATATATATTTGATCTTGTTATTGAAGTTGACAGAAGCAATGAAAAAAATATTCTCCCCTTTTCACAACAACTTAGCGGAATGTGAGATAACTCCGATAAATCTAATCCTTATAAATTAAAATATAGCATGTTAGATGAAGAAAACAAGGGAAAAGATTTATTTTTTGTGCACCCTTATTGAACATCAGGAGAAGAGTATATTAAAAATGATAATAAAAATAAAAATTGAGAGTATAGAGATTGAATAAATAATAGAGAAATTTCGATTTTTTCTTCATTATATTATTTTGACTCAATACCTTATACACAAATTGAAAATAGCTCTATAAATATTGGTTTTACTAAAAAATTTAAAAAAAACGAAAATAAATTTGAAGAAGAAGTTCAGACAAATGATTTATCATTAAAAGAACTAATAGGAAAAGGATGAATAAAAAAAGAATGAATTAAAAGTAAAGCGAATGGTATATATAAAAATAAAGATCATATATTTATCAATGTTTATATTGAAGAAATGAGTGGAAATACCGAATTTGACAATGAAAAAAAAGAAGAATTTAAAAAACAAATAAATAAAGAAATTAAAGAAAAACACAAAAAATAACTTTTCATTAAACTTAAAAACTTTTTAAAATTTTTTCATTTTAAAAACAAAAGTAGTTTCATATTTAAATTTTAAAAAATTACACAAATTAAAAATTTACTATTTTTTAATAAATAAAAAAACGCTTTCTTCTTTTTATTAAGATATCGCTTAAGTTTATAATTCAAAAAATATTTAATTTATTAAATTGACAAACTTTTTTATTTATATGTAATTATTTTTTTATAAAAAAATAAAAACAAAAATATTTATTTAATATATTTTTTAATTGAAATTAATAAAATAATTGTCATATTTTTAAATAAAAAATAACAGAAATATCCCAAACTAATGTAAAAATGGCATAAAATAAAAATAATAGCATTTTCATTTTTGCTCGCTAATAAAAATATTTATTTTTTCAAATTCTATTTTATTGCCAATTATTATTGATCTAAAAATAAAATTATATTTTACAATAAAGCGTTTTAATTTTCGAGTTAATAAAGGCTGTAAATTTCATTCTAGTTTTTTTGTTAATATTAAGACATCTCTATATTCTGTTGCTCTTTTGCATATCACTAAATTAATATATTTTTGGGAATATTCTATTATTAAGTCTATTTTTTTTAGATCTTATTCAAATTGCAAATATAAAATACACATTAGTAGACTATAATAGCAAAATTTAACATAAAATTATCTTATATCACAACAGTTTGCAATGTGGCCAAAAGCAAAAAATTATTTTGTATTTTTATTTTTAAAACAAATTATTGCAAATCTTCAATGTTCATTCATATCTTTAAAAAATTCAATATCAAATTCTTTATATTTTTTATTTTGAAAAATATTGTAAATGTGATCACTAATTTCTAAATAAAGTTTTCCATCTTTATTTAGAAATTTATCAAGATTTTTAATTATTTTTTCATAAAAAAAGAATCCATCATTTTCAGCAAATAAAGCTTCATATGGCTCAAAATCAAGAACACTTGAAGGCAATTGTTCTTTTTTTGAAATATAAGGAGGATTAGAAATAATATAATCAAATTTTTGTTTAATATTATCAAACATATTTGATTCTATTATTTCAACATCAAGATTATTTTCTTGTGCATTTATTTTAATTTGTTCAATTGCCTCTTTAGAATTATCGGCTAAACAAACTTTAACACTTCGATTAAAATTATTTTTAAGTGAAAGACCAATGCAGCCACTGCCTGCACATAAATCCAAAATATATGCGCTGCGTTCGTATATTTTTTCTCTTTCTCTTAAATAAAAAAGATGAACCATTTCTTCTGTTTCATAACGAGGAATTAAAACATTTTTATTTATTTTAATTTTAGTATCAAAAAAATCAACATAACCCATAATTTTTTGAATTGGCATACCCATTTGAATTTCATTTAATTCATCATTAGATATAACTTCTTCAAGATTATATCTTCTTTTTTCTCTTAATAAATCTTCTTTATTAGCCATTATAAACCTGATTTTGATAATTTTTCTGCTTGTTCAAAAGCTATTAATGAATCAATAAGAATATTAATTTTACCTTCCATTACTGGTTTAAGTGATGTTGAAAAACTAATACGATGATCGGTAACACGATCTTGAGGATAATTATAAGTTCTAATTTTTTCGCTTCTATCACCATTACCAGCTAAAGCTCTAAATCCGCCTTCTTCTTCTTGTTTTTTTTGTAATTCTAAATCATATAATTTACTTTTTAAAACATTTAATGCCATTTCATAATTTTGGATTTGACTTCTACCATCTTGACAGGTTACAACTATCCCAGTAGGAATATGAGTTAAACGCACAGCACTATCTGTAGTATTAACTGATTGACCGCCAGCACCAGAAGAACGGAAAACATCTCTTTTGATATCATTTTTATTAATTTCAATACTAATATTATCATCAATTTCTGGCATAACCGTAACTGTTGCAGTTGAAGTATGAACTCTACCTTGAGTTTCAGTTACTGGAATTCTTTGTACACGATGAACTCCTGATTCAAATTTAAGTTTTGAGTAAGCATTTTCACCCTTAATTGAGAAAACTACTAATGAATAACCGCCTGTAGAAGTAGGATTAGAATCAATATATTTAACTCTCATATCATTTGCTTCAGCTCATTTTATATACATTCTGTATAAATCGCCAGCAAAAATATTAGCTTCATCTCCACCGGCAGCCCCCCTAATTTCAATGATTACATCTTTATTATCATTTTCATCTTTAGGAAGAAGAAGGATTTTTAATTCTTCTTCTAATTTTGGCATTTCTTCTTCAATATTAGTAATTTCTAACTTAGCAATTTCTGATAACTCTTCATCTTTTTCAAGTAACATTTCTTTAGCAGATGCCAAATCCTTTTCCAGTTTTAAATAATTAGCAAACTTAAAATAAATCTCTGATAAATTATTATATTCTTTGTTTAATTTATTATATTCTTTAATATTATTAATAATCTCAGGTTTAGTTAATTCTTTTTCTAATTCCCTATACTTATTAAATAATCTCATTAATGAATCATACATAGCTTTTTTCATAATTTTTATTATATATTAAATGGTATTTTTTACAAAAAAAACTTGCCTATCAAAGCAAGTGCAATTTGTAAAAAAATTAATAATATGACTTTTTAATTGGAAATTTTTTTGTTAATTTTTTAATAGCTTTTAAACTTTTGATTTTATTTTCTTCAGAAGGATCTTTTAAATATGAATCCATAATATTTGCTAAATAAATAAACTCTTTTTGTCCAAAACCTCTTGAAGTCATAGCAGCTGTTCCTAGTCTAATTCCAGATGAAATAAAAGGACTTTGTGTGTCAAAAGGAATAGTATTTTTATTAGCCGTAATATTAATTTGACTTAATAATTCCTCACATTCTTTACCATTTTTATTATATGTTTCTAATACATTTAATATAAATAAGTGATTATCAGTTCCATTTGAAACAACTTTAGCACCTAATAATTTGAAAGTTTCGCTAAAAGCTTTTGCATTGTCAACTATATTTTGAGCATATTCTTCAAAAAAAGGTTGAAGCGCTTCTTCAAAAGCTACAGCTTTTCCAGCAATAGCATGGAATAAAGGTCCTCCTTGATAACCAGGAAATACTCATCTATTAATTTTAGCTGCAAGAGTTTCATCATTTGTCATAATAATAGCTCCTCTTCCACCTCTAAGTGTTTTATGAGTTGTTGAAGTAATTAAATGAGCATATTCAACTGGTGAAGGATGAACTTTTCCAGCAATTAATCCAGCTATATGGGCAATATCAGCCATTAACTTTGCTCCCACTTCATCAGCTATTTCTCTAAATTTTTTAAAATCAATTGTACGAGAATAAGCAGAATAACCACAAATAATAACATCAGGCTTAACTTCTTTTGCTATTTCTAAAACTTTATCGTAGTCAATAACTCCTTCTTCATTAACATCATAAGTAAATGAATCATAAAAAATCCCACTAAATGAAATTTTATAACCATGTGTTAAGTGTCCGCCAGATTGCAAAGACATTCCTAATAGTCTACCTCTTCTATCATTAGGCATTAAGGCAGCTAATGCAGCAGCATTGGCTACTGAGCCTGAATAAGGTTGAACATTAGCATATTTAACGTTAAAAATTGCTTTTAAACGATCGATAGCCACTTGTTCAACGACATCCACATTTTCACAACCGCCATAATATCTTTTACCTGGATAACCTTCACCATACTTATTAGTTAAAACTGATCCTTGTGCTTTTAAAACTTGTTGGCTAACATAGTTTTCGCTAGCAATAAGTTCAATATGCTCTTTTTGTCTTTTAAATTCTTTATTAATTGCATTTTGAACAACTTTA
Source organism: Mycoplasma phocimorsus (assembly GCF_030077875.1). Classification (GTDB taxonomy): domain Bacteria; phylum Bacillota_I; class Bacilli_A; order Mycoplasmatales; family Metamycoplasmataceae; genus Mycoplasma_H; species Mycoplasma_H phocimorsus. The sequence continues at coordinate 198,665 of NZ_JASEJT010000005.1, forward strand.
TCTTTTAAAAATATTTTTTTATACATATCTATCCTTTACTAAAGATTTAATAACTTAATTTTAATTAATAAAAATAAAAATGCTTCTTTTTATATTAAATTTTATTTGTTTTAATTTTTAAATAAAGCAAGTTAAGCAAAAAATCTTTAATTAATACATATAATTTAAAATATGCATAATTTTGAAAAAGAACTAAAACAAAAATTTATAGTTGGTTGTGATGAAGTTGGACGAGGTTGTTGTGCAGGGCCATTAGTAGCCAGTTGTGTAATGTTACCTTATGATTTTAAGAATGAATTAATTAATGATTCTAAGAAATTATCTGAATCTAATCGAAAAAAATTAGAAGAAATTATTAAAAAAAATGCAATTGAATTTTATATTGAATTTATAGAACCACAAATAGTTGATAAATTAAATCCTAAAGCCAGCAGTAAACTAGCTATGAAAAGGTGCGTTGAAAAATTTCGTAACAATATTGAATTAGTAATAACTGATTTTGAAAAAATTGATATTAATTTAAAACAAATTAATTTAATTAAAGGTGATGAAAAAAGTTTAAATGTTGCTGCTGCTTCAATTCTTGCTAAAGTTGCAAGAGATGAATACATGAAAGAAATAGCTTTAACTTATCCTGAATATCATTTTGAATTGCATAAAGGCTATAATACCAAATTACATCAAATCGCTCTTGAAAAGTTTGGTGTAACACCAATTCATCGGCTTTCTTATAAAAATATTAAAAAGATATTAAATTAAAATTTTTATTAAAATATATTGTTGCTTTTAGTTAATATTTTTTGTTTAAATTAACTAATTGTAATAAAATTAAATATATATTTACTTTTAAGGAGAAAATATGCAAAGCGAAAAACTGAACGATCAGGAAATAGTTAGAAGAGAAAAATTAGAGTTTTTCAAAAAAAATGGTATTGAATCATTTCCTAAAAGTTACACATTTTCTGATACTTTTTCTTATAAAAAATTACATAAAGAATTTGATTCTTATTCTAAAGAACAACTTCATGATATGAAAATATCAAAAGCTATTATAGGTAGAATTATGACTAAAAGAAGTTCATTTTTATTATTAAAAAATGAAAACGAATTGATGCAAGTTTATTACCCAAAAAAAGAAATGGATCAATTTAATTTATTGTTTGACAAATTAGATATTGGTGATATTTTATATGTTAAAGGTTCTTTAATGAAAACTAATACAAATGAATTAACTTTAAGAGCCAATTTTATTAAATTAGTTACAAAATCATTAAAACCTTTACCAGATAAATTTCATGGATTAGTTGATATTGAAGAAAAACTTCGTAAACGTTATTTAGATTTAATTGTTAATGAAAATTCTTATATTAGATTTAAAACAAGAAGCAAAGTTATAAGTGCTATTAGAAATTATTTTGAATCATTAGATTATCTTGATGTCGAAACTCCAATATTACATTCATATTTATCAGGAGCTAGCGCTAAACCATTTACAACTCATCACAATGCTCTTGATCAAGATTTTTATTTAAGAATAGCGACAGAAATCCCACTAAAAAAATTATTAGTAGGTGGGTTTAATCGTGTTTATGAAATAGGAAAAATCTTTAGAAATGAAGGAATTGATACCACTCATAATCCTGAATTTACTTCTATAGAATTTTATGAAGCTTATTCAAATTTTGAAGGAATGATGGAGCATACTGAAAAACTTATTAGAGAAATTTGTCAAAAACTTAATATTACTCATCTTCAATTAGGCGAAACATCGTTTGACATTAATAAACCATTTAAAAGAATTAATATGACTGATGCAGTATCAAATGCTACAAATGTAGATTTTAAAAATATTAGTTTAGAACAAGCTAAAGAAATCGCAAAAAAATATCATATTGAAGTTAAATCTTATTATAAAATAGGTCATATTATTAATGATTTATTTGAATTATTAATTGAAGAAAGTTTAATAGAACCTACTTTTGTAACTCATCATCCTATTGAAGTTTCACCACTTTCAGCAAAAACAAGCGATCCAAGATTTACTGAAAGAGCAGAACTTTTTATAAATAAAAAAGAATATGCAAATATGTATACAGAACTTAATGATCCTATTGATCAATTAGAAAGATTTAAAGCACAAATTCATGAAAAAGAAGCTGGTAATGATGAAGCAAATGATATTGATTGAGATTTTATAACTGCTCTTGAGTATGGTATGCCACCTGCAGGAGGATGTGGAATTGGTATTGATAGATTAATTATGCTACTAACAAATCAAGAAAGTATTAGAGAAGTATTATTATTCCCAACATTGAAGGAACAAAATAAAATTAATAAATAGTTTATGTCAAAATTTATAAATAAATCAAATGAGCAATTTTGAAATGAGTTATTTGCTTTAGAAAAAAGTGGAAACTTGTCTATTTTACTTAAAGAGATTAATAAATATTATGAAGAATATTTTTTATTTAAAGATATTCAAAATGAACTAACAAAATATAAAGAATATGTCTTAAACTTGCCTTTAAAAATTAAACAACAAAACATTTTGAAGATTTTAAATGATATAAAAAATTCAACATTTTTAGGATTAATTAATTGAAAAGATTCTGAAGAAGATGTTAAGGTTATGTATATTGATTTAATTACTAGTATGATTAGAAATCCACAAGTAAATTCAACAAAAAGATACGTTTTATTTAAATCATTAGAATTAAATAATGTTGATATTAAAATTGAAACTGAAGGCTTTATTCTTAAAACTTTTGAAACAGATTTTTTAAATTCGCCTTCTTTCCTTAAAAAATCAAAAAAAATTGAAGATGCACTTTCTAAGTATATTTCAGTTAATGATATAGCACAACAATTGCTTCTTCAAGAGCATTTAAACAATTTTCCAAATTCAGAAAAAATTAATGAAAAATCAATAAAAACTATTATAAATAAAGCTTGTAAGCTTTTAAATATCAAAGATATTAATATATAAAAATAATGGTTACATATATAATATAGTAATATTTATTTTATATGAAGAAAGAGAGAAATATGACAAAAATAAATCATTTAGAAAGTAGTGCACAAATAGAAGTTATTGTAAGTGTTGATTCTAAACTTTGAACAGTAGCTCGTGAAAATGCTGTTAAATTTTTACAATCTCAACAAAAGGTTAAAGGTTTTAGACCAGGACATGTTCCAGCAAATTTACTTAGACCACTTTCAGAATTTGAAATTAATAATAGAGCAATTTCTAAATTATTTCCAAAAATTCAAGATGAAGCATATGATGCTGTTAAAGATAATACAAAAATTATTGGTAGACCAATACTTAATGTGGTTAAAATGGATGCTAATGAACTTGAAGTTTCATTTAAATATCCAACGCTTCCAACAAGATTTGATCTAGATTTTTCTAATTTAAATTTAAAACTTGAATCTAAAGAAATTACAAGCATAGATGTAGAAAAAGCCATTAAATCTTCACTTGCTAATAAATATGCACTTTGAACTTCTTCAGAAGATGGCGTAAAAGAAGATAGCAAAATTAATATTAGTTTTAGTGGTAAAATTGGAGGCAAAGAGTTTGAGGGTGGTGATGCTGACAATCTTGACATTATTATGGGAGAAAACAGTTTTTTGCCAGAATTTGAACAACAATTAATTGGTCTTAAAAAAGGTGAACCAACTGAAATTAAAGTTATATTACCTAAAAATTATGGAAATGAAGAAATTGAAGGAAAAGAAGCTATTTTTACTGTAACAATTAATTCAATTGAAAATAGATCTTTCCCAGAAATTAATGATGAATTTGTTAAAAATTTAAAAAACACTAATTATACAAACTATGAAGAAATGTTTCAATTCTTTAAAGAAAATGAAATTAAGCATGCTATAGTATTTGCTAAAGATAAAATTGTTAATGATGCAATTAATAAATTAATTGAAACTAATAAAATTCCTACTGCTGAAATTATGATTAATGAAGAATTAAAGGCTGTAGAAAACAGATTTAATGAAAAAATCAAAAATTTAGGATTTACAAAAGAAGATTATTTCCAATATACAGATTACACACCTGAAAAATTACAAGAAGAATTAAAATTTGAAGCTGCTAAAAATGTTCAAAGAAAACTTGTTAATATGTGAATTATTGAACAATTAGGATTAACTGTAGATAAAGAAGAAATTAATAATTTTTATGAACAAAGAGCTAAAGAATTTAATGTTAGTGTTGATAAAGTTAAAAAATTACAACCAGAGTATGCTGTTTTTGAAATGTTATTAAATGATAAATTCTTTGATGAATTTATAAAAGTTCTAGATGCAGAAGGTCATGCTTTACTTGTTGAAGGGAAATTAGTATATTTCAAATAATGCCTAAATAGGCATTTTTTGATATTTTTATAAATTATGTTTATAGATACAATTGCAGCAATAAGTTCAGGCGCTAAAGTAAACCAACCTATTGGTATAGTTAGAATGTCTGGAACTGATAGTATTAGTATTTTGAAAAAAATATTTAAAGGACATATTCCTCCATTTGACACTAATAAAAAATTTATTCAATATGGATATATTTATGATGGCGATAAATTAGTCGATGAAGTTTTGGTAATGATTTATTATGCTAATCAAACATATACTGGTGAAACTATGATAGAAATAAACTGTCATGGTGGAATCGTAGTTTCAAATTGAATTTTAGAACTTCTTTTAGCTAATGGTGCTCGTTTAGCTAAAAATGGCGAATTTACACAAAGAGCATTTTTAAATGGCAAAATAGATTTAACAAAAGCTGATGCAATTCATGACATGATTTTTGCTAAAACTAAATCACAAGTGGAGCTTTCAGCAAACAAGTTTTTGATGAAAACTTTTAATTATTTAGAAAAAATTATTCATGAATTAGAATTTTATATTGCTAATTTAGAAGCTAATATTGATTATCCTGAATATCTTGATATAGAAGATATTAATAACGAAAAATTTATGCATGCATTAATTGAAATTTCTAAAAAATTAGAAAAAATGATTCAAAAATCACAACGTAATATTAAAATTTTTGAAGGAATTAAGATTGTAATTTTAGGTAAACCAAATGTTGGTAAAAGTTCACTTTTAAATGCTCTTATAAAAGAAGAAAAAGCGATTGTAACTGATATTGAAGGAACTACAACTGATTTAATTGAAACATCAATTCAAATTGATAATATACTTTTTAAAATAATTGATACAGCAGGAATTAGACAGGCAAAAAATAAAATTGAAAAAATAGGTATTGAAAAAGGACTTAAATATCTTGAAAGTGCTGATATTATTATTCACTTAATTGATGATCGAGCAGAAAATGAATATGATAATCAAATTGTAGAAAAAGCCAAAGAATTTAATATTAAATACATCAAAGTTAAAAATAAAAGTGATATTAATTTTGAACAAGGAATTATTAATATTTCTGCATTAAATAATGATATTAATGATTTAGAAAAAATTCTTATTAATGATTATAAAGATATTGATTATTCTTCTGAGGATTCAACAAATAATATTAGACAACTTTCATTAATAAGACAAGCAAAAGCATCAATTGATGAAAGTATTCAAGCACTTGAAGATGGCATGACTCCAGATATAGTTATTATTGATGTCAATAAAGCATGAGAAAGTCTTAAGGAAATAACAGGCGATGTAAATCGTGAAGATCTTCTTGATGCTTTATTCAAAAATTTCTGTTTAGGAAAATAAGATGAAATTTGTCGATATTCATACACACCCTTTAAAAACTTATTATGAAAATCCATATCAAGCTATTTCAAATTCACTTGATAAAAGTGTAGCTTTTTTAGGGTTAACAGGTTGCGATTTAAATGAAGATCAAGAAATTTTAAATTTAATTTCTTTATTTAAAAAAGAAAATGAAAAAGTTAAAAAACTTTTTGGCGTAATTGGTATTCATCCTAATAATTCAACAAGTTTACTTGAAATTAAAAAATTGGAGTTACTTATTAATGAAGATGTTAAAGCTATTGGTGAAATTGGATTAGATTATTCTAGAGATAATAATCCGCCAAAAGAATTGCAAAAACAAATATTTGAAGCACAAATTAATCTTGCTATTAAATATAAATTACCAGTTGTAATTCATCTTCGCGATGCCGAAGAAGATGTTTATGAAATTCTTAAAAAATATAAAGAGGCTAATTTAAAATTCGTAATTCATACTTTTTCTCAAGATTTAGAATATGCTAAAAAAATTTATGATTTAGGAGGCTATTTTTCTTTTAGTGGAGTTTGCACTTATAAAAATGCGAATAAAACTAGAGAAGTAATAAAATGAGTTCCATTAGATCGTATTTTTAGTGAAACTGATGCTCCATATTTAACTCCATTTCCTCATCGTGGAGAAATTAATTATTCTAATTATGTTCGCTACACTGTATTCTTTATGGCAGGATTAAAGAATATTTCACCAGATGAGCTAGCTCAAAAAATATATAAAAATACAAAAAGGTTTTTCAATTTATATGGATAAGGTAATAGCAAAAAAGAAGTTTGGTCAAAACTTCTTAAAAGATAAAAATATAAAAAATGCAATTGTAGAAAGTGCTAATATTACTCCAAATGAAATTATTGTTGAAATTGGACCTGGCACTGGAGCTATAACCAGTTTAATTCTTCAAAATAATGTTAAATTGATTGCTTATGAAATTGATAACGATTTAGCAAGTAGATTAGAAAAACAATTTAAAAATGATAATTTTACCCTTATTAATAAGGATGTTCTTGAATGCGAATTTCCTAAGCAAAAATTTAAAGTAATTGCAAATATTCCCTATTATATTACAAGTGATATACTTTTTAAATTATTTGATAATTATAAAAATATTTCTCTTGCAATTATAATGATGCAAAAGGAAGTTGCAGACCGTCTAATTGCTAAAGAAAATACTGCAAATTATTCTAAACTGACAATGGTGAATAATATTTATTGTGAAACTCAAAAACTTTTTGATGTTCCAAATTTTGCATTTGAGCCAGCTCCTAAGGTTACAAGTTCAGTTGTTAAAATGACTTTTAAAAATAATATAGAACCAAATCATTTTAAAATACGAAAATTTATAGCTAATTGTTTTCGTTTTAGAAGAAAATTTTTGACAAAAAATTTAGAAAATATTTATAAAAAAGAAGAAGTTATGCAAGCACTTTCCTCTTTAAAATTAAATATTAATTCAAGAGCTCAAGAATTAAGTCTTGAGACCATCATTAAATTAATGAAAATATTAGAAAGAAGTAATAATGATAACTAAAAATTTAATTGATAAATTTAATAAAAGATTTGAAGCTGATGCTTCAAATGTTTCTCAATTTGCTATTGCTAAAAATGGAATAAGAGAATCTTCTTTATCGCAACAAGTTATAAGAAAACATACATTTAATTTTTCACATACTACAAAAAGAGGTAAAATTACTCAACAAAATTTTAGCGGAAGATGCTGAATGTTTGCCGCTCTAAACAAAGCAAGAGTTATTACAATGGAAAAATACAATCTTGAAAATATTGAATTTTCGCAAACATATACAATGTTTTGAGATAAATTAGAACGTAGCAATTATTTTTTTAATAATATAATACAAACAATTAATGAACCTATAACTTCAAGAATTTTTATGCACTTAGTTAATAATCCTCTTGAAGATGGTGGACAATGAGATATGTTTAAGGGTATTCTAAATAAGTATGGAATAGTTCCTAAAAATCATATGCCCGAAACATTTAGTTCTTCAAACTCATTTGAAATGAATCAAAATTTAACTTCAATGCTTAGATACTATGCTTATGAATTAAGAGAATTAGCTTCATCTTTACAAGGTGAAGAATTGCAAAAGCAATTAAAAGTTAAAAAAGAAGAATATTTATATAATATTTACAATATTTTAGTTAAAGCATTAGGAAATGTTCCTACTGAAGTAAATTTTGAATTTACTGATAAAGATGGAAAATTTCATAGATTGCCTAAAATGAGCCCAGTAGAATTCTTTAAAGAAGTTGTAGGCTGAAACTTAGAAGATAAAGTAAGTGTTATTAATGCTCCTACAAAAGATAAACCTTTAAATAATACATTTAGCATTAAATATCTTTCAAGTGTAGCAGAGGCCCCAGCTATTAAACATTTAAATATTGATATTAATGAATTAAAAAGAATGAGCATTGAATCAATTAAAAATAATGAGCCCGTTTGATTTGGTTGTGATGTAGGTAAAATGAGTAATTCAAAATTAGGAATTATGGATAGTGAACTTTATGACTATAGAGCAACATTAGGTTATTTACCTAATTGAGATAAAACTAAAAGATTAGAATATGGCGAATCACTTTTAACTCATGCAATGGTATTTACTGGTGTAAATCTTGATGATAAAGGCAATCCTATTACTTGAGAAGTAGAAAATTCTTGAGGTAACAAGCTGGGTAAGGAAGGTATGTTTTCAATGAGTGATAAATGATTTGAAGAATACGTTTATCAAATTATGGTAGATAAAAAATATTTAACTACAAAACAGAAAGATATATATGACAATTCAAATACTATTGAATTAGAACCATGAGATCCAATTGGAGCATTAGCATAATATATTAATAGCAGAATTTATTCTGCTTTTTTATTTTTAAAAATAAAAAAAATAAAAAAAATGGGGCGAGAGACGGGGATCGAACCCGCGCGTGTCGGAACCACAACCCGATGCGTTAACCACTTCGCCACTCTCGCCATATTGCTTTATTATTATATAAAAGATTTTTTTAAATTGTATTTTTTTTATAAAAATTAATTTGGATGAATATAGACACTCATTTTTGAATTTTGAGTTATTTTTAAATATTTGCCTTTTCTTAACATGTTAAAAACATAATTAGCTACTATATCACTAGCTCTAATTAAAACATGATGTTTTGAATCTAAAAATTTAAGCGTTAAGCTTTTAAGATTTTGTGTAATAGGAAAAATAAAGTGATTACCATCTGCTGAATAATTACCAATTTTAAATTCAGTTTCTAATGATTCTTGAAGTTCATAACGTCCATTTGTTGCTGTAGTATGTTGATCTATATAAAAATTAATATTTTGTATTTCATTTAAATGTTCATTAAAACTTGTTTTTAAACAATTTTTAATACCCATTTTAAAAGCTCAATCCATATATCTTTGTTTCGTTTTCTTATTTTTAAAAAGATTAACATTTAAATCAGTCAATTTTATTATTGTTGCAAATTTTTTAATATTTTTAAGTTTTCTAAAAATTAAGTAACGATATTTATATTTTATTTTGTTGGCTTTTAATTCCATATTTGCTTTATATTCTCCAGATTTTCTAATCTCTTTTTCAGCTAAACGATAGATATTTATATATCTATCTCGTTCATTTTTACTTTCAAAAATTAAACCAGCAAAAACAAAATAATTATTGTTCTTAAAATCAAAAACACCCGATTCATCTGCATAAATAAATAAGTTCATTAAATCCTCCATTAAAAAAGATCGCATTAGCGATCCTCCTATATAGTGTCGAACTTAATAGTTCGATTAAACGCTTTGTTCCATTCTATATAGTTGTGCAGTGAATTAACCTGCTATTATATTATAGTCTTAATATTTAATATTTTAACTAAAAAAGGAAAAAATTAGGAATTTTACTTATAGTCGATTCATGTGATATCATGATCGCTAATTCCATTCTTTACAATTGAATGGTTAGAATAATTAATATATTTATCTTTTTTCTTTGAATCATTTATAACTTTATTAACTTCATCTTTTCACATTTTTTTAAAGTTTTCGCCAAGCAGTTGCGTTTCAAATGCATTAGCAATATCTCCTCTAAATCATACTGAAGAATAGCTATATCCTTCAGGAGAACTCATAGTTTTAAATTTATTTACTTTTTCATATTCATTAATAAAGTCAAGACCATTTTCAATAAATAATAATTTATCATATGCATTAGCATATCCTTTTGATTCGCCTAAAGAAGTTTTATAATATTCATACTCTTCTTTTAGCAAGTTTTTATTTATAGTCATATTTTCATAATAATTTTGAATATTTTTTGATGTAAATTCTTCACTAGTAAATAATTTATTATTTTTAGTCATGATATTTGTATCGCCACCAAAAAATAATGATGTATTATTAGGCGATAAATTTTTAAAATAAATAAAAGCATCATCAATCTGTTTTGCTTCAGCAACTTCTTGTGATCCTTGTTGTGAAAATAGTTTTGAATTTAATTCAATAAATTGAGTTTTTGTTCTACTTTTTTTAGCGCGCGGTGAATCTAAATGACCATAAAATGCAACTAAATTTTTATTTGATTTTAATTCTTTGAATAATACTCCAAATAAAGGTCTTTTAAATCTAGTATCTCTATTAAATTCATCTTTAAAAAATGTTTCACCATATGATGATCCTATTCTTCCGTTACTAAATGCTTCAGGTTTAAATTTACTTTCTTTATATAAAATAGAAACTTGTTCTGATATATCTTTATTAGTTTCATAAGCCATATCTTCTACTGGCTGTGTAATAACTTTTCAGCTTTTATCTTCATCTATTTCATTTAATGTTTTGACAATATTTTCAACTTTCTTACCTTGATCATAATTAATTTCTGTTAATCCAATTAAATCTAAATTTGTTTCTAATATAATTTTTGCAATTGAATTTACTTTAAAGCTATTTTTAAATGATCTTTCTCCGCCAAAATTTAAAATATTTCAATGTCCAATTCTTGTTAATTCAGCAGGTTTAAAAAATTTTTTCTTAAGATTGGTCGGAATTTTTAAATTTTCTTTAACTAAGTTAGAAGTATTTTCTTGTTTTTTAGTTAAAGAAGAGAAAAAACCATTTTGATAAGCAAAATAAGAACTAATACCAGTTGCTGAAATTACAATCAAACTAATAATTGTTCCTATAATACTTTTACTTTTACTTTTATTTTTTTTCATATTTAAATAATAACAATTTAATTTAAGTAATAAAAAAATAATGAATAATAACTCATTATTTAATCATTTCATTCAAATGTGAAGTTATAAATTCTAACTTGATCGCCTTGTTTAATGCCTAATTCATGTAGTTTTTGATATACACCAAGATTTTGAAGAATTTTATTAAATCTTAATCAATTATCATTTGTGGTTAATGGAATTCTATTATATCAGTATTCAACTTTGCTTCCTGAAATAACAAAAACTCCTTCTTCTTTTTTGACATAATATGGAGCATCGAAATTAATATATACTTCCTCTTCATAATTATTATTTTTTTGTTGTAATGTTTCAGCTTCAAGATCTTTAACAATAGCAGCCTTTAATTCATTAATATTTTCTGAATTAAGTGCTGAAATTTTAATTAATTTAACATTAAATTCTTTCTCAAATTCTTCAATATTTTCTCAAAAACCTTCTTTATCATTTTTATTTGCTACAAGAATTTGCTTTTTATTACTTAAATCAATTTTATAACTTTTTAATTCTTTTCTAATTACATTATAATTATTTTTAATTTCTTCATAAGAAAGAGAAAAATCAATAATATGAGCAATTATTTTACATCTTTCAATATGTTTTAAAAATTCATGACCCATCCCTTTTCCTTGTGCTGCTCCTTCAATTAATCCAGGTAAATCAGCAACAACAAATGATTTATCATAATATTTAGAAAGACCTAATTGTGGATCAATTGTAGTAAATTGATAGTTAGCAATTTTAGGTTTTGCATTTGACATGGCACTTAAAAGAGAACTTTTGCCTGCATTAGGAACACCTACAAATCCAACGTCGGCTAATACTTTAAGTTCTAAATCTACAATTTTCATTTCACCAGGCATTCCATTTTCATTTAATCTTGGAGCACTATTTTTGGCAGTTTTAAACTTAGCATTTCCCCGACCACCTTTACCACCTTTACAAATTAAGTAAGGTTTTTCGTCAATGACATCGGCAATAATTTTTCCATCATTAATAACTTGTGTACCAAATGGAACTTTAACAAAAATATCTTTACCTCTAGCTCCATAAAGATTTTTTCTTCCGCCCTTAACACCATCTTCACCTTTAATTGTTTTTTGGAAATGTAAACTTAAAAGTGTATTCATTCCGCTGTCACCAATAAAATAAACACTCCCGCCATCTCCTCCATCTCCGCCATCAGGACCCCCTTTATCAACGTGGGCTTCACGACGAAATGAAATAAAACCATCACCGCCTTTTCCAGCTGCAACTTTAATTTTTGTACTATCTATAAATTTCATATTCATATTATAAATAAATTGCTTATTTAAATTTATAAATAAAAAATTATATATTTTTAATATATTTTAAGAAAAAAAATATATGGCGTCACAAATTGTTATAATAAGGTAGATAGTGGTAGAAAGTGGGAGAAATGTTCTTTAGTCAATTTGAGCGTACTCTAGATGAAAAAAATCGTATAGTGATACCTTCAAAATTTCGTAAAGATTTTGGCAAAAGTGTAGTTATTAGAATTGATTTTGATAACATTATTACGCTTCAAACTGTTGAAAGTTTTATGAAACTAATTAATGACAAAAAGTTTGATGATCCTTTTGATGCTAAATTGCGTCAACTTAAAAGAATGATTACTTTACTTTCTGAAGAGTTAGTAATTGATTCAGCGGGAAGAATTATCATTCCTGATAAATTTTTATCAGTAGCTGCTATCAAAACAAAAAATATTGTCTTTATTGGAGTAGGCGATAAAGTCGAAATCTGAGAAAAAGTTAATTTTGATAATTTAATCGGCACAAATCCAGGTGAAAAACTTGGGACTTTAGCTCAGGAAATAGCAGATAGAGGTTAGTAATATTATGGAAACAAACAAACAAAAACACATTCCCGTAATGTTGCAAGAAGTAATCTCTAATCTTAATATTAATGAAAATGATACTATAGTTGATTTAACAATTGGCTATGGAGGTCATTCTTCAGTAATTCTATCTACACTAAAGTCTTCAGGTCGCTTGGTCGGATTTGACAAAGACTCTTATGCTATAAAAAAAAGTAGCGAACGTCTTTCTCAAATCTCACAAAATTTCAAATTATTTAAATCAGATTTTTCAAATTTTGATGTCTATTTAAAAGAAAATGAAATTTTTAAAGTTGATGGAATTCTAGTAGATCTAGGTATTAGTTCTGTCCAAATTGACACACCAGAAAGAGGCTTTTCCTATAATAAGGATTCTCGCCTTGATATGAGAATGGATCAAAATCAAACGCTTGATGCATGAAAAGTAATTAATGAATATGCACTAGAAGATTTAATACGCATTTTTGATATGTATGGTCAGGTAAAGTTATCCAAACGCATTGCTCAACATATTATAAAAAATCGTCCAATCAATAGTACATTACAATTAGTTGAAGTAATAAAATCAGGTTATCCAGCAGCTCTTAATAGACAAAAAAATATGGCTAAACCCATATTTCAAGCTATAAGAATTGAAGTGAATAATGAATTTGATTCAATTAAAATTATGCTTAATAAAGCATTAGAATTTTTAAAAAAAGGTAGCAAACTATTAATAATTACCTTTCATTCACTTGAAGATAAAATAGTAAAACAGTTTTATAAATCTTTAATTAAAACTAGTGATCCTAAATTACCAATTATGATTAAACAAATTTATAAAACAAAAACTATTAATCCTTCTCATGAAGAAATATTTTTCAACAAAAGAGCACGAAGCGCTAAACTTCGTATACTAGAAAAAATTGATGATTAATTTATAAATAAAAGGGATATTTTAAATATAAATGCTATTCTCAATTTTAAGTTGTTCATATTAGAAAAATAAATTATTGATAGTAAGATATCAATATTCTATTAAAAAACAATCAGCAAATTTAGATAATATTTTACAAAAATTGTAATATTACAACATAACGGCCTAGCTAGCCGTTTTTTTTATTTCTAAAATGTTAGAAAAAATTAAAATTTTTCTTTACGAGCAATATTTTTTAGTATATAATATTTTTGCTTTGAAATATTCGGGGGGGTAGCAAAGCGGCCAAATGCGGGTGGCTGTAACCCACTTTCTTAGGATTCGGGGGTTCGAATCCCTCCCCCCCCACCATTGCCCCATAGCCAAGCGGTAAGGCATCGGTTTTTGGTACCGACATGCGTTAGTTCGAATCTAACTGGGGCAGCCAAATGTCAGCATAAGGCTGACTTTTTTATTTATCTTAAATAATTGAACAAAAAGTAATATATATATTAAAATATATATAAAACTAAATTTAAGAAGGATGTGCACATGATTGATAAAATAAAAGAAATAATCAGTGAATCTATTGAAATAACACCAGGTATTGTTTCAGTGGTTGATTGCAATAAAGATAAACAAGAAATTCTTGTTATAGAAAGAGATCAATGATTTAATTATGTTAATATTCAAGGAACTAGCAAAGGTTATGCGATAGAATTTTCTATTTTAGTTAAAGACTATTTAAATATTGAAAACATTATTAAAAAATTAACAACAACAATTAAGTATCAAGCAAAACAGGAACAAATCAAAATTGCAAATATTTCGATTTTCATAAAAGGAGTTATCTATGAATAACAGTAAAATAACAGCTAGTCAATGAAAAGATGCAATTATTTCTGGAGCAAATAATTTAATTAACAATAAGAATAAAATTGATAGTTTAAATGTTTTTCCAGTTCCTGATGGTGATACAGGCACTAATATGTCTTCAACTATAGAAGAGGCTAAAAAAGATTTACAAAAAACAGAATTTATCAATCTTTACGATGTAGCAAATGTTACAGATAGAAGTATGTTAATGGGTGCTAGAGGAAATTCAGGTGTTATTCTTTCGCAAATTTTTAAAGGTTTTTCAAATGCATTTCAAGGAAAAAAAGAAATCGATGTTAATGAATTATTAATCGGTTTTGAAGAAGCTACTAAAAAAGCATATGCTTCAGTTTTAAAACCTGTTGAAGGAACTATTTTAACTGTTATTCGCGAAACTTATGAAGCGCTTAAGACTTTAAATATTTCAAAACTTTCACCAGCGCAATTTATGAATGAAGCTGTTGTATTTACAAGAATAGCTTGTAATAATACACCAAACAAACTTAAAGTTTTAAGAGAAGTTGGTGTTAACGATTCGGGTGGAGAAGGTTTATTTTTGATTATAGAAGGTATTGCGAAATCTTTAAATAATGAACCAGTTGAACTTCTTGATAAAGAAGGAGAAATTAATTCATTTATTTCAAACACTGAAATATATGAAGGAGAGTTTGGATATTGCACAGAATTTATTCTAACTTTAAATGAACCAGAAAACTTTAAAAAAGATGAACTTATTAAAGTTATTTCTAATTTAGCAAATAGTTTAGTTGTTATTAATGATGTGGAACTTTTAAAAGTTCATGGTCATACTCTTTTTCCTGGAAAATTACTTAATATAGCTCAAAAATATGGCGAATTTAGAAAAATAAAAATAGATAATATGTCATTACAAGCTAATGAAACAAAAAATAATATTAAATCAGTTAATAATGAGGATGAGGCTCCCGATAAATGTGCCGTAATTTCATGTAATCTAGGTCAAGGTATTATTGAACAAGTTAAACAAAATGGCTGTGACAATATTATTGAATCAGGACAGACACAAAATCCTTCGAGTGCCCAAATTATTGAAGCTATTAATAAATGCAATGCTGAAACTGTTTTTATTCTTCCTAATAATTCAAATATTATTTTGACAGCCCAACAAGCTGCTCAAACAATTATGGATAAGAAAATAATAATTATTCCTACAAAAACACAAATTCAAGGATTATCTGCTCTTCTTTATTTTAATAAAGACGCATCAGCTGCTGAAAATAAAGAACTTATGAGTGAAGCATATCAAAATGTAAAATCTGGTCAAGTAACTACAGCAGTTAGAACTACTACAATAGAAGGAATCAAAATTGTTGATGGCTCATTTCTTTCAATTTTAAATAATAAAATAATAGCTTGTTCAAAAACATATATAGATGCAGCAAAAAAAGTTTTAGAAGCTTCAATTAATAAGGATAGTGAAATTGTAACATTATTCTATGGTGATAATGCTTCAGAAAATGATGCTGAAGAGCTAGCTGAATTTATTAAAAATAACTATGAGGTTGAAGTTGAAATTTATAATGGCGCACAACCAAATTATCATTTTTTAATAGGAGTTGAATAATGAAAAAAATTGCTTTTGATATTATGGGTAATGATAAAGGAATCTTACCAGCAATACAAGCTAGCGTTGAATTTGCGGAGCAAAATCCTACTTTTGAAATTATTCTTGTTGGTAATGAAGATGAAATTAATAAACATTATAAAAAAAAGTTAAATAATATTAAAATTAAAGATTCGAAAATTACTCTTAAATTTACTCAACAATTTCGTTCAGTATTAAATCAATCTTCTTCAATGATTGATGCAATTAAAATGGTAAAAAATGATGAAGCAGATGCCGTTCTTAGTTGTGGTGATAGCGGAATGTATCTTGCTTCTAGTACATTTTTAATTGGTAGAATGCCAAATATTTCAAGACCTGCATTTATGCCTTTTATTCCGACTATAAAAAAAGATAAACAATTTTTATTACTTGATGTTGGTGCTAATCGTGAAAATACGGCTCAACAATTACTTGAGTGAGCAAAATTATCTTCTAGTTTTTATAAACACATGTTTAATAAAGAAAATCCTATTGTTAAACTTATTAATATTGGAGAAGAAGAATATAAGGGGACTACTTTAGTAAGAGAAACTGCTAGCTTACTTCAACAAGAATTTACTATTAATTATCAAGGTTTTATAGAACCTAGAATTTTACTTAATAATGAAACTGATATTGCAATTATTGATGGATTTTCAGGCAACTTAATTCTTAAATCAATGGAAGGGGCTATTCTTGTTTTTAAATCACTTTTAAAAGAATCAATTTTAAAAACAGGTTGAAGAAAATTTTTAGCTTTACTTTTAAAACCGGCTTTTAAAGAGGTAGGTGAAAAATTTGATTATCGTAATGTTGGAGCCGCTTGAGTAATTGGTTTAAATAAAATTGTGATTAAAACACATGGATCAAGTGATAAAAAATCATTTTTAGGAGCTTTAAATCAAGTTAAAATTGCTCTTGAAAAAAATATACTTGAGGAAGTTAAACGTGAACTTGAATAATTCAGAAAAACTTTACATTCCAAGATTGCTTGCTTTTCTTGATAAATTTAAAATAAAACCTAAAAATATAACTTTATATATAACTGCCTTTACTCATGGTTCTTATATAAATAATCATAAGAAAGTTAAAAGTTATGAATTACTTGAATTTATTGGTGATTCAATAATAAATCTTTATTCTTCTAAATTAATTTTTAATTATTTAATGAAAAACAAAAATTATAATCCAGGTATAGCTACTGAATTAAGAAGTAATATTGTTAAAAATCAAACTTTAGCTGATCTTGCGTTAAATAATAATATGCAAGATCTTTTGCGTCATGAAATAAGCGATCTAGAAATATCTAATAAAAACAAAATTTTTGGCGATATTTTTGAAGCATTAGTGGGCGCTATTTATTATGATCAAGGTTCTGAAGAAGTATATAATTATTTAAATATTATTTTAAAGCCAACTATAAAACAAGAATTTTTAGAGATAAATAATAATAAATCTCATCCAAAAAGCATGTTTCAAACATTGGTACAAAGTAATAAAAAAATAGGAATAATCAAATATTTCACTCATGAGGTAATAATTGACAAAAAAGTAATGTTTGAATCAACATTAAGTGTTTCAGGAATGATTTTTGGTGTTGGTATAGGTAAAACAAAAAGAGATGCTGAAACTCAGGCAGCAATTTTAGGACTTAAAAAGTACACTCAAAATACTAATTAATGAATGGAGAATAATGAAATTAATTAAAATATACGCTCATGGTTTTAAATCATTTGCTGATCCAATAACCTTAAGTTTTGATGGAGGGTTAACAGCAATTGTTGGACCTAATGGGTCGGGTAAATCAAATATTAATGATGCCGTTAAGTGAGTTTTAGGTGAAGCATCAAGCAAACAATTAAGAGGAAGTAAAATGCTTGATGTTATTTTTTCTGGTTCTAAAACTGCTAAAGAAATGGAACGTGCTCAAGTTAGTCTTACTTTTGATAATTCTGATAATGAAATAGAACATTTAGGTAAAGAATTTACTATTTCAAGAGTTATTGATCGAAATAAAGATGGAAATGAGTATTATATTAATAATGAAATTGCTAAAGCAAAAGATATAAAAGAAATTGCTATGCGTTCAGGTATAGGTAAATCTTCTTTAGCAATAATTTCACAAGGAACAGTATCTAAAATAGCAGAAAATAGTCCAATTGAAAGAAGAGCTATTTTTGAAGAAGCGGCCGGTGTATCGCTTCATAAAGCTAGAAAAATTGAAGCACAAGCTAGTTTAGATCGTATTCAAATTGATATAGATAAAATTGAGCTAAAGCTTAACAATAGTAAGAAACAACTTGAAAAATTGGAAAAACAATCTTCAAAAGCAAAGATTTATGTAGAAAAAGCTGAAGAATTAAAACAAATAGAAATAGCACTTTTAGTTGAGGATATTACTTCAAGTTTAAAAACAATTGAGTTAGTTTCTGACGAGTTAGATGCCGTTGAAAAATCTAAAGAGCAATTAAGAACAAAAATTTTAAACAGTGAAGATATTATTTATAAAAAAAATAGTATTAATTCACAACTTAATCAAAAAATAGAACATTTAAGAGAAGAATTAAAGCAAATAGATAAAAGAATAAGACAAGTAGAAATAACTGAAGCTAGCATGCAAGAAAATAGAAAAATGATTCTTGAAGGACATTCTAGCGCTAATATTCAAGATATAATTAAGGCTTTAAAAGAAGAAATTGCCTTTAAAAGCAAAGAAAAAGAGATAAAAGTTTCTCAAATTTCTGCATTTGAAGAAAAAGAAAAAGAATTAAAAGAATTACTTAAATCTAAACAGGAAACTGAAAATAATATTTTGCATTCTATTAATGAATTAAATAATAAAAAAACAATTGCAAATAGTAAAATTTTATCTCTTCAAGAAGATGTAAAAAATAGAACAAATCTTTCAAGAGGGACAAAAGCTATTATTGATAGTAAATATATCTTTAAAGGCATTAAAGGCTTAGTTAAAGATTTAATGAGTTTCGAAAGCAAATATCAAGATGCTATGGCAGTAATTCTTCAGGGTTCATACCAAAATATAGTTGTAGATAATTCACAAACGGCTGTTGCATGTGTGAATTTTTTAAAGAAAAATAATGCAGGTAGAGCAACATTTATTCCCCTTAGTTCTATTTCTCCTAAATTTATTAGAAAAGAACATGAATATATAATTGATGGTCTTGAAGGCTTTGTTGATATTGCATCAAATCTTGCTAAAGTTTCACCAGAATTTTCTCTCCTTCCTAAATCATTACTTGGTGATATTTTAGTAGCAGATACTATTGAAAATGCTACTAAAATATCTGATATTCTTGATAAAAGATATACAATTGTTACTCTTGATGGAGATATTGTAAGAGCTCGAGGAGTTATTCAAGGTGGAGAAAAATTTATTAATAAAATTTTTGGACACGAAGAGGAATTGGAAAAATTAAATTCATATATTAATATTGCTAATAAAAAAATTCAATTACTTAATGAACAATTAAATGATGTAAAAATTGAAATTGAATCACTTGTGACAGATATTTTTTCTTATAAAGAAAAAATAAGCACTTCAAAAATTCAGAATGAATTAATTGATAATGCTATTACATCAGCAAAAAGTAAATTTTCACAAATTACTAGCGAAGAGTTAAAAATTGATGGAGTAAAATTAGAAAATATTGATGAATTACGTATTCTTAAAGAAGATTTTGAAGCCCAAATTGATTCATTTGTAAAACAAGTTTCTTTAAATTCAACTTCCATAAATGATGAATTTATAATTAAAACTCAAGATGAGGCAAAATTAAGAAATATTGAAAAACAATTTTATAGTAAAACAACTTTAAAAGATCGTGCAAATAATATTCTTAAAATTTCAAATGAGAGATTAAACTCATATTATAAAATAACATATGAATTAGCTAGAGAGCAATTTAGCTTAAGCATGGAAATAGAATTGGCTAGAAAAATTACTAAATCATTAAAATCTGAAATAAATGATTTAGGGAATGTTAATTTAGATTCTATTAATGAATTTGAAACAGTTCAAAATGAATATTCTTTATTATTACAACAATATGAAGAAATTAGTTCAACAAAAGCAAAGCTTGAAGAAGCGAAAGCGAATTTAGATAGTATCATTATCAATAAATTATCACAAGTAGTTGAAAAAGTTGATAAAGAAATTAATGAAGTTTTTAGTTCCATGTTTGGCGGAGGAAGCGCTAGAGTTAAATTTTCCGATCCAAATAATATTTTAGAATCAGGAATTGATATTGAGGCTCAACCCCCAGGAAAAACAGTGAAAAATTTAAGATTATTTTCAGGAGGGGAAAAATCAATTATTGCAATTTCATTATTATTTGCAATAATTAAATGGAAACCAATGCCTCTTTGCATTTTAGATGAAGTTGAAGCTGCACTTGATGAAACTAATGTGATACGTTATGTAAATTATTTACAAAAACTTAAAAAAGATACGCAGTTTTTAGTTATTACCCATCGTCACGGAACAATGGCTAATGTTGATAATCTTATTGGAGCAACAATGCAAAATCGTGGTATTACAACCTTTTTTAGTGTGAGTTTAGATCAAGCTCAAAATATAATCAGTCAGGAGAAATAATGAAAATAACAAATAATTTAATACAAAAATTTATAGAAAATTACAATAGCAACCCTATTAATAAGATAGTAGAAAATGCAATTACTAAAAATGGTGTTTATAATTCTATTTATAATAATAATGTTAGAGTAAAACATAATAATGTCTTTTCAACTCAAGTTAAAAAAGGAGGAATGACAGATCAAAAAAATACTGGTAGATGTTGAATTTTTGCTGCTTTAAATACTCTTAAAGTAGATACAATGAAAATTCTTAATACTGATAAATTTGAATTTTCACAAGCATATACAATGTTTTGAGAAAAAATGGAAAAGGCTAATACTTTTATGGACTTAATTTTAAAATTTCCAAAATTAGAATTTCAAGATCGTTTATTTAATAGAATACTTGAATTTGGAGCAGCTGATGGAGGATATTGAGAGTGAGTAGAATCACTTATAAGTAAGTATGGTGTCGTTCCTAAAAGTATAATGCAAGAGACTGTATCTTCTTCTTCAACAACACAAATGAATGAAGTATTAAAGTGACATTTAATTTCAAGTGCAAAGCTTTTAAGAGAAGCAAAAAGTGAAAAAGAAATACAAGATATAAGAATTGCATCTTTAGAAAAAGTTTATGAAATTTTATCAAAATGTTTAGGTCAACCTATAAATGTTTTTGATTATGAATATCGTGATAAAGATGATAAATTTATTAGACACACTAATTTAACTCCATTAACATTTTTAGAAAAATTCTGTAGTCCAGATTATAAAAACTTTGTTAATTTAACAGCTGATCCTCGTAATAGATATCCAAAAAATACACTTGTAAAATCAAGTCTATTTAAAACTGTTAATGATAAAAAAGCTTTAGAATATATTAATGTTGAGTTAAATGATTTGAAAATTAGCATTATAAATTCATTAAAAGATGGACAACCAGTTTGATTTGATTGCGATATGAGTCCATATATTGATAAAAAAGCAGGAATTATGGATTTAGATGTTTTTGATATTAACAATTCTTTAAGTCCTTTTAATATTTTAACAAAAGCTGACCGTGTTAATTTTTCACTTTCTTCTCCAACACACGCAATGACATTTGTGGGGGTTGATTTAGATGAAAATAATAATGTAATTAAATGAGAAGTGGAAAATTCATGGGGAGAAAAAATTGGCGAAAAAGGATACTTTTCAATGAGTGATCAATGATTTGATGAGTATTGTTTTGGAGCGATTATTAATCCTAAATATGTTTCAAGTAATATTCTTGAAGCGCTAGAAAAAGACCCAGTTGAAGCCGATTTATTTGATCCTATGTAAAATGATTAATTTTTATTTAATATTATTATTTATTTTAATTTTTTTAGCATTATTTGAACCGCTATTTTATTTACTTTTTAGTAAATATATTATTTTTGTAAAACATTTTATTAAGCAAAAAGCTATTATTTTAAATGAATTTAATGAGAAATATGATATTTTTATTGAAAAAGGATTTTTTAAGATTTATAATAAATTTTTAAAAACTTTAAAAAATTTTTTAATTTATAAGATGTTTTTTATTTTAATTTTATTTTTATTATTTTTTGCTAGTATTTTTATAATTTCTTTAAATTGAAATAATTTTAATAATTTTGCTGATTATAAGTCGCTTTTTTTATCACTAAATATAGTTCCATTTCTTTTTTATATGATTATTAGTTTTTTTACACTTATAACATATTTCGAGATATTTAAATTAGCAAATAAAGCAATTAAAAATTTTAAAAATAAAGGAAAAATTAAACTCAAAGAAATTAATGAAAATTATCAAATAAAAATAATTGAATTTATTAAGCTTGAAGGCATAGTAGAATTTCCTACACTGGAAAAAATTTATAATACTAGATTACTTAAATTTTTAAATAGCAATGTTCATTACAAAGAAAAAGAAAATATGATATATTTTTGAATCATAAATGATTTTGATAAAACATTTTTTAATAATATAAAATTATCGAGAGAAAATGTTGCTTATCTTTGAAAAAATATTGAAAAATTTATTTAACTAAATTTAAATATGAATTCAGTTTTTATAATTTTGCATTACCACTTGTATAAAAAATTTATATAAAATTTATATTTTATATTAAAATAATATAGATTATATAAATCAACCACTAATGTGAATTGTATGGATGTGCTTTTTAAGAAAAAGTTCTATATTTAGAAGCATTAGGTAGAACAACAAACAAAAGGAAATTTAAAATGGAAAATAAAAAAGAACAAAAAGAAGTAGCAAAAGTTGCTAAAGTTAAAGATATTGTTTCTAAAGAAAAATTATTAGAGGCAGGTGCTTATTTCGGGCATAAATCAGATATGTGAAATCCAAAAATGGCTTTATACATTCACATGAAAAAGTTTGGAACACACATTATCAATTTAGCAAAAACAGCTAAAATTTTAGAATATGCTTATCAATATATAAATAAATCAGCACAAAAAAAAGCTTCATTTATTTTTGTAGGTACAAAAAAAATTGCTAAGGATGTAATTGAAGAACAAGCAATCAAAACAGGATCATACTTTGTTTCAGAAAGATGATTAGGTGGAACATTTACAAATCACTCAGAAATCTTTAAAAGAGTTAGTGTTTTAGAAACACTTGAAGCGCAAGCAAAGAAAAACTTTGAAGGATATACTAAAAAAGAAGGGCTTGATAAAGCTAAAAAATTAGCTAAATTACAAGCAAACTTTAAAGGTATTAGAAAAATGAAATACCTTCCACATATCATGATTGTTGCTGATCCACTCAACAACATGAATGCTATTCATGAAGCAAGACAAAAAGGAATTAAAATAATCGGTATTGCAGATACAAACTTTGATCCAGATTTATTAGATATTGCCATTCCAGCAAATGATGATTCAACAAAAACAATTAAATTAATTATTACAAT
Organism: Mycoplasma phocimorsus; assembly: GCF_030077875.1. Classification (GTDB taxonomy): domain Bacteria; phylum Bacillota_I; class Bacilli_A; order Mycoplasmatales; family Metamycoplasmataceae; genus Mycoplasma_H; species Mycoplasma_H phocimorsus. Next base: position 222,479 of record NZ_JASEJT010000005.1, read on the forward strand.
TTTAGCTGATGCCATCTCAGCTGCTAAAAAATTACCAGTTCAATATGCTTACAAAAATGATGAAGAAATTGATTTAGGCTCAAATGAAGCAGAAAAAGGAGATAAATAATGGCAAAAACAAAAATGGAATTAATTAAAGAAATTAGAGCAATTACAGATGCTCCAATGATTGATTGTAAAAGAGCTTTAGAAGAAACCAATTATGATTTAGAAGCTGCTATTCAATGATTGAATGATAACATTCTTAAAAAAGCTGCTAAAAAATCAGGAAGAATAGCTGCTGAAGGTATTGTTAAATATGTTGAAAATGACATGTTTGCAGTTGTTTATGAATTAAATTCAGAAACAGACTTTGTAATTCAAAATGAAAAATTTCTTAAATTAGCATCAGAAATTGAAGAAGTATTATTAAGTAAAAAATTCACTAATGAAAATGAATTATCAGCTCTTGTAAATAAAGATGGTAAATCTTTAATGACATTATGTGAAGAAGCAACAGGTGTTATTGGCGAAAAAATTGCCTTACGTCGTGCTATTCAAGTAGAAAAAGCAAATTTGGTTACAGGTTATACACATAACAATAGTAAAATTGCTGTTCTTGTAACTGGTGAAGGTAAAGACGCAAATGCTTTACGTAATGTTGCAATGCATGTTGCTGCAATGAATCCTAAATTTGCTACTTTAGATCAAGTTCCTGCTGAAACTGTTCAAGCACTTAAAGATGAATTTTCAGCTGATGAATCATTAGCTAAAAAACCAGAAAAAATTCAACAAATGATTATTAACGGTAAAGTAGATAAAGAATTAAGTGAATTTGTTCTTGAAAAACAATCATTTGTTATGGAATCTTCATTAACAGTTTCTCAATACTTAGAACAACATTCAACAAAAATTTTAAATTTTGTACGTTTAGAATTAGCTGAAGGTATTGAAAAAGTTGAAACAGATTTTGCTGCTGAAGTTGCTGCACAAATGAATAAAGCATAATATAATAAACAAGCACAGTCCTAAGATTGTGCTTGTTTTTTTACTATTTGTTCATTACCTCTATTATCTTCAATTCACTCTTTGATTGTTTGTGGCGTAACAATATCAGTAATTTTGAAAATTTTCGTAACATATTTACTAATTATTAAACTAAAAAGCCCTAAAATTCCAAAAAGCCCTAAAATTCCTTCATTTTTTGGTTCTTCTATTTTTAATTCTATGTTTTTAAAAATTAATCCAATAACACTATAAAACAAATCATATAAAATTTTAAGTTCGTTTTCATATTGTTTTTTAAAGTTATTTTTATTAATTATATTTCTTAAAGCATTAATAAATTCAATTCAAATAGTTAACATGCCTTTCATTTTTTCATCATGAAGATATTCTTTACCTTTTATAACTATAAAATCTATACTATTTTTAATAGTCCCAAATCTTGCAAAAATTGTTGTTAAATTTGATAAAAGTCCTTTAGTTTCTTCTTGTTTTGGTTCTTTTAAAAATTGATCAATATAATTAAAACCAGAAATATTGCTTAGCTCTGTTTTTTTATCAAAAATAATTTTCAATAATTTTAAAAATTCTTCTAAAATTTCTTTTCCTTTGCCATTGTTAAGTATTTTAATAAAATATGATATTGGATTATTTTTTATTAATGTATTATTATTCTCATTTTTGCTAAACTCTTTAATTCAGTTATTTATTTGTTCTTCATTAAAAATACTTTTAATATCTTTTTTATCAAAAATAACTTCTTTAACTTTTCATATTAAAAAGCTAATAAGTTTTCTATCTTCAAAATCATTTTCTTTAAATAAATAGAACATCAAATTTTTAAATATATCTTCAAAATTTATATTAACATTTATATGTTTTAAATATTTTTTGAAAATAAAATCAGTAAAATAAGCTTTAGTTTTATGTAATGGATCTCGATTATATTTAAAAAAATATATACCAACACTAAGAATGCTGCCTGCCAATAAAAGCGACATCGCTGTTTTCCTTACCATAACATAAGATTTTTCTCTCTTTTTAAGTGTTTCTAATTCTTTTTTTATTTTCAATTTATGTTTTGTTTTTTTATTTCATATAGTAAATATTTTTTTAGTTTGTAAAATTGTGTTTACATTAAATTTTAATTGATTTTCTTTAATATTTTTTAGATTATTATCTTCTATCAAAATACTATCAATAATAAATGGAATATATTTTTCATTATTGCTATTTAATAATAATGAAATCGACTTTTGTTTATCAACAATCTTAGATATATCGTTTTTTTGATTAATTAATTTTTTGCTAATTATTTTTTGTGCTTTATGATTATTTATATTTGAATTACAACTAATAATGGTTGTAATTCCTATTATTCCTGAAAAAAGAAATGCTAATTTATTTATTTTAATCATAATTTCCTCTCAAATAAAGGCACAAAACTTACACTTTTAAAAAATATTTAATATTATACTATTAAAAAAATATAAATATATTATTTAATAAATTTTAAATATTTAGTCATTTTAATAAATGAATATATTAAAATTAATTACTTTAACTTTTTTATATCTTTAATTAAGAATATTATTTAATGATGTTTATTATTAGAAATAATGTAATAACTTTATTAAAATATATAAAACGAAGAAATAAAAATTTTAGATAGAATTTATTTTATTTGTGAGTTTATTTAAGTAATTAATAATTTTTCCCGAGTTTCCAAGTTAAGTATTAAAAACTCAAATACAGGCTTAAAATTTCCTGAATTTGAGTTTTTTCTTTATTTTGTATGCTATAAACGAATAGATCTATTTATATCATTGTATATCTTTACCTTTTCATTTGAAGAGGAGTTTATGCTGAATGTTCTTATTATTTTTCCATCTAAAACTTCATTACAGCTTAGTTTTGAATTAATTGCATCACTAAATTTATCATTTGTCATGAAATTAACTTCTCCAT
>NZ_JASEJT010000010.1 GCF_030077875.1 Mycoplasma phocimorsus
ATACTGGAATATCAAAATTAAGTTTGGCATATGATTCAAATACAGGCCAAAGAATTGTATCTTTATCAAATTTTCAACTTATTGCACCATTTAAAAATACATCAGGCATTGTGGCATTTTCTTTAGTACTTCAACCTTTAAATATATGTTTTTCTTTTACAGGTATTAAATCATCTTTCTTTTTAAACTTTTTATCAAGTGATACATCAATAACGTCTTCACTATTAGGAATTTTATAAGTAAGGGTAATCTTATCTTTAATTCTATCTATTAAAATTCCGCCTTTTAATGGAATTTTTGATTGTCTATCATTAACTTCGTTTAAAACTTTAGAACTATCAGTTATTGTTAAAGTATAAGAAAAATCTTCGGCCCTTGGTCCAGCTTCACCTATAGAAGCAATTTTTTCATTACTTACTCTAGCATATTTATTTTTAATGTTAAACTTACCATCACCTAATCATTCAATTTGGGAAATTTTGGCTAGAGAATTAAAAATTCTTGCTCAATCATTATTATCAGGCTCTTTAAATTCATAAAACTTTTTTCTAAAAGTGATACTTTTTCTTTTTTTATCTTTTTTATTTCGATAATAAATTTCTAAATTAACTAACTCATTTTCATAATCAATTCATGAATTTCCTAAAGAAAGACTAATACCGTTTTCTTTAAAATATTTTGAATTATTAATTTTTAAATGATGATCAGAAGCGAGTTCTTCAATGCTATCATAAATTGTAATATCAGAAACATTAAATTCAATATATCTTTTTATAAGAGTTTCACTATCAGAACAAGAAATTACACTAGCAGGCAAAATGCTTGCTGCCACAACAAAAAGATTTGATAGTAAATTTTTCTTATTCATGACTCTCCTTAATTAAATAAAAAATAAATAATAAATATTATAAAAAAACAGGCAAAGAAAAATTATATCCCTTACTATAGTTTTAATAATTTTATTAGCAAAACAACTTATTAATTTATATCAAAATTATATATATATTAACTATAAAAACTTTAATTAAAAGAACAAAACAAATTATTACTATATATTTTTATAAATAAAATAAAAATTTTAATTCATAGCTTCATATTTGCTTTGAGTTTTTTTTATTATATTTTTATTTATAAAATAACTATTTACCTTTATATTGAAGCTAAGTTAAATGTTTAACAATTTTAAAATTTACTTTTTTATTTTATAAATACACTAACATATTAAATTTTCGTTTAAAAAAAGACTTGAAAAGAAAAAAACAATTCAAAAAATATTTTAAAAATAAAAAAAAGATATTATTTATTAATTTAAAATGACTTATCAAAGGAAGTTTATGAATAAAAAAAGGTTGTTTATACTAATGACAATGTCAGTTGCCGTAGTTACAAGCACACTTAGTTGTCATAATACTAGAATGTTTAAGAAAGAGTTAATTTGGCAATTTAAAAAACAAAATTTAACTTCAAATTCTTTTCTTGCTAAAAAAGATTTAAACATTACAACATCATCTGATTTTTTACTTTTTCAAACACCTGAAATTGAAAATAATTTAAATGAAAATATTATTATAGACGAACAAATTGATGAAGAAAATGAAGAAACAACTTCAATTATTGATGAACAAGAAGAAGTTCTTAATCAAGAGCTAGAAATTACTAAACAACAATTATTAGATTTAGAAAAAAGATATAAAAAAGATTTTGCGAAAAATTCACGTCTTAAATCAATTTTAATTGGTGCCAGTATTTCTAGTGCCATTATAACTGGTCTTTCAATTGGTATAGGTTCTTATTTTGGCATTACAAAAAGTGATACTTATGCTCAAAAAAGAAAAAAAGAATTAGAAGACATTTTAAATATTCAAAAATCACTTATAAAGGAAAGCAATCCAGATGATAGCTTACAAAAAATATTTCTTAAATTAATGGATATTGGTTTTGAAAAAGAATTGCCTACTGGAATTTTTGATTTATTTGATGAATTATTATTTAAGAAAGCTTTAAATGGATATATTAATGAAAAAGAAAAAGAAAGATTTAAAAATATATTAAAAACTCAAATTAAAGATAGATCTAAAGAAATTGTCAATGAATTACTAGATTTATTAAAAAGCAGAAATATAGTGGCAGAAACAAGCTCTGACAATGTCATTAATTCAGTTAAAAATATAGTAAGTTTGATTATTAAAAAATATTTACCAGATTTTATTAAAGCAGCAATATTGTTTGTTTCTGAAATTAATAGCAAGATAAATACTGGAAGCACTACTCAACCAGAAACTTCATTATTAGGAAGGGCTATTGAAGCTACATTAAAACTTGCAGGCTATAATTCTGGCGATTCTAAAAATATGTCAAAAATAATTAGTATTTTTTCTAGCGCATTAGCAAATTCAAATAATGATTTAATTAAAATTATTATTACTAAAATGTCAAATGCTATTGACAGCGTAAACTTATCTTTTGATTTTTTTAAAGATTTATTGGAAATTATTAAAAAAACAATTTCTAATATTTTAACTAAACCAAATTCTCAAGAACTTGATATTAATTCAATATTTAATAAACTAATTCCAGCATTTTTAGATGTATTTGAAAATGTGGCTAATAAATCTGAAAATAGTGAAGATTTTATTGTATTTATAAATAACTTATTTTTAGAAGAAAACAATAATAAAGCGCTTTATACAATTTTATTAAAAGATAACGATATAGAAAATGCTGATAGTAAATTTAATTTTAAGACCATAATAAATACTTTTATATCATCAAATGCCCAAAACAAAAATCAAGAAGAATATAATTTTGCAGACTTAATTCCTAATATTGAAGTTTCATTTTTTACGATTGTAAATGGTATATTCAAATTTTCAGATTTTAAAAAATTTATTAATAAATTTTTATTCACTTTTATTAAACCATTAATAAAAATAGCTAAAGAACAAGAAGAAAAGCTTAAAAAAATAAAAGATAAAAATACAAATAATTCTATTAGTTTTAATATAAATGGCATTGATACAAAGTCACCTTATAATGCTATATTTAGAATTTATAGTTTATATTCATATTTATATTATAAGCATGTACCAAAACAAGAAGGAATATTAGGTAATTTAATATCACTAATTAATCCGTTTAAGCCAGAAAAATTTATTCCTAATTTGATCAAAAGTGAATGGCCAAATATTAATGACGAACAACTTAAGAAAATATTTGGAGATAATATTTCAAAAGAACCATGATATAGTTTTAATTCAGATCATTATTCAATATTTCAGAAAATCAAAGAATATGCAAATGGTAACAAGAATGATGAATTTAAAGAGCTTATAAAAAATGCTAGTCCTAATATAACTACTAATAACATTAGTAAAATATTAGTTAAAAAATAATTATAAATAACTTTTTATTTAAAAATGTATTAAACAATAAAGTTAATTTTCATAAATTGCAATCTAATAGTTATGCTAAATTTACAAATTGAAGGGGAAAATATGAATAGTAGGAAAAAGATACTTTCCATTTTGTTAGGATCCATATCACTTATTAGTGCTAGTGCTGCCATTAGTTGTACTAATAAAGTAGACAATTCAAAGCAAATATCTCGCCAGTTTAATAAAAGTAAAGCAAAAAGCCAAGATAGGGAAAATTTATTGTTAAGTATTGAAAAAAATAAGAAATATATTTCTAATAATGAGTTAATTGATGAAGCTATAAGGTTACAGTTAGATAATATAAATAAGAAATATCTAAAAAATTTAAATTTTTTAAATATTCAAGAATTTCAACAAATTGAAAGCATTAATAATATAGTTAAAGAAATAAGTCATAACGAGGAAACTGATAATAAGAATAATTCAAATTTAGACAAACTTAAATTATTAAAGAAAAAGAAAAAAGAACTAGAACAAGCGTGAACCAAACAAAAAGAACTTAAATTAAAACAAAAAAAATTAAAAAATATTATTGTAGGAGTTTCAATTGGTGGTGCTGTTGTAGCAGGACTTTCAGTGGGGCTTGGATCTTATTTTGGTCTTAAAAATATTAATTCAGAAATTAATAAAGAAGTAGAAAAACTTAAAACTAGAATTTTTTTAAATGAAGATATAATTAGACAAATTAAACAGAAAGATTCTTTGTTTGAAGTTTTACAAAAAATATTAAAAGTTGCTTTTGAAAAAGATTTACCAAATGCAATTTTTAATTTAGTTGATAAACTACTATTAAAAACAGTATTAAAGGAATATGTAACAGAAAGTAGTTCTAATCAATTAAATGAAATTTTAAAAAACGAATTTAAAACTAAAACTACAGAAATAGTTAATGAAATACTTGCAGGACTTTCTTCTATAAATTCAAATCATAATATTGATGAGATTATAAAAAAAACTCAAGAAAAAATAAGTCAAGTTGTAACAAAATTTGTTCCAGATTTTGTTAAAGGAACAATAAATTATTTAGCCAAATTAGATGAAACTGCGGGTAGTACACATAAAAAATCAATTTTAGCATTATTGATTAAAAGATTACTTAAAACTTATCATATCATTGTTAGTGATGAATTGAATTTATCTAAATTACTTAATTTTTATTCAATAAAAATAACATCTAATGATAATGAATTGATTAGCTTTGTTATTAAGGAATTTTCAGATGTTATAAAAAATAATAATATTTCATTTAATATCATAAATGACGTATATGAAATTATTAATAAGACACTAGCGAAACTTCTTACAAAAGATAATGAAACTATAGACATTAATCTAATTTTTGAAACACTTGTGCCTAAATTATTAGATATTTTAATTAAAGCAGTTGATACTACAAACCAGAGCGGCTTATTAGAGTTTATTAATAATATATTTGAACAAAAAAATAACCAAATAAAATTTATTTATGATTTTATAGATAGTGAAATAAATATTAATTCACAAACAGTTGATGTTTATTTAAATTCAATAAATTCTATGAAAATAGAAAAAAATAGTAGTATTTTTGATATTAATAGAATTAAAATTCCTAAATTACAATTTAATTTTACAACAATCATTAATTCACTTTTTAAGTTATCTGACATTAAAAACATACTTACAAAATTTTTAGAAGTAATTATAAAACCAATTTCAGCTTTATTAAAAAATGATAAAAATAAAGAAGCTGCTAAGAAAGCATTATTTAGAATAGCTGCAATATATACTTTTTTGTATTATAAATATGTTCCATTTAGTGGAGGGTTTTTAGGTGGAATTATAAATATTTTTAATCCCTTTGAGCCTACCTCATTTTTAAAAATAATATTAGAAAAGGAATTAAAAGATAGTAATGTAAAATTGAAAGAAATTCTAGGCAAAGAAACAACAATATCCGGACTTTTTAGTAGTTCAACAAATTTTGATATATTTATATTAGCAAAAGAATCGGCCAGTGTAATAAAAAATAATAATAAAATAAATGAATTTAAAAAAGCGCTTAAAGAAGGCATGTTAAAAAATTAATAAATATATATTGAATATTTTATTAAAAAATAGCCAAATAGAAGTTTAAGAACAATTTTTATTTTAAATTACAACTTAATCTTTAGTTTTATAAATAAAATCTTAAATATTGTTTTTAAAATATTTAATTTTTTTATTGATTTATGCCCTTTTTTCATTTTATTAATAAACTAATATTAAAAAGTAGTAATTCAAAATAATAACAAATTAAAGTAATTTAAAATAAAAAATGCAATAACAAAAATGTTATGACATAATTTTTTATTAAATTATTATTTTTCTTTTAATGTAGGTCTTAGTGAAATTGCGAAACCTTTAGATCCTATATGCGCCATTATTAAAGCGCTTGCTAAGCATTCTTCTTCAAATTTTATACCCATAGAATTTGCCAATTCTTTTACATCTTTTTCTATTAATTGGTCAATACCATTAACCATTTGAAATACAGGTTCATTAATAGCTTTTGAATTTTCAAGCATTTCTTCAAGAACAGTTTTTATGGCGCCTTTAAATGTTCTTTTTAAAGCGTAAACTTTAACATTAGCTTCATTATCATAAATAATTATTGGCAAAAATTTAAGTGCTTGAAGAAATAATTTCTTAACGCCCTTTAATCTACCCCCGCCAATAAGCCTTTTTAAATTTGGAGGAATAATTAATGTATAAGTTTCTTTAAATGCTTGTTTAATTTCTTCAATTATCAATTCAATATCTTGAGTTTCTTCAAATCTTTTTTGTGCATATTTAGCGAAATAAATATATTGATTACCAACTAAATTATTATCTAATGAATGAAAATTTTTATAGTTTTTACCAATAATATTAACATTATTAAAAGTTGAGCTTAATTTTGAACTGATCCCTAAATATAAAACTTCATCATAATTTTGTGAAAATTCAGCAACAATCTCTTCAATATTTTTAAGTGAAGGTGTTGAAGTTATTACCTTAGAATCATCATTAATTTTTTCTATTAATAATCTATGTGGAAGCGTAATCCCATCTTCATATAAATTTCCGTCAATTTCTATTTTCAATGAAATGAAGCCATATCCATATTCCTTCAATTCTTCCTTACTTTTACAGCTAAAAGAATCTAATATAATTCCTAATTTCTTCATACAAAAAATTATAGTAAATAAATATTTATTATATTTAAAAAATAATTTAATATAAAATTTAAAGATTAATTATAATTATAAAATTATGAATCAATTCAGTAAATCAAACACGAAAAAAAACTCACAAGAATTAAAAATTAATCAAATAAAAAACAAGTTAAAATATGGCAAAAAAATTACTTATTTTGAAAATTATTTACTAAAAAAATATGAATCAACTATTGATATTGATCCTGAAAATTTAAGTAATTATCTTTTATATTTTAATTCAAAAGAAGTAAAAAAACCGTCTTTGATTGAAATTATTAAACATCATAAAATTAATATTTTCATGCAATTTGTTGCTGCTATTCTTCTTGTTTGTTCTACAAATATTTTTCTTAGAAAAGCAGAAACAGTTCCAACAGGCTATATTGGAATTCCCTCACTAATTAATATTGGATTTCAAGGTCGTCTAACACCTTATTTAGGATTATTACTTTTTGCCTTAAATATACCTTTAATTTTAGGATTTATCAAACAAATTAAAAAGTCTTTTTTATTTTTAACTGTAATGTTCATGATTTTTCAAACGGCATTTGGTTTTATATTTTTCAGTCATAAAATTAATGGAAATGAACAAAATCCTATTTTAATTTTTTTAGATAATTATTTAAGTTTTGGTGCCCTTATTAAACATGAGGATTTAGCTAATGGGCTAGTTAAAGGCGCAGTTTCACCAGATAAAGAATGAGCAATTTATTTATATGGATTTATAGGCGCTTTTTTAATGGGATTTAGTATTGCTATTTCCTGAAAATTTGGCGGCTCTACAGGTGGAAGTGATATTATTGCTTATTATTTTTCAACAAGAACAAAAAGAGATGTTAGCAAAGTAATGTTATTAATTAATGCGATAACATTAATAATTTATATTTGAATTTATATAATTTTAAAATTAAAATCACCTTCAATTGATCCACTATTAAGGGCAAGACCTATTGGCGGAATTATGGTATCTTCATTAATAACAACTATTTGTTATTTATTTATTACTTCTGGAACAATTAGATTTTTATATCCTAAATATAAAAAAGTTCTTATTTTAATTAGAGTAACTAATATTGAAAGAATAAAAGCCTATTTCAAACACATTAATTACTGACATCATTATTCTATTATAACTAGAATTAATAATAATGAACAAACCGAATATTGTGTACGTACAGTAGCATTACTTCTTGAAGCAAAATATTTAATTAGAGACATCAGAAAAATTGATAAAACATCTTGAATTTCTATTTCAAAATTAGAAAATACTTATGGAGATTTTGATACTTCAAAAGTTGATTAATAAATAAAAAGTTTTTGTTTTGAAAGCTTTTTTATTTATTAATCATTTTTATTAAATTTCACTATAAAATATTTAATAAATATTTTCAGAAATTTTATTAAGCTTATCTTTAATATATAAACATTTAATTTTATTTGTATTTAAAGTAATAAAAATATTTAATTACTCTTAATGATATTATTTTAAATATTTTATATATACAAAATTAAGGAGTAGATATGAATAGAAAAAAAAGAACAATTTTATTGACTTCAATATTTAGCTCTATTCCATTAATGACAGCTGGTGGCTATTTAGGGCTGAAACATTCTTTAAAAAGTGGCAATTCTAAAATTTATGAAAAAATTGAATTAAATGATAAATTGGTAGCAAATGCTAAAAATCAATTGCAAAGCAGAAATCATATTTCTGATTTTAATTTTGAAAATGAAATACCAAAAATAAAACCTAAAAAAGAGCCTATTCCATTAGAAATTCCAAAAACTAACAAACTTATTAATATTTTAGAAGATAAAGTTAGTCCATTTATTCCAAAAAAAGAAAAAGATAAACCACAAAAAATTATAACTGCACCAATTCTTGATGTAAAGCCATCTAACATTCCAATACCAACCCCCAATCCTAATCCTCAACCGTCAATAAGAAATAATACTCCATCACAAACTTATTACTATTCTAATTCTAATAGCGTTAACAATACTCCTAAAAGAACCTGAAGCCCTAATAGTAATTTTAAAGGCGGCAAACAAGTAGAGATATATGGTTTAAAACTTGATGCTGAATATGATGAAGTTCAAGAAAGAAAAGTAGATGATTATGATAGCGATATTAAAAACTGAAAAGGATATCAAGCTTTATTAGTGCCAGGTAGTGTTAGAGTCAAGGTAACTGATCAGTTGATCAGCAAAACTACAGAAGCAGCTACAAAAGCCATTAAAGGACTTTTTCCTGACAATATTTGAGAGGGATTTAAGAAAGATCCTAAACAGCCTGAAGCCAGAATTTGAACTGTTAGAAATAATTGATCAAATTATTATCAAAACAAATTTGAAAAATATGAAAGACTTTTCATGAGTGACAATGTAAAAGATTTTTTAACAGATGAAGGAATGAAAAAATATAAAGATATCGTTTCAATAAAAGATGCTAAGAAAAACCACGAAAAGAAAATTGAAAGATTTGTGGATCTATTTGTTTATTTTGATTATTCGAAAGTAAAAGGCGTTTCAGATCAAGTTAAGAAATATCTTGAAGAAGGATTTTATATTGAAGAAGATAATAGTAATGTTTATATAAATGAAAATGGAATTCTTGATTCTTACTCTTTTACACCTACTTACAATACAGTTACTTCTAGATTGCTTAAAGATAATGAAGAAAGAAGAGCATTCGGTTTTAAAGAATATTGACCAGTTGCGCCTGGCGCAATTTTAGAAAATAAAATACCAGGTTGAACTAAATCTGGCGATCTTTCAAGTACATACGAATTTAAAGATTTTGGCATTTCTTCAGCTGAAGGTGTAACTATTTATAAACAAACTAAAGACGCCAATAATAAAGCTGATAATAAATCTATTAATGGAGCGAATGAAGGTTTTGTTCTTGATATAAATGCAGCAAACAAAGATGGTTTTTCAAAAACTAAAGAAATTATTGAAAAACTAGATAAAGCAGGTAAGAAAATAACTCAATATAGAATAACTAATGTCGGGTTATTAGATGATGATTCCAATTTTGAAGAGATTTTAAAAGCTCTTCCAAGTAAATTTCCGCAATTAACATTAATTTTGGAAGGGCCTAATACCAAATTTTTGAGACATTTAGAAGAAAAGAAAATTGACCAGCTAGATCTATTTACAACTAAAAATGTTGCTTCAGTTAATGGAAAAACTTGAAGTATTAACCCATGAGCTCTAAAGGGAGTTGCATGAGTTAATACTAATGACTATAATGCTAGTTTTGATTATAATAAATATGCAACAATTGCTTCAAGAATTGTTTTTGATTCACTTTCTTTTGATCAAGAAGATATTACTAAAGAAGGTGGTAATAAGTACGAAAGAATCAATAAAGGTTTAAGAATGGCTTATTATGTAAGAAATAATGAAGGCATCTTCCAAGGTGGATTTGGTAGCGGATTAAATCCGGATCATAATGAAGGAAATAACTCTTATCCTATTGAATTAGATCTTTCAAGAACAAATTTAAAATCATTAAAAGGTTTAATATTTCACGATATTAGAAAACCACAAAACAAACCTAGAAAATTAAGAAAATTAACTTTACAAAGTTCTGGCAATAAATTTGAAATTGATGTAAGCGAATTAAATGATGCTAACTTAGAAGTTTTAGATACAGTTTCACCAGGTCCACCTGCTACGGAAATTCGTTTCAGCGATCCTTCTACAAAACATATCAAAATCAAAGGCGAATCTGGATTAAGTTCTAATGGTTATAAATATTTAAATATGTTTATGAGATATGGACATATTTCTGAAGATAAAAAAATATTTGTTGAAAATTTTTCTTCTCAACTTGCAAATGACTTAAAAGCCCACGGATTTAGTGTTGAACAATCTACTACCAATGAGCCAAAATTAAATTAAAAACAAAAGAGGTAAATATGAATAAAAAGAAAAGAACAATTTTATTAGCTTCCGTTTTTGGATCAATTCCTATACTTGTAGCTGGTAGCTATTTTGTATTTAAATATTCAACAACTAGCAAAAAAATTCGTTTTAAAGAACATGAAATTTTAGAATTCAATCCTGAAAAAGAAATTGAAGAAGAATTGCCTGTTAAGCCAGAAAAACCCGAACCTCCTAAAGAAATAATTCCTCCAGTTAATCCGCCAACAGAAAAATTAAATGAAAAAATTTATGGAATTGATGTTGTAGTTGAAGCTAAAGCAATAGTTCCGCGGAATACCTCTAAAAGTGATAAAGATATTCAAAACAGAAAACCATATACTGCTTTATTAGTACCTAATAAACTTAAACTTAATGTTACAAAAGAATTAATTCAAAAATCAGTTGAAACAGGAGCTGAAGCCCTTAAAAATTCATTTGCTGATTCTGATTATGAAGTATTTTCTTCAAAGCAAGATAAAGGTAAGAGTAGAATTAGACAAATTCAACTTAATTGAGGAAATTATTATGAAAATAAATTTTATAAATATGAACGTCTTTTCATGAATGAAAATGTAGTTAATTTCTTAACAGCTGAAGGAAGAAGAAAATATCCTAATATTCCAACTATTGCCCAAGCAAAAGTAGATAATGATAAAAAAATCGAGAGATTTTTAGAACTATTTTTATATTTTGATTATGGAAAAATTAAAGAAGTATCTGATCAAGTCAAAAAATTTCTTAAAGAAGGATTATATATTGAGAAAAATGAGCGAAATGTTTATATAAATGAACAAGGTCAACTAGATTCACATGCCTTTTCACCAATTTATAATACAGTAACTACAAGATTGAAAAAAGATAATGAAGAGCTTAGAGCGTTCGGGTTTGATACTTATTGACCAATTTCTCCTGGAGCTATTTTAGATAATGAAATTCCTGGTTGAGAAAAAACTGATGATCTTTCTCAAAGTTCTGAATTTAAAAAATATCAAATTAAAACTGATGACGGAATTAAAATTTATAAACAAATTAAAAAGCCGACAAATACAGCTAAAACCAAATTTAATCAAGGCTTAGTTGTTGATATTGATGCTTCAAATACTAATGGTTATAATAAAACTAAAAATTTAATTACACAACTTAAAAAAGATGGGAAAGTAGTAACGCAATATCGTATTAGCAATATTGGTTTATATGATTATGAACAAAATTTTGAAGATATAATGAAGGCATTGCCTGATCAATTGCCACAATTAACATTAATTTTAGAAGGACCTAATACTAAATTCTTAAGACATATCGAGAATAAAAAAATTGATCAATTAGACTTATTTACAACTAGAAATAATTCAAACAATAATAATAAAGCTTGAAGTATTAATCCGCTAGCATTAAGAAATGTGGCTTGAGTAAATACTAATGATTATAATTCGCCTCTTGGCTATAATAAATATGCCAAAATTGCTTCAAGAATTATCTTTAATTCACTTTCTTTTGATGAAGAAGATATCATCAAAAGAAATGGAGCACTTGATTTAAGTAGAATTAATCGTGGCTTAAGAATGGCTTACTATGTAAGAAATAATGAAGGAATTTTCCAAGGTGAGTTTGGTAACGGTTTAGATCCCGATCATAAAGAAGGCGGAAATTCATATCCAACTGAATTAAACCTTTCAACTGCTCCAAGTTTAAGATCTCTTAGAGGATTAGTGTTTAAAGATGAATTAAAACCTTATAATGCACCTAGAAGATTAAAAAACTTAACACTATATAACAATTCACAAATCTTTAATATAGCTTCAACTGAGCTTAATGAAGCACAATTTGAAGTTTTAGATGATTCAGGAAATCAATTCCCGCCAACAAAGATTGAATTTAGTAATTCACTTACAACAAACATTTTAAAAATTTCAGGAGAGAATAATCTTACTTCTGAAGGATATAATAATCTTCGTTTACTAATTAATTATGCCAAAGATAATTTTGGATACAATCCAACCATATATGTTGATAGTGTAAATTCAACATTAGCACAAGGATTGGCAACCCGGGGATATAATGTTAAAAAAGTTGTAGCTCAAAGAGATTACAACTAGGAGAAAATATGAAAAGAAAAATATTAAGCATTTTATTAAGTAGTTTAGTTCCCTTAAGCACTACTTTAGCAATTTCTTGTTCTAATTCAAAAGAAGAAACGCAGCAAGTTGTAGATATATCTTTAAGTAATTTTAAGTTTAAAAATTTAAAAGGTGAATTTGTTGATTCTTCACAAATTGAAATACTTAAAGTTATTAGAGAAAATATTCAATACGATATTAGTGGAGAAGATGTTGAAAACTACAACTTTAAAATTAGTAAATTAAAACCTGATCTAGATTCAAAAACACTTGAAATTGTTTTTGAATTAAGAGATAAAGAAACTAATGCTAAAGTAGGTGAAATAAGCAAAAAGATTATTGGATTTATTGGAACAAAATCAGGTTTAACATTTAAGAATTTTAAATTTAAAAATCAATATGGAGCAGAACAAGAATCTAAAGATATTTATGCTAAGGATGTTAATATTCTTAACATTACTTATGAAGCTGAAGGTAAAAATTTAGATTATTACGATCATAAAATTATTAATGCCCGTGAATTAAATGGCGATTTAGAAGTGTTTATTGATATAACACTTAAAAATAAAGCTGAAGTAATTGAAACTATTAAGCATTTAGTTACAGGTTTTAAAAAAGAAGGTATTTATTCACAAATAAATAGACCTGCTGAAAAATTTGATATTGGCTCTTATTTAGCTCTTTCACAAGAAGAAAGATTTCAACAAGATAATAAAAGTTATGTTGATAGCATATTAAAAGAAGTGATTAAAAAAGATCCAAAATATTATCGTAAACTTTTATCTAGAGATCAAAATAGTATTGAAAGATTTAATCAAAAAGCACAAGAACTAGGAATAGATTCTTTTGAAAACTTATTAGTAAAAAACTTTACACTTCCAAGTAAAGATGAAGGTGGTAAAAAATTAGAGATTTTTGATGATGGTGGTAGAGTTTTAGGACCCTCAAAAACAGATGCTTTTGGTGTTGCAAATTCAAGTTTAATTGCAGGTTTAGCAAGAAAACTTATTAATGATAAATATAGAGATATTGCTCTTCAGACATTTGCTATATCTTTTATTAATAGAGAAGTTAGAAATTTACAAGATAGAGTAAATGATATTGAAGAAGCGTTTAAATTAGCTTCTGAAAAACTGCAAAAAAATGATAATTCTTCATCTGAAAATGATAAAAAAAATGTTATTGTTCATTTAAATAACTTTTATGCTAAAGCTAATATTGCTCGTAAATTGGCCAAAGAACAAGGTAAAAAAGCTAATATTAAACAGCTAGAAGAAATAATCGCTAATTATGAGGCTGAATTTAATAAATTATCTTCATTTAAATTATTTTCAAGAGTTCCTTTTGGTGGTGAAAGTTTAAATAAAAAAGCTGATGAATCTATATTTAAAAAGTATATTTATAAGGATTTTGAAGCTGACAAATATATTTTACGTACTACAAATGGAACAATTTGAATACTTGATGCCGAAATAGTAGACAAAGAACAATACCCTACACGTTTCTTTTTTGGAACTAATGCCCATGTTGCAGATGCGTTTGGGCCAAATACTATTTCAGTTTCTTTAACTCGCGCTAATAAAACAATTGCTACAAAACAAGAGCTTAAACCTAATGAAAATGATCCACATTTCGAAACATTTAATTTTCCAATTCACAAACAAACAAACTTAAAAATTAAAATTGATAATTTGACTGAAGCAAGTGCTGCTAAAGTTATTAAAAATATTTTTATAGCTAAAGATTACTTGAATTCAAAACCTTCAGATTTTCTTATTAAATCACAAGCTATCAAATATGAAAAATATGAAGAATTTGCCGACTTTGCAATAATGGGATTTGATTTTGCTCAAATATCAAACCTTAAAGATATTAGCATCAATACTTATAATGATAATGGTGTTGTTTCACAAATTAGCAAATATAATGATGTTATAAAAAGCGCACAATCATTAGCTAAATATTTAACTAATGATTATGCATCAAAAGAAAACGAAGCAAAACAAATCAAATTATTAAAAGAAAGCTACTTACAAAATTATCAAAAAATTGATTCTCCTTTATCTGGTGATATTCCTAATGATATTGATTCGCTTTATTTATTAGGTTATCCTTCAACACAATTTGATTATTATTTAAGTTTAGGTGATAAACAATATACTTATAAAAAATATCGTGATAATGATAAATTTAAACAATCACTTTGAACAAATGCAAGTTCAAATTTTGATAGCACTGATGAGATTAAACATGAAAGAGGAAATAGACTTTCTTATCAAATTGGCTTAAGAACATTTAAAGAAAAACCAGGAATAGTTGACGCCTTTATTTCAACCCCTAATAATAATGGTCAAGGTTTTTATCAAGCGCCTGATGGTAAACAATTTATTAATATGGGTCTTGAATATACACCAAGATTTTATGCTCCAGGCGGTGGAGCTAGCGGTAGTTCATTGAGAAATCAAAATAATGAAATTATTGGTGCATTTCATTATAAATATGGAACATATGGTGAAATAGGTACCGGATTAGCTATAGCTCTTAGAAGTGAAGGATTTGATTATCAAGGATTATTTGGTGATTATAATTTACCACAATATGATTTAATATACGGTAAAGGTAAAGATCAAAAAAATTCATATAGAGATGAATTAAACAAATTATATCCTGGTATAAAAACTTATCTTTTACCTAATGGTACTAGTCCAGAAGCAATACCTGCTGAATTTAGATTTAAAAAAGAAAAAGAAGAAAATAAAAAAGAAGAAAATAAAAAAGAAGAAACAGAAAAAGCTTAGTAATATGTTTTTTCTTTTATTTAAAAATTTTTATTACTTGTTAAAACTTATTAATGAAATAATATAATTTAATTTATTTAAATATATATTTTATTAAATCATTTGATATTTTTAAGTATTTAATTATTTTATTTTACATAAATAAAGCACATAAATTAGATAATGTTATTATTTATAATAATAAATTATTAAATTATTAAAGTAGGAAATTATGAAAAGAAAAAATAGAACATTGCTTTTATCTAGTATTTTAACTTCAATGCCATTGCTAGCAGCAAGTGGCTATTTTGGTCTTAAATATTCATCAGGTGATGGTAATTTGAATATATTTAAAGAAAACAATGATAAGTTGCAAAGTAATGGTAGAAGTCAAAATAATACAAGAAATTACATTTCAGACTTTAATTTTGAGAATGAAGTTCCTAAAATTGAACCCAAAAAAGATCCCATCCCTCTTGAAATACCTAAAACAGAAAAACCTATTAATATTAATGAAAATAAGCTTTCTCCATTTATTCCTAAAAAGGAGAAAGATAAGCCACAAAAAATTATTAAGGCGCCAAATATTGATGTAAAACCACAAGTAATTCCCAATCTTAAACCAAGCGAAAATATTACTACTCCATCAATTCCTAGTCCAAATCCAGTTCCAAGTCACACTCCAAATACTTCTTCATCTTCTATTTTTGATTCATTTAAAAATTTATTCTCTTCTTCAAATTCTAATTCTTCTTCTAATAGTTATCGTTCTTCAAATGGTACAAAAACACGTGTAGGTAAAACAGTTGAATTGCATGGAGTTAATGTTAATATTGAGGTTGATGAGATTCGCCCTAGAGATACATTTAGCGATGATGATGATATTAAAAACTGAAAAGGTTATATTGCTGAAGTAGTTCCTAGTAGCGTTAGAGTTCAGGTGACTGATGAACTAATTAAAGGAGCTGTTAAAGATGCAACTACTGCTATTAAAAGTAAATTTGCACAGGAAGACGATAATATTTTTAAAGGTGAAGCTGGATATGGAGATATAAATGATAGAGTTAGACAAATTCAACTTAATTGAGCCAATTATTATGAAAATAAATTTGAAAAATATGAAAAACTTTTCATGAGTGAAAATGTTAAGAATTTTTTAACAAAAGATGGCCAAGATAAATATCATACATTTGTTTCTATTTCTGATGCTAAATCAAGCCAAGATAAGAAAATTGAAAGATTTATTCAATTATTTGGTGTATTTGATTATTCAAAATTAAGTGCAGTTTCGCAAAGAGTTAAAGACTTTTTAAAAGAAGGTTTATATATTGAAAAAGCTGAAAGAAATGTATATGTAAATGAAAATGGTGAATTAGATTCATATGCTTTTACACCACTTTATAATTCAGTAACAGGTAGAATGACTAGAGATAATTCTGAAAAAAGACCATTTGCCTTTAATGAAACTTGACCAATTTCGCCAGAAGGAATTTTAAATAATGATACTCCGGGTTGAACTAAGTCAGAGGATTTGACTACTAGTGAATTTAAAGAATTTGGAGTTAGTTCTACTGATGGAATTAAAATTTATAAGAAAACAAAAAATACAGAGAATAAAGCGGGCAAACTATCTGAAGGATATGTAATTGATATTGATGCTTCCAATTCTTCTGGATTAGCTAAAACTGCTAAACTAATTGAAGATTTAAAAGCTAAAAATAAAGTTATTACTCAATATAGAATAAGCAATGTTGGTTTAACGAACAATAATGACGATGCAACATTTAATGCCATCATGCAGGCATTACCTGAGAACTTACCGCAATTAACATTAATTCTTGAAGGTTCTAATACAAAATTCTTAAGACATCTTGAGAATAAAAAAATTGAACAACTTGATCTTTTTACAACTAAAAATAATAGAGTTATTGATGGCAAATCTTGAAGCATTAATCCTTGAGCTTTAAAAGGTGTTGCTTGAGTTAATACTAATGATTATAACAGTGGTATTGGTTATATACCTGGTGTAACAGTAGCTTCTAGAATTGTATTTGATTCACTTTATTTTGATCAAGAAGATGTTAAAGAAAGTAATAATCTAGAAAGAATTAATAAAGGTTTAAGAATGGCTTATTATGTAAGAAATAATGAAGGCATTTTTCAAGGAAGCTTTGGAAATGGTTTAAGACCTGATCATGATGAAGGTAATAACTCATATCCAGTTGAATTAGATCTTTCTAGAACAGATCTTAAAACACTTAAAGGCTTAATTTTCTATGATAAAAATAAACCTAATAATAGACACAGAAAACTTCTTAAATTAACTTTTAAAGGCTCAGGAGATGGTAAATTTGAAGTCCCAGCAGCCGATTTAGATCAAGCACAATATGATGTTCTTGATCTAGTTTCTCCAGGGCCACCAAGAGCTAGAATTGATTTTAGCACTTCAGTAAATAGTATTAAGTTAACTGGAAATGGAACTATAAGCGCTAGTGGATTTAATAATCTTAATATTTTATTAGATCGTGGTTCTGGTTTAAGTAAAAATGTCACTATCTATGTAGATTCTACCAATACACAGCTTCAAAATGACTTAAAATCTCGAGGCTTTAATGTTCAAACTTCTTCTGCAGCTACAGAACAAAAACTTAATTAGAAAGACAATATGAAAAAAATAATATTATCCTATTTTGTTTTTTCTTTATCAACAGCAATTGGTTCAATTGCTGTTTCTTGTAACATTAATAATAAAGAAATAAACTCTAATAAAACAGCAATTCTTACTTCAATTAACAACATTAAATTTAAATTAGATAATAATGAAGTTGTAACTCAAGATCAAATAAAGCTTTCAGAAGTTTTTAAAAACAATATTAAATATGAAATATTCGATTTAGATGCTTTTAAATACGATGTTGAAATTGAAGAACTCAAAAAAGATTTTAAAAATTTAACTTTAAAAATAGTTTTTATTATCAAATCTAAACAAGATAATTCAATTAAAAATCGAAATTCAATCCTTGTTAAAGGCTTTAAACCTGAAGAAAATCAAAAACTTGATGTAGATTTATATTCAAAACTTTCTAATAAAGAAAAATTTGAATATGACAATGCCACATATCGAGATTTAGCTTTAAGTAGAATTAGGGGTGAATTGAAAAATTATCGTACTGATTTACTTAGAGATGAAGAAAGTATTGAAAAATACAATAAAAAAGCAGCACAATTAGGACTTGATAATTTTGAAAATTCACTTATTAAAAATTTTACTTTGCCTTCAAAAGATGGCAAGCTTCAAATGTTTGAAGGACACAGAGCATTAGCTGCTTCAGAATGAGATTCATTTGATGTTTCTAATAAATATCTTATTGGCGGTCTTGCAAGAAAAATTATTAATAATAAATATAAAGATATTGCTTTACAAAGCTATGGAATTAGCTTCGTAAATAGAAATAAAAAAACTTTGCAAGAAAGAGTTAATGATCTGGATATAGCTTTTAAACAAGCTCTTCCAAAGATTGAAAGTTATAAATATGATTTAAAAGATTACGAGAAAAAAGATATTATTATTTGAGTAAATGATGTATATGCTAAAAGCAATATTCTTCTTTCTTTAGCTAAAAAAGAATCAGATGATCTTTTTTTACAAGCTAAAAAGATTACGGAAGACTATATTAGTAAATTAAAAAATGCTAAAAATTATCATTTTTTAGTTAATAAGTCATATTTAGGATTTTCTATAAATGAAAGTAGTAATGAAGAAATTTATAAGAAAGAAGAATATAAAATTTTTGAACCAAATAATTTTAAAATAAATAATTCTTTTGGAACAATGTGAATTTTAGATGCTGAAATCTCTAAAGAAGGCTATCCAACTAAGTTTTTCTTTGGAACGAATGCTCATGTCGCAGATGCTTTAAATAAAAATATTATTGATATTAATATTTCTAGAGCAAATAACTCTATAAACATTAATCAAGAATTAAAACCGAATGAAAATGATAGCTCATTTGATTCATTTTCATTTCATTTACAAGATTATAATAATTTAAGGGATGATAATCTTCAAAAATTAGATGCTTATAATGCTTTTAAAGTAATTTTTAGTGCTAAAGATTATCTTAAAAGCAAGCCATCAGATTTTTTAATTGAAAAACAAGCCAAAAAATATCAGGACGTTGAAGAATTTGCTGATTTTGCAGTTATTGAAATTGATTTTAGTAAAATTAAAGATTTAAATAAAGTTGAAATTAGTAATAATCAAGATTCAGGATTTTCAATACCTTATAGAAATAAAGAAACAATAAATTTTCCTGCTGAGCTTGCAAGATTATTTACAAATAATTACGCCGATTCTTTTAATAAAGAAAAACAGATTAAATTATTGGCTAATAGTTATTTAAAGCAATATGCCAAAATTGACATTCCTTTAAATAAAGAAATTACTAATGATAAAGATTCTTTTTTCATTTTAGGCTATCCTTCTACTCAATTTGATTATTTTTTAAAATTAAATAATAAAGCTAAACAAAATGCTAATTATATTGAAAATAGCGCTTTAAAACAATCGCTTTGAACAAATATTAATAGTGATTATTTTAATAATAATTTTAAAAAAAATGAAAATGGTGAAAGAATTTCACAGCAAATAGGCCTTAGAACATTTATTGAAAAGCCTGGCATAGTAGATTCTTTTCTTTCTGTTCCTAATGAAAATGGTAAAGGTTTTTATATAGCACCCGACGGTAAAGAATATATTAGTATGTCACTTGAATATACTCCAAGATTTTATGCTCCAGGCGGTGGAGCTAGTGGAAGTTCATTGAGAAATCAAAAAAATGAACTTATTGGCGCATTTCATTATAAATATGGAAGATTTGCTGAAATAGGAACAGGATTAGCTGTTGCCCTTAGATGTGAAGGATATGACTATCAAGGATTATTTGGTGATTATAATTTACCACAATATGACCTTGTTTATGGTACTGGAAAAAATCAAAAAAATTCTTATCGTGAAGAGCTAAGAAGAAATTATGACAATATTAAAACATTATTGTTGCCTAATGGTACACATGAAAACAATATTCCTTCAAATTTTAAATTCAAAAATTAACAATTATTATATTTATTAATTAGTAAAATAAACACTAAAAATTGCAAATATTATGTAATTTTTAGTGTTTTTAATTTAATTTTTTAATAATATAATTAATTTAATTTATCTAAAAAAACAAAAAGTAATAAAAATTTTGTTATAAATATCAAGGAAAGAAAATGAAAAAAATAATTAAATTAGCAACCATTTCTTCTTCATTACTTGTTATTAATGCAGTTGCATTAATTAGTTGTTCTAAACAAAAAAATATTAATAATAAATTTTTATCATTAATAGAAAATAAAAATATTAAAAATGATAAAAATATAGAATTAAGTGAAGAAATTAAATTACAAACAGGGCAAAAAACAACAAATAAAAGTATTTTAATGCCAAGCAATTTACAGAGTAATTTTCAAATAAATAATTTTAGAAATGAAGTTGAACTTTCTTCAACTTTATTTTATCCAGCTTTTAATTCAAAATCTTCTAGTAAATCTGTTAATTTTCTTTCTTCGCTTCTTAATTTAGACACAAAATTTATAGCTGGATTAACTACTTTAGGTACTGCATTAGGAGGGGTAATAGTTGGCGGAGGAACTGTACTTTATAATAAAATTTGGTGAGATACAACAGTTAATAATTTTTTAAGAAAATTAAATGAATTAGCAGGAGATAAAGATAAAAAAAGCAAATCAGTAGATGAAGTTTTTAGTAATGATCAAAAAAATGCAACTAGAAAACTTCTTAAAGCAGCTTGAGATTTAAATAATTCAAAATTAAGGGATCTTATTAAAAAATTTCATGATAATAAAGAAAATAACTTGACTAAAGAATTTAAAGATAATAATGCAATTAATAAAGGCAGTGATACACCAAATGTAATGAACAATATATTTACTTGATTTTTATATGGAGATAAGTCAAATATTTCAACTTTTTTTGAAATATTATTTGAAACGCCGAATAAATCACTTTCTATATTGATTTATGATTTTTTTAATTTATTTAATAATGCAAATATTAAAGAACAAATTACTTATAAGTATGAGATAAAAAATAATGAAAATATAGCTATATCTACAAAACTAGAAAAATTATCAGATATATTTATATCATTTTATAAATATTATAATTTTTCTATTGAATTAAGAAAACTGTGAACTTTTTTTATAACTTTAGCACATATTTTTAACAAGCAAAAAATTTGAGAAAAATTAAGAAGTCTTGTTGAAACATTTATTACATCAATTATAAATGTTTTTGTAAAGGCAGATAATGAAAGCTATATATATAATTCGAATTTTGAAGATGAAATAAAATTTGTAAATGAAAATTTATTGAGTAAACATAATTTGAAAGTAGACCAACTTCCACATTTATTTTTAATTGATTTATGAAATGAAAATAGATTTTTATATAATCAATTAGAAAAAATTAGAATTAAAGAAAATATTATTTATTATATAAAAAAAATGTCAACTAAGTAAACGATATTTTTTTAATTTTAATTTAAAAATTAAACATTGAATATGCTTATTAAATGTTAAATATTTAAATAAAATAAGGTATAAAATGAAAAGAAAAGTTTAAAAATAAAATTCAACTTATCATCTATATTAATAAAAATTCATTATAATAAAGTTACTGGTAAATCAAATAGATTTGAAAAATAAATTTATTTTTTATAAAAATATTAAAAATTACAAAAATATAATATTTAGTTCTTCAAATAGGAATTTTTTCCTATATATTAATAATTTTGTTTTTTTCAAAACTTTTTTGAGGTTAATTATTTATTGTATATGCAGGTAGAAATTAACCTAAAAAGGGATATATGTCACAAGAAACAAAATTTACTAAATTAGTTAAAATTTCAGAAAAAGAGCGTAAGGAAATTGCAAAAACTTATATAAAAGGCGACACATATAAAACAAATTTTGATTCACTAGGAAAAGCGGTATGTATCATTTATAATGAGCTTAAAGAAGTTGAGACTAATGGAGATGATATGAATAAAAAAGAGCTAGAACAATTTAAAGCAGAAATTTTAAATGTAGTTTGAAGTAGTCAAGATAGATTTCTTGAAATTATTCAAAAACAGCGTCAAGCCGATAAAGAGGAAATCGAAAGACAGCGCCAAAAAGATAAAGAAGAAGCTGAAAAACAACGACAAAAAGACAAGTTAGAGTTTGAAGCAAGATTAAATTCATTTGAAAATAAAATTCTTGAAATACGCCAAAAAGATAAAGAGGAAATCGAAAGACAGCGCCAAAAAGATAAAGAAGAAGCTGAAAAACAACGACAAAAAGACAAGTTAGAGTTTGAAGCAAGATTAAATTCATTTGAAAATAAAATTCTTGAAATACGTCAAAAAGATAAAGAAGAAGCTGAGAGACAGCGCCAAAAAGATAAAGAAGAAGCTGAAAAACAACGCCAAAAAGATAAGTTAGAGTTTGAAGCAAGATTGAATTCATTTGAAAATAAAATTCTTAAAATGCGTCAAAAAGATAAAGAAGAAGCCGAGAGACAGCGTCAAAAAGATAAGTTGGAGTTTGAAGCAAGAATTAGCAAGCTAGAAGATAAATGAGATAGAAAATTTAATTTATTAGAAAACAAACTTAACTCGCTACTTGTATTGATTAAAACTAATCATAACGAAATTACTAGTAGATTGGATAGACTGGAAAAAGATGTTAAAATGTTAAAATCATTTCACAAAGAAGATATTAAAAATTATAAAGAACAAAAATAAAATAAAAACACCAGTTTAAATTTGTTTTTAAATTTTTAAATTATTATTTAATTTTTAATTAATTAAATAGCAAAATAAGTTTTGCTATTTTTTAATAATATTTATATATGTTTTTTATATTATGACAAATTAAATATTTCAATATTATTTAAAAATCTATTTAATAAAGAGAGAAATATTTTTAAAGCATATAGCATAATGCAATAGTTATTTGAATAAATATATCACTTTCTTAAAAATATGACATAAAAATAGAAATAATTTTATATTTATTATTAATTAATTTAATAAACAGAAAAAATTAAATAATACTAATAAATAATTTAAAAAAATAAAAATAAATAAGTTTTAAATTATTCAAATAATTAGTTTAAGTGATTTAATTATTTTGTATAAATTTATCATATATAAAAATATTTATGTTTTTATTTATATTAAATAGGCATTAATTATAAAAATAAAGTCAAGTAATATATTTATATATTATACTAATATATAAACTTTAATGTGATGAAAGTTACTTCATCATCAATAAAATTAAATTAAAGGAGAATAACATGAGAAAGAAAATTTTATTACCTATTTTAAGTATTTCATTAACAGCAGTTTCAACTATTGCTATTTCTTGCGTAAAACAAGAAGAAAAAAGTTATGATATTAAATTAAGTAATTTTAAATTTAAAACATTAGAAGGCGATATTGTAGATCCTTCAAAAATAGATATTAAAAAAGTTATTAAAGAAAATATAGAATTTGAAAAAAATGGCGAAGATGCAAATAAATTTGAATTTAGCATTACTAAAGTAAAGCCAAATTTTAATAAAAAAGAGTTAGAATTAATTATTGAAGTTAAAGACAAAGAAACAAAAGAAACAATTGGTTTAATTCATAAAAATGTTTTAGGTTTTA
Organism: Mycoplasma phocimorsus; assembly: GCF_030077875.1. Classification (GTDB taxonomy): domain Bacteria; phylum Bacillota_I; class Bacilli_A; order Mycoplasmatales; family Metamycoplasmataceae; genus Mycoplasma_H; species Mycoplasma_H phocimorsus. Next base: position 24,236 of record NZ_JASEJT010000010.1, read on the forward strand.
AAGGTACAAAAACTAATATTGAATTTGATAATTTTAAATTTAAAAATAAATATGGCATGATGCTAGAAGCTGCCGATGTTTATGCAAAAGATATCAGTGCTCTTGATGTTGTTTATGAGGCTTCAGGTGAAAACTTAAAATATTATAATCATAACGTAAGTAATGTTAAAGTTGAAAATGGTAATTTAAAAATTTATATTGACATTTTTCCCAAAGATTCAAATAATTCTATTGAAACAATTATTAAAACATTGACAGGATTTAAAAAAGATGAATCATCTATTATTGTGCCTGAAGTAAATAATGAAACTAGCGACATTGATACATATTTAAACGCAAGTCAAAGTGAAAGATTTGAAATTGATAATAAAGATTATTATCAACAAATTCTCAAAAGAATTAATTCACAAATTGAATCATATCGCCCTGAAGTGAAACGTAATTCAGAATTAATTGAAAAATTTGATGAACAAGCCAAAAAGCTTGATATTGATTCATATAATCATTTACTTGCCAAAAATTTTACTCTTCCTGTATTAGAAGACGGTGTTAAAAAACTACAAATTTTTGAAGGAGAAAGATTACAAGGGCCATCAAAAACAGACGCTTTTGGAGTACATAATAAATATCTTATTGGCGGTTTAGCTAGAAATCTTATTAATGAAAAATATAAAGATATTGCTCTTCAAACTTTCGCAATTAACTTTACAAATAAAGTTCCAAGAACATTAAATGAAAGAATAATGGATATTGAATACGCTTTTAATGAAACATTTAAAAGAATAAAATACAAAAATGAAGAATCAAATGAATCAGATAAAAAAGATGTTGTTGTTTGAATGAATAATACATTTGCTAGAATGAACATTTTCCTCGATTTAACAAAAAAATATCAACCTTCTCAATTAACAAAAGCTAAAGAAATTGTAAAAGAATATCAAGATAAATTAAAACAATTAGATCAATATAATTTCTTTGCTTCACATACATTTAATGGTGAAAAGTTTGATGAGAATTCAAACTTATCACTTTATAAAAAAGAAGACTATATTTCATATGAGCCTGATAATTATGTATTAAAAAATACAGCAGGAACAATGTGAATTTTAGATGCTAAAGTTGAAGAAAACGGGAAATATCCAACTAAATTCTTTTTTGGAACAAATGTTCATGTTGCAGATGCTTTTGGTGAAAATACTATTTCAATTGCTATTAGCAGACCAAATGAAAGCATTGTTATTAAACAAGAACTTAAACCTAATGAAAATGATCCGCGTTTCGATACCTTTACTTTCCCAATTAGAAAACAAGGAACATTAAAACAAAAAGCTTCAGAAAGTTTATTATCTGCCGGAGAATTGTTTAAAAATATTTTTATGGCTAAAGACTTTTTAAAAGCAAAACCAGCGGATTATTTAGTTAAATCTCAAGCTAAAAAATATCAAGATACTGAAGATTTTGCTGATTTCGCAATTATGGAAATGGACTTTAGCAAAATTAAAGATTTTGAACAAATAGGAATGTATGCAAACAATGATATTGAATCAGTTATATCAATTAAAAATCGCGAAAAATATAATCAAGCTGAATCATTTGCAAAATTATTTACAAATGAATATGCTTCAGAAAAAAATAAAGATAAAAGAATTAAATTATTAAAAGAAAGTTATTTAAAAAACTATGAAAAAATTGATTCGCCTTTAGCCGGCAATATTGCTTCTAATATTGATTCATTATATCTTTTAGGTTATCCTTCAACTCAGTTTGATTATTATTTGAGTATGGGCGATAAAAAATACACTAATTATAAATATATAGCTAATAGTCAATATAAACAATCGCTTTGAATTAATGCTAGTTCAAATTTTGATAATAGTCAAAATATTAACCATGAACGCGGCAATCGTCTTTCATATCAAATAGGACTTAGAAATTTCAAAAGCAAACCTGGTATAGTCGACGCTTTCCTTTCTGTTCCAAATAAAAATGCTGATGCATTTTATCAAGCGCCAGATGGTAAAAAATTTATTAATATGGGACTTGAATATGCACCAAGATTTTATTCTCCAGGTGGCGGAGCTAGTGGTAGTTCAATGAGAAATCAAGATAATGAAATTATTGGAGCATATCATCTTAAATATGGTAATTTCGGCGAAATAGGAACTGGTTTAACAATCGCGCTTAGAAGCGAAGGTTTTAATTATCAAGGCTTATTTGGAGATTATAATTTACCTCAATATGACTTAATATATGGAAAAGGAAAGGAACAAAAAAATTCATATAGAGAACAATTAGGTAAAATATATCCTGATATAAAAACATTCTTATTACCTCACGGAACAAAAGAAGAAGGAATACCAGATGAATTCAAGTTTAAAAATTAATTATAAAAAAAATCAAATTAAAATTGTAACTATCACTTCATTATTATTTCTTTTTATTGGAGTTATAATAACTTTATTCTCAACTCCAATAAGTTTAACATTGAATAAACAACTATTTGATTTATCTAATGATGCAAATATTGAATTTAATATTAGGATTTTATTTAGATTTGTATTAGTTTCATATATTTTTGTTGCATCCATTTATAAAGTAATTTATTCAATAACTGCCGAAAGAGAGTATTCCAAGAAACTGATGCCTATTTATTGGTTATACCTACTTTTAGGTATAATAGCAATATCTTTGTTATTTATTCATCCTCGTTATATTAGTGATATTAATAATATTTATATTTCATTATTATTAGTTCCTTATATGTTATTAAAATCTACCCATATTTTTTTACATTATTTTTTAAGAAGAAATAATAAAGCGGGTAGAATTTCAGCTATTTGATACATTATTAGTATTTTTACAAATATTTCAATTTTATTAGCCTGAATAATACTTTCAATGATATTTGTTCAAGGTATTAAACCGCAACAAAATTGAATCAATAGTGATTATTATACAGAAATTAGAAAGTTTTTTCATCAAAGAGAAAGTGCACAATTAACCGATTCACTTTATAGTTTTATACCAATCTTATTAGTATTTTTATCACTTTCAATTTTGGTAGTTTTTTCAAATATTGTATTTTTAAATGATTATTTTAAAAACATTAAAACGCAGGATAACAAATTAATTATTGCGGGGATATTTTCAATTTTATTTGCTTTAATTGTTTGAGGTATTTATATAACAATTTTAAAAACAATTAATTATCAAATCTTTTTTCAAGATGAAATCAAAGATTTTATTATTTGAATTAGTGTTAATGCAGCTTTAAATTTTATAATTATTACAACATTATTAATTTTAATTCATCATCGTTTTTGATTTAAAATTCAAGCGCTTTTTAAAGAAATTATTCTTTTTACTTTAGCTGTAGTTCAATGATCTTTATTAGTTTTATTTATTTTGCAAAATTCTAATAATACATTGATTAAAATTAACTTTCTTATAACCTTCATTTCAAGCATTGTACTGTTCGCTATTTTACTTAGCAATATGTATCTTGAAAGCCAAAAAAGTGATTTTACTCAACGTTTTGTACTAATTTTATTAGTTATTATGGGATTAGTATTTTGATTGAATTACTTTTTACAATCAAATTCAAATGAAAATTTGAACATTGCATTTTATCCATTTTGAACAAATCAACTAATATTAATAATATTTAGTTTAGTTTGTTTATTATTTTTAATTGTAAAAGTTATATTTACAATTCATTTAGCTTTAACAAGCCGAATTATTAGAAGAAAGGAAATAAAAAATGAAGAAAAAAGATAATGTGCAATATTTTGATTTATTCAAACAATATGATGAATTAAAAACTAGTGATAAATTGATTGATAATAATAAATTAATTAGCACAACACTTCTTAATGCTAATTTAGGTTATCAATCTGAACAATATAAAGAATTTCTTGCTAATTTTGAGTTAGCAAGAAACAATCGTTGATATATCAAATTTGATAAATTTGTTATTGGGTTTGCTCAAAATTTACGTTTTGGTTCATTAGCATTATTACCAGTATTAATTGATCAAGATGATTCTTCAGTTGAAACATTAAACTTATGTTCAAATTTAAATAATCAATTTTTAACTACATTTAATGAAATAATTAATCAATTACTTGAAACAGATGTTGCTGTTGAAGTTGTTGAAGGAATAATTTTATTTAATTCTGAAGTTTCTAATGAAATTAAACTTTTTTTCTCAAAAGAGTGAATTTCATATTTAAGGATTGAAAATGGAACTAGGTAAAATTGAAAAGAAATATAAAAATATTCAGCATATTTCTAAAAAAGTTCAAAATGATAAGAATATTTTAACCATTAGTATTATGAAAAAATCTAACATTATTAATAATAGTGTCGAGTTAGCAAGAAACTCTCAATATATTCTTGAGTTTTTAAAGGAAAAATATAATATTGATGGTTATTTAAAACCACGTAAAATACCTTTTTTTAAAGGTAATAGCAAGGAATTATGAATTTATGTAACTGAAGAAAAAACAAAATTAACTAATCCACATGAAAGATATGAAAAATTAATACTCAAATCTAGAAAGAAAACTCGAGTAGATTTTATTACTGTTGGTGAGGCAGCTTTTAAATTTTGCAAAAAGAATCGGTTTAACATTATTAAAAAGTTTGAAGGTAAAGAAACTGACAAAATTAGAGAAGAAGTAGCTAAATTTATAACTAAAGTTTCAGAAGTAGAAAATTACAAATCAATTAAATTTATTATTAATTCCAATAAAAATCTTCATGGTTACTTTACCTTATTTCCTTTTGAAAATTCTAATATTAATTTGTTATATCGTAATTCAACTAAACAACATTTAGAAAATGATATTAAAAAGTATCAAATCATTCCTGAAGTTAATGTTTTTATTAAATCATTAACAAGAATATATTTGTTTTATTCAATTTGTTCTTTAATGCTTGAATCTAACTTATATAATGCAAAAGTTAGCTTAGTAGCACTAAATAAAACAATTAAAACAATTGATGAAATGATGTTAAAACTTAAAAGAAAAATTTCAAGAGTTAGAAGAGAACTTGAACTTGAAGAATTAATTATGCTTACTAATAAGACACAGGAGGAATAATGGAAATAGCAATTTACTATTCAGATGATGTGAAAAAATTCTATAATTCTACTTTGTCTTATTTTGATAACGATATAGAAAAATGAGTAGAAATTAAAAAGCTTACAATTGGTGGATTTGAAGATATTATTTTTCAAATAAAATCTTCAAATGAAACTTTATATACTTTTCTTTCACAAGCACAACTAATTTGTGAAGAAAAACATTTAACATTAAGAGGAACTTCAAAGATTAATCTTTTTATAAAAGCAGAAACTAAAATTAAACAAAAAGAATCTCATTATATTAAAAGAATTAATCAAATAAATATTCTTAAAAGAGTTGATTTTCGTCTTGAAGATGCAATTGAAGAAGAGGAAATAATTTCTAAAGCTTATCGTCAAGAAATTATTAATAAGTTAAATCTTATTGAGGTGGAATATGAGTAAGATTTGAAAATTATTAATGCCATTAACAATAGCTTGTCTTCCTCTTGCTCTTGTTTCGGCTGAAAACGAACCGAAAAAAGAATTAACTGAAGAAGAGAAAAAGAAATTAGAAGAAGAAAAAGCTGCAGAAGAAAAAAAGAATAATCCTGAAGAATATACAAAACTTTTTAATAGCAAGGGTAAGGACTTTCTTAAATCTATTTTTAATGAATTTGTCAAAAAACTTGATGAAAAGATTATTGATGGCAAGAAAGCATATGACAATGCTGAAAAAGAAAAAGATTTTGAAAAAATTAAGGATGCTGCTTCTGAAATTCTTGTATTTGAAAAATATAAAGAATATTTTACAAAAAAAGATGATGACGAATATGTTTTAAAAGATGAATTTATTAATAATCCTGAGAAGTATGGAATTAGTTTAACTTTTTTAAAAGCAATTACTACTGCCAAAAAGTTAACATCGGCTAAAATTAAATTTGATGGTCGCGATTTTGTTGATATTGTTACTTCACAAGATAATAACTATGACAAAATCTTAAATATAGGTGGAAAAATTGATGATGAAAAAGAAATTGTTAATCCACTAACATATAAAAAAGTTGATGAAAAAATTGCAAAATATTTTTCTGCTTTAAAATCAAAGTTTGAAAAAATTTTTTTACCTGATGAAATACCAAAAGTTAAATTAAGATTGGAAATTAAACATGAAAAAGTTGAATTTGTTCCAATTATTGATGAAAAATTTGATGGCGATTGAGATAAATTTCTTAAGAAAATTTTCCAAAATGAATTTATTAAATTTGATTTAGAAAATAATAAAGTTAAAGACGAAGAAAAAGAGAAAGAAAAAGAAAAGCCTCAGCCGCAACCAAAACCGCAACCAAAACCAAAACCAGCACCACCAGATCAACCTAAACCTGCACCACCAGCAAAACCTAAACCTAGTGATCAAGAACGTGATTTTCCAAAAGAAAGCAGTCCGCAAGTACCGCATGATCCTCAAGCAGAAATTCTTAAAATTCCTGATTTAATTCCTTATTTTGAAAATATAGATTCAAGAAACTTTCTTGATGCTAATCACTTTTTACAATTAATAGATCCTAAAAAACCAATATTTTTTAATCCTGTTAATACACGATATTCATATAGTTTAAATTCAATTACTGGTAGTGGCAATAAAATTAGTGTTGAAGGCACAATTACCGATTTACTTGAAGCAGATCGAGGAAAAAAAATTTCAAGAACTTTTAAAACAAATGTTTCATTAGATGAGTATCGTTATAAACAAATTGATTTGGCAATTGAAAAGAATAAATATTTTCAAGAAAAAATGAAAGAGTTTTATGATGCTCTTAAAGTTGGGGAACATCTTGATTATGAAAAGTTGACTTTACCAGAACAAAAAAGCACACTAAGAAAAATAATTGAAAGAGGAGTTTTATTTCTTCTTAATGAAAATGAAAGCAAAATGCAATTCTTTTTAAAAGAAGATTATTCTGTCAAGCAAGCTTTTGATCATTTTATTAAATATTTAGTAAGCTTAAAAATTGAAGGAGATGAGCTTGAGGCTAATCTTAATTTACTTCAAGCTCTAGCTGCCCAAAATGATCGTATGTTTAAATTAACGATTTTTGAAAATATTTATAAAAATGAAGATGCTGTTATTAAAATTAATCGTATTTATGATAAGTTAAATCTAGAAAAAGAACAAGTTAATGAGTTTAATCGTAATACATTTTTAAGTTTTAAACAATTAAACAGAATAATGAAATCTGATATTGTTGATTACACATCTTGATACGATAAATATGTTAGAGCAACAGCAATTGCGCTGAACAATGCTTCAAAATTATGGCAATTAGGTAAAAATTTTGCTAAAACTGATTTAGAAAAAGATGGCGATATTTTTAGAAATATTCAAAAAGAAATTAAAGATATTAATAAGGCAATAAAAAGAGAACAAGATACATCATTAATCATTATTTTTAGTGTTTTCATATTCTTAAGCTTAATTATGATGTTATTAGGATTTATCATGATAAGCAAAAACAACAAAACAAGAAATAAATTAATTATTATCTTATTAACATTAGGTAGCTTCATATTAGCAGCTGGCATTGTTGGATTATTATTAATTTTAATATAAAGGAGAAAAGATGAAACAACCTATTATTAAAACAATTCATGATTATATTGTTTCCGTTGAAGGTAAATTTGATTATAAACAAAATCAAATTTTTACAACAAAAGATCAAAATGTCAGAATGTTTGTTTTATCAGCAAGTAAAGACCAAGCTAATTTAATAATTAGTGATAAAAATTATCCATTAGTTTTAGGTGATGAAATTTATGAAACTAAAGATTCTCTTGAAGTAGAAACCTCAAGAAGCATGTTTGGAAAAATTGTTGATATTTATGGAAAAACAATTTTTCCAGTTGACCAAAATCAAGAAGAAAGTGATATTTTTCCACATAAACATAATGCTTTTGGTGTAGCTCACCAATTGCTTAGTGTTCAGGAATTAGATCAACAATTATTTACTGGAATTAATATTATCGATTTAATGATTCCGATTGGTAAGGGTCAACGTGAACTTATTATTGGTGATCGTAAAACTGGTAAAACACATATTGCTTTAAATGCCGTTATTAATCAAGCTAAACTAAATACAAAATGTATTTATGTGGCAATAGGGCTTAAAAAAGAAGATTTAATGAATATTTACAATCGCCTTAAAGAACATGATGTTCTTGATAATGTTATTATTTTATTTGCTGATTCTTCAAATGCATATGAACAATATCTATCTCCTTATATCGGAATGGCTCATGCTGAAAACATTTCATATGAAGATGATGTTTTAATCATTTTTGATGATTTAACTAAACACGCTAATATTGTAAGAGAAATGTCACTGCTTTTAGATAAACCTGTAGGAAGAGAAGCAATGCCTTCAGAATTATTTTTCTTACATTCTTCTTTACTTGAACGTTCTGGTAATTTTGTTAATCGAAAAACAATTTCGGCTTTACCAATTATTTCAATTGTTGATAATGATTTAACAAGTTTAATAGCTTCAAATGTTATTTCTATTACTGATGGTCAAATTGTAACTTCTTCAGATTTATTCTTAAAAAATAAGTTGCCAGCTATTGATATTAATCTTTCAGTTTCAAGAACAGGTTCTTCAGTTCAAAATTCAATTGTAAGAAAAATAGCAAAAGATATTGTTAAGTGATTTTATGCCTATAAAAATCAACTTAAATTAGCATCAATGGATTATGAACTAAATAAAGAAGCCGCTCGAAAGATAGGGCGTGGTAAACAGATTGACAAGTTATTAGAACAAAGAGGAATTAGCATTTACTCTCAAAATCAACTTATTCTTGGTTCACAAATTATTATTTGAGACTTACTTCTTGAAATCGACGATAAAAGAAAAGCTTTTGAATTTATTCAAGAATTCATTACTAAAGATCAAAAAGCAGCCTCAATATTCCAAAATATCATTAATAATATTGAATTTGATCGTCAAATAGCCAAAAACTATTTTAAATATGCTATTTATAAATTTTCTTCTACTTATAATCTTAATTGAAATATTGAAGTAGAAAATTCATATATCATTAATAATGAAAAAGAATTATTTAATGAAATTAAAAACAATATAGGAGTTGATAATGGCGAAAATAACTAAACTATGAACAGATACTGTTCAAGTAGAATTTGCTAAAGGTTCTACTCCTAAACTTAATAGTATTTTAACTCTTCATAATGGTAAAACATATCTTTTGACTAAAAGAATTATTGATGATGAGAATGCTAAGGCTGTTATTATTTATAAAGATGCTAATATCGCTATTGGCGATGAAGTAGTTGACACTAAAAGCTCATTTCAAGTACCAGTAGGTCAAAATATTAAAGGTAATATTTTTTCATTTGATGGTAAACCAATGATTAAAACAAGTAAAAAAATTCAATATATTGAAATGAATTCAAATACTGATAATAATAAATTAGATATTTCTTCACCGATTATTCTCGAAACAGGAATTAAGGTTATTGATTTCTTTTCACCAATTGTTAAAGGAAATAAGCTTGGAATTTTTGGTGGAGCTGGTGTTGGAAAAACAGTTTTAATGAAAGAAATTATTTTTAATGTTAATAGAAATAATAAAAATACTGGGAATATTTTTATCGGTTCTGGAGAAAGAAGTAGAGAAGGAGTTGAGTTATACAATGAATTAGTTAAATCTAATTTAATGAACAACTCAACACTATTTATTTCGAAAATGAATGAATCACCTGGTGCTAGGATGTCAATTGTACCTATTGGTGTAACAGCAGCTGAATATGCACGTGACGTTAATAAAGAAGATGTTCTTTTATTTGTGGATAATATGTATAGATTTATTCAGGCTGAAAATGAAGTAAGTGCTTCTTTAGGTAAAAAACCTTCTATTGGGGGATATCAAGCAACACTTGATACTGATATTGCAAATATTGAAGAGCGTTTATATAGAAATAATAATGGCTCAATTACTTCGTTTCAGACAATGTTTCTACCTATGGATGATTTAAGTGATCCGAGTGCTGTTTCAATTTTTAATCACTTAGATGGAAATATCGTACTTTCAAGAGCAATAGCTGCTAAAAATATTTTTCCAGCTATTGATCCAATGGAATCAAATACTAACTCGTTAAAAGTAGATTTAGTTGGACAAAAACATTTTGACGCTGTTGCTAAAGCAAAAGCCATTATAAATAAATATCGTGATTTAGAAGATGTTATTATGATTTTAGGATTTGCTGAACTTGATGATGATAATAAAAGAATTGTTAAAATTGCTTTACAACTTGAAAACTTTTTTACCCAAAATTTCTTTACAACAGAACATTTTACAAATAGTCCTGGTGTATATGTAAAAATGGAAGATACAGTTAATTCTGTCATTAAAATTTTAAATGGTGAATATATAGAACAAACTCCCGATATTTTTAGTTATATAGCTGATGTTTCATCCTTAAAAACTGATGCTGAATTAAAAGAAGAAGAAAAGGAAGTTGAAGATGAAAAAAAATAAGATGATATTATCAATACTTGCACTAAGCACACTTATTTCTACACCTTTAATTTCACTTAGCTGTATAAAAACTCAAACTAAAGATGAATTTAGGGCACAAGTTGAAGATAGTTTAGAATTTAATAATGAAGAAATTAATATTCATCAACTTGATAAGCTAAATGTTTCAAGTGATGCAATATGATTTAATAATCAAGAAGTAGTTTACAGTATTAGAAATCCAAAAATTGTTACTTCAAGCGTAACAGGTAAACAACATGTTGAGTTGACTATTGCTGTTAAAGATAAACAAACTTCTAATGTTATTTTTACAATTAAACGTCAACTTTCAAGTTTTAAAGAAATTAGCGAAAACGATTGAGAAGAAATTATTAAAAATTACAATAAACAAACTAAGTTTGAATGAAATACTCCTGAAGAAGTTAATTATAATCTTAATATAACTCATAAAGATGTAAAGATTATTAATGATAATGCTAAAAGAGTTGAAGTTGTAAGTGTTTCTTCAACATATGATGAAATAGTTTTTGGTTACAAATTACACTTTGCTACTCCTGATGCTAAAGAGCGTGAATCTGAATTATTCATTTCTAGAGTTAAAAAAGATCAGCTAGGTAGACCTGTTGTAACTTTTAGTTATAACAATAATGAAACAACGCAAAACATTGTTACAAATATTCACAATCAAATTGATGAGCCTGTTGGTATTAAAGAGGATCAAAAAATTTTAAAAGCATTATATTTAGATGAAGAACAAAATGTTGAAGTTAAATTTGTAAATGGCAAAAGTGATTATAAGTTTACAAAAAATACAACACTTTATCCTAAATTTGTCGAACCTACAATTATTTATGTTCTAAATCAAAATAAAACTCAAGATTCTAATCGAACAATTACTCTTGGTGCTAATGGTAAAGTAAATAAAAAACAATTAAGTTTAAAAGAATGAGGTGGGCCTGCTATTAGTGCTAAGAAAAAAGTTGGAAAATGATTAGTTTTAGAAAATGGCAAAGAAAATGAAGAACTTGATTTTGATGAAGAAGGTAATTCAACAAAAGTTTTTGAAGATGGAGAAACTTATAAGATTTTTCCTAAGTACATAGATGCTGAAGCAGCTAAATTTAATTTACTTACCCAAAAAGGTAAATCATTAGGGCAAGTAGATGCTACTTCTGATGGAAAATTACCTAGCTCTTCGCTTGCTTTTCATGATTTTGGTAAAGAAAATCCTGAACTAGATGGTAAAGAACCTGAATCTTTTTATTTAGATAAAGAATTTAAAAGACCTATTTCAAGAGCATTATCATTTAAAAATGATACTGTTAATGACGTTTATGTAAAATTTAAAAATATGGTTAAGGTAGAGCTTTACCCTATTAATGCGCCAAGCGATATGAATAGTACGCCTTATTATTTTTATATTAATAGTAAATATAAAGCAGTTGAATCTTCATTAGCTGAGAAATTTGATCCTGAAAGTTTATTATCTGAAAATGAAAAATCAGGCAATAAATTTTATTCATATGATTATTTAGTTAATAATTTAAATATTAAAGATGAAAATCCTGAAGAATCAGAATCATATGCTCTAGTTTTAAGAAATGATCCTGAATTAGAGCCTGTTGATATTAATGAATTTTCAACATTATATAATTGATACAGAAATAAAGATACTGTTCAGTTAATAGCAATTGCTCAAGAACCTTACGAAAAAAAAGTTAAAAAAGCAAGAGGGGTATTTCTTTCAATTTTAGATTCTTTTAAAAAAGTCAATCATGCTATATTAAATAATAAGTATGGCGTATTAAAAGAAATACCAGAAAAAGAAATTAAAGATTATTGGAAAATTTCAACGACTAAAAAATTAGAAGAAGAACAAAAAGATTATTCTTATATTGATAATTATATAAAGGTGAACGGCAATAATGGCGGCGGCAATGATGCTTCTATTAATTGAGAGTTACAAGTAAATGCGGCTATTGAAATTATGGAATTAGCAACTAATTTATTATTAGGTGGCGCTTATACTTATAAACAACTTGAAAATTTTATTAATAACTTAACAACAAGACTTGAATTATTATTGTTAAAAATAATTAATAATAAGGATCAGATTATGTTATTTATGCAAAATCTTAGATTTGCGGTTATTAAAATTGTTAAAAAGAATCGAAAATATTTAGATTCTACTGGTCAATTCTTTGTTAATAATAATGGTTTGGCTGAAAAACCCGATATTGATACCAATGAAAAAAAAGTTGTTGAATTAGATATTAATAAAACTTATGATGAATTAGAATATGATGGAGCTAGATTATATTCTATTGAATTTCCTAAAAATAATGGAAAAGAAAATGAAGCTAAACAAGCTTCTACTAGCAAAAAAAGAGTAGTAAAAATAGAATTAGGTAATGGTCCGAAATATATTATTTATTCTATTTTTGATCATATAATGGCGCAAGTGACTAGATGAGTAGAGTTATTAGGCTACAATAATAATAATAATGCAACAAAAATTCGAGATGTTTTTGAATTATTTATAGGTAGATTTACTTCAGTAGGTAAAGAAAATGATATGGAAAACAAAAAAGTAAATACAAGTATTGATAATTATTATTTTAGAGAAGCTAATTCATTTGATAATAAAAATATTGAATCAACAGATTACAGATGAAGATTAGATAATTATGCACAAAACAATGGATTATACTTAAAATATCAGTCCATCGTTAGAGGAATGTGAGAGCTTATTGATAAGTATAATAATGATAATAATATTAATGAATTAATTGATGGAATTCAAGATTTAATTCCTAAATTAATTAGAGCTATTAATATTATTGGTAGTATATGAGGTAATGGCAAAGATAAAGAAAAAAATGGCGAATTTCAAGACGGAATAACTATTAGCCCTGCAAATAGATATGCTATCGAAAATATTGTTGAACAATTAATTGGAAGAAAAAGTATTTATAGACAATTAATTATTAAAGATAAATAAGAAATACAGTTTATTATTAAACATCCAGAGGATGTTTTTATTTATTTTTAAACTTATAATAATTAGTTTTTATACCTTTAAAAAGCATTATTTTATATAATAAATAAGAATTAATAGAAAGTAGATAAAAATGGATTATAAAAAAACACTTAATATGCCTTTTACTAAGTTTGATATGAGAGGAAATTTAACTATTAAAGAGCCTTTATTTAGAAAAAAATGAGAAGAAATGAATCTTTATCAGTTGATTTTAAATTCAAACGATAAAGATAAACAATTTATTCTTCATGATGGGCCGCCTTACGCTAATGGTGATATTCACGTTGGTCACGCTCTTAATAAAATACTTAAAGATATAGTAGTAAGATATAAAACTATGTCAGGTTTTTATTCTCCATTTGTAGCTGGTTGAGATACTCACGGACTACCTATTGAACATAAAATGTTAAGTGAAACTAAAATTAATAAAGAAGAAATTTCAAAAGTAATTTTAAGAAAAAAAGCTGCTAAATATGCTTTAAAGCAAGTTGAAAGACAAAAAAAACAATTTGATTTATTACAACTTCAATCTTCTTTAAATGATAAATATTTAACATTAAATCCATTATTCGAAGCAAAGCAGTTAAGATTATTTCAAAAAATGTGAAATGACGGTTTGATTTATAAAGGGTTGAAACCAGTTTACTGATCGCCAACAAGTCAATCAGCATTGGCAGAAGCTGAAGTAGAATATAAAAATCATATTTCGCCTTCAATATTTGTGGCTTTTGAAATATCAAAAGGTAATAATATTGTAAAAAAAGGTGATAAATTAATTATTTGAACAACAACTCCTTGAACTTTGTTTGCAAATGCTGGAATTGCCCTTGGCGAAAAGTTTGAATATTCATTAGTTAAATATGAAGGAACTAATTATATACTAGCTAGCAAATTAGCATCTGATTTAATTGAACAATTTAATTGAAAAGGCGCAAAAATTGTTGCTAATTTTAAGGCTAGTGAATTATTAAATGTTGAATATATTTCAATTTTTAATTTAAATCCATCACCTGTAATAATTGGGCATCATGTAACACTTGAAAGTGGTACAGGACTTGTTCATATAGCCCCTTTATTTGGTGAAGATGACTTTTTAATTGGTAAAAAACAAAATTTAAATATGATTATGCATATTTTAGATAATGGTAATATTTCTTCAACATGAAGTAAATATGAAAACATTTTCTATTTAGAAGCTGATAAATTAATTATTGATGAGTTAAAATCATTAAATGCTTTAATTCAATATAAAGAGCTTGAACACTCATATCCACACGATTGAAGAACTCATAAACCTGTGATGTATCGCGGAACACCTCAATGATTTGTATCTATTGATAAAATTAAAGATAATATTATCAATGCATTAGAAGATGTTAAATTTTATACTCCATGAGCAAAAAAACGTCTTTCAAAAATGATTGAAAATCGTAATGATTGAACTATTTCAAGGCAAAGAGCTTGAGGTGTACCTATAATCTGTTTTTATGACGAAAACAATGAAATAGTTCTTAATGATGAAATATTTGATCATGTAATTAATATCATTGAACAAAAAGGCACTGATGCTTGATATGAAATGAGTAATGATGAATTGTTACCAGTAGCATATCGTAATTTAAATCTTAAAAAAGAAGAAGATATTATGGATGTTTGATTTGATTCAGGTAGTTCATTTTTAGGAGTGAATATTCTAAACTCAAAATTACCATTCGACCTTTATTTAGAAGGAAGTGATCAATTTAGAGGATGATTTAATTCTTCATTAATTAACAGTGTTGCTTATAGCAATAAAGCGCCATATAAAAACTTAGTTTCTCATGGGTTTGTGCTTGATGCTAAAAATCAAAAGATGTCAAAATCTTTAGGCAATACTGTTGATCCTCTTGAAGTTGTGAAAAAATATGGTGCAGACATTTTAAGATTATGAGTAGCTAATAGTGAATATACTAACGATATTAATATTTCTGATGACATTTTAAAACAAAATGGAGAAGTTTATAAAAGCATTAGAAATAAAATTAAGTTTATGTTAAGTAATCTTAATAATTTTGAATTTAATGAAAATCAACAATTAAGCGGAATTCATAAATATATTAATAATGAACTTTCTAAATTACAACAAAATATTTTTACTGCTTATGATAATTTCCAATTTTTAATAGTTATTAAAGAAATTAATAATTACTTAACTAATCTTTCAAGTTTTTATCTTTCAATAGCTAAAGACATTCTTTATGTTTTAGATGAGAACGATGAACAAGTAAAAATGACTAAACATAATTTATTTTTAATTTCAAGATTTATTATTAAAGCATTAGCGCCAATTCTGCCAACTACTGCCGAAGATGCTTATGAACATTTTAATTCTAAAAATAAGAAACTTTCAGTTCATTTAGAAAAATTTGATGCTTACGTTAAATTTGATGCTGAAATTGAAAAAAATTGAAAAGAGTTTTTTAACTTAAGAGAACAAGTTAATTTTATGTTAGAAGAAGCTATTAAAAATAAACAAATTAATAGAAGTGCTGAAGCAATTGTTACAATTAAAAGTAATCCAGTAAATGAAATATGTTTAAAACAGCTAGCAAAATTATTACTTGTTGCTAAAGTAGAAATAGCAGATAAAATGAGTATTAAAAATGCTTATTACTTTAAATGCGAAAGATGTTGAAATTTCTTTGAAGAAATTTACATTAAAAATGAAGTATGTGAGAGTTGTTTTTCAATATTAGAAAGTAAGGACTTTTATGGCTCAAACTAATTTTTTAGATCTAAAAATCAAAAGAATACTTAATAAATTTGTTAATTATTTAAAAAATAATAAAAGAAGAATAATAATTAATATAATTATTTTCTTTTCTCTCTCCCTAGTTTTATTACTTTTTGATCAATTAACAAAGTATTTTATTTTTGATCCTAAAAATCTTTATACAGGCGGCTTAATAGTTTTTCAACCTCATAGTTTAATTGCTTTTCGTTCAGTATTGCATCATGGCGTAACAATAAGATCTAGTTTAGGCATTAATATTAGCTTTGGAGCTATTCATACCATAACAATTGGAATAATAATTTTTACTTTAATTGGTTCGATATTTAGTACAAATTATTTTATCTTGATAATATTCGCTTTTATGTTTAATGGAGCGCTTGGAAATGGTATTGATCGTTTAATTATTTGAAATATTCCTGAATCACAAATAATTAATCAAACTAATTCGGTTAGAGATATTATTTATTTTCCCTTCTTTCATCATTTGCTTAAACGAGATTTAGGAACACTTAATATTGCTGATATGTATATAGTTTTATCAATGTGTTTATTTATTATTTATTTTTTAATTTCACTTGTATTAAATTATTGGAATTCAAAATTCGATTTAAAAACTTTAAAAGAAAAAAGAGATAAACTTCAGGCAAAAATTGCTAAAATAGAAATGGATAATCCTTCTTCTCCTTTAAGAATTCAACTAACTAAAGAGTATGAGGAAAATGATAAACAAATTAACAAAATTCAAGAACGTGAAAATAACTTTATTGAAAAAGTTCAAGAATTAAAACAAAAAAAAGAAAAGCTTACATTTAGAGAAAAATTTATACTTTGAAAATATAATAAAAAATTTAAAAAATAGATTTTAGCTGTCTTAGCTCAGATGGCAGAGCAATTCACTCGTAATGAATAGGTCGCAGGTTCGAGTCCTGTAGACAGCACCAAATGAGTCTCGCCCAAAATTTTTAAAAAAATATTTAAAATTTAAAATTTTATTATATAATTTAAATCACTATAAGAATAGACATTTAAAACGTAAGTTAAAATAAATTAAAATGAAAGGAAATTATGCGTCAAACTACAAATGTTAAACATTTAGAAACTGATAAAAAATGATTATTAATAGATGCTAAGGATTTGGTTTTAGGTCGTACAGCAGCTAGAATAGCTACTATATTAATGGGTAAACATAAACCTTCATATACAAAAAACGTAGACATGGGCGATAATATAGTTGTTATTAATGCCGGTCAAATTAAATTAACAGCAAATAAAGAATTAGATAAAAAATACTATCATCATTCAGGATATCCAGGTGGATTAAAAGTTACAAACGCTCATGATTTAAGAGCAAAAAAACCAATTGCTCTACTAGAAAAAGCTGTTAAAGGTATGCTACCACACACTAAATTAGGTAGAAAACAATTCAGAAATTTATATGTATATGCAGGAAGTGAACATTCACAACAAGCACAACAACCTGTTAAGATAGAGGTATTATAATGGTTAATTCACAAGAAATTTTTTATAGAGGTCTAGGAAGAAGAAAAAGTTCTTCAGCACGTGTAATTTTAAGACCTGGTACAGGAAAATTTATTATTAACAAACGTGATGCTAAAGCTTATTTAAATTCAGATATCTTTATTAAAGATGCTTTACAACCTATTGTATTAACTGAAACTGTAGGTAAATATGATATTAATGTTAATGTTTCAGGTGGCGGATTAAACGGACAAGCTGGTGCCATTCGTTTAGGTATTGCTAGAGCTTTATTAGAAATAAGTGAAGATTTTAGAAAAATCTTAAAACCTGAAAAAATGTTAACAAGAGATGCTAGAGTTAAAGAACGTAAAAAACCAGGGCTTAGAAAAGCTCGTCGTTCAAGACAATTCTCTAAACGTTAATATTTAAATTATTATTAAAACCAATTTTGGTTTTATTATGCGAGCGTAGCTCAGACGGTTAGAGCACACGACTGATAATCGTGAGGTCGATGGTTCGATTCCATTCGTTCGCACCATATCATTAATTTGATCAAATAACCATTAAGGTTATTTTTTTATATTTTTAAAATAATTAAAAATTATAAATAAAAAAGCATTTACTTTAAAAATTAGTAAACACTAAATTAATAAATGTTAATTTATATAGTATTTAATAGCATACTCACTATAATATAAAGGATCATTTGTATTATTAACATATGAAACTATTTTAAAGTTTTTTATTTTTGAAATAATCATTAAATTATATAAAAATCATTTTTTAAAATAAGAATTATCTATATTAATTTTGTGATCAATAAATACATATTTAATATGATTTTTTCTTGATATATTATCTAAAATAGATTCAGAAATATCTTTTATATATATTGAAATAGGAAGATTTTTAGATTTTAAAAATTTATAATTATCTTCAAAATAAGAATCATTTGCAATTATTATAAATACATGTTTATTATGATTTAAAATATTCTTGCTTATAGCAATTGATTCTAGTAATAGAAAATTATCAATTTTATTATTATTTTGAATTATTTTTAAATGATTAACTGCTCGATCATATATTTTCTTTCTTAGCATATTATATTTAAATTCATCATTTGTATCATCATTTAATTTTACTCTTCATATTCTTGCAAATGGTTTTTTCGTTTTATATTTATATATAATATCATCTAAAATTTTAACTTCTCGAGTATTTAATTTCTTATTTATAGTTGATTTACTTATTTTTCTGTCTTTAGAAAAATAAGAATCTAGCTCTTTATCTTTTTGGATTTTTTCAATTGAAAAATATTTAAACTTATCATCAGCACATAAATAAGTGAATAATGAATTATTATTAAATATAAATTTTTTCATTTTTCGCTTAAGTACGTGCTTATTTTTATTGAAAATAATAAGATTTACAAATCTTTTTCTTGTGTAGGTATATACATCACAAGTATTTAAATGATTAGAAAGCAAATGAAAAATATTATCTAAATTTTGAAATTTTTGAATATTAACATTAAGAGAAACAATTGCTATGTAATTATTATTTTTAAATTGTTGTTGTGAAATTTGAATTATTTCATGTTGCTCTTTATTGTTTGAGTATCTAATATTAATTTGAAAAATATTATCTTGAATTTTATAAAAAGATAATTCATATTTTCCTTGCAATTGCCTTAATAGACAACTATTTTTTTCAATAGAAAAATCATCAATAATTCTTTGAATCTTAAATCTATTAGTAACATTTAATTCTTGAATAAAGCTATCAAAACTATGTCATTCAAAATCTAAAAATGGTTTGAAAACAAACTTATTTATAACAGATTTCGCTTTAATACCCTTGTCAATTCTTCTTATTCTATTTTCATCAACTTTATAAATAAATTGAAATATTTCGAATTCATATTTAAATTTTAATCAATATAAAACTAAAGGAATTATTAAAATGATTAAAATGTTAGAAAAAAATAGAACAAACATTATAATGGCATAATTATAACTTGTCATTTTAAATTTCTTCTCTTCTTCTTAATAATTTAAAAGAACTATGATTTTTAAGAATTTGCTTTTCTCCTTCTTCAAACCCAAAATCAATTATTACTGTATCACCAACTACTTCTTTAATAATACCTTCGCCATATTTTGAATGTGAAACAATATCGCCTTCATATAAATCGCGCTCATCATCTAATGATAGTTCTTCTTCAACAGGTTCTAATTCATCACTTAGTGTTTTGGGAATTGAGCTGTGAATATTAACTCCCATTTCTTTTAAAAAATATGAAGGCGTTTTTGATGTTTCTGATTGATAATTATAGCCGCGACAATCTGAAAGAAAAAGACGTTTCTTCGCTCTAGTAATTGCTACATAAGCAAGTCTTCTTTCTTCTTCCATTTTTTGTGCTTCATCAGAAAAATAATCCTTACTTCTTGCTTTAGCAGCTGGGAAAACATCATTTGTCATACCAACTATAAAAACATTATCAAATTGTAACCCTTTAGCTGAATGAATAGTCATAAGCGAAATATAATTTTTTGTAGTTTCTTCATCAGTTGTAGATGTCATAAGAGCAACATGTTCTAAATATTCTCTTACGCTTTTGTCTTTATTTTCGTTTTCTCATGCTTTTATTGAAGATATTAACTCATTAACATTGTTAATTGGCGCCCCCCTTAAACTTGATTGATCTTCAATATATTTATAATAATTAATTTGTTCAAGAAATTCATCAAGAGTTTTACAAATTTTGCCCTCTTTTAAAAGTTTGCTATATTTTAAAATGTTTTTAACAAACTTAAATAATTGTTTACGTTTATCGCCCTTGATAGGAAAATCAATATGATTAATGCGCTCTTTTATTACATCAATAACTTTAACTTCCTCATTATTAGATTTTTTAAACTTCTCAGCATATTCAAATAATTTTGCTTTACTTACACTACCAATTCCTCTTGTAGGAATATTAATAACTCTATCTAATGATAAAAAGTTTTTATCATATAAAACTCTTAAAAACGCTAAAACATCTTTAACTTCTTTACGTTCAAAAAATCTTTCACCACCATAAATTTTATGATTTATATTAGCACGTACAAGTTCTTCCTCAAATGTTCTTGAATAATAGTTTGATCGATAAAAAATAGCAATAGATTTAAGTTGATTTTTTTTCTTTTTAAGTTCATTTATTTTATTAACAACTCATTTTGCTTCAGCTTCAGTATCATAGGCTCTAAAGTATTCAATATCTTCACCCTCAACATTTTCTGTATACAATTTTTTATCTAATCTATTTTTATTATAACTAATTAAATTATTTGCGGCCTCAACTATTTTTTTAGTTGAACGATAATTTTGCGAAAGTTTGATTGTTTTACAATTTGTAAAATCTTGATCAAAATTAATCATTAAATCTACAGAAGCACCTCTTCAAGAATAAATAGTCTGATCAGGATCACCAACAATAGTAATATGGGCATTTTGTGATAATACTTTTACTATGTAATATTGAACATCATTTGTATCTTGGAATTCATCAACTAATAAATATTTATATTTTTTAGATCATTTTTCTCTAATTTGATCATTTTCTTGAAATAGCTTTTTAGTAAAAAGTAATAAATCATGAAAGTCTAAACTATTTGCTTTTACTAATTCTTCTTTATAAAGTTTCAAAATTTTTACTTTAAGCTTAGCATCAGGATTATTATTTTTATCTTTAATATATTCAGCAAGATCAAGTTCCTTAATTTTTGCAATATGAATAAATTCTATTACATCTTTATAATTTAAATCATCATTATTTATTCCTAATTTTTGCTGAATATTATTAATAATTGCTTTAACATCTTTTTTATCAACAATATGAAAATCTCTTTTTCTACCAATTTTATCTATATCTTGCCTTAATATCATGGCACAAAGCGAATGAAAAGTAGATGTTATTAAACCATTTGAATTTGAATATGATTTTGATTTAATTCTTTGCGCCATTTCATTTGCTGCTCTATTTGTAAATGTAATAGCTAATATTGAAGAAGGATCAACATTTTCAATATTTATTAAATAAAGAATTTTTCTTGTAATAACTTTAGTTTTTCCCGATCCAGCACTAGCAATAATTCTTAAAGGAGAGTCAAAATGCAAGACTGCAAACTTTTGTTCATCATTAAGTCCTGATATTATTTTTTCTGCCATCTGTTTATTTTGATTCATGTTTACTCCTTGAAAGTTCATATAACTTGTTTATGTTTTGTTTTAAATGGATATAGAATTATTTGATTTTCATCAATTTGATATTTTTTATCTTCTACATAACGAGAAGATGACAAAATATCAATAAAGCTTAATCTATTTTTTTTGAATAAAATAAATAAAGCATCAACTAAATAAATAAGAGCAATCATCCCGGTAAGAGATGAAAAAAGAAGAATAATATAGCTTTGAATGCGATTAATATTTTGTTTTAGCATTTCAAAAGTATGAAGATTATTAATATCTTTAATTGAGTTGTAAATAAAAAATAAACTAAATATCGTAAAGATTCAATAAAAAGAAGAAAGTAAATTGCGTTTTAATACACTATTATTAAAATTTTGTGAAATATATTTCACTTTCAAAAATAACATTCCTAAATTGCCTTTTTTACTAATTAAAGGCAATAAAAAATAATTAGAGAATATTATTAAACTAAAAACAGTTAATTGAATTAATAAATGAAAATTATTTTTTGTTTTGTCAAAAAAAATAAAAAGAAAAATAATTGTAAAAACTATTGATAAATTAATGGTATTAACAAAAAACCGCTTTCAAAACCCGGCATTTTTATATCCGTAATTACTCTTCAAAATTACTTAATATTTTATTTCAACTTGATAATTCGATAGGTTTTAATAGCGTTTGTGCTTCAAGATTATTTTGATTTATATATTTATTAGCACTAACTGGATCTTTTTTAGATTCATAAATTTTGTTAATTTTATCTGAAATAGCTTTTATATTTAATTCAGATGGTTTATTTGAATGTAAAGACAATTTTTTATATATTTTAGAAAATCAATGTGAATTACCAAATAAAAGACCAGGTAATAACAATGCTTCAAAATAAATTCTTGCATAAAATAATTCTTCTTTAGCATTAATATTATTTTCATGAATATATTTGCATAAATTTATTCAACTTTTATTATATGTTTTTGAAAAAGCACTAAATTTTTTAGCAATATATTCTCTAGTAATTCTTTGATCTATATATTTATAAGTATTAGTATTTAAAAGTAAGTAATAAAGAATATTAATTGAAAGTTTAGAATTAACTCTTAACTCTAAGTTTTTTATTTTAAGAACTTTTTCAACTAAATCTTTTTTGAAAATTTTATTAAATAAAAAGGGGAAAGATTTAGCAATAAATTCAATATTACTTTGATCATAAATTTTATTTTCTTCAAGACGTTTAATGGGTTTTCATTTAACATTGCCTACCAAACGAGGTTTATATTCAACTATTTGTACATCTTCTTGATTAATTTCATTTAATCTTTTAACTAAATAGTCTTTAATTTTATTGTCAGTATTAATAATACTAATGTATCTGCCCATTGCTTTTTCCATGCCTTGAAATATACATTGTTCATAACTTATACTTTTATAATTAAAAATAAATTTAATTTTATCTTTAAGTTTATTGGGAACTTTTTTAAGTTTATTCATAAGTTTCTTTGTTACTTTTTGAAATACTAATATTAATTCAAAATCTTGGTCTTCTTGTACAGAAAATCCATCAATAAATTTATTAACGTTAATATTTTTATCATTATTAAAAATGATACTTATTATTGATAGTTTCATTTTTCACCTTACATTCTTAAGTTATTTACAGTACGAGGATATGGAATTGTATCTCTAATGTTTTCGGCACCAGTTACATACATAACAAGACGTTCAAATCCTAGACCAAATCCTGAAGATTGAACATCTCCTCATCTTCTTAAGTTTAAGTATCAATCTAAATCCTCTTTATCAATACCTAACTGTGTAACTCTGTTTAATAATTTGTCATAGTCACATTCTCTTTGACTACCACCTATCATTTCACCAATGCCCGGAACAAGTAAATCAAAAGCAGCTACAGTTTTTCCATCTTCATTTTGATGCATATAAAATGCCTTAATATCTTTTGGATAATTAATAATAGCGACTGGCCCCTTAATTACTTCTTCACAAATAAATCTTTCATGTTCAGTAGCTAAATCTACACCAAAATGTAAATCATTATTGATAAATTTGTCGCTATATTTTTTTAATATTTCAATAGCTTTTGAGTAATCTAATTTAACTAATTCATTATTTAGGTAAGTGTTAATTTTTTCTAATAATTGGCCTTCAGATTTTTCATTTAAGTATTCAAATTCAAATTTACGATCTTCAAGCGTTTCTTTAATAACTGTTTTAAGCATATCATCTGCAAGTTGAATTGTTTCATGAAGATCATAAAAAGCCATTTCAGGCTCCATCATTCAAAACTCGGCTAAATGTTTTTTAGTATTTGAGTTTTCAGCCCTAAATGTTGGAGCAAATGTATAAACTTTACCAAATCCTAAAGCATATGATTCAGCATGTAATTGTCCAGTAACTCCAAGTGTAGCCTTTTTATTTCCGAAAAAATTCTCTATAGCTTCAGATGAAACTTTAAATGTTTCTCCTGCTCCTTCACCATCATTTGAAGTAATAATAGGTGAATGAACATTAAGAAAACTTTTTAAAGTAAAGTATTTATGAATATTTTGAGATAATGAAGATCTTATTAACATTACACTTCTTAAATATTTTGTGCGATGTCTTACATGCGGAATTTCTCTTAGTGTTTCTAAGTTCATTAATTGTTTTTGAATTGGATAATCTTTATGTGCAAGTTTAAGAATTTTTAATTCATCTACAACTAATTCAACTTCCTGTTTTGAGTTTGGAGTATGTTTAATTACTCCAGTAACTTTTATTGAACTTCCAATACTTAACTCATCTAAAATTGCAAAATCTTTATTATCTGATTTAATTACAAGTTGAATATTTTTAACACTACTTCCATCATTTAATTCGATAAAACCAATTTTTTTATTACTCCTAAAAGTTTCAACTCATCCCTTTAAAGTTATTTGTTTTTTATTATATTTTTCAGGGTTCCTAAAAATTTCAATTACCATATTTTTCTCCTAAATTTATTTAATTAATTATATCAATTTATTAAAAAATTCAATATATAAACATAGAAGATAATTATTATTAATATTTCAATTTTTACAGTTAAAAGTTCACAAAAATATAAAAATTTAACACATAATTTGTGCTAAATAATTTTAATTAATTATTTATTATTAATATTACTCATTTTTTAAAATTTTTTGGGCTATTTCTAGCATTAGAAAAGCCAATTCTGTTCTTTGTGTAATAACATTTCAAATTCCATCTTCAGAAAGAATGCCGCGCCTAATATGATCTAGTTGGTGAGTTTTATCAATTTCCAAATGTTGTTTTCTTTCATTTGAATAATAATATTCAAGTAAAGTTTTAAAATCTTTATCATTTTTGATTTCTAATAATAATTCTTCTAATTGCTCATTTACTTTAATATTTCTTTCTAAAATATCTTCCATATCTTGAATTTTTTGCTCTACTTCCATTTTTTTCTCCAATAATTTAGTTAATTTATTATATTATTATTTTAATATAATAATTAATATGAAACAAAACATACCTTTAAACTACAAAGAAAAATTAAAAAAAAGTTTAAATAAATCTAATATTATTTTAATTTGCGTTTTACAAATTATTTTTATATTAAGTTTTATTGCAGTTTGATTTATTCAAAAAAATCGTGAAGAATTATTAATAAGAAAATTTGAAAATATGTTTTCAATAATTGCAATTCTTTCTTTATGTTTTTTATTTTTAATTACTATTTTAAAAGTTGGATTTATGCCTTCCATTATTAATAAAATTAAAAAAAATAAAGCAGAAAAATATATTAAAACAATCAAAGAATCTTCATTAAGTGAAAGCAAAAGAGAAATGCTTTTAAAACAACATCAAGTTAAACAAAGCCAAGAAAAATATTGAGTATTATCATTTTGATTTATTTTTGGTGAATCTTTTATTTTTCTTTTAATAGCAATAATTTTAAGAATTGTAGGATAAAAGTAACTATTTTACTATTTTTTATTAATTATTAAAAATTATTAATTTGTTATAATAAAAAATAATCATATAAATTTAGGAGAATAATGAAAACAAAATATTTATTTATTACTGGCGGTGTTATTTCAGGGCTTGGAAAAGGAATAGCAGCAGCAAGTATTGGAAGGTTGCTTAAAGCACGGGGTTTTAAAACCTTTGTATTAAAAATGGACCCATATTTAAATGTTGATCCAGGAGTGCTTTCGCCATATGAACATGGTGAAGTTTATGTTACAAATGATGGCGGAGAAACAGATTTAGATCTTGGACACTATGAAAGATTTTTAGGAATTACTCTTTCTAAAGATTCTTCAATTTCATCTGGAAAATTATTAACAAGATTAATAAATAATGAGAGAAATGGAAAATATAATGGTAAAACAGTTCAAATTGTTCCACATTTTACTGATGAAATAAAAAAAGCCATCTTAAGCATTGGTGAAAAATATAATCCTGATTTTGCTATTGTGGAGATTGGTGGAACTGTTGGTGATATTGAATCTAATGCATTTTTTCATACTATTGCCCAGCTTAAGTATGAAATGCCAGATTTAGTTTATTTAATTCATAATTCATTTGTTCCATTTTTAAATTCTAGTGGTGATTTTAAATCAAAACCTACTCAACAATCAATCGCTTTATTAAGACAACTTGGAATTAGCCCTAACATGGTAGTTCTTCGTAGCCACAAACCAGTAACTAGTGATGCAATTGAAAAAATTGCTAAATATACATTCTTACCTAAATCTAGTGTAATCTCAATTCCTGATTTTAAACAAGTTTATGAAATTCCTTTATATTTAGAGGAAAAAGGGATTTGTGAAGTCATTTTAAATAATTTTAATATTGAAAATAAAAAAGCCTATTTAGATGATTGGAAAAATTTTGTTTCTTTACTCAAAAATAAAGATAATCAAAAAATTACTATCGCAATGGTAGGTAAATATACTACTTTCGAAGATGCATATAAGTCAATTATTGAAGCGCTAAAAATAGCAGCCGCTTATGAAAAAATTAACTTAAAACTTAAGTGAGTTGAATCAGAAAACATTAAAAATAATGAAGACGTTAAATTAGTTTTAGAAGAAACTGATGGTATTTTGATTCTTCCCGGTTTTGGTCATCGTGGTATTGATGGAAAAATTATCATTTCTGAATATTCTAGAGAAAATAATATTCCTACTTTAGGTATTTGTTTGGGTATGCAAGTTATGAGCATTAATCAAGCTAGAAGAAAAGGAATTAAAAAAGCCACAAGTTATGAATTTAAAACTGACGATAAAGAAGAAGTATATGTTCTTGATTACATTAGAGGTAAAGATGAAAGCCAATCTATAGGTGGAAGCTTGAGACTTGGTGCTAGTGATACAGAAATTAAAGAAGGAACTAAAGCATTTGATATTTACAAAAAAACTTTAATTAGCGAAAGACACAGACATAGATTTGAAATTAATCCAATGTATCGCGACCAAATTGAAGATGATGAATTTATTTTTAGCGGTCAAGAACCTAAAACTAAGTTAGCAGAAATTTGTGAATTAAAATCACATAAATTTTATGTAGGTGTTCAATATCATCCTGAATTTAATTCTCAGCCACTTGATCCTCATCCATTATTTTTATCATTTATAAAAGCAATGAAATAATTAGCATCGATTTTTATCGATGTTTTTTATTTAAAATAAAAAAAACATCAAGATAAACTTAATGCTAATTTTATTTATAAACAACATGAGTTTGAATAATGCTTGTTTCTTTATTGCTTGCATTTGTCTGAGATAATTTATAAAGTTTAACACCAATCAATTGATAATCAATAAAGATTTTAGCTTTATATTTTTTATTGTAATCATACTTTGAAAAATAACCAATATCTGTTAAATTAAAGTTAATTTTATTTTTTTGTATTGCCAAAATACTTGTAAAAATGTCATGAGAAGAAACAATTACATCATATACATTTTCATCTTCAAGAAATGTTAGCATGCTATTAATTTGTTCAATATTTTCTCTATCAATAGTTACGATATAAGGAATAATTTCAAGCTCTTGAGTAGCCTTTCTAAAAGAATTTACTCAAATATTTTTAATATCAGCAGAAACTTTTGAATCTATAAGAAACATCATTTTTTTACATGGTGTTTTTTTGTAATATTCCTTAACTAATTTATAAAACATTTCTTCATAATTGTATAAAACATTCTTAGAATAATTGTAATCATAACCATAAACACAAATATTTAAGCTTGAATTTTGTTTTAAAAAATCTTTCATACGTTTATCATGAACAGGCGGAAAAAGAATTAATGATTTTGGTTTTAAATTAATTAAATATTCAATTTCAGCGATATATTTATCCATTTCATTAGAAGTGCGCAAAATGAAAATTTTTTCACCATCAATACTTGCTGCATTTTCAATACCTTTTACAATTTCGTTTGTTGTATATTTATCTTTAAAAGGCAATAAAACTATATTTGAAAATAACGAGTCTACTCGAGAACTTCCTTGATTTTTATAATATTCACTAATTACAAATTCAATTTTTTTTCTAGCGGATTCTGATATATATCCATTATTGTAGTATCTAGAAATACTACTAATTGAAATTCCTGAACGATCAGCAATTTTCTTATACGTAAGTTTATTCATATATATAAATATATAGTATAAATAAATTTTTATCAATTTTTTCTTATCCTTTTATTAGCAAAAAAATAACTTAATGTTAAAAATAACCATTTTCTGTGAAAAAATTAAGTAATTCTTTTTGAATAAGTTCATTTTGATAAATATTTGCATTCTTTACATATTTCTCAAAGTTGTTAAATAAAAAATAATAATTTAATAACATGTTATACGGGGTGATACTATTTGAATGAAATTTACATTTCATCCCCCCTAAATGTCAACTAAATTGAACCAATTTATTTACGCTTCCACATTCAGAGCACTTTATTGATGAAGGTCTTATTGGCAATATTAATGGCGAATTAGCTAAAAGTATGCTCATTCATCAATTACATTCTTCGGTTTTAAATTTATCTAAAACATGAAAATATAGCTTTAAAAAACTATTATTAATTCTTTCAGTATTAGAAAAAATAAATTTAACTTTATCGAGTGTAATTTGAACAAAAGCATTACTAAAATCATATTCTTTAAGCAAATATGCTTTTTTAAGTTTCGATATTTTAGAAAAATTTCTACTTAAAAATACTTCAGCTTCAATAATTGAAAACATTTGTAAATTTACTGCGTTTTTTGAATTTATTTTTCTTACTCCCTGTGCTAAAAAAGTAATTTTTTTATTAAAAATTGGACATAAAAAAGTAACTAATTGATCATAGTCATTAAAGTCTTTTTTCTCTACTACTATTCCAATTAATTTTTCTGCAGCCATATTAATATTTTATATTAATAGGTTATTTTATATTAATTTTATTGTCTTATATTGTTATAATTATAAATTATGAAAAAAAGCGCAAGAGAATATCGTTATGACTTAATTACTATTATTTATAAACATCAATTATTAGAAGATGAAATTAATATTCCATTACTTGTAAAGGAATATGAATTAACACCTTTACAAGCAAAACAATTAGAAATATATAATGAAAAATATGCTTTTTTAGAAGGAATAATTTCTAAAAATTTATCTAAAAATTGAACATTTATTAGAATAAATTTTTTACTAAGAGCAATTTTATTATTAGGAACAATTGAATTAATTTATAGTAATCCAAAAATTATTATTAATGAAATGATTGAAATAGCTCGTGATTATTCATTTAGCGAAAGAGAAGTTAAGTTTGTCAATGGTATCTTGGATTCAATTAGAAGAGAAATTAGTGATATCAAAAAGAGAACAAATGCGGAAAGTTAAATTAATTGATTTAGTTAATAAAAAAATTAATAATTATGAACTTTGTCAAAAATTAATTAGATCAGGCAAAGTTTTTGTTAATTATGAAGCAATATTACTACCAAATATTTTAGTAGAACAAGAAGCGAATATTCAGATAAATTATGAAGAAGAATATGTTTCAAGAGGAGCTTATAAACTTAAACATGCAATTGAATATTGAAAATTAGATTTTAAAGATAAAAATATTGTGGATATAGGAAGCTCTACTGGCGGCTTTACTCAAATATCTTTACTTAATGATGCTAAATTAGTTTATTGTATTGATTCAGGCACAAATCAACTTGATTTTTCTTTAAGAAGAGATGAGAGAACAATTGTTTATGAAAAAACTAATTTAAAATTAATTAATAAAGAAATGATTTCCGAAGATATAGACTTTGTTGTTTGTGATGTTTCTTTTATTTCTCTTAAGGAAGTTTTTAAAGCAGTTTTAAGATTGAAAGGTAATATTAAATTAATTCTTCTTATTAAGCCACAATTTGAAGCTCCAAGAATTTATGTTCAAGAAAAAGGAATAGTAGAAGAGCACCACCATGAAGAAATTATTCAAATGGTTAAGAATTATGATCCTATAAATTATAAATTTATAGATTTAGTAAAAAGCCCAATAACAGGTAAAAAATCGAATAATATTGAATATTTAGCTTATTTTGAAAGGAATAATTATGAATATTAAAAAATATTTTCCTTCGGCAAATAAGTATGTTTATTTTGATTCAGCAGCAATGGGTCTTAAGCCTAAAATGGCTATTAAAGCTAATAATTATTTTTATAATAATATTAGCGTAAGTACAAGAAGCAGTGATACTAAACTTGGTAATTTAGTTAATAATACTATTTTTGAAACTAAGAAAAAAATTATGAACTTAGTGGATGCTAGCATACCACAAGAAATAATTTTTACCTCAGGTACTACAGAATCAATTAATATGTTTGCCAATATGTTCAAAGAATTATTGAAAGAAGATGATGAAATAATTATTGATGAGTTGAATCATTCTTCAAATATGTTTCCTTGAATATCAATTGCTAAGCAAGTTAAGGCAAAAATTATTATTAGTTCTAATGTAATAGAAAATATTACAAATAAAACCAAGTTAATTTCAATAGCACAAGAAACAAATTCATTTAATAAAGTATACGATATAGATCTTCTTTCTTCAATTTGTAAACAGAAAAAAATTATTCTTTTTAACGATGCTGCACAATCAGTTTTACATTATAAAGCTTCTTTAAATTTATTTGATGCTATAGCATTTTCAACTAATAAATTTTATGGACCTACAGGGCTTGGCATATTGGCTGTAAATAAAGAATTATTAGCAAAATTTAAACCTTTTAAATTAGGTGGGGGAGTAATAAAAAGTGTAGAAAATGATGCTAAAAGTTTTTCAGTTAATGATGGTTTAGATGTTTTTGAAGCTGGCACGCCTAATATAGCGGGCATATTTATGTTTAATAAATCTTTAGATTTTTTTAATCTTATTGGTTATGAAAAATCTAATAATATTATTAAAGAACTTTCAATTTATTTACATAAAAAATTACAAGAAGTAAAAAATATTAAAATAAGTTCTAAGCCTGGAGATATCATTGCACTTTTTAATATTGATAATGTTTTTTGTCAAGATGTTTCTAGTTATTTAGCAAAACATAATATTTACACAAGAGCGGGAAGTTTTTGTGTAAAAATGCTGGATAATATTTATGATAATCAAGGTTTTGTAAGAATATCACTAGGTATTTATAATACAAAAAAAGATATTGATAAATTAGTAAATACATTGAAGAAAGCGAAAACTTTTATAGTCATTTAAATTATGAAATTAAGAAAAATATTACAAATTACATCATTATTTTTTATTCCTTTAATAGTGATTTCTTGTTCACAGAAAGAACAAATAAAAGAAAATGTTAATCAAATAAAACCTAATATTGATATTAAAATTCCAAAAAAGTATGATCAAACAATTAAAGTTTTAAAAGTTGTTGATGGCGATACTTTTTATGATTCGCAAGGAAATAAATATCGTATGTTAGGTATTGATACACCCGAAAAAACTAAACAAACTGATAATGGTAAAGAATCAACTTTAGGTTTACAACATCATTACGCTCTTAAAGCTCAGGAGTTTTTAAGTAATAAAATTCTTAATAAAGATGTACAAATTATTAATATTACTTTAGATCACTATGGAAGAAAAGTAGTGCAAGTATTTATTAATGATGAAGATTTGTCAATTTTATTAGTGAAAAATGGTTTAGCTAAAGTGGCTTATATCAGTAAAGATAAAAAAAGTAGATATTACTTTAAAGATACTTCTTATGTTGATGTTCTTTCAAAAGCTCAGCAAGAAGCAATGATTATGCGATTAAATATTTGATCAGATCTCAAAAAAATATCACAAATTTACCCAAGAAAAGGACATTAATATGTACAAATTTGAAAAATCAGCATCATCTATTAATTCATTTATAAAACATGAAGGTTCAGAAGTAGTTTTTTGAGGAAGATCAAATGTTGGTAAATCTTCATTAATAAATGCAATTGCTGGGAGTAAGATATCTAAAACTTCTTCCACTCCTGGTAGAACGCTTCTTGTTAATTATTTTGCTAATAAGCAAAAAAACTTTTTAGTTGATTTGCCAGGTTATGGTTATGCCAAAGTTAATAAGCAAACTCAAGAAAATATTACTCAAATGATTGATGCATATTTTCAGAATGCTACAAATATTAAATGTGTATTTCTTTTAATAGATTCAAGAATTGGCTTTTTAAATAGTGATGTTGAGGTTATTAATTATCTTAATAAGCTTCAATTACCAATATTCATTGTTTTTACTAAAGTTGATAAATTAAAACAATCGCAAAAAGCAATGTTAAAAAAGTGAATCGAAAAATATAGCTTATCATTAAGTATTAATGTTTCTAGTGTAACCAAATTAAATATTAAAACACTAATTAATATAGTCAATAACTATTTATATATAATTGATTAAAGGAGAAAATATGGATAAATCAAGTAATTTTATAAATGTAAAAACTAAGAAAGGGAAGTGAGCTTTATTTGGAGCTATAAGTACACTTGGAGCAACAACAGCAATTATTACAAGCTATTACGTTTTAAAAAAGGAAGTTACTTTTTGAGATCAGGTTGATAGCATGAATTTTATTTTAGGTGATGAGCCGGGAGTTGAATTTAAAGATAAAAAAAATCTTCCTATGCCAGACATTAAGGCACAATCAGATTTTCTTTCTTCACATTTCGCTTCTGATTTTGAAAAAGGTAATGAATATTGACAAAATGTTTTAATGTTAAGAAATTTATTTAATAAATCACCATTAGATTTAGCTAATCAAAATTTTTATTTAGTTAACGAAAAAAATATGCCTTTTTATGCGCTTTCAGAACAATTTTCAAGAAATAAAATTAGAAGTGTAAATTTCGAAAGTTATGGAAATGATATTCTTGGTATATTATTTTTAGAATTAACTATTTCTTATAAAATAGAAAATTCTTCTAAAGAATTCACAAAAAAATTTTTCTATCAAATAGAAGGATTTAAAAAATTTAAAGATGTTCAAAAAGGAAGTAATATTCAAAAAGAATTAGCAAGACAGGCTGATGAAATTGAAAAAATTGATTTAACTAGTGATGTATCTAAATATAAAAATATTAAAAATAACAAACAATTAGAAGAAAAATTAATCAATAAATCATTATTAGAAGATCAATTTACTGATTGAAGCGTTGATGATGTAAAAATTGTTGAAGATAAAATTATAATGAGTGTTACACCTAAACTAAATTATAAAAATTATTATTTAGTTAATAAAAAGTTAAAACATGCAATTGTTACATTTGTTGGCGCAACGCAAAAAATTGTTCTTGATTTTAAAAAATATGAATATTTAAAACAAATGTCACAATTTGCACCAAAAATAAAGCCAATTAATAAAGATATTAAAGAGTTTGAAAATACATTTTTTCAACCAAAATTTCAAAATATAAAAATTTATGATAATTATAAAGATGATTTTCCTAATAAAGACATTCAGCTTGAACTTGATCGTAATACGCTTTCTTCACTAGATATTAATTGAGAAAACATTAATAATTCTGAGCATAAAATAACTCAAAAATTTAAAAATTATAATAATGAATTTGGTTATGCGACATATGAAATTATAATTAAAAATGCAAAAAATTTTATTGCTAGTTTTGAAGTTAGATTCAATAATTTCAAAACGCTTCTTTCGAATGAATTAAATGAATTAAATGAAAAATATTCTAAAGACAAATCACTTTTAGCATTTAAATTTGTTAATGAAGGTAACTATAAAAAATACACTTTAAAACAATTAGTTAATAATGCAGATGAAAATGGCAAAGAAATTTATAATAAAGAATTTTTTAATATTAATGCATTTATAAAAGTAATTGATGCTAACATTAAGAGCCCAATTTTAAACCGCAATTATGATATACAAGTAAAAATTGTCGAAGATAGTTTTAAGCTTGAAAAGGGCGACAAAAATAAAGCTTCATTTAAAGTTAAATTTTACTTAAGAAATAATAAAGAGCGTTATTTTGAAATTGAATTTAATAATGTTGATATTATTTAAAATTATTTCAATAAAGCAAATTATTGTATATTCAAATAAAATACTAAATTGACAAGAAAATTAAATATAAAAAATTTCAAAGTTACATTTGAGATTTTTTTATTTGCAAATTTAAAAATAGAAAAATGATAATTTGAAACATTTTTATTTTTTTTACTAAAAGATATTTAAAATGTATGTTCAATATTTTAAAACTTTTTTAAAAATTCAAAAATAAATATTTTTGTAATATTTACATTTGAAATTAAGCTAAAATTAAAACATTTTTTTAGTTATTTTATTAATAATGTAATATTTAAATATTTTTAAAAAGATATATTTTTAAACTTTTTAATAAGATTTTTTATTATTAATTTTTTTAGAGATGCTTTATTATGGGTGGTAAATTTATTTGGAAGGATAATATGTTTAAAAAAAATAAATTAACACTTCTTTTTTCAAGTGTAATAGGATTATCGACTACTATTATTAGTTGTAATTCAAACATAAATAAAAAAGAAGTGCAAAAAGAAATTAGCAAGAAACTAATTAATCAAGAAAAAAATAAGTTTAAATTTAATAATAAGCAAGATTTAATTTTTGGTCTAATAAAAGATAATCAAGAATTAAATAATTTTCCAACCATTGATTCAAATTTAGTAGAAAAAAATAATTTTGAAAATATTGAAGAAGAAAAAGAAAAAAAATCTGATATTAATACAATTTTAAAATCTAAAAATATATTTACAACTTGAAAGAAAAAAGCAAAACAAACACTAAGAAAAAAAGAATTAGAAGCAGCTAATAAAAAGAAAAATGCTTATATTATAGCGGGTTCAACAATTTCAGCGCTTTTAGTAGCGGGAGGTGTTATTGGAGCCGGCATATATTTATTTAAGTATAATAGAGATCCATTACACAAAACTAAAGCTTATTTTACTGATCTTGCTTTTAAAACATATTTAAAATATAAAGGCATTGATGTAGATTTTGAAAATTCATTTAAAAATTTAATTTTTTATTTATATAAAGAAAATGATCAAGAAAATAAAAAACTTATTGATTTTTTATTTAAAAAAGCAAAAGAAATTATTTTTGATAAAAAAGATATTAAAAGTATTTTTAATAAAGAACAAATAAATAACTGAATTAAAGAGTTTAGCAAAAATGAAAACAATGCTAATACATCAATAAAAAATAATCCAATATCATATTTTATTAAAATACTTAAAGGCGATAATAGCGAAAAAATTTTAAAAGAATTTTTATGAATATTAAAAATAACGTTTAATGAAAAAGCAAAACTAGAAAATATTCCTGGCTTTAGTGGCATTAAATCTTTTTTTGAAAAACAAAAAAATGCAGAAGGAATTTTATCAAGTATAACATCAATTTTTGCAGGATTAAGTACAGTTAAAAATGGTGTAGAATTTATAATAACAAATGGTAAAGATTTTCTTGATGAAGAAAAAAAAGGGCTTTTAACAGTTTGAATTCAATTTATTGATGTTTTAAGAAAAATAATTAATGAAAATAATTTTAAAGAAAAACATAAAGAAGAACTCGAAACTTTATATAATTTATTTTATAATGTTATTAAGTTAATTTTTGAAGATAAAAATTTAAATATAACAAGCCAAAATAGAGAAGGGTTTTTTAGTTTGTTTAAATGAACAATTAGCAATTTAATTAAAAAAACGTTTAAAATTACAAATATTATCACGCCTAATACAATAAAAGAATGAATTGAAAATAATAATAAAATGAGCAAGTCTTAATTTTATATATATGTATATATAAAATTTTTATTTTTATTTTTTGAAATATATGAATTTTGCAAAATATTAAATTAGATAAAGTTATTTTATTAATTTCATTTTTAAAAAATAATTACAGCACATTTTTTGCTTTAAAATGTGCTGTATTTAAATATATAATTAAAAATATTTTATTATAAGCCTAAATATTAAATTTAATCTTAATTTATTAAAATTATTATATATATAATAAAACTTAAAATTTATTATAATTATTATCATTATGATATATGTAAATAATTTAAGGTTCAAATATAATAAAAAAGAACCATATGTTCTTGATGATGTAACTCTACATATTCCAAAAGGAAAATATATTGCTATTATGGGGCATAATGGAAGTGGAAAATCAACACTTTCAAAATTATTAGTAGCACTTTATAAACCAGAATCAGGAATTATTTCTATTGATGGAATTAAAATTTCAAAAGCTACTCTTAAAGATATTAGAAAAAAAATTGGAATTGTTTTTCAAAATCCTGATAATCAATTTATTGGAGCTAGTGTTGAAGATGATATTTCTTTTGGTCTTGAAAATAAAAGAATGAATCGCGAAGAAATGAGAAATATTATTTATGATTTGGCTCAAAAAGTAGGAATGAAAGACTATTTAGAAGTAGAACCTCACAATCTTTCAGGAGGGCAAAAGCAAAGAGTAGCTATTGCATCAGTTTTAGCTCTTTCGCCTGAAGTAATTATTTTTGATGAAATTACTTCAATGCTTGATCCTAAAGGAAAAAAAGAAGTTTTAGATTTAATTAAAGAAATTCAAGTTAGAGAAAATAAAACACTTATCTCCATTACACATGATATGGAAGAAGCTATTAATGCTAATTATTGTATTGTTCTTTCTGAAGGAAAATTATTAGCACAAGGAAAACCAGAAGATATTTTAAATAATAAAGAAATTGTAAGAATTGCTAAAATTGACTCTCCTTTTATTTATAGAATTAGTGAAAGATTAAATGGAATTAGCCCAACATATAAAGAAGAGGAGTTGTTAGAAGAAATATGCAAATAAAAATTGAAAAATTAAATTATATATACAATAAATCTACAATGATTGAAAAACATGCCATTAAAGATGTTGATGTAAGTTTTGAACAAGGCGAATTTATTGGCGTAATTGGTCCTACTGGTTCAGGAAAAACGACTTTCATTGAACAGTTAAATATTTTAACTACTCCTACTTCTGGAAAAATTACTTGAGTTTTCCAAAATCAAAGCAAATTAAGCAAAAAAATGGCTAAAAAATATAATGTTGAATATGTGAATCGCAATATTCAATATGAATATGAAGATACTCAAGTATTTTGTGCCCCTTTTAAAGATAAAAACCTTAATAAAAAATTAAATTTTGTTAAGGAGAAACCAAGATCATTCGCTGATATTAGAAGAAGAGTTGGTGTGGTTTTTCAATTTGCTGAGTACCAATTATTTGAAGAAACTATTTTAAAAGATGTTGCTTTTGGCGCAAAAATGTTTGGATTATCAAATCAACAAGCTGAGGAAAGAGCTAAAAAATACTTAAAATTAGTAGATTTACCAGAAAAATTATGAAATCATTCGCCCTTTGGTTTATCAGGTGGACAAAAAAGAAGAGTGGCATTAGCAGGAATTCTTGCAATGGAACCAGAATTTTTAGTTCTTGATGAGCCAACTGCTGGTCTTGACCCTGCTGGAGTAATTGACATTTTAAATATTTTTAAAAAACTTCATGATGAAGGCAAAACAGTTATTGTTATTACTCATGATTTAGATAATATTCTTGAGTTTTCAACAAGATGTTTAATGTTTAAAGATGGTAAAAAAATATATGACGGGGATACTTACGAATTGTTAAAAAATACTGAATTTCTTTATAAAAATGAAATGAAGCCGCCTCGCATTTTAGAGTTTGTAAGTAAACTTGAAGCAAGAGGAATTAATGTTCCTAAAATAACTAATGAAAATGAATTAGTTGAATTTCTTAATAAATATTTAGAGAATAAAAAGGAGATATAATGAAAGCAATGCTTGGTAGATACATGCCAGGAAAGTCAACAATCCATAGCTTAAACCCTATATTAAAAGTTTTATTTAATATTTTTTATATTGTTTCCGCTTTTCTCGCTAAAGATATTATTACTTTTTTTGTGCTTTTAATTCCTCTTTTTATTATGTATTTAATATCAATTAAAAGAGTAAGACCATTATTTAGAATGCTAAAAATTCCCTTCTTTATTGCCGCATTTCTTTTATTAATCAATTTTTGATTGTTAAAAAATGTTAATTTATATGAATCAATTAGAATTTTCCAAAATAATACTAATACATATAATATTGTTACTAATGTTA
The DNA here is from genome assembly GCF_030077875.1 of Mycoplasma phocimorsus. GTDB lineage: Bacteria > Bacillota_I > Bacilli_A > Mycoplasmatales > Metamycoplasmataceae > Mycoplasma_H > Mycoplasma_H phocimorsus. Next base: position 63,084 of record NZ_JASEJT010000010.1, read on the forward strand.
ATGAAATTATTCAAAATAGCAAAGAGGTCGGAACTGCTGCCTTTAAAGATGCCATTAAAGGTGAATGATACCAATATTTTGTTTGATATTCAAATGAAAGTGTTGCCTTTTCATTATTTGCTGTTATCAGATCATTAGCAATCTTTTTAAGAATTTATATTATGATTCTTTCAACAACAATTCTTACATTAACAACCAAACCAATTATGCTTACAAAAGCGCTTGAAGATATTATCTGACCACTTAAACTTGTTGGCGTTTCAACACAAATTGTAGCAATAACAATATCAATTGCTCTTCGTTTTGTTCCAACTTTACTTGATGAAGCTTCAAGAATCATGAAAGCACAATCAAGCCGTGGTGTAGATTTTAAAAAAGCTAAACTTAAAGAAAAAGCAAAATCAATGATTACACTTGTTGTCCCTTTATTTGTATCTTCATTTGCAAAAGCAGAAGATTTAGCAAATGCAATGGAAACAAGAGGATATGATCCATATGCTAAACGTACAAGATACAGACAAATAGGATTTAATAAATATGATATTATGCTAGCTATTTTTTCTTTAATTATTTTTGCTGGAATTATAACGCTTAATACTTTTCACAACTATTATCCTGAGCAAATTTTTGAATCAGCAAGATGATATGCTTATTTAGTAACAAGGTATTAATATGATTAAAATAGGCTCACATATTACTTTTAAGGCGCCAAATTATCTTTTGGATGCAGGTAAAGAATCATTAAAAAATAATGCTAATACTTTAATGATTTATTTAGGAGCGCCACAAAATACTAAAAGAGTAGAAAAAGAAAAGTATAAATTACATGAGTTTGAGCAATTAGTTAAAAATAAGATTAATAATGAAGATATTATTGTTCATGCACCCTATATTGTTAACCCATCAAATCCTACTAAATCGCAATTTGCATGCAATTTTTTAATTAGTGAGATTAAGAGGATGAATTACATAAAAGCTAAATATTTAGTTTTACATCCTGGAGCATACACTTCTTTTGATGTTCAACAAGCATTAGATACTTTAATTAATAATCTTAAATTAATTCTTTCAAAAACTAAAGATGTTGTAATAGCCATAGAAACAATGGCTGGAAAAGGCACTGAAGTAGGAATTAATTTTGAACAAATTATGTATGTAATTAATAAAGTCAATTCAGAACGAATAAAAATTTGTTTAGATACATGCCATGTTTGAGATGCTGGTTATAATTTGAAAAATTTTGAAGAATTTATTGATTTTTTAAAAGAAAAAAACTATTTAAAATATATCAAAGTAATTCATTTAAATGATTCTAAAAATGATTTAGGATCTCATAAAGATCGTCATGAAAATATTGGAAAAGGTTTTATAGGGTTTGATACTCTAGCTAAATTTGTTCATTGTAAAGAGTTTGATAATATTCCTATCATATTAGAAACTCCATGAACAGATGAAGGACCTATTTATGATCAAGAAATCAAATTATTATTAAATGCAAAAAAAATAAAAAAATTTAAAATAATTATTTAACTTTATTTAAAATGAAGTAAAATATTTATATATGCAAATGTAGTTCAATGGTAGAACATTAGCTTGCCATGCTAAATACGGGAGTTCGATTCTCCTCATTTGCTCCAAATGTAATATCACCACAAAACAACATTATTAAATGTTGTTTTTTTATAAAAAAACATTGCAATTGCAATGTTTAATCTTTTTTAATTTTAAGATATACTTCATCTAATTGTTCTTCAGTTATTTCACTAGGAGAAGAAGTAAGAACATCTTGCCCATGTGAATTTTTAGGAAAAGCAATAACCTCTCTTATTGAATTTGAGCCTGTTAAAATCATAATTAAACGATCAATTCCAAAAGCCATACCTAAATGAGGAGGCAATCCATAATCAAATACATTCATAAAGAAACCAAATTTATTTTGAACTTCTTGTTGGCTTAAATTAATTAACTCAAACATTTTTTCTTGTGTTTCTTTATTAAAAATTCTTACACTACCACCAGCAACTTCATAACCATTTAAAACTAAGTCATATGCTTGTGATTTTGCACTTTTAGGATCTAAATTATCTAAATTTTTGCCTTGAAAGTTTGTAAATGGGTGATGAGCGGCAACATATTTATTATTTTCTTCATCATATTCAAACATTGGTCAATTTTCAATTCAAACAAACTTAAATTTTGAATCAGTAACCATTTTATATTCAAACATTTCTATCGCTTTTACTCTAACAGCGCCAAGCGCACTTGATGCTTTTTCATATGTATTCGCAACAATTAAAGCACAACCATTTTTGATATTATTAGTAATTTGTTTAAGTAATTTTTGTGTTGAATTTATATCTTTTGTAGCAAAGTTTGAAGTAGTAATTTCACTATTTTCAAAATTAAAATATCAAAGAATATTAGCTCCATTTTTCTTAGCAATTTCTTCTAGTTGAATAAATTCTTTTTTAGTAATAACATGTGGAAGTAATAACATTCTTTTACTTTCAGCATTTGCAATAATTTCAAAATTAGATTCATTAAAAAATTGGCATACAGAAGAAAGTTTTAAATCGTATCTTAAATCAGGCTTATCGCTTCCATATAAATTAAAAGCAACATCATAGTCCATTCTTTCAAACGGAATTTTAATATCAATTCCTAATTTTGTAAAAGTTGTTTGCATCATTTTTTCAATATGATTTTGAAATTTTGAAAGATCCATAAAGCTTACTTCAATATCAAACTGAGTAAATTCCGGTTGACGATCTTTTCTTGAGTCCTCATCTCTAAATACTTTTGCTACTTGAAAGTATCTTTCAAATCCAGAAGCCATTAGCATTTGCTTAAATAGCTGAGGAGATTGAGGAAGAGCAAAAAATTTTCCTCGATCTCTAGTTGCAACCAAATAATCTCTAGCACCTTCAGGAGTTGATTTGCCCAAAATTGGAGTTTCAATTTCAAGAAAATCATGATCTTCTAAATATCTTCTCATCGCACTAATCACTTTGGCTCTAGTAACAATATTAGAATGCATCTTAGGTCTTCTTAAATCTAAATAACGATATTGCATTCTTAAATCTTCATTAACATTAATATCATCCCTAATAACAAAAGGCAATTCTTTTGAAGTTGAAAGTATTTCATATGAATCGACAATAATTTCTATTTCACCTGATTCAAGCAAAATATTAGCTTCTTTTCTTAATTCAACTTTACCAGTTGCTTTAAGAACAGATTCTTTTGAAATATTTAAATCTATATTATTAAAAACTAGTTGAACAATTCCATAAGCATCTCTTAAATCAATAAAAGTAGTTTTTCCAAATCTTCTTTTATTTTGCACTCAACCATAAACAGTTATTTTATGATTCAATAATGTCTTATTAATTTCATTATTTTTTATATTCTTCATAATCAACTTCTTTCTTATCATTTTCTTCATTCATTAGAGCAATAAATTTTGATACTTTATCAACATGTCCAACAAATGTTATAGCGTCATTTTTCTTAAGAATTGTATTACCAGTAGGCAAGAAAGTAGAATTATCATCTTTTACAACAATGACATTAATCCCAACTTCATAAAAATTAAGATATCTTAATTTTTTATTTTCAAATCTTGAATTATTCACTTTAGTAGTTCCAATTACATACCCACTACCAATTTCCTGTAAATTTTTTGAGTAATTAATAAAGTTTTTATTTGTAGCAATAATTGCTGTTCTAATTCCCGATTCATATTCAGGGCGAACAATTAAATCTACACCAATTTGTTTAAGAACTCTAGCATGTCTTTTTGAGGTAGCGCGAGCAATAATATTCTCAACTTGCAATTCTAGCAATGCGGCTACCACTTCTAAATTATTTGGCATACAAACAATTACAGTTTCATAGTTTTTAATTCCTATTGAATTAAGCGCTCTCATATCAGCAGCATCCATAACATAAAGAGTATCAACAAGCTCTGAAACGGCCTGTAATCTTTTTTCATCATTATCAATTGCTACTATATTTTGATTCAATTTATTAAGCTGAGTAATAACTGCTTGACCATATCTACCAGCACCAATTACGCATATATTTTGTTTTACCTTCATTAATTCTCCTTTATTAAGAAAGAGCAATTTCTTATATATTTAATAATAAAAATTATAATAAATTAATTATTAATATAAAATAATTTTACTATGTTTAATAAATTTATAAGCAAGACAAATGAATTAAAAAACAGAAAAAAAACTTCAAAAATTAGATATATTTTTTTGATTTATTTTTTAATTATTTTATTTTCCTCTTTAATACTTTTCTTTCCTTGAGTAAAAAAAGTAACACCCGAAAATTGATGAAATTACAATAATTATATTGATTCACTTTTTACATCAGTAAGCGCATTTAGTGATACAGGATTAGTAACATTAGAAACACAAGCAACATGAAATATTTTTGGTCAAGCAGTAATTGCGACATTAATTTTTGTTGGTGGCACAGGTTTTTTTGCTCTTAAAATTTTTATTCTTAATTATCTATTTAGAAAAAAATTTTATAATATTGATAAAGAATTATTATTAGCTGAAAGAGGAGATATTAAAAATCAAACTTCAAATTTAGTAATTTCTAGTCTTAAATTTATTATTTCTATATTAATCATTTCTGGTTTTATTTTAACTTTTTATTTTTACTTAGCAATACCGACACCACCTTTAGGAGAAGAAATGAATGTGATTTTGCCTTCTTCTCCACAAGGCGATTGATCTTTATCATTTAGATTCGGATTTTTTCATGCTATTAGCGCACTTAATAATGCAGGATTTGATATCATGGGCGGAAAAAGTTTAATGCCTTATTATGGTAATTTTTGATTACAATTTATTATTGTTGTACTTTTTATAATTGGTGGAATAGGTTATCCAATTATTTATGATATTAATTCATGAATTAAATTTAAAATTAAATATCGTGATGAAAGAAAATATCATTGGTCATTAATTACAAAAATAAGTGTAACGACATATTTTGTTCTTTCAATTTTTGCTTTAGCTGTAATTATTCCGCTTGAAGTTTTTAGTAAAAATCCCACTTCATTTTGAAATCATATGATTGCTGGAAAATACAAATATGGCGGACCTCTTCAAAAAATTTGAACAGTACTTTTTACAGTTTTTTCTACTAGAAGCGCAGGTTTTGCAACAATTGATTTAAATTCATTTTCTTCTTCTACACTAATTATAATGACAATTTTAATGTTTATTGGTGCAGCGCCAGCCTCTACTGGCGGTGGAATTAGAACAACTACATTTGCTATTATATTTGTTGCACTTGCTTCAAGAATTTCTGGAAGCAAGACTACAAGAATGTTTAGAAGAAAAATTAGCTCTGATAAAGTAGTTATGGCTTCAAATGTATTTATTATAAGTATTATATTATTAATGCTAGGAACAATTATTCTTAATACTTCTGTACAAAATTACTCAGGCAATTTAAATAATAATACTAACAGTTTAACAATGCTTTTTGAAACATCTAGTGCTTTTGGAACAGCTGGACTTTCCTTAGGTATTACTCAGGATTTAAATTTAGGTTCGAAATTTATTTTAATATTTATAATGTTTATTGGACAATTTGGTATCTCTTCAACAATTATTGTTTGAAGAGATAAAATTACAAGATCAAATAGTTATGAATATATTGAGGAAGATGTATTAATAGGATAGTTAAATTTGAATTAATTATTATAAAATTTATACATTTAAATAAAAATATCAGAGCTTTTTCAGTTCTGATATTTTATTATTCCTCTATTTGAGCTGTATTAATAATACTATATGATTTCAAGAATTCATTTCCTTTAAGTTTAATTGCCTTAACGCCTTTAGCATTTCTGCTTACATCAGGTAATTGACTTATATGGGTTCTTAAAGTAATATTTTTATTATTAACTAAAAATAATTCATCATTTTTATTTACAAACGAACAACCAATTAAAGTGCCTGCTTTTTTAATATTCATCGCCAATACACCTCTGGCTCCACGTTTAGTTTCGCGGTACTGTTCCTTATTTGTTAGCTTAGCAAATCCTAAAGTTGACATAGATAATATTAATTCACCTTCTAAACTATGTGAAGCTGAAATTACATAAGCATCATTTTCTAATTTAATTGCAATAACACCAATTGCACTTCTACTCATATCGCGAATTTGAGAAATATTAAATTTAACTACATGTCCTGAAGAAGAAGCAATAATAATACTTTCATCTTCTTTAACAATCATTGCTCTAACTAATTCATCATCTTCTTTAAGTCCCATTGCTTTTTTTCCATTAGCATTAATTCTAATAAAGTTTTTAATTGAAGTTTTTTTAATAATACCTTTTTTGGTAATAGTTATCAAATATTCATTATCTTCATATGAATCAGTAGCAATCATTGAAATTACATTTTCATTCTCTTGTAAATCAAGTAAGTTTATAAAAGGTAATCCTTTTGATTGTCTTCCTTGATCAGGAATTTGTAGCGCTCTCATTCTATAAATTCTTCCTAATGAAGTAAATAGAAGTAAATCAATATGTGATGAAGTGACAATCAATTGTGAAAGATCATTACCTTCATAAATTTTCATTCCTTGCGTACCTACTCCACCACGTTTTTGTAATCTATATTCAGATAAATCCGTTCTTTTTACATAACCATTTGAACTAATGCTAATAACAATTTCACGTTGTTTTACTAAATCTTCATCAGAAATTGAGATAGAAGCATTTTCATTAATTATAGTACGACGTTCATCGCCATATTTATTCTTAATCTCTTCTAATTCATCAATAATTAATTGCGTTAATAGTTCTCTTGAGGCAAGAATTGCTTCAATTTTTGAAATCTCTGCCATAAGAAGCGCAATTTCTTCATTCATTTTCTCTATAGCAAGACCAGTTAATCTTCCTAATCTCATATCAACAATTGCTTTAGCTTGAACTTCAACTAAATTAAATGATTGTTTTAATCTTTCAATAGCATTAGCATCATTAGAAGAAGATTTTATAATTTTAATTACTTCATCAATATTATCAACTGCAATTTTTAAACCTTCTAAAATTAATAAACGATATTGCGCTTTTTCTAAATCAAATTTTAATCTTCTAGTTACAACCTCAAATTGATGCTGTAAATAAACTTCTAACATTTGTTTTAAATTTAATAATTTAGGTTCTCCATTAACGAGAGCGACCATATTGGCATTATAATTAGTTTGTAAAGGAGTTTGACGATAAAGTTGATTTAAAATAATAGCAGGGTCAAAATTCTTTTTAATAGAAATAACAATTCTAATTCCATCTTTATTAGATTCATCTCTTAAATCTGAAATTCCTTCAATAGCTTTATATTTAACTAATTCAGCTATTTTTTCAATAATAGTTATTTTTTTAAGTTCATAAGGAATTTCAGAAATAATAATTTTACTTTTTCCACTGATGCCAGTTTCTATTTTAGCTTTTGAACGAACAGAAATTGTCCCTTTACCAGTTAAATATGTATCAATAATTCCTTTTGTACCTAAAATTTCAGCACCAATAGGAAAATCAGGTCCTTTAATATGTTCCATTAATTGAGTAATAGTTATTTGTGGATTTAAAGCTAATGCTTTAACAGCATCAATTGTTTCTTTTAAATTATGTGGAGGAATGCTAGTTGCCATTCCTACCGCAATACCAGTAGCACCCATAATTAAAATATTTGGGAAACGAGAAGGAAGTACAACAGGCTCTTGCTCTGAAGCATCATAGTTAGCAATAAAATCTACAGTATTTTTATTAATACCATCTAACATCTCGCTAGCAATTTTACTCATTCTAGCTTCAGTATAACGCATAGCAGCAGCGGGATCACCATCAATACTCCCAAAATTACCATGGCCATCAATGAGAGGATATCTTAAAGAAAAATCCTGTGCTAATCTCACCATAGCTTCATAAACAGATGAATCACCATGTGGGTGGTACTTCCCTAAAACATCTCCGACAATTCTTGCTGATTTTTTATGCGCTGATGAATGCGTAATACCCAATTCATTCATTCCAAATAAAATCCGACGATGTACAGGTTTCAATCCATCGCGTACATCTGGTAACGCTCTAGAAACAATAACACTCATAGCATACTCAAGAAATGAATCTTTCATCTCTTTTCGTATTTCTTGCGGATATAATCCGCCAGTAGGAGCATCAATTATTTTTGATTCTACAATATAACCTTCTTTATTTTGAGGAATATATTCATCTTCATCTTCTTCTATTACTTCCTCTTCATTAAAAATAGTATTAACACTTTCATAATCATCTTCAAAATCTTCTTGCTCTACTTTTAATTGTTCTTTTTCTTTATCTTCATCAAAAAATAACATTTTTCTCCTTTATTAAAATTAATAATTATTTAAATTATAATTTAAAAGGCAAAATTAATGCACATTTACACCGATATTTTGAAACATGTCTTTATTTTATGTTTAAATATCTTTTAACATTACTTTTTTAGTTTTGGTGTATTATATTATGTAGTATTTTAAATAGAAATTTATACTTAAAATTTCCCAATTTATATTTATTTAAATAATGTAAATAATTTTATTTATATTATTATTTTTAATTTATAATTAGGTAACTTTAATTAAAGAAATAAGGAGGAATTATGGCTATAGTACCAAAGAGAAAAACATCCAAACAACGTAAACATAAAAGAAGAACGCATGATTCTTTAACAGCACTTGCAACACGTTCATGTACAAACTGCTCAAAACAAATTGAACCGCATGTAGTTTGTCGTTTCTGTGGATTTTATAAAGGTAAAAAAGTTAACGGTTATAAACCCTCAAATACTAAATAATTCTACTTATTAATGCCGAAAGGCATTTTTTTTATTTTTTAAGAAAAAACGCTTCTTTTTCTCATTTTTGTTCTTATTTTTATATTTTTTTAATTTTTTAAATAATTGCATAATGGAGGAAACAATGAAAGTATATCAATTTGGAAAAGTTGTTTATAAAGCAAAAAATTATATTATTCTTGAAAGTAATTTTACTGGTTATATGATTTATGTAGCCAATGTTGAACGTTTTACTGAAAATAAAAATAGTAAAATTTTTGTTTATGAACATAAAAATGAATATGGTGAATCAATGTATGGATTTACTAGCTTTAAAGAAAAAATTTTATTTGAAGATTTAATTTCTTTAAATGGAATTGGTCCTAAAACGGCAATTGAAATGTTAAATAAAGATTGGAAAAATATTGCTAAAGCAATTAGTGACGGCAATAGTTCTTATTTATCGGATTTTAAATATATAGGAAATAAACTTTCTAGACAAATTATTTTTGAATTTCAAGAAAAATACACTAAATTGCTAGAAGGCGTTAATGTTGAAATTAATATTTCAAGCAAGCAAGAAGTTATTGAAACATTAAAACTTCTTGGCTTTAAAAATAAAGAAATTAATAGTGTGATTAATTTAATTAAAGAGCAAAACGATACTGAAGCTATGGTTGAAGAAGCTATTGAAATAATTACACAAAAACCACAACTTTATGCTGAAAATAACTAATTTTGATTCGTATATTGGCCAAAATAATATTAAAAAAACTATAAATATGATGATTAAGTCATCAGAAATTCAAAATAAAACACTAGACCATATTTTAATTTGTGGTTTAGCTGGAACTGGAAAAACAACTTTAGCTAAAATTATAGGTAATATGCAAAATAAAAAAACGCATTTTGCTCAAGGATCATTATTAGAGAAAAAAAGTGATATTGTAACACTATTTAGCAATATTCAGGAAGGAGATATTATTTTTATTGATGAAATTCATTCTATCAATAAAAATGTAGAAGAATTACTTTATACAATTATGGAAGAATTTAAAATTGATGTAATGTTAGGTAGTGGAACTAATTCTAAAATTATTAGAATTAAAGTAAAGCCTTTTACATTAATTGGCGCCACAACAAAAGTTTATAATTTATCAAATCCACTTAAAGAGCGTTTTGGTTTTATAGCTAAAATGCAAGCATATACATTAGAAAATATTAAAGATATTATTAAAATGCACGCATATAATTTACAACAAAATGTAACTGAAAATGTTCTTGAATTTATTGCTCAATTTTCAAGGTTAAATCCAAGAATAATTATTAACTTATTTAACAGAATTGTTGATTTTTCAATAGTAAAATCACAGAATGAAATTACTATTGATTTAGTTAAAAAGGCTTTAAAAACAATGGGTATTCATAAATATGGCTTTAGTGAAGAACATATTGAATATTTAAAATGTTTTAAAGGTTTTGGCAATTCTCGTTTTATGTCTTTAGATTTTATATCAGGAATCACAAACTTTAATAAGGAAGATATTTTAAGCGAAATAGAACCAATTCTTCTTTCGTATAACTTAATACAAAAAACTTCTAAAGGAAGAAAAATAACTCAATTAGGAGAAAGATATTTACTCGAGTGTAATAATTATTAATTATTAATAAACTTTATTATGTTAAAATTAAATTTATGAATAAAGTAAAATTTTTCTTTAAATCGCTATTTAATATGAAAAATTGAAAAAGATGATTAATTATTTCAATAACTTTCATCTTAACAATTCTATCAATTGTATTTGGTAGCGTTTTTTCTGTTTCTAAAAACATTAATAAATCGATTGAATATGGAGGCGGTATCAGTGTTACTGTTCAAGTTAGAAATGAAGATGGTTCCGAACTTGATCCTAAAAATGAAAGCAATAAAGAGCTTGTTCAAACCATTTCTAGATCATTACAAAATCGTTTAACTGGCGGAATTGGACTTAATGGTATTACAACAACTGTTGATGGTAATGATAAAATTACTGTTCAAAAAAGTGGTGTATTAACTTCACAACAAATTTCGGAATTTAAAAAAGAAATAAGTAAAAAACCAATTCTTACAGTAACTGATATTAATTTAAGACCAATATTTGTTAATGGAAAATTTAATGATGATTTTATTAATAATACTGATTATAATTCTTTATTAAATGAAAAAAATTATTCTAGATTATCAGAATTTGTTCCGCCCCTTGAAGCTAACCAAGCTAGAGCAAATATAGAAGCAGGTTCTCAAAGAAATATTGTTGATATTCAGTTAATTTCTGATGATAATCATATATATGAAAAAGAATGAACGAAAGCAACAAAATTTCTTGCTGAAAATCATTTGCCAATTTTAATGTGATTGAATCTTGATGAGTTAAGAGAAATAGCAATTACAAAATATAAAAGAGAATGAGAAAATGCTCAAATGAATCCATATAGATTTGTGTATGTTAATGAGCAACCTAATCCCAATACAAATGATCCAAACTCTCAAAATTCATTTTTAAGTGGTGAGTTAAAGAAAAATGTTTTTGACGCTGAATTATATTTAATTTCTGTTGCTAGCGTTTCACAACCGTTAACAGGAAATAGATTTAATATAAGTGGTAATTTTACTCAAGATCAAGCAAAAAAATTAGCCCTTGATATTAATTATGGTGTTGCTCCTTATAAATTAGAAGCAAGATCAGAACATTTAATACCAGCAGGAGCTCAAACAAATTTTGATTCAGCTATTTATGCAGGGTTAATTGTATTTTTATTAATTTCATTATTTATGATTTTTAATTATGGTTTATTTGGATTATTAAGTGCTCTTTCAATCGGATTATATATTTTCTTCACATTATTAATTTTTCAACAATTAGGCGGTGAATATTCACCTGCTACAATTGCTTCATTAATAATTGGTATTGGTCTTAGTGTAGATGCTAATATTATTACTTATGAACGATTTAAATCTGAAATTAAAAATGGAGAAAGCATTGTAAAATCAAATAAAAATGCTTACAAATTTTCTCTTTCTTCAATTTTAGATGCAAATATTACAACATTAATTGTTTCATTTATTTTGTTCTTTTTTGGTTCTATTACAATTAAAAGTTTTTCTATATCTTTAATTTTATCAATTACATTTACTCTTTTAGTAATGTTATTATTTAATAAATTTTTAGCAACTTTACTAGCCGGAATTACAACATTACAGAATAAAAAATGATTATTTGGAATTTATTGATTATCAAAACCTAAAGAAAAAATACTTTTAAATAGAACAAAACGATTTATTAATTATTTTAAACTGGGTAAAGTAATGTTCTTTTTATCATTTGGATTTATTTTTGTAATGCTATTTGTTTATATGGGTTTTGCAATTTATAGTAAATCATTTGGTGGGCCATTTAGTTTATCGCTTGAATTTACAGGAGGAACAGAATTATTTATAGAAAAAAGTAAAGAATCATTTGAATTACTTTCATTTGAACAAGCTCAAGTATTACAACAAGATATAATTAATCGTTTTGCAAATGATTTTGTATTAAATGCTTCTAATTTTCGGATAACAGAAAATGGATCTACTGATAATTATGCACTTATTCTTAGAACCGTAAATATAATTCCCGATAGTTATATTCAGTATTTAAGAGGTAGTGGTTTTGTACCTAATAATCATACTATTTCGCCATTTGAAGCAAGTGAATTAGTTAAAAATGCTATTTTAGCTATTAGTCTTTCATTTATTGGAATTATTATTTATACATTATTTAGGATGAGATGAACATATTCAATTGGAGCTATTATCGCTTTAATTCATGATTCTTTATTCGTACTTGCATGTATTTTAATGATTCAAGTGCAAGTAAGCCCAATTATTATTGCTGCCATACTTTCAATTGTTGCTTTTTCTATTAATGATACTATTGTAATTTTTGATAGAATTAGAGAAGTTATTGAAAATGAATATTCAAATATACAGTATACAAAAGAAGATTTAAGAAAAATCATCAATACTTCAGTAGCTCAAACTATTAAAAGGTCTATCCTCACATCATTAACAACAATTTTATCAGTAGTAATTCTTCTTATTTTTAAAAATGCTTCAAATTTCTCATTTAATATTATTATGTTATTTGGATTAACAGTTGGAACATATTCTTCAATTTTCATTGCGACACAAGTTTGATATTTATTTGAAAAAATAAGAATAAATAAATCACAAAAAAGAATGCGTGACAATTATTGAAAAACATCAGATATTGCTGAGCAAGTATTTCCAACAATTAATGATTTCAAACAATAAATAACACCTTTATGGTGTTTTTTTCTTTTATAAAAAATATTAATAATTTGTAATTGATTGTTAAAATAATAAATATATTTTTAAACCGATATATTCTAAGGATGGTAAAAATGATAAATAATAATTTAAAAATTATTTCCTTAAATTTTAAAGAAAATACATTTTATTTTTCAGTTTTTATGCCTTTTATTAAATTAGAGAATTACGAAAAAGCCCAGCTATTTGAAATACATTCTCTTGAATATAAAATTTCCCAAAATTTTTTTAATAATTTTCTTTTAAATATTAAAAAGAAAGATTTTTTAAATTATAAATTGCCAAAAGAAAAAACAAAAAAACAATTAAATGAATTAAAAACAAATATTAGCATATTTTTTGGTAAAGTTTGAGCAAAATTAGAACCTATTAAACCAGTTTTGTTAAGTGTATTTTACAATACTCTTGCCCCTGGTGTTAACTTTCAAATTTACAGTTTAAATCATAAAAAAATAAGCAACAAACAAGAAAGAACAAATTTAATTAATAAAAACACTAAACATATAAACAATAAAAATAACACTAAATTGTAAGCCTGGCACTTTTTTTAAAAATTTAATTTATTTTGGCAGTAAAAAATATAAATATGTCAAAATTAATAAATATAAAACAAAAGTATTATTAATATTATATTTTCAACTTATGTAGGTAAATTAAATATAAAAAACCAAATACAAAAATTACAAAGTTTGTATTTGGTTTTTTAATAATATTATGAAAAGTTGAAAAAGCAAAAAATAACTTTTATAACTCATTGCCTTGTTTTATTAGTTCTAAAGCAATATTATTTTCTCATTGACTATGTGCAGCTTTTTTAACTAATATTAACTTTGAATTTTGAAGTTTTTGATGTAATTCATAAGCACCAATTGGAAGGCAATCAATATCATATTCACCATGAATAATAGTAATTGGTAGATGAGTAATTTTTTGTATATTTTTCAGAATAAAATTTTCTTCCATAAAACAATTATTTTTAAAATAAAAATTTTCAAAAAAAGCAAGTTGAATAATATTTTTTTTATTATTCTTATCTAATTTAAGTATAGATTTAGTTTTATTAATACTTACTAATGAATTTTCTCAGTTATATCATCTTAAAGCAGCTTTTTCAATTTTGCTTTGATTATTAGAATTAAAAATTTGATAATACTGTTGTACGATATCGCCTTCTTGATCGATATTTTCCACAAAAGAAGAAAATTCAATAGGTTTTAAAAATCTCGCTCCATAACAAAATCAATTAATGTCAAATATTCTTGCTAAAAATATTCCTCTTAATAACATTTTGCTAATATTTTCAGGATATTTAATAGCATAATAAAGTGCTAGAGTTGTACCTCAGCTGCCACCAAATATATTAATTTTGTCAAGATTATTTATTTTTCTTATTTCCTCAATATCTTGTGCTAAATCTTCAATTGTATTATTATTAGTTTCAAGTCAAGGTGTAGATTTGCCGCATCCTCTTTGATCTATTAAAACAAACATATACTTTTCTGGATTAAAAAATCTTGTTGATTTATTATTATTTCCGCCGCCAGGGCCACCATGAATAATAAATAGCGGTTTACCATTTGGATTACCTAGTATTTGATAATATATATTATGATTATCACGTTTTAAAAAACTTTCTTTTATTAAATTGGCAGTTTTATACAAATATTTTTTATTAATCATAAATAAATTATAACAATTAAATAATTAAGCAATTTACAATAAAAAGCACTTTTTTGCATATAATATCAATATGAAATTAAAAGAAATTATATTTAAAGATAAACGTGTTATTGAAGAATTAAGTAGAATTAAAGCTAGTTATAAAGAAGTAGAAATTTATTGAGAAGAAGTTGTTGCATATTTTAATCAATTACAAGCGAATGACATTTACGATTCAGGAATTATCCCCTCTTTAAAAAGAAGAGCAGATAACTCTATTTATTATTTATTTAATTTTTCTTCAAGTGATGATGTTTTAAAACAATATAAATCAATTAATTTTATTTACAATTTTTTAAGCCCAATGTTTAATAATCCTGCTTATAATAAAGCTAATATTTTTCAAGTAATGAAAAATGCAACAAGTTGAGAACTTGAAAATAAGGATAATATAGAAAGATTTTTAAGTTCATTTTTTATTAATAATAATTTTAATAAGGATTTGTTTATATTTGGAGAATTTGGTTCTGGCAAAACATATTTTTCAAGCGCAATTGTAAATGAGCTGGTAGCAAAAAATAAAAGAGTGGCATTTATCAATACAATTAAAGCGTGTCAATATTTAAGACAAGATCGTAGTAAAGAAAGTGAATTTATTGAGGATTTAATTGATATTGATTTACTTATTATTGATGATTTAGGTAAAGAACCAACTAATAAATATTATTCATGATTTTCTTTAGAAGTTATTTATTCAATTTTAATTGGTCGTCAAATTAGTGGAAAAAAAACACTTATTAATTCAAATCTTACTATAGATAAATATCTTTCATTAATTCAACAAACTGAAGTATTATCAAATTCATATGGTATTGTTGATCGCATGAGAGAATATTTTAAAAATAATACTATTAGTATAATAGCCAATGGGAACATTAGAAAAGAACAATAAAAAAAGCAAATTAATGATTTGCTTTTTTTCTTCTTATTATTCAATTTTTAATTAATGTCGATAACTCAAAAATTATAAAAACAGCAATTAAAGGCACAAATGATATTTCAACTAATTTAATATTTGTTAAAATTTCATCACTAAGCTTGAATATTCTTGCTAAAGCAGGTATAAAAAGAACTAGTAAAAATCAAAACATTGAAAAAATAACTGAAATATAAACAAGTTTGTGTTTAAGTGGATTTGAAGTAATGATATTTTTACTTGACATTAAATTTAATGAAGAAAGCACTGCTGATATTCCCAAAATAACAAACGCTGCAGTAGAACCATACTCACTAACTTTTTGCGGCATATTTAAATCAATTGCTAATTTAGCAGCAAAATAGTATGCTATTAATGAAATTAAACCAATAATAATACCATATATTAAAACTTCAATGCCCATACCTCTTGCAAAAATATTTTCATTTTTATTAATAGGTTTTTGATTCATATAATTAATATTATTTTTTTGCAATCCTAGAGCTATGGCGGGAAAACCGTGTGTAAATAAATTGATTCATAATAGCTGTGTTGCCGAAAGAATATAAAACTCTGTTTTAAGATTCGCTATTTGTTCTTTAAAAATGATGTTAAATATTATTAAACCAAAAAATACAAGAATAATTTCTGCTAATGAAGTGATTAAAAGATTTTTAATAACTGTTCTAATTGTTTCATAAACACTTCTACCTTTAGATACCGCTTTTACTATAGTAGCAAAATTATCATCAACTAAGATCATATCGCTTGCTTCTTTCGATACTTCAGTACCAGTTATACCCATGGCACATCCAATATCAGCTGCTTTAAGTGCTGGAGCATCATTAACTCCATCACCTGTCATGGCTACAACATTTTCTTTTTTTTGCAGTATTTTAACAATTCTTATTTTATCTTGTGGAGCCACTCTAGCAAAAACTGAACAATGGTCAATTTTACTTGATAATTCTTCATCAGTCATTTTTGCTAATTCAAAACCTTGAATAGCAAAATCACCATTTTTAAATATTCCTAATTGTTTAGCAATAGCTACAGCTGTAGTTGCACTATCTCCTGTTATCATAATTGTTTTTATTCCTGCTTTTTTACAAAGAGCAATCGCCTCTTTAGATGATTCGCGAGGCGGGTCAATCATTCCGATTAATCCAACAAAATTTAAATTTCTTTCAAGCTCCTCTTGCGTTTTGTTTAATTCTTGTTTTTCTAATTTTTTAAAGGAGATTGCCAAAGTTCTTAAAGCTTGATTTGCTCAAGAAGATACTAATTCAAAATCCTCTTGCATAGCATTATGAGATTTTTTTAAAATTATTTCAGGAGCTCCTTTAGTAATAAGATAATAATCATCATTAATTAAATTAATTGTTGACATCATTTTTCTTTCAGAATCAAAAGGAAATGTAGCTATTCTTTTGTATTGTTTTTCTAAATCGCTTTTTGTTTTATAAATATTATTTTTAATACCATAATCAATAAATGCTAATTCAGTAGGATCTCCAATATATTGAAGTTGATCATTATGTTTCTCTATATGCGCTTCAGAACATAAGCTACCATAAATAATTAACTGTTCCAAAGTGATATTTTTAACGCTTTTATTTGTAATAGTCATTTTGTTTTGTGTTAATGTGCCAGTTTTATCTGAACAAATAACACTAGTTGAACCTAAAGTTTCAACAGCCATTAAATTTTTTACTATGGCTTTTTCTTTAGTCATTTGTTTAACACTAAGTGCAAGTATTATTGTTGAAAAGGTTACTAAACCTTCAGGAATAGCTGCTACCGCTAAAGATATGCTATTCATAATATTTTCGCCCCAAATTTTTGGCATTTTTAAATCTGCATTATTAATTACTTGAAAAATAACTTGAACAATAAATGTTAAGGCAAATAATACAAGCCCAGTATATCCAAAAATTTTTCCTAATTTATTAATTCTTTTTTGTAATGGTGTTTCTTTATTTTTTTCATTAGCAAGCAAAGAAGAAATTTTTCCTATTTCAGTTTCTTTAGCTATTTGAGTAATTTTTATATAAGCACTACCATTTACTACTTGCGAAGAAGAAAATACTTTAAATTCTTGTTCACTAATAGGTAAAGAAAAATTAATATTTTTGTTAAATTTTTTTTCTACAGGCATTGATTCTCCTGTTAGTGATGATTCAATAACTTTAAAATTTGAACTTGAAATTATAATACCATCAGCAGGCACAATATCACCTGCTTCAAGAAGAACGATATCATCAATAGTGAGAAATTCAGAATAAATTTCAGTTAATTTATTATTTCTTAAAACTTTAACCATTAATGGATTAAGTTTTGAAAGTGATTCTACGGCTTTAGAAGATTTAATTTCTTGAATAAGCCCAATAATTGCATTAATAATTACAACTATCAAAATAATACAAGGCTCTACAAATGAAATTATTAATTCAGATTTAGATATTTCCTTGAAACTAATCATTCGATAAATCGCCATTGAAAATGAAAATATTGTTGCAATTAAAAGAAGAATCACCATTAAGTCTTTAAATTGTTCAAAAAAGATTAGCAATAAACTCTTTTTTTTCTTTTTTTCTAATGTATTTAAACCATAAATTTTTTGATTTTCTTCTACTTGTTTTGTTGTTAAATTTTTAATCATGTCTTTTTTATTATATAAAAATGCTTACAAATTGATTTTTATAGTGTTATATATTTTTAATATGTGTTTTTAGTATGTGTTAATATTTATATGTTATGAAAAAAAGATTAAATGAGAGGCAGTTCACATTACTTGCTATAAATTACATTATTGGGTTTGGATTTGTCTCTACAATTCTAAGTGTTGTTCAAATAGGTTATTGAAGTTTTGTTGTTATGTTTTTGGCAGCATTAGTTTCGCTTGGAACTATGCTTTCAGCTTCAAAACTGGTAAAATCATACCCAAATGAAATTGGCGGTACAGTTGCTTATGCTGAAAAAACCGGTAATAAAGAATTAACATTTTTTGCTGCAATGCACCAATATATTCAAGTACCACTTTTTTCAGCATCAGGACCATTATTTCTTGTTTCTATTGCTGAAATTTATACAAATAATTCATTAATTTTATGAATGACAAGAGGCGTAAGTCTACTTATATTTTTTGTGCTTGTTCTTATTTCTATTAGAGGATTTAATTTATCTAAATTTGTTATTTTAGAAATGTCCTTAATTAAATGAGCAGTTTTAATTTTAGGCTTTATATTAGTTGCTTATTACTCATTTAGTGAATTTAAATTTCATGATAATATTATGAAATATCATAAATCAGTATCAGCTGCTAATATTTTAAATTTAACATTACTTTTTACTTTAGCTTTTGGTGGAATTGAAACATTGCCAAATATGACTAGAGAAGTAAAATTTAAAAATATTAGAAAAGTTCTTTTAGTTGTTTTTGCTGTAATTTTTACAATTTATGTTCTTATTTATTTTTTATTTTTAGGAACAAACTTAAATGAAATTAAAGGGTTTGTAAATATTTATGATCGTTTTATTGGGCCAATTGGTGTCGTAATTTTTGGTTTATATTTAATTTCTTATAATATATCTTCATATTTAACTTCTACTAATTTATATTCTAATTTAGTAGCATCAATATCACATAGAGGCTTTTTTCCTGAAACATTAGGAAAGAAAGATAATAATGGTGAATATAAAAATGCAATTATTTTTAATACATTAGTTATTTTAGTTTCAATGACTTTCTTCACCTTATTACCAGCATTTATTCCGCAACTTAAAAATTTTTTTAATAATGTTATTGCATTAGGAATTACGGCAACTCTTGTTCAATATTTAACTAATTTTGTTGTTTGCTTTATTTTAGAAAAACAAAGAAAAATTCCAAAAATTCATATTATTGAAAAAATATTTTATATTGTAATATCAATAGTCATATTAATAATTATTATTGCTACATTATTTCCCGTGGTATTTAATGAACCATGAACTGTTGCTAATACTGTTCAAGTAGTTTCTTATTTTTCATTAATATTAATAAGTTATACAATATGAATTTCTATTTCTATAGTTAGGAAAAAGAGAAATCAAAATAAAAATAATAAAAAAGCTAGCTAAACAAACATAGCTAACTTTTTTATTACATATAATTTTGCATTACTTTTCGAATTTTATTTCTAGTTTCTTCTTCGATTAATTTTGCTCTTTTATCAAATTTTTTAAGACCTCTTGCCAATGCAATTTCAAATTTAATTTTTCCATGTTTTCAATATACAGTTTTAACAATAATTGTTAATTGTTTTTTTTCTGCATCACCTTTTAATTTTTTGATTTCATTTTTATGTAATAATAATTTTCTTCTTCTTGTTGTATCACTTTTTTCAAGCATATATTCTTTAATATAACACTCATCAACATATAGCTCATTTTTATAAATAGTACAATAACTATTTTTAAGATCAATATGTCCAGCTCTAATTGATTTTACTTCAGAACCATTTAAAACTATTCCAGCTTCATAAGTATTTAAAATCTCATAATTACGAATTTGAGATTTATTATTTGCTATCATATTAACCTTCATTTCTTAATTTATTTATTAGTAATATTTATTTATTTAATTATAATATATATTAATTATTTAGATATATAAATAGCAACAGGAGGAAAAATGAGTTATATTGAATATAATGAAGTATTAAATAATGAAAAGAACAAGCTTTTTTATTCAAAAAAAACATTAATTTTTAGAGTTTTATTACTTTTTACATTTATAGGTGCATTAGTATTTTTAGGTAATATATCTTCAAATATGAATGTAAAAAACATGAATAAAAGTATTGAACTTCCTATTTGAGTTTATATTACTTTTGCAATATTTATGCTATTATTTATCGCAATTGCAAGTGCATTTTTTGCTTTAAATATTATTGTTACAAAAAATTTAAATAAACAATTTTTTGCTAATAAACATTTTAAATCATATTCAGCATATGATAATATGGTTAAAATAGCAGGCAAAGAATATGACAATAAAATAATCAGTGTTATTACATATTGTTTAATAACAGGCTTTATAATTAATGGAATTACAATGTTTATTTATTCAGCAATTAAAATGAATTTTAAAGACTCAATTACGGTTGGATTAGGTGTTATTTTCATTGTTATTGCAGCTATTATTGGAATTATTTATTTTATTAATAGAAGTAAATATGTTCAAACAATTTTAAGTAAAAATTGAGAAAAATTAAAAGTATAATTATACTTTTTATTTTTTATTTATTAAAAGGAGAAATTAATGATAGATATTATAAATTTATCAAAAGTATTTTCAGATAAAAAATTATTTGAGAATGTGAATTTAAAATTTGTTGAAGGTGAAACATACGGAATTATTGGGGCAAATGGTGCTGGAAAATCAACATTTTTAAAAATTATTGCTGGTGAAGTAGAATCTTCTAGTGGACAAATTATTATTGAAAAGAATAAAAGAATTTCAGTTCTTTCACAAGATCATAATGCATACGATGAAATGATTGTTAATGAAGTTGTTATTTCAGGTAATCAAAAATTAATTGAAATTGAACAAATGAAAAATGCTATTTATATGGATCCTGAAGCAACCGAGGAAGATTATACTAGAGCGGCTGAATTAGAAGAACAATTTGGAGAGTTAGGTGGATATGAAGCGGAAAGTAGTGCTAATGAACTACTTTCAAACTTAGGAATTGAAAAAGAAAAATGATTTGTTCCTATGCATGAATTAAAAGCTAATGAAAAAGTTAAGGTTTTGCTTGCTAAAGCTTTATTTGGTAATCCAGATATTTTAATTTTAGATGAGCCCACTAACCACCTTGACTTAAGAGCTATTAAATGACTTGAAAACTTTTTAAGTGAATATACAAATATTGTTATTGTAGTTTCTCATGATAGCGACTTTTTAGATTCAATTTGTACTTCAGTTGTTGATATTGACTTTAATGAAGCAAGAATGTTTAGAGGAAATTATTCATTTTGAAAAGAATCTTCACAATTAGCTCTTGAAATGCAAAAAGCTGCTAATGTAAAAAAAGAAGCTCAAGTTGAAAAATTGAAACAATTTATTGCTCGTTTTAGCGCTAATGCTTCTAAATCAGCTCAAGCTACAAGTAGAAAAAAATTACTTGAAAAAATTACTATTGATGAAATTAAGCCTTCAAATAGAAAATATCCATTTATTAGATGAGATTTATTTAGAGAGCCTGGTAAGCAAATTTTAACTGTTGAAAATTTAACATATGTTAATGAAAAAGGAGAAACATTATTTGAAAATGTTTCATTCTCGTTAAATGCAAAAGAAAAATTAGTAATTTTAGGTAATGATGATATTGCTAAAACAAGATTTTTACAAATTTTAAATGGTGATATTCAACCTACAGCAGGTAGTGTTAAATGAGGACAAACTATTAAAAAAACTTATTTCCCTAATGATAATTCTGCATATTTTAAAAATAGTGATGATAATATTCTTGAATGAATTAGCCAATGACCTCTTAATAATGAAATTAAAGAGAATGCTGATAATTCTGATCATAGAATGAGACAGTTTTTAGGAAGAATGTTGTTTTCAAATGATTCAGTATTTAAAAAAGTAAGTATTACTTCTGGTGGAGAAAAAGCAAGATTAATGTTTTCAAGAATGATGTTGCTTGAATCTAATTTCTTATTATTAGATCAACCACTTGATCATCTTGATACTGAAAGTATTGATTCAGTTATTGAGGGTCTTGAAGCTTATAAAAGTGGGTGCATATTTACAACATATAATAGAGCATTTGTAAAAAAAGTTGCTAATGTAATTTTAGAAATTAAGCCTAATGAGTCATTTTTATTTAGAGGAAATCTTGAACAATACGAAGAAAGAATGGGGTATTAATGGATATTATTAAGGATCTTAAAGCCAGAGGCATTTTAAAAGATGTTTCAAACATTGAAAAGTTTAAATCCCTTGAAAAAAATAGTGCTATTTATATAGGTTTTGATCCAACAGCTACTTCATTACATTTAGGAAATTATATTCAAATCGCAATTTTGAAGCGATTTGAATCTTATGGGTTTAAGCCTTATGCAATTTTAGGCGGCGCCACTGGAATGATTGGTGACCCATCATTTAAAAATGCTGAAAGAAAATTATTAGATGAAAAAGCTATTAATTTAAATAAACAAAAAATAAAAAAACAACTGGAATTTTTTGGCCTTGAAGTAATTGATAATTATGATTGATATAAAGATATGTCAATTATTGATTTTTTAAGAAACATTGGTAAACTTGTTAATATTTCCTATTTATTAGCTAAAGATTCAATTAAGTCAAGAATTGAAAAAGGACTCAGTTTTACAGAATTTTCATACTCTCTTTTACAAGGTTATGATTTTTTACATCTTTTTAGAACGAAAAATATTAAAATACAATTTGGGGGGAGCGATCAATGAGGTAATCTCACCACTGGACTCGAGATGATCTCTAAAAATGTTAACAAGGACCATGATGCTATAATCATGACAGGTAATTTATTAACCGATCAAAACGGTAATAAAATCGGTAAGTCTCAAGGCGGTGGAGGTCTTTGAATAGATAAAGAAATGAACCCCCCATTTAATTTGTATCAGTATTTTATAAACTTGGATGATGCTATTGTAGAAAAATTTTATAAATGGTTTTCTTTTAAACCACTTGATGAAATTGATCAAATCATTAGTGAATGAAAGAAAGCTTCATTCAAAAAAACAGCACAAAAAATGTTGGCTTTTGAAGTAATTGAAAATATTTACTCAAAAAATGATGCTCAAAAAGCTGTAGAAATTACAACAGCATTATTTGAAAATCAAGAAAAACTTCTTGATTTAAGTGCTAAAGATATAGCACAATTAACAAATAGTTTACCTACTTATTCTTCATGTCAAACTTCTATTAAAGAAGTTTTACTACAAAATAAAATCGTTTCTTCAAATCGTGAATTAAACGAATTTATAAATTCTAATTCTATTTCTATAAATAGTCAAAAAATCACTGATTCCTCAAATATTATTAATTTTTATTATGACAATAAATTTGCTTTAGTAAAAATTGGTAAAAGAAAATACTATATTATAAAAAATGAAATATCTTATTAAAAAAGTTCTACAAGTTTGTTAATTATGCTCACTTTCTTTACATCTTGTATAATTTATTAAAACTTTTTTATTTAATTATTTTTATTATTATTTTATTATTGCTAAGTAAAGTTTTTATTATATATCTATAAAAATATTAAATTTTGCAAGTTTCAAATCTTTTGAAATTTTGTAATTGTTATATATTTACGCTTAAATATTTAAAATTTTTAAATAGTTATATTTTTTTTAAATTTTGTAATTATTTTATTTTGTTATAAATTTTTATATAAGCCTTATCTATAGTTATTTTTTTATAATATTTTAAGCATTTATCTATTAGTCTTTTTTCTTATACATGCTGTCTAATAGATTTAATCATTAATAATTATTTCTAAAACAAGAGGTTTTTTGCTTCTTGTTTTTTCATATTTTTTTATTTATTAACTATATAATTTTTTTATTAATTTATTAGATTGTTAGAAAGGAATAAAATGGAAGGATTTTTAAAAATTTGAGATTATTCAATATTAGGTAAAATTGGGGTAATTTCAGGACTTATTTCTTTAGTTATAACTGTATTTTTAGGGCTGCCACAATTGATAAAAGTAATTAGAGAAAAACAAACGAAAAATGTTAATTTTGTTTCATTTTGAATATTTAATATAGGGTTGCTTCTTTGAATTGTTTATGCTACATTATTACCAGGCAGTTTACTCCCTGTAGTAATAGCTAATTTACTTTCAGTAATAATTTACTGTGTTATGATCTTCTTTTTATATTTTTATAAATCATGAAAAACAAATGCTTCTAAAATGCTTGGAATGATAAGTATTAGTATTGTACTAATAATAATGTGTTTAATTTCAAGTATTTTAACTATTATTTGGTTAATTGATCAAACACGCACAATTGATGAGCATATATTAATTACTATTAATACGCCTTGAATGCAAATTTTACTTTCAAGTATCATACCAGCATTTACATGCTTATCATTCATTCCTCAATTAATATCAAGCTTTAAAAGAAAATCGTTTGCTGGTGTAAGTGTAGTTTTTAGTTTTATTCTTATGTTAAATAATATTACTTGATGACTTTACTGATTTACTGTTGCTAAATACTATGATCCAGCTTTCCCAATTTCATTTATTTTAACATTAAGTTGACAAGCATTAAGTGTTATTATTTATTTAATACAATTAACAGCAGTATTAGCTTTTAATTTTAAAGAAAAAAATATAAAAAAACAAGAAGATAAAATCTAAGCTTCTTGTTTTTATTTATAGACAATATAAGTTCCAGAATTTATTTTCTCATAGTGAAGATTTTCGCTTTTAAAAATGTTTTCAATAGCTAGAGATAAAACTCCGCTTCCTATTCCAGTGATAAATTTCATTTTACCATATGAAGAAAGTGAAAATAATTTTGTTAGTACAAAGCCAGTCATTCTCGCTTCATCCATACCATGAAGATCATATGTTGGCATAAACTCATGTTCATAATCTTGATAACCATAAAAAGAGTTTAAACTTTTTTTATATTTTTTTAAGATTTTTTTACTTGACATTTTGGACAAATGAAAGATTTTTCTGAACCTTGTTTAACAATCTGAATAGGTGTTTGACAAATGTTACACAATAATCCTTCGCGATTATAAACATTTAATTGTTTTTTATACATACCAATTTCTGTATTAGGATCAATTTTTGATATATTTTCTGCTCCCATATCTATTTCTGATTGAGCCAAAATTTCTTGAGCAGTTAAAACAATTTTTCTTGCTTCTTCTTTAGAAATAAATTTACATAAAGTAAAAGGATGAAGCCCAGCCTTAAATAAGATTTCATCAGAATAAATATCACCAATTCCAATGATATAATTTCCTGATTTAAGAGCCCATTTTAGTGTTTTATTTTTTTTGTAAATTGCATTAAATAAATCTTCATAATTTTTATTAATTGCAGTTACACCTTTTGTTAAAATTGGTGATTTTAAAGTATAAGTTTGGTGTGATCTTAAATGAAAACACCCTTGTTGATCAGGATCAACAAAATGTAACTCACTTTCATCTTTAAATTTAAAAATGATTAGTGTGTTTTTAACTGGTTTTGTACTTTGTTTATAATAAAAGAAGTTACCATTTTGTTTAGGGTTTGAAACAATTGCCTTATTTTTAGTTAACATTCAAACAAGACAAGCATTTTTTTCTTTAACTTCAGTTATTGTTTCGTTTTTAACAGTCCTTTCAAAATCTGTCATTTCAATATTTTTAATTACTGTTGCTTTTCTAATTTCAACAGAAGCAATTACTTTGTTTTTTATAACATTATTCATTGCTCTTTTGATAGTTATTATTTCTGGTAGTTCAGGCATGCTTTTATTATATCAAATAAATAATCATTATTTTAACAATATAAATAATATAATAATTAATATGTATATAGGTCAGAACATAAAGGTTATAATAAAAAAAGTAAATCATAATTCGCTGCTTGTTGAATATAAACATGCTAAAAGCATTATTGAATATGATGATATTTTAGATTATAAAAATTACAATTTAAAAGATATCTTCAGTGTAAATGAAATAATAAATGTTAAAGTTATTAACATTATTGATGCTAACAACTTTAATGCCTCTTTTAAAGTTTTACACCGCAATTTTTCTAAATTACAAACAAAATTTTTTATTAAAGAAACACCAGGCGGCTTTAATAAACTTAAACGTTATATAACAAAGGAATATAATGAGTAAAATTAAAATTAATTACAATTATATAGATATTGAAAGAGCACTTAAGAATTTTTCTTCAAAAACATTTGAAGTAGTTAAAGAAATTAATAATTATAGTGTTAAAGATTTTGAATATTTTAACTATAAAGATACAATTTACGGCTATAACATTAAAACCTTTGAAAAAATCTTTCAACAAGTTAATGAAATATATGCTTCTGATATTGAATACTGTTTAGTTATTTGTCCTAAAACTGTTTCATTACAAATTGAAATGATAATTAAATTTTTAATTAATAAATATTTAGATAATCGAAAATATATTCAAATCAAATTTGTTTCTCCAGATGATGTAACTTCTAAAATTGATTTTTTAAAGCATAAATTTTATGAAAAGAAATTTATTTTAGTTAACTATATTTTTAAAGATAATAAATCACAAAATTATTTATTTGAAATTTTTAAAACAATTTTAATTAAAAATATTGGTTTTTATAATGCAAAAAAATTAATTTATTATGGTATTAAAACTTCTGATTTACAAAATTTATATTTTGCTAAATATGAGGGTTATAAAACATTAATAATTAATGAAAAATTATCAGAAGAATTTTCAATTTATTCTATTCCTTCACTTTTTATTCTTGCTCTTAGCGGTGTAGATTCTAAACAATTAGTTGATGCCGCTATTGAAGCGTTTGATGAATTTGACTATGAAGATATTAAACTTAACGTATTTCTTGAATATGTTACAATTCTTTTAAGTTTAGATTTTGATTTTTTAACGCTTAGTTCATTTGATCCTGCAACTGATATAGTTGCTGAATTTGTAAAAGAATATCTTTTTATTATTTCTAATTCTATTGTTCGTACTTCGAGTTTTCCAAATACATATTTTGCTAATTGAACTTCTAAATTTAACATAAAATGTTTACAACATTTTATATGAATTAAAGAAAAAAGATTTGATTATGAAATTTATGATGATGTTAATGATGAAGATCATCTTTCTCATTTAGATGTTTTAAACATTAACAAGATGCAAGATACTCTTTATAATATGTCCAAAGATATTCAAGGCGAATATGGATATCGCCCATTAATAGAATTAATTTTAACTGATCGAAGCGAAATATCAATTAGTCAATTTATTATTTTTATTCAAAAAGTTTCATTATTGCTTAAATATTTAAGATCTAAAAAACATAAATAATAGCAGGCTAAAGCCTGTTTTATTTTGATATTATTTGACTTAAAAAACTATTTGTAATTGTTGAAAAAGAGCTATTTTTATCAATTTGTTTAGAAATGGTTGAAAAAATATCAATAGCTTCACGTGTTTTATTAAATGTACTACTAGAAATAGAAATAGTTGTTGTTAATAAATCTATTACTCCCCGAGCAATTTTCATACTTTTTGGTATTTGATTTTTAAGTAAAATCATGCTCGATTCAATAGTATCTAATATAGGATCAACAATTAAGGTTAATGTTGAAATAGCTTGAGATGATGTAATTTCTTTAGTTATTGTTGTAATAATTACATCGATAATAGTTTTAAGCGCACCTTCTTTTTTAGTTTTATTTTTATTATCACCAATTAAAGCTTTTAATAATTTTGAAATAGCTTTAATTTTATCTTGCGAAATTTCTTTAGAAATTTTAGCTTTAATCATCACATCATTAATAGTTTTTATAACACTATAACTAGAATCAGCTATAAATGATAATATTGAATATATTACATCTTTAATAACTATATAAGGTAATTCACTATTATTTCAATCTTCAATAAGTTCATGTTTAATTATTCCATTTTTAAAAGTATTTAATATATGAATAATTCCTGAATTTAAAATACTTAAAGCGCTATTAATTCCTGAACGTATTATCTTTGCTTTTTCGTTTAATTCAGGGTAAATATATTTACATTTAGCATAATCCCATTTAAGAAATAATCCTTTTTCATCTTCTGCTTCTCAAGCAAATTTTTTTCAGTTTCATTCTCATATATGTTTGCCATCATTAGCTGCTGGTATTAATGAAATAATAACACTAGCCGCACTATCTTTAAGTCTTATCATATATTCACTTAATTCATCAAAGCTCATTTTTCCACCTAATGAGCCATTGATAATTAAATAAATAGTATCAAAAAGAAAATTAAACATTGGAACTAATTCTCGAGCTTCAGTTCAAGAAAGAGCGTAAATGCCAATTTTGCTAAATATTTTTTTTATTGAACTGTCTTTTTCTTGGGATTTTTCTATTTCATTTTTGATTAATTCATCATCTTCTAAAATGCCAATTAGCATTCTTTGAATACTTTTTAAAGATGAAAGAGCTGCACAACGTTGGGAATAAAATCTTTTATATCTAGTTAGCTTGGGATTAGCACTAATTATTACAGGTTTTTGTGTATCATTTGAAAGTTTTATTTTTGAAAATTGACCATCAAAAGCAATTTCTTGATTTTGAAATTTTCATTTTAAGCTATCAGTAATAAAATCTTCAGGCTCATACTTATTTCCTAAATCCTTTTTTGAAAGATCATTAATTGTTAATAATGAATTAATATTAATTGTTCCATCTTCTTCAAGATATGTATTTTTTTGAATTAATTTATCAAAAATTTTAAACTTTACTTCAACAAGTTTTTTAAGTTTTAAAATTAATTCAATATTTGAATTAGATTTTTTAATCAATAATTTTTTATCTAATTCAAATGCTTCATTATTTTTAATCTGCAATAAGTCTTGTTTAGTTAGTTGCTGAATTTCATGATTATTTTTAAGTCAAATTTCTTTAACTTTATAACCTTCAAAGCATCGCTGATTTAGCTCTGAAATAATTTCTGAATTTTTTAATCGCTCAAACTCTTTTAATTGAAATGGTATTTTAAGAATGATTTCATTTTTTTTAGCAATAAAATTATTTTCAATTTGATTTATTTTTTCTAATTCAAATTTAGATTCATCATTAATTTCTCTTATAATATTTTCATAATTATTTTCTTGTTTTGATAAATTGTTATTATTTAATTGCAATAAAAAATTATTTTCAATTTGTTCTTGTTTTAATTTGTTTAATTCATAATTTAATTTATTTAATTTATCTTTATTTATGACTTGTATTTGACAACTAATACTAGTTAGTGCAATAAAAGGGAATATTAAGAATATTCCCCATTTTTTTATATTTTTAATAATTTCTCCAATCTGTCATTTTAATGACAAAATTAATAAATAAAAATAATAAAAATATTTAAAAAAAAGAAATAATTAAGAAAAATGTTTAATTTTTCACATTTTTACCTGTTGAGTATTGTGCTGATAAGAGCACTATATATACAACTTATAATGTTTATGTTAATTTATAAAGAATAATTAATTAGTATTAATTAAAGAGGTATTTCATGGGATCGAAAAATAAATTATTAAAAATTAATTTAGCATTAATAGCTTTGCCTATTTCAATTGGCACAACAGTTATTTCTTGTAGTTTTAATAAATACAATATTATATTTGAAGATGATAATAATGTAATTGCATTAAATGAAAACGCTGATTATTATTTATCTAAATATGGAATGTATTTAAAA
This sequence comes from Mycoplasma phocimorsus, assembly GCF_030077875.1. GTDB lineage: Bacteria > Bacillota_I > Bacilli_A > Mycoplasmatales > Metamycoplasmataceae > Mycoplasma_H > Mycoplasma_H phocimorsus. Next base: position 93,423 of record NZ_JASEJT010000010.1, read on the forward strand.
GAACCGATGTTAAAAGACGGTTATGAGTTTAAGGGATGAAAACTTAATGGTAAATATGTAAATAAAATTAAAAAGGGACATAGTGGAGATGTACTTATTTCTGTTGAGTATCAGAAAGTTAATTCCGAATATGATAAATATAAAAATAAGTATGATACTTTACTTTCTATTTCTGATGATATATTAAAGGGTAAAGAGCTTTTTAATAAAAATGAATTTAAACAATTACTTAGTGAATTTTCTACTAAAAAATCTTTAGTAATAAGAAAAATAGAAGCATTAGAAAGAGATATTAAAGAGCAGGTTAAATCTGAATTTAATAATTATATTACAAGAAAAATTTCACAAACTTCCAAATACTCTAATTCTCATAAAGAACTTAATTTAAAAATTGATCAAGAAATGAAAGAATTTACTAAAGAGCTTGATAAATTTTTTTCTTCAGGTAGTTTTAGTAAACAAACTTTAGACACATATAAAGAAGAAATTAAAAACAAGTTTTTAAAATATGAGTTTGATAATATTAAGCTTGAAGATTCAATATCAAATGAAAAGCAATCTTCAATTAATCAGTTTATTACTAAAAACTTTAATGTTATTTTCAACTTTAATTCAAAAGCATCTTGAAAAGAATATGTTTCTAAATATAAAAGAGGTCTTGCTCTTTTAAAAGAAGTTAAACGCGAAAGTGAAAAAGAACAATTATTTGAAATATTTGAACAAAAAATTAAAGAATACAATATTAGTTTATTTGCTAATTTTGAAAACCAAATTAACGCTAATTTTGATAGTATAGACTTATTAAAAATACCAGTTGAATATATTAGCGTGTTTGATAATGAAATTCGTGAACAATTTATCTTTTTACAAGAACAAAGCATAATTAATGCTCTTGATCTTCAAATGATTGAACTTAAAAATGAATTCTCAAGTAACTTTACCATTGAAAAAGGTAAAGCAATGATTGAAAAATTTTACAAACTTACAAGCAAAGCGTTAGCATATATTTTTTCTCCAGATAAATATCAAGAAATTAAATTAAGAGAAAAATACTTTTTAGCTCAAGAAGCTGTTGAAGAATTTTTAAATAATTTTAATATATCAAAAGGATTTGTTGATAGTTTACTTGAACAAGTTATTAATAATGATATTGCAAATGAAGATATAAAAAATGCTGTATATGATCTTAAAAAATTAGTAAATGACTATTTTTTAAGTGGTAAAAGAAAAAAATTAAGCACTTCTGATATCACAAAAATTGCAGGTTCAATTATTGCTGGAGCAGGCGGAGTAGCTGGTGGTGCTTATTTAATTAGCAAAGGTCTTGAACTTAAAAAAGCTAATGATAATTTATTTTTAACTAAAGTAGGGTTAATTGACACTATTTCTAAACTTGAAATTAAAAATAATAAACATCATGATGTTACACCTTATTCTGCTGATACTAAAAGTTTACAAATGCTTTTTGATAAAGAAATAAGAAATGCTTTAATTAAGGAAGAATTAAAAAATCAATTTCCTGAAGTAAAAGGAACTGAAAATAAAGTTTCATGAAGACTAAAAGATCGAGGAACTACAGAAAGTGGAAAGCTTAAAGATACTAAAATTGAAGTTTGATATGGTTATTCAGATCCAAAAGTTATTACTATCAATGAAATTAAGGGATTTAAAACGGACGCTGAAATTTTAGAAGATATTGCTAATATAGAAACAGCTGAATTTAGAAATAAATCTTCCATTTTAGCTACTGAAGCATTTAATGGACCTAAACAGGTTATGGAAGAAGAATTGTCATCAACTGAAGAAGCAAGTCAGACAACAAATGAATATTTTCAAAAACATGTTTACAATTTAAATTTACCTTTAGGTGTTAAATGAAAAGTTGTTGAACCTGGAACTGTTTCAAATTCAGGCAGAAAAATAGGTGAATCTATTATTGAGTTATATTTCCGTGAAAATGATAATGAAACTTCAAAGAAAAAAGTTTATCTTAATGGATTTTCTGGATTTAAAAAAGATAATAATGATACAGAGTTATTAAAAAGTATTAAGTTTTATTACAGAGTTAAAAAAGAAGAAGATAAAAAATCAAAAGCTGAATATTGAGGAATGCATCTTTGAGGCGATGGTTGAAAAGGTGGTAATATTAATTGAAATGAAAATCCTAAAAAATTTAATATTAGTGCAAATGAAGATGGATTTTATTATGTAGAAATTAATAATATAGATTCTGCAAAAGATCTTTGATATATTGTTCATGACATGAATCATAAAAATAATGAAGCTGCTATTCTTGATACTTCTCATGATGAAGTATGATTCAATGAGGGCGATCCTAATCCCCATTATAAAAAACCTACTTATTGATTAGATAGATTTGAAAGAGTTGCTTATGATGAATTAGAAATTGATATTATTGCAAATAATGATATTAATGATTTTCAGTTAAAACTTAAATTATTCAATACTTTAGATAAATATAACTCTCTTGTACCTATTAATTCAAATAATTATGAAATTACTAAAATAGGTAATAATGATATGTCTGGGTTAGATAATGGTAAAAAAAGAACAAAATTAAAAATTAAATTTAAACCTGAATATTTAAAAAAACCAAGTAAACATTATGACAAAATAGATTTAGGCGATATTTTCACTGCAAGTTATGATGGTGAGAATTTAGGTGCAGCAACTTATGCTAGAAGATTGTTTGAAGGTGAAGAATATACATATGATACAGATTATATGTGATATTGAACACCTGATTTAGGTGCTAACATGATTAGTTCAACCGAAGTAGAAGTTAAGTTATGAGCACCAGCTTCAAAAACAGTCCATATTCAACTTTATGATAAAAATAATCATAATAAAAAAGTTGGTAAACCAATAGCACTTACTCAAGGTGATAAAAAAAATGAAAGAATTTGAAGCGCCAAAATTCATACCCAAATGCCTGAACTATATTGAGAATTTCCGTATTTTGCATCTTTAGATGGTTATTATTATGAATATATTTTAAATATGAATACTAAATATGAAAAAATAGTATTAGACCCATATGCAAAATCTATGGCAGCACATAAACCAGGTGAAGTAGGTAAAGGTGCATTTGTAGATATGAATTCTTCAAGAGCGGGAATTTATAACCTTTCAAAATCGCAAGGTATATTTTCAGGTGGTCTTGAAGGTAAACTAAATAAAATGATCGGTTATGAAGTTCATGTTAGAGATTATACAATCTCTAGAGATGATGTTGCTTATAAAGGAACATTTAGGGGTATGGCAAATTGAGATGCTGGAATTGAGTATCTTAAAGATTTAGGTATTACACATGTTCAGTTTCTTCCATTGCAAAATTATTCTTCCGTTGATGAAACTTCACAGGGTTGAACTAATGGAAATGGTGAAGTAAAAAAAGAAGGAGAAAAAGAAGTATATACTAGAACTAAAGCTCCTAATTATAATTGAGGTTATGATCCTCATAACTACTTTACAATTGAAGGATGACTTTCTTCAGATCCAAAAGATCCATATTCAAGAATTTCTGAATTAAGAGCGCTTATTAAGAAATTACATGATAACGGAATTGGAGTTATTGCCGATGTTGTTTATAACCATATGGCTGAAAATTGATTTTTAGATAATATTGTTCCTAACCATTATTTCAGAAGACCAGGAGGACCTACGCCTGTTGGTGGTCCTGCTTTAGCTTCTGAAAATAAAATGGCTAGAAAAATTATTATTGAAAGCGCTAAATGATTGGTTGATCAATATGGTGTAGATGGTTTTAGATTTGACTTAATGGGATTTATTGATAAAGAAACTATTAGACTAATTAAAGATAAAGTTAAAACTCCTGATGGCCATGATTTGATTATGTATGGAGAGTCTTGAGACTTTTCTGATTTGCCTCCATCACAACGTCTTGTGAAAGGTGAAACTAAAGCTCTTCAAGGTGGAGTTCCTGGAGTTGGTTATTTTAATGATACTATTAGAGATATTATTAAAGGACAAGTAGGAGATCATGAAGGTACTAAAAAAGGTTGAGTGCATAACACTGAAGAAGATAATGGATATAAAAAAACTAAACAATTAAGATCTGCTTTACTTGCTGGTATTACTAAACAGGCACAAAATAATAAAGATACTGGCAATAATTATGCTGATATCTTTACTAAAGACAATAATCCAGATAATGAATATCAAAACAAAAAAAGTTTGACCAATAAAGAGGACTATGTAACATTTACAAATGAACCTAATGAAGCAATTCAATATCAAACTATTCATGATGGTTATACATTATGGGATAAGCTAAACATAGCTAGTCCCAAGTTGAAAGATAGTGATGGTAAAGATCTATCTGATGAACAACTTCAAATTAAACACAAAATTAAATTAGCAAAACAATCTCTAGGATTAATGTTTGCCGGGCAAGGAAGAATTGTTTTACAAGGAGGAGATGAAATCGGTAGAACTAAACCGCTTTCATTAGGAGATGCTAACCCTGAACGTGCTGAAGGCAGCACTAATGCCATTAGAAAAGAAGCTTTACCGGATATTTTACATAAAGAAACAGGTAGAGCAAGAGTTATTGTAGATTATAAATATCATGATAATTCATATAATGCTTCTGATTGAGCTAACTCATATAAGTGAAAACGTTTTGATAAAAACTTTGCTGGTGGTGCATTTGTTGATTTACATAAATATGTAAAAGATGTTATTAAACTAAGAAAAGAAAACTATGAATTCAGATTTGAAACAGCTCAAGAAATAGTAGATAATTTTAGATTTATAGGTGGTAAAAATAATAATCATAATAATCAAGGACCATATTCTAAATTAGATGATTTAGGTGATGAATTTACATTAGTATTTTTTAATGCTCCTGAAAGTGCTAGAAATAAAACATGATATTTAGCTGGTGAATTTTGTGGTAAGGACAATTTAAGTAAAGCACCAATTAAAAATGAAAATATTCATAGTAAAGTTTATATTGATAAAGATGGTAAGGGAGTTGTAAAAATTAATGGCGCAGATCTAAAACACCTTAAAACTGGAATACATTCTGAATGAGGCGGAAATGATAAAGAAAAAGAAATAATTAATTTTAAATTAGTTGATGGAAGTGGCCAATGAACTGCAGTTGATGGCGCTAATTCTGAAACTGGAAATACAAAAATTCCTTTAACATCATTTAATAGAGATAAAACAGCATATATAAATTTAAAAGTTATGGATGAAAATGTTTCTCTTCTAAATAATGTTAAACCATATAATAATGATGAAGATACTGATAAAGTTATTCAATATAGAATACAAGCATCTGCCAATAAAAATTATTCCCAATTTATTGTAATTTCTAATCCATTTGATGATGCGATTCTTGTTAATGAACAAATTGATGAATCTTGAGAATTATTAATAAGCGAAAATGGTAAGCCCGAATTAATTACTGAACTTGATAAAGATAGAGGCTATGTAGCAGGTACACCTATAACACCTGCACATAGTACAATAGTACTTGGTAAAAGAAGAAAAATTAATTCTAAAACTCTTGAAAAACTAGAGCCTAAGGTTAGAGAAGAATCCATTAATGCTATTTTTAAAAAAGAAGTTGAAAACTTATCATTTAGTGAGATTACAGATATTAATAATGAACAATTTAAAGATAAAATAGAGTTTAATAATATTCCTGAAGGATATGAGCCTGAAATAACAGAAGTTAAAAAAGAAGACATGAAGCCTGAAGGACAAACTAAAGGTATTCTTATAAAATACAAAGTTAAACCTAAAGAATCTGCAAGAAAAAAAAGATCAATTGATTCACAATCTATTGAAAAACAACTTTGAATACCAGAATACTCATTTAAAAACAAATTAACCAATTTAGCTGAAAATGTTGAAGTTAAATTAAATGATAAATTATTAAATCTTACTTGAGATGAAGTAAAAAGACGCAATCCCGATTTTATTAAGAAAAATTTAATATTCACTAATATTAAAGAACAAAAATTATTCTTTAATAACTTAGAAGTTAAAATAGAAGATAATCAAATTAGAGTTAATTTTGATATATATAATGATGAAACTTATAATAGGTCTAATTCACATAGAGTGAATAGAAACATTTCTAAAATGTTATTTAAAAATGAAGCTATTTATTTAGATTATTTAATTCTTAATTTTGATCAAGAATCAGGTGATTGAGGTCTCCACGTTTGAGAAGATGGATTTAAATATGCTTATAGAACTACTGAAAATAGTTTTACAGAAACTAATAAAAATCCATCTAATAATAAAGAGCAATCATTCGGCTCATTACCAGAATGAAATGAAAATAATTGAAAATTCAAAAATAAAAAAATTGTCTTTAAAAATATAAATATTAAACAAATTAGCGAATTTGTAATTCATAAAGAAAATGGCAACAGTGAAAAATCATTTAACGGCGGTAATTTAAAATGACCAATTAATGATATGTTAAAAATCGTTAATAAAGGTGGAGCTACAATAGCTGAATACTGAGTTAAAAAAGGCGATTATAAAGTGTATGCAGATAAAGATTATAAAAAAGCAGTTAATTAATAATTAAGAATTTAAAAATATATTTCTTTTATTTATATAATATAATAATTTTTAAACATTTATTTTGCAATAAATGTTTTTTTATAAAGGGGAGTTGTAAATGAAATTGAAGAATGTATTATCTGGAATAAACGGAACCATAGGATTAATGGCCATATTATTAATAAGTGCTTCAGTAAATAATTCTAGCGTTGAAAAAGAAGAGTTAATTACTGATAAGAAAAAGCAACAATTAAAAAAAGACATTAACAAAAAAAATCATAATTTTTTCTTTAAAGAAAATAATGACATTACTAATAAATTAATGTCCCCTCTTTCAGCTCTCAAATCAATTCCTACCCCTATACTATCTTCACCTAAAATTCCTTCAGCCCAGAGTATTATTTGAAATGCACTTAAAGATTGATGAAAAAATTGAATTAGTCCAATATTTTATGGATTAATTGGCGTTAGTTCTTCAATTGGTCTAGGTTATGTTTTATATACAGAATATTGAAAAAATAAAAGAAATTTTAAGCTTGAAGATAAACAAAATTTAAAGATAACATTGGAACTTTATCCTAAAGATGATAAAAACAAAAATAATTGATATGGTTTATTTTATAATAATAATTCAACTTTATATACTGAATGTTCTTGCCAAAGAAGATTTAAAAATGGGAGTAATACTTTTCTTTCAGTTTCATATATTTTAAGAAATGGCCCAAATAATCCAGGTTTAATTTTATATAAAGAAGATAAAACAGATTCAAAAAAAACAGAAGTAGAAACACCATGATTTCCAATTATCGATTATTATCCAGGAGCTAATAAAGTTCCATTTTATAAATATGGTAGTAAAAATGAAAAATTAGGTGACCTAGTTATAAAAAGAGAAATAATAAATGATGATAAATTATGCGACACGTATAAAAAAATGATTAATGAAACAGATTATAAATGTGAATTTTCATGTTGTGTAGCTATTGAAAAGAAAAAATGTGATAAACAACAATGTACTAGTAATTCTGCTAATTGTATTTGTAAAAATAATATGTCAAAATAAATTATATTTATATAGAAATAAAAAATAATGGATATTTCTACTATTTTTTAGTTAATCATATTTAAAAAAGTGACTGCCAACATAAACAAGAAATAACAAAAAACGATTTAAAATAATTTGAGATTAATATAAAACTAAAATTTAAATATATTTAATAAAAAGAAAAGTTAAATTATGTTTATTTTTGGTTTTATAATAAAAATAGATTTTGAGACGATTTTCAATTAAAAATGACTTAAAGTATATTATTAATTTTGTTTGCAACTTTTAATAATTTAAATTTAATGATTAGATTGAAATTATATTTTTTTAAATGTTTTTTCATTAGGCCATTTCAGTTTTTATTAGAACTTCTTTGGAATAATGCATATAACTCCGCCTTATATATTATTACTTTTAATCATTTTGTTAATATACTTTTTTTGAATTTTATTCCAATATCAATTATTATTAATTTAATAACGAGATTATAATTTGTAATAAATTGTTTTAATTTTTGAATTAATTTCATGTGGTGATTTTAAGTTAACGAAAGTTGTAAATCTTACTTTTGTTTTTTCTATTAGTGTTAACACATTTCTATATCCCGATATTCTTTTGCCAAGCACTAAAACACCTTTTCAATAACCATATTTTATTCCTAAATCTATTTTTTTAGGTTTTGTTCAGATAAGAAATACAAAATCAGCGTTTGTAACCAGTCTTTTAGATCTGAAGCATGTCATTTATACCTTTTTTAATAACTTATTAATCTATTTTTTTGTTAAAACTTAAAAAATTATTTTTAAAAATAGTTTTTATATCTGATACTTTTTTGTTTCCATTATATTTTGTTTTAATTCTAAAATAATTTTTTATCACATTTGTTCTTAAATAGTTTACTAAAATATTTAAATTTGAAAATAACTGAAAAGCAAAATAATTACTTATGAAAGTATAACTTAGCAGTTTTTTTATTTGCTATATCAAATTGATAATTACCAAAATTAGCAAAAATTTCTTTTAATTTTTTTAGATATTGTTGAAGGACTTTTGCCTATTTTTGAAAATTATATGTATACTTGTATTATTTTTCAATTACTTTTTAATAAAAAAAATTTTCTTCATTTGTTAAATAATGATATTTTTTTGTTATAAAAATTTATATAAATTTTCTAAGTGTTAAATGTAAGGAAATTTTTTTTATTCTTTAAAATATGAAAAACTTCAAGTGTTACATATTTATTTTATATAAAAATAAATGCGCTGCATTTGGACTCGTAATGTAGGATTTTATTTATATAAATAAAATTTTTGGAAAATAATAATTTTTGTAAATATGTATATTGTTATTATTATTAAATAAGGCGGCAATATGAAGGTAAAAAATATGATAAAGTGAATAAGTTCAACTGTAGGGATAACATCAAGTTTTTTAATTAGTGCATCAGTTAGCAACTCTCATATTTATGAAATACAATATGTAAATACTGTTAATATTGATGTTAATAATTTAACTAGAAAATACAATTCAAATGTAGATACAAAATTAATTAAAGCAAAGGCAAAAAATGGATTTATATTTTCAGGTTGAAAATTAAAAGATGAAACAATAATAGATACGATAGCAGTTGGCACTCAAGAAAATATTATATTATCACCAGTTTTAATAAATGAATATCCAAATTACTCTTTTATTAAGAATTTATTTATTGATAGTTCGTCAAAAATTAATTTTGATATTAGAGTAATTAAAATTAAACAATTAATTACTAAAGAAGAATTAGCTTTTGGTAATGAAAAGTATCAATTACAAAAATTAATTGTTGAAGCAATTAATAATTTTGATAATAAATTAATGCAAGACACTATGAATGGTATTCATTTTGTGAGTGGCAGTCATATTTCTAATGAAGTAAGAGCCATGAGAATTAAGACATCTGTTTCTATATCAAATTCTGAAACTACTTCAGTTTGAGGATTACTTTGGAAAGAAGTAAAAAGTTGATGAAACAATTGACTGGGTACAGCATTTTATGGTTTAATTGGAGTAGGTGCAACAATAGGAATTGGCTATTCAGCATATACATCTTATTGAAAAAATAAGAGAAATTTTAAACTTGGAAAAGATGAAAATTTGAAAATAACATTAGAACTTTATCCTGAAAAAGAAAATAATAAGAATAATGGACATTGATATGGGCGTTTTTATAATGTCGACTCTTCAATAGAAACAAAATGTGAATGCCAAAGAAGATTTAAAAAGTGCAATAACGGGAATAATAATGCACCATTTTCGATTTCTTATATATTAACTAATGGGCCTACAAAGCCTAGTTTATTTTTATATAATTTAGATGATAAAAATAATGAACAATTTTATATGAAATATAGGTTTCCAATTAAAGATTATTATCCAGGAAGTAATAAAATTTCAATTTTTGGATATAAAAATGGTAGTAGTGCAAAAGAAAAATTAGGTGATTTAATTATAACTAGAGAAATAGTAACAGATAATTATATTAATAAATGTTGTGTTGTTACAACAACTCAGCCACAATGTAAACATAATTCGGAATGCTGTAATAAAGAAAATGATAAAAAACAATGTTGCATAGCTGTAGAAGTTAAAAAAACTAGCAATTAAATAATTTTTAAATAGTAAGTAAAGCTTTTTGCATTTTAATCAATAATTATTAAATGCGCGCTTATAACTTTGAAGCTTAGGAAAAGATATAATAAAAAATTATCAAATGCATAAGTTTTATAATTGGCAATTATTTTGAGGAAATTATATTTGTATAAATAAAATTTTTGTAAATATGTATATTGTTATTATTATTAAATAAGGCGGCAATATGAAGGTAAAAAATATGATAAAGATAATAAGTTCGACTGTAGGGGGATAACATCAAGTTTTTTAATTAGTGCATCAGTTAGTAATTCTCATATTTATGAAATACAATATGTAAATACTGTTAATATTGATGTTAATAATTTAACTAGAAAATACAATTCAAATGTAGAGACGAAATTAGTTAAAGCAAAAGCAAAAAATGGATTTATATTTTTAGGTTGAAAATTAAAAGATGAAACAATAATAGATACGATAGCAGTTGGCACTCAAGAAAATATTATATTATCACCAGTTTTAATAAATGAATATCCAAATTACTCTTCTATCAAGAATTTATTTATTAATAGTTCATCAAAAATTAATTTTGATATTAGAGTAATTAAAATTAAACAATTAATTACTAAAGAAGAATTAACTTTTGGTAATGAAAAGTATCAATTACAAAAATTAATTGTTGAAGCAATTAATAATTTTGATAATAAATTAATGCAAAAAACTATACTGGATTCTCATTTTGTAAGTGGCAGTCATGCTTCTAATAATGTAAATACTATAAGAAGTAAAACTTCTGTTTCTATATCAAATTCTGAAACTGCTTCAGTTTGAGGATTACTTTGGAAAGAAGTAAAAAGTTGATGAAATAATTGATTGGGCACAGCATTTTATAGTCTAATTGGAGTAGGTGCAACAATAGGAATTAGCTATTCAGCATATACATCTTATTGAAAAAATAAAAGAAATTTTAAACTGAAAAATGGAGAAAACTTAAAAATAACATTAGAACTTCATCCTAATAATGGAGATAATAATGATCATTGATATGGACGTTTTTATAATGATGGTTCTTCAATAGATGTTGAATGTTCTTGTCAAAGAAAATTCAAAAAAAATTCTTCAAACAATTTATTAAGTGTTACATATGTGTTGACAAATATTTTAAAAAAACCAGGTTTGCTTTTATATAGTTTAGATAAGGAGGGTAAAGAAGGAAAAACAATTTCTGAAACAGATTGATTTCCAATTGTTGATTATTATCCTGGTTATAATACAGTTTCAATTTATAAATATAAAAGCAAAAAAGAAAAAATAGGCAATTTAGTTATAAAAAGAGAAATAATAACTGATGAACAATTATGTAAAATGTGTAAAGAAATAATAAATTGTACACAATGTGAATGTAAATCTTCAAGTTGTATAACTGCTAATGGAGTTAATAAATGTTGTGTTGCAATAGAAAAGAAAAAATGTTGTATTTGTAAAAATAAACAAGATAAATTAAAATGTGAATGTAAAGCGCTATGTTGTAAAAATTGTGATGAAAAATTAAAAATTGCAAAAATATAACATTTAATTGTATGTGTAAAAAAGAAGAAACAAAAAAATAAGCTAAATTTATTTTTACATTTTATAAAATAAACTAATTTTAATTTAAAATAAAAAAATAGTAGACATAGACTAGAACAAAAAAATGGCACTCTTTTATAGAGTGTCTTTTTGTGTCACCTGTATGTTATAGGAGAGAAAAATGTCTAGACACTTTACTAAAGAAGAGAATGAAATTATTTTTAAAGAGTATGAGCGATTGGGAATGGAAAGAGCTATAAAGGTAGCTATTAACATCTCGCACAAATTAGCTTTTATCAAAAAATGCCACCTTACCAAAAGAATTATAAGGATTGTTTCATATTATATAATAAAGGAATGCAAGATTTATTAGTTGAAGATAAGCGGGGCATAAATAGAAGACCAGGTAGTAAAGCACCTGGAAAGAAGAAATTGAGAATTAAGAGTACATTGAAAGAAATGAACCCTATTAAAGTTGATAGGTTACTTTCAATCTTTGAAGAAAATGTTGTTTTTATTAAAGAACAAAAGAAATTAATAGTAAGAGAATATAAAGGAAAACTATCAATAAATGAATTAGCAAAGCTATTTAATGTTTTTAAAAGAACACTATTTAAATAAAAAAAGTTAGAAAATGTTGTGAAAACTAAAGAATATGACAACATTCTCATAGATGCATTTGCTTCACACAAAAAAGTTTATAAAAGAATGCGTTTAAGTCAATTTATTGCTAAAAAGCACAATATTCATATAAATTCACGTACTTTAGGTCGTGATATGAACCATTTACGTTTAATTCTTATATTGCATTTAAGATTAAGTTATATCTGCCTAAAGTGCGATAATTTATTAAAATTGAGTACTTTTAAGTCAAATATTGGCTTAATTTAACTATTCCATATATATTTTTCATTGCTATTAAATACTTTTATAATTAATTCATCTTATTTATTTTATACTAAATTAATTAGTAAGTTTATTATTAACTTTTTCTAATATTTTTATATTTTTTGAAATTATTTGCCTTGTTATGTCTAGTATTTTCGATAACATTACTATTCTTATTTTTACTATTTTTGACTCACTCTTTTTTATTCGATGTGGTTCATTTTTTACAATTTCAAAATATCTTTTAGCTATTTTCTTCAACTCTTAAATTTTAAATTCATCTCAATTTGGTTCAAGAAAATCACGAAGTTTTTTAGAGGTCTGCCAGAGTCTGGCTTTCTGTTTATTCCTCTTTTTCCATCAACTAATAAATCTTGCATTCCTTTATTATAATAAGAAACTATTCTTCTAATTTTTATTTTTATGTTATTAATCTTTAAATTAATTGTTTCAGGTGATAATTTATTCACAATATCAACTGTCTTTCTATAACCACCCTTAACATATGATTGGAAAATAATTTCATTTTCTTCTTTTGTAAAATATCTTGACATGTAAAACTCTTTTTAATAAAAATTATTTAAAAACATCCGCGTTAGCAGATGTTAAATTTTATTGCCCCAACATACAACACTCTACTTTTTTATTGTTTTAATTAATATAAACTAAATCTTAAAAATAAAAAAAATAGCCTAAGCTATCATTGTTGAATTAACATATGGCGCGCCCGAGAGGAGTCGAACCCCTAACCTCTTGGGCCGTAACCAAGCACTCTGTCCTATTGAGCTACGGGCGCATAATTGGAGGCACCAACCGGATTCGAACCGGTAATCAGGGTGTTGCAGACCCGTGCCTTAGCCATTTAGCCATGGTGCCACTACCTGTGTTGCTACATAATTATAACATATTTATAATTTATACACAAAATTATAAAACATATTTTATTCCTATAATTATAAATTTTAAAATAATAATTTAGTTTTATGAAGTGATAATTTTATATATTAGAATTATATTAATAATATAAATTAAGCAAGGAGAACTAAAATGACATCAAAATTAACTAGTGTGGAACTATTTGCTGGTGCAGGCGGATTAGCATTAGGACTTGAGAAAGCTGGATTTAATCATATAGCGCTAATTGAAAAAGATAAGTATGCTTGTAGTACTTTAAGAAAAAATAGACCGAAATGAAATGTTATAGAAGATGATATTATTGAATTTTCAAAAAAAGATTTGGAAGTTGAATTAAAAATTAAAAAATATGATTTAGATCTTTTGAGCGGTGGTGCTCCTTGTCAAAGTTTTAGTTATGCAGGAAAAAAATTAGGTCTTGAAGATACACGTGGAACAATGTTTTATTACTATGCTACGTTTTTACAAAAACTAAAGCCTAAAGTTTTTCTATTTGAAAATGTTAAAGGTCTACTTACTCATGATCGAGGAAATACGTTTCAAACAATTATGAATGTATTTAAAAATATTGGTTATACATTAAAATACAAGGTTTTAAATGCTGTAAATTATGGTGTTGCTCAGAAAAGAGAACGATTAATTATTATAGGAATAAGAAGTGATTTAGAGGAAAAAATTATATTTAATTTTCCTAAAAAACAAAATAAAACCATAGTATTAAGAGATATATTAATGAATGTTCCAGATAGTGTAGGTATTAAATATTCAAAACAAAAAGAAGAAATATTCAAATTAGTACCAGCTGGAGGATATTGAAAAGATATACCACAAGATATTGCTAAAGAATATATGAAAGGATGTTGAAGTATGCAGGGGGGGAGAACGGGTATATTGAGAAAGTTAAGTTTAGATGAACCATCTTTAACCATTTTAACAACTGCACAAATGAAGCAAACGGAGCGTTGTCATCCTTTGGAAAATAGACCTTTTACTATTCGTGAATCAGCTAGAATTCAATCATTTCCAGATGAATGAGAGTTTATTGGTTCAGTATCTAATCAATATAAGCAAATCGGGAATGCTGTTCCTTGCAATTTAGCTAATGAAATAGGAAAAGAAATTAAAAAAGCATTAGAAGGGATGTAAAATGGAAGAGTATTATTTAGAATTTATAAAACAAGAAGATTTTGAACAACATGTTTTAAATACAATTAAACAATATAGTGAAACTTTAAAATCTATAAATTTAAAAAAATTTAATTCAAATATTATCGATCCAATCAAATTACTTTTTGATAAAAGTGTATTTAATAAAACTTTTGAAGAGATAATTAACTATGAGATCCAAAGACAAAGAGATAAAACTAATAATAATACTATAGGATATTTTCATCAAAATATATTTAAATATATTAAAGGTTGTAAAGTTCCAAATAAAGGCTGAGATGTTATTGTTAAAAAAGGAAATACAACATTATGTATAGAAATGAAGAATAAACATAATACAATGAATTCTTCTTCAATGAAACATACATATATAAAAATGCAAAATGCAATCTTACAAAATTATAATGATGACTTTAATTGTGCTTTAGTAGAAATTATATCTAAAAAATCAACCAATGATAAATGAGTTATAAATATAAAGGATAATATAAAAACATCAAATTACCGTTTAAAAAAAATGTCAATAGATAAATTTTATGAATATGTAACTGATGACAAATTAGCCTTTAAAAAATTGTGTATGCAGTTACCTATCACTATAAATAAAATATTAGATAAATATATGCCTAAATTATTAGAAGAAGATACTGTTTTTCAAGAATTAGCTTTAATAGACAAAAATATTTTTAAGTCACTTTTTAAATTAGCATTTCCGACATATGAAGGTTTCGATGACTTTTAAATAATTTTAAAATGGTGAATAAAATAACCAGTCAAATATTTTACTCACTCTTTTTGGAAAGCTTTTAGCATTTGAAAATATATAAAACAAAACATTATAAAATTTATGTTTTAACTATTAAAAATAGTAAAATATAAATAATTATAAAAAGGAGAAAAATGTATTTAACAGAAAAAAGAAGTAAACTAATTGTTACAATTGGTCCTTCAAGTGAAAAGAAAGAAGTTTTAAAACAATTAATTGAAAATGGGGCTTCTACAATAAGAGTTAACTTTTCTCACGGTGATCATGAAGAACAACGTAGAAAAATGGATTTAGCAAAAGAAATTAGAAATGAGCTAAACATTCCTGTTTCTATCTTATTAGATACAAAAGGTCCAGAAATTCGTGTTGGTGACATGAAGGATAAGGGACAAGAAATGAAAGCTGGCACAGTAGTAAGAATCCACTGTGCTGAAGGAGACTTTGAAAACGTTTTAGGAACAAGCGAAAAATTCTCAGTAAGTTATAACATGGCACAAGATTTAAGTATTGGTGATACTGTATTACTAGATGATGGTAAATTATTAACAAAAGTAGTAAGCGTAAATAAAGAAGAAAAATATGTTGATGTTGAAATTAAAAATACACATGTATTAAAAACAAGAAAAAGAATTAACCTTCCAGGTATAGATTTCTCATTACCATTTTTAGCACAAAAAGATATTGATGATGTTAAATTTGGTTTATCACAAGGTATTACACATATTGCTGCTTCATTTGTTAACTCAGCTGATAATGTAAGAGAATTGCGTAAACTAGTTAATGAAAATGGTGGAAAAAATGTATTATTAATTTCAAAAATAGAATCACAATTAGGTGTTGATAATATTGATGAAATTATTGAAGAATCAGATGGTATTATGGTTGCTCGTGGTGACTTGGGACTTGAAATTCCTTACTATGATGTACCTTATCATCAACAACGTATCATTGAAAAATGTCGTGCTAAAGGCAAAATTGTTATTGTAGCTACACAAATGTTAGACTCAATGGAAAATTCACCTCACCCAACACGTGCTGAAGTAACTGATGTTTATTTAGCAACACTTTCAGGTGCTGATGCAACAATGCTTTCAGGAGAATCTGCACAAGGAAATTACCCTGTATTAGCAGTTTCAACAATGTCAAAAATTAATATGAGAGCAGAAGAAGAAATGTTCTCTTCAGAAGTTTACAGAAAAAATATTCACACAATGGAAGATTATACAGCAGCTCATCCAGGCGAAAGAGAGCAAATTGCCAACATAATTAACCATGCTGCTAAATCAGGAGAATATAAATTTATTATTGTTCTTTCAAGAACGGGTGAATTATTAAAAACTGTTTCAAAATATAGACCAAATTCACAAGTTATTGGTTTAATTAAAGATGAAAGTTTAATTTACTCATTTGGTTTATATTTTGGTGTATTTATATCAATGGATTCTTCAAAATTATTTGATTTAGTAAAACAAGATAAAACACAAGCTTTCAAAGCTTTAACTCCATATCAACCAACTAAAGGTGATAAATTCTTAGTTGTTGAAAATGACAATATTACTAAATTTACATATTAAAATTTAAGAAACATAAAAATGTAAATTGCATGTCAATTTACATTTTTAATATATAATTTTAAAACTATATTGGAGTATTTATGATTAAAAATTTTAAGAAAATTATCTTTAGTTTAGCATTAATAGGAGTAGGACTTCCAACAGTTTCTTGCAATCCTTTAGCACAATTTTATAATCAACTTTCGCTAACAGAAACTAGTGAAGTTCCTTTTGAATTAGTTAATGATAAAGAAGTAAAAATTAATTCACTTAATCCTAATTACATTTTTAAAAACAAATTTATTAAAATTTTTGAACATAAAACCAATAAAGAATCATATGTAAATCTTGTTAATATCTTCCAACAATTACCACAGTTTTTTGATAAAGTTAGAGTAACAAGAAGCAGGAAAAATCCAGGCATTTTTATTCTTACAAATTCAGATTATAATTCACCAATTCTTTTTTCTATTAATGAAAATAGAATTTACTTTAATAACATGGATCATTTTGATTATTTAAAATATATTACACATAATCCTACTATTAAAAATAAGAAAATTAAAATAGAATATAAACAACGTCATATTACTAAAAATTATAAGTATTTTGATTTAAATGAGTATGGAATGAATATTTATGAAGTTGAAAAAAATATTTTTATGCCGTTTTCATTATTTAATCTTTTATTTATTTCTCCTAATTACTTATCGCTATACTACAACTCTAAGCAAATGTATTTATTAGATTTTCTTCTTACAGAAGAAAATAGACTTGAAGAAATTAATACAATTCTTGATCGTTACAATCCAATGAAACATCGTCAAACTATTAATGAACGTTTAAGTGTTTATAATCATCTTAAATTTGTTTTTGATAATTTATATGGAAATAGAAAAGAATTTTTAATAAAGGAAAATGTTAAATCATTTGAAGAGTTTTTTGTTAAAAGTGGATTAAAAGAGCGTATTCTTTCAACAGATCCAGTTATATATATGGAAGCATATATTGAATTTATTCATAAACATATTAACGATTTACATACAACTGTTAAACATGCTTCATACTTTAATGATAAAGATTATCGGATTTCAGGACCAGATATTAGTACTAAAAAGTTTTTATTTAGTTCTAAGTTATCAAAAAGCAATCATGCTAATAAACAAATATTAGAAAGTAAATTAAAAAATGGTCGTAGTTTCCATAAACAAGGCAGCTTAGAAATTGTTAATGGTGTAGCCTTTATAGATATTTCAACTTTTTCACTTGACACTAATAATACTATTTATGATATTATGCAAAAGAATATGAAAATAGTTAAAAAAAGAAATATTAAAAATGTAGTTCTTAATATTTCTGAAAATGGTGGAGGTAATGTTGCTGAAATGGAAACATTAGCCGGCTATCTTTCTAATGAAGAACAATATATTGATCGGTTTGATAATGTTACTCAGGAAATTATTAAAATAGGTATTAAAACTGATACTAATGAAGATTCAAAATTTGATGAAAATGATGGTTATTCAGATATTAACTGACATTTAATAGTTAGTGAATATACTTTTTCAGCAGGAAATTTATTAACAAAAATAGCAAAAAATAATAAAAATGTTAAAGTTATAGGTAAACAAACAGGTGGCGGAATGTATTCAATTATGCCAATTATTTTATCTGATGGAACTGGATTAATTATTTCAAGTAATAATGGTTATACATCTTCAAAACTTAAACAAGGTGATTTAAAATATGAGTATGATAATATAGAAAATGGCGTTATGGTTCATACTGATTATGATTATGCTGATTTTTTTAATTATGAAAAAATTTCAAATGAAATTAATGAGGGAAAAATCTAGAAATAGATTTTCCTTCTTTTCTTTTAAGTATTATTTTATTAATATTTAAATATTATAATTTTATTTGTAGTAATAAAAGGAGAAAATATGAAATTAAAAAAATGATTAACAGCTACAAACATTCTATCTATTTTGCCATTAACAGCAATTTCTTGCATTAAAGTTGATAAAGAAAAAATTGATAAATTAAATGATATTATTAATCTTCAAGATGAAAAATTAGCAACAAAAGAAACTGAAATTAATCAACTTAAAAAAGCACTAGAAGCAATTAATAAAGAAAAAGAAGTCATTTCACAAAAAATAAATTCAGCTTCAAATATTGCAACTAATTTATGAAACAGTTTTAGTGCTAATAAAGATGTTACAACTAAACAAGCATATGAAAATGCTAAAAGAATTTTTGATATCATGTTAAAACAAGAGGGTATTGATACTAAATTAGTTGATACAACAAAAGAAAAAGTTACTTTAAGAGCGGAAAATGATAAATTTATTCCTGTTGTATTTATGGATTTAGATGATACAGTATTAAATAATTTTAAAGTTCAAAACTATTTTGCACTAAATACAGGTTTTGATTTTAATACTTTTGAAGAATACATTAAAGATGCTTCATCTGATGAAGTATTAGGATCAATTGAATTTATTAAGTATGTTTGAAGTAAGGGCGGAATTGTAATGTTCAATTCTAATAGACTTCAAAAAACATCTGTAGATGGTTCTAGAAGAAATTTGATTAAATTAGGACTTGAAGAAAAATATGCGCCTGATTGAGTATTTTGAATGAAAGGTGTTGATTTAAATTCACCTATGCCTTGAAAAAATACCAGTGGTGGAAATAATAAAGAAGAAAGAATGAATGCTGTAAATACTAAAGAATGAGAAATTGATGGTGTTAAAGCTAAATTCAGAACTATTATGAGAATAGGTGATGATATAAATGATTTTAATGATAATTTCACAAAAAATAATAATGCTCAAAGTATTAAAGCTGAAGTAAAAGATAAACCATTTGGTAAATTATTTGGCAATTCAAATTTAGAAAATAAATCAATTTATTTTAATCCTACAACCAAATCTTGAGAAACAAAAAATTGATCAGAAAGTTATATTTTTATTTCAGGTAATGCTTCTTATGGTGGCTGAATTAAACAATTAGGATTTAAAAATCATGCTTATAGCGCACAAGAAGGATTTGATAAATTAAATGAATATCTTTGAGTACCTAAAGCCAAAAATAAAATTTAATAAAAAGTTAGTTGAAACAAGTCAACTAACTTTTTATTTTATTAATTTTTTTAAATAACAGCAAAAGTTCTTGGTTCTTTAATTAAGTATCTTTCGCCATTAACATGAATAGCTACTTCTTTATTTGAGGAAATAATAAATTCTTTTTCTTTAATAGAAACATTTACGATCGCTTCTCTAAAACTAAATGAATATTCTAATCCATCTCATTCTTTAGGAAGAATAGGATTAATATTAATGTGATTTCTAATAGGTTTTAATCCGCCATAACCAAAAACAATCATTTGGTAAATAGCAGCCAATGAACCAGCATGAATACCTTTATCTGATGAACTTAAATTGTCACCTAAATCAATATTAATAGCATATTTAAATAATTTGTAAGCATAATCCAATTTATGTCTTAATTCAATAGCACTTATAGCATATGTGCTTGGACTTAATGAAGAATCATGTGTTGTTACTTTTTCGTAATGATCTCAGTTAGCAATTGCCTGCTCTTTACTGATTTCTTCTGAAAATAAATAGTTTAATAATACAACATCAGCTTGTTTAACAAGTTGTCCACTAAGTTTAGAAATACCTTCTTGTGTATTAAATAGTTTTTTACCAGCATCACCAAGCATTTGAAATTTACTAATGTCATTTAATTGTAATGACAAGAATGTATCATTTTCACCAATTAATCCATTTTCATTAGGTTTTTGAATTTTAATTTTTTCAGAAACGTGAATCAATTTATCTAAACTATAGCTATATGGTAATTTTTTATTAATTTTATCAAGTAATATTGAATTATTAGCTTCAAGATCTTTAATGTATTCAATTGCTAAATCAATATTAAATTTAGCTATTCTATTAATATAAGCATTATTATCGATATTACCCTTATATTCATTTGGCCCCATAACATCAGTAATTACATATTGATCATTAAAGTTATCTCATTCAACTCTTTCACTTCATCAAATTGCTGTATCAATAATCATTTCATAACCATAATTATCCATAAATTCTTGATCATTAGTAATTTTGTAATATTGTTCAACAGCATAAGCAACATCACCAGAAACGTGAATTTCTTGTGCTCTAGAAGCAATAGGAACTTGTTGACCGGTTCTAATATCAGGTTGTCCTCAATAAGGTGTTACTTCACCTGAATCTGGAAGAGCAGTTTCTCAAGGATATTGAGCACCTTTTAATCTTCTTTCATTAGCCTTAGCTCTAGCACCATTAATTCCATGATATCTATACATAAGTAGCTGACGCGCTATTTTTGTATTATTTAAAGTATAAAGGGGAGTTACAAAAATATCAGTATCTCAATAATTATGTCCTTGATATCCTTCTCCTGAAAGACCTTTAGCTCCAACTGAATATTGGTCAGAATATTTAGGTACAAAAGTATTTAAATGATAAATTGAAAAGTTAAGAGCAATTCGATCATAAGCAGCTTGTTCTGAATCACCAATAATTTTAACATTTCATTGTTTATAAATATTTACTCACTCTTTAATGTTTTCTTCATGAATACGATCATAAGAAATTGCTTTTAATTGAGTTGAAAGTTCATTTGCTAGTGCTATTGCTGAATTAACTGATATTTTAGAAGGCAAATTATCTTGAGTAGAGTTAACACTCATTAATTTTTCAATAATAATTGGGTTATTTTGTGAAATTTTAAATTTTACTTTAACTCCAATTTGTCTTCTAGCCATAAATAACACAAAATTATCATCATTATAAGCAGGTTCATTCCCTCATTTATCTTTAAGAACAACTCTTAAATTCTGAATAATAGTTTCTTTAGTTTGAGTTGATTCATAAATATATCTAAAAATATTATTTTCAACAAGTCGTTTTTGCCCTTCCTTAAAGTGCATAATACCCGTATTTGTTGTTGTACCATTAATTGAAGGATCAATAAGAATACTTGCAGCAGGTCCTTCTAATACTTCAAATAAAAATTTTTGCACAAATATATGTTTATTTGTTTGACTTACAGTTCTTCTAAATGTAAATTTAAACTTATTTTCACCTCTTTGCGCAATTACGCTTCTAATTAATTCACCAGTTTTTAAGTTAAGTGTTTTTGTGTATTCATCACTAAATCTTAGTTCAAATAAAAAACCATTAATATAAATATTATTTTGAATAACATCAGCTAAGTTAGCCAATTCTGTTTCTTCATTTTCATCACCCTTATTATAAAAGCCTGCTAAAAAGAAATCTTCTTTATTTTTAGAATGTTTTTCTTCATCAACCGCTCTTATTCCTAAATATGAATTACCTTGTGCAAAAATAGATTCTGTTTTACCTGTATAAACTGGATTATATCCAATTTGAGTAATTGTCATCTCATTTGCATTGTATTCAAGTTTAGGCATATATTTATTTTTATTCATAAATCTCCTTATTTATTAAATTTTTCTAGTAAAGCTTCAAGATTAATTTCAGCTGTAGTTGTATAAATAACTTCAGAAAAATTTTCCCACTCAGCCTTAACTCCATAAGTTATAGCTACTGAGTGCATTTTAGCAGCATGAATCCCTTTGATTCCTTCAATAGCATCTTCAAAACCAATACATTCTTGTGCACTAGCATTAACACCTTTAGCAGCAGCTAAAAAAATATCAGCTGCTGGTTTACCATTTTTAATGTCGCCTGGATAAACAATAAAGTCAAACATATCAAATAAATTGATAGTTTTAAGAATTGCTGGAGCATTATATGAACTTGAAGCAATTGAAAGTTTAAGCCCCTTTTCTTTAGCTTTAATTAATAATGATTTAATGTTTGGAAGAATATCTTTTTCACTCAAAGTTGAAAGAGAAGAAATATAAAAATCATTTTTTTCTTTCATAACTTCTTGAATTTCTTCTTCAGTTAATGTTTTATTTTTAAGTTTTAATATTGCTAAAAGTGTATCTTTTCTTGGCAATCCCTTAAGAGCTTTATTTTCTTCAAAAGTATAAGAAATTCCTTTTTTTTCAAGTGCTTTTACTCACGCTTCAAAGTGTAATTCTGCTGTTTCTGTTATTACACCATCAAGATCGAAAACTAAGGCTTTAATCATATTTGTTTCCTTTTAATAAAAGTGATTCATAAGGTCTTAATTTATTTGTAATTTGATCTGTATATGTTGAAATAATAACTTTTTTAGGACAATATTCATATTCTAGTTCAAAACTTGAAAGATTAATAATTGCCACAATATCTTTATCTTGATATGTTCTTGTAATTTGAATTAATCCATTTTCAAGTAATTTCATTTCTGAATCACCTTCAACTAAAAAGTTATTTAACTCATTTTTTCTTAATGAAATTATTTGTTTATAAAAATTTAAAATTGAATTTGGATCTTTTTGTTCATTTTCCACATTAAATACATTTGCTGAAATACCATACTTAATTCAAGGTGTTTTTGCGCTTGTAAAACCATGATTTTCACTTGAATTTCATTGCATAGGAATTCTTGCATTATCACGTGAATTTCAGTTATGTGCTTCAAGCATTTCTTCTTCTGTATAGTATAGTTTTTCATCACAGAAAATTCTAAAACTATTAAATACATCAACATCTCTAAATTCATCTTTAGATTTAAATCCGCCATTTAACATACCAATTTCTTCACCATAGTTAATTGTTGGAATACCTTTTTGAGCAAACATAAATAATGCTAATGTTTTTGCTCCCTCTACATATCAAAATGATTTAATATATCTTGATATAGCACGAGATGTATCATGATTTGTTAAAAAGTTGAAAATTTGATGCCCTTCAATTTCTTTATCATTTTGATATCTAATAGCATCTTCTGAAGCAAATTTTCTAAAATCTCAGTTTTTATCGATACCATTTCTACCAGTTTTCCAATGTCAACCTATATATCAAAAACTAAAATTGTAAAAAGCATCTGATATTCTGTTTTCACCTCTTGAATATTTAACTAATTTATCAGGATTAATTCCTGAAGCCTCTCCAACAAAGAAAATATCATCTTTTTCTGTTTTAATTTGTTTTAAAAAAGCCTGTAAGTATTCAACCATTTTTGGAGCAAATGAATAAGTCATTTTTCCATTTTCTCTTTCTTTGGCAACGTGTTGAATAGCATCTAATCTAAAACCTTTAACGCCAAGGTTATATCAAAATTCAACAACATCAGCCATAGCTTTAACAGTTTTAGGACTTCCTCAGTTCAAATCAACTTGATTTTTTGAGAATAAGTGATAGTAATATTTATTTACGCTAGGCACATATTCTCATGCACTCCCTCCAAAAATAGATTCATCACCTTCTTCTTGTTTATCATTTCAAATGAAATATGAAAATTCATCTGAACTTGGATCAGAAATCGCTTTTTTGAATCATGGATGATCATCACTAACATGATTTAATACTAAATCCATAATAATATCAATGTTTCTTTTTTTACATTCTTCAACAAGATCTTTAAAATCTTGTAATGTACCAAATTTTTCTCAAACGTCATAGTAATCTAAAACATCATAACCAGCATCTGCAAATTCTGTTTTATAAATAGGTGTTAATCAAATAGCATTAATTCCTAAATCGGCAATATAATCAATTTTTTCAATAATACCTCTAATATCTCCATTACCATCACCATTTGAATCTTTAAATGATCTAGGAAAAATTTCATAAACCACTTTATTTTTTCAAGTAGTAATTTTATTACTCATATAATTCCTCTCTTTATTTTACATATATTTTATAACTTCTTAATAATACATTAAATTAAAATATACAGTTGAAAATTACCATTAAAAAAACAAATTTAATAATGATATTTTCTTTATTAAAAATTAATTTGTTTTAAAAATTTAGAAGTTTATTCTTTTTTAAACTTTTAAAATTAATTTGCTTTTTTTTACTATAATTATGCAGTATGTTGAAAAATAATTTAAATGAATATGTAAGAACTGTTAACGATTTTCCTAAAAAAGGAATCGCTTTTAAAGATATTTCTCCATTATTAGCGAATGGAGAAGCATTAAATTTAACAGTTAATTTAATAGCTAAAGAAGTAGAAGGTGTTGATGCTATAGTTGGACCTGATGCTAGAGGTTTTTTATTCGGAACTCCAGTGGCCTCTTTATTAAAAAAACCATTTATTATGGTTAGAAAACCAAATAAATTACCAGGTGAAGTAGTTTCTATTGATTATTCTTTAGAATATGGAACTAATAAATTAGAAATTCAAAAAGGAATGATAAAACCGAATCAAAAAGTTGCAATTATTGATGATGTTCTTGCTACTGGTGGAACAACATGTGCTATTATTGATTTATTAAGAGAACAAGGTGCTATTGTTAAAAAGGTAGTATTAGTTATTGAACTTGATGATCTTAAAGGAAGAAAAAAAATTGAGGAAAAAGGTGTAGAGGTAGTTTCTTTACTCCATTATTAAGGGCGTTAGCTCTTTTTTTTAATATTGTTTTATAAATTATTTTCTAAATAATAAATTAAATATTTAATAAATATATAGAAAAGCAAAATATTAAAAACAAAAACATTTTAAAATTTTTAGCACTTTTTTTATTTGAGTGCTAAAAAATAGTGTTATAATTAAATTAACTAATTATTAAAAGGAGAAATTTATGGCAAAAGAAATAGTATTAGGAATTGACTTGGGAACTACAAACTCAGTAGTTTCAATTATTAAAAATAAACAACCACAAGTATTAGAAAATCCAAATGGTAAAAATACAACGCCTTCAGTTGTAGCATTTAAAAATGATGATATTATTGTTGGTGAAATTGCTAAGAGACAGCTTGAAACAAATAAAAATAGTATTGCATCTGTAAAAAGATTAATGGGAACTGATAAAAAAATTCACTTAAATAATAAAGAATATAAACCAGAACAAATTTCAGCAATGATTCTTTCATATTTAAAAGAATATGCTGAGAAAAAAATAGGATCTAAAGTAAGTAAAGCAGTTATTACTGTTCCTGCATATTTCAATAATGAAGAACGTGAAGCAACAAAAAATGCTGGTAAAATTGCTGGACTTGAAGTTCTTAGAATAATTAATGAACCAACAGCAGCTGCATTAGCATTTGGTTTAGATTCAAAAGAAGCAAATAAAGGTAAAAAAATCTTAGTATTTGACTTAGGTGGAGGAACATTTGACGTTTCAATTTTAGAAATTGAAGAAGGAACATATGAGGTTCTTTCAACTTCAGGAGATAATCGTTTAGGTGGAGATGATTGAGATCATGAAATTGTTAGCTGAATTATTCAAAAAATTAAAGATGAACACAATGGTTTTGATGTTTCAAATGATAAAATGGCTTTAGCAAGACTAAAAGAGGCTGCAGAAAAAGCTAAAATTGATCTTTCAAATACAATGGAAACTACAATTTCATTACCATTCTTAGCATTAACAGCTGAAGGACCACTTAATGTAGAACTTAATTTAAATCGTGCTGAGTTTGAAAAAATTACAGCTAACTTACTTGATAGAACAAGAAAACCTATTGATGATGCACTTTCACAAGCAAAATTAAGTGTAGCGGAAATTGATGAAATATTATTAGTTGGTGGTTCTACAAGAATGCCTGCTGTTCAACAAATGATTGAAACAAAACTAGGAAAAAAACCAAATAGAACTATTAATCCTGATGAAGTTGTTTCAATTGGTGCTGCAATTCAAGGAGCTGTTTTAGCTGGTGATATTGATGATGTATTATTACTTGATGTAACACCTCTTACATTGGGTATTGAAACAATGGGAGGAGTATTAACACCGCTTATTGCAAGAAATACTACAATTCCAGCAAGTAGATCACAAGTATTTTCAACAGCCGCAGATAATCAAACTGCTGTTACAATTAGTGTTTTCCAAGGTGAAAGAACAATGGCTGCTGATAATAAATTATTAGGTCAATTTAATTTAGAAGGGATTGATCCAGCACCAAGAGGTATACCTCAAATTGAAGTTACATTTACAATTGATGCTAATGGTATTACTACAGTACAAGCTAAAGATAAAAAAACAAATAAAGAAACATCAATTACAATTTCAAACTCTTCAAAATTATCAGAAGAAGAAATTGAAAAAATGGTTAAAGAAGCTGAAGAAAATAAAAAAGCAGATCAAGAGAAAAAAGAGAAAGCTGAAACAATAATTAGAACAGAATCATTAATTAATCAATTAGAAAAAGCATTAGCTGATCAAGGTGATAAGGTTGATGAAAAACAAAAAGAAGTTACTCAAAAACAAATTGAAGAATTAAAAACACTTTTAAAAGAAGAAAAATATAAAGAATTAAAAGTAAAACTTGATCAAATTGAACAAATGGCAAGCCAATTCGCACAACATGCAGCTAATGCAAAAACAAGTACAACTTCAAGTAATGAAGATGGCGTTGAAGCAGAAATTGTTGATAATGATAAATAATTAAAATTTAACATATTTATATGGAGTAAAACAAAATAGTTTTACTCTTTTTTATTATTAAATTTATTAATTATTATTAATAAAAAGTGTAAAATTTGAATTAAAAATATTAAAATTTCATATAAAGTTATAATAATATTCTTTAATAAATTTAATTAATATCATTTTAAGGATCAAAAAATGAAAAGAAAAAAAATATGGATGATATCGCCTAATATTTTGCTTTTAAGTTCAATGTCAAGCTTAGTTGCTTGCAATAATAAAGTGACATATTCACAACTAAAAGAAAATTTTAATAAACAAAAAGAAAAATTTCATTCATTAATAAAAATAGAAAATAAAAAATTTTCATCAGTCGATCCAGTTAATAATGCTATCAACAATTATTTCTCATTATTAGAAAATAAAAAAACAATAAATAAAAAAGAATACTTTGCTGAAAATGAAAATGAAAGTAGAATAAATAATGAAGATAGTGAACTTTTACAACAATTAATAAAAGAAGAAAAACAACAAAAAGAAGAACTAAAAAAACAAAAAATTATAACAATTATTTTAACAGTAAGTGGCTCAATATTAGCTGGTGTAGCAGCTGGATTAGGTATATATTTTGGCACTAAAGATATTAATTCAGAAGCAAATCAAAAAAGACATTTTTTAGAAAATAGGTTAGAAGAATATAAAGAAATTTTTCATGATTCAAATTTTAATAATACTTTAAGTGATGTGCTAAAAAAAATTTTAGATGAAAATTTTTTAGAAGGCATTCCTGAAGCAACATTTGTTTTTTTAAAAGAAACATTTTTACAAGAATATTTACAAGATTTTGATGAAAAAAATGAAAAAATATTAATTAATAAATTATTAGAAATAAAAAAACCAAGTTCTGAAATTTTAAATTTATTAATTTCAGAACTAAATAAAATTGAAGTAGAAAAAAATAAAACTGAATACATTGTTTCAAAAATAAAAAAAATTCTTATTCAAATACTTAAAGATTATTTATCTAAAACAATAAAAAGTATTTTAAGTTTTGTAACATTACAAAGCGATTATAAAAATAAAGGTTCAATTTTGGCAAGAATTATAATTAAAATATTGGAAAAAAATAATATTATTATTGATGATATAGATAACATTTCACAAGTTCTTGGAATAATAGAATCAATTTTTAATAGTGAAAACAATACGTTATTAGATTTTTTTATAAATAAAGTAGCTGAAGTATTGGAAGAAAATGAATTATTTTTTGATATAAAAAGCGATTTTTATAATATTTTTAATAAAACAATAAAAGAAATATTTGCTAAAAATGAAAAAAATAATGAATTAAGTTTAGAAAAAATTTTTGACATTATTATTCCTAAAATAATACAATTTGTAAAAATTGATGAAACAAAATCATATACAAGTTTTGTTAAATTTATTAATAATTTATTTATTAAAAAAAATAATAAAAAAACATGAATATATTTATTTTTTGAAAAAGGAAAAATAAATATAAATTCTGAAAATAGTCAAGAAAAAGAAATAAATAAAAAATACCAAATATTATTTCCAAAAGTTAATATTAATTTTGAAAATATATTTTTAGCTTTTAATAATAGAAAAAGTATAGTTAAAACAATTGATGGAGTAACTAAATTATTATTTAAGCCATTATTAATTGAGTTAATAAGAAATAAAAATGACGAAAATATAAAAAAATCTATTTTTAGATTAGTCTCTCTTTTATCATTTATTTTTTACAAATATTCAAAATTAGATAATATATTTTTTGATAAAGTTTTTAAATTATTAAACCCATTCGATCCCCAAAAATATTTAGTTCAAATTATAAATGGCATATTAAAAGAATTAAAAAGTGATATAAAAATAGAAGATATTTTAGGAACACGTACTAAAAAATGGTGACATTTTTGAAATAACAGTTTTGATATTTTTAAAATTATAAAAAATGTAATTAAAAATAAAAAAGAAGATTTAAATAAATTTATTGAATTAATTGAAGATTAAAAAAATTTTAATTTAAAAGAAAGAAGACTGATGATCAAAAATAAAAAAATAATTATTGTAGCATTAATATCTACTAATATTGTAATATTAACAAATGCAATCAGTTGTAATAATATTAATAAAAATAATATTATTGATTTTTCAATTGAAAATAAAAAAGACAAATTATATAATTATAAAGCAATTAAAGAAAATTCTTTAATTGATACTGCAGTTAATTTTACATTTGATTATTTTGCAAAAAATACAAATATACATAATGGTTTTCACACTTATAAAAATGAAAATATTTTTATAGAATCCAATTTATCTGAAGATGAAAAAAATATAGAAAACCGACAAAAAGAAAATAATGAAACAGATATTTCAAAAAAACTTATTAATGAATTATTGGAAAAAAGAAAAAAACATGAAGAAAAAATTGCAATATATAAAAAGTGGATATTAATTACAAGTATAGCTAGCATAATCGTAGCAACTATTTCATCTAGTTTAGGAATTTATTTTGGTATAAAAAATAGTAATAAAAATGTTGAAATGACAAATTTAAATTTAGAAAATCAAATTGAAGAATATAAGAAAAAATATAAAGAAATTAACCCTAATGATCATCTTTCTAATGTCATTATAAAAATTATTGATATAGCTTTTACAAAAGAATTTCCTAATGCTATATTAAATTTTTTAAAAGAAACAATTCTGAAAGATAGTTTTGAAAAAGTAAATATTGACTTTGAAACAGAATTAAAAAAAGAAATAAAAGAATCAAATGAAGCTGCTAAATCTTCTGTCAGTGATTTATTAAATAAACTTACTAAAATAAATATAAAAAATTCTGATAACAATCAAATTAAAAATGAAATTAAAAAAGCTTTAACTGATATCACTAAAATTTATTTACCTAATTTAATAAAAGGAATTTTAAAATTTATAACTATTAATAGTAAAGTACAAACAAACAATTCAATTTTTGCTGATTTTCTAATAAAAAAATTAGATAAATGAAATATAAAATTAAACAATAGTAATGAATTTTCTGAAATTTTAAAAACATATGTAGAATTAATTACAAGAAGAGATGATAATCTTATTGCGTTTTTAATAAAGAAAGCCTCAAATGTTATTAATAGAACAGATTTGTCAATTAATATTATTGATAATCTTTTTACAATCATAAATAAATTTATAGAAGATTTAATTTTAAAAGATAATAATGATAAAAATGGAGAAAAAAGTAAAGCTATAGATGCAGCAAAAATCATTAATATTTTATTACCAAAAATTATAAGTTCTATTAAAATTGATGCCGAAAAAGATTATTTATCTTTTGTTAAATTTGTTAATGGAATGTTTGAACAAAACAATAAACATAGTAATGTTAATAATAAACAATTGTGAGTTTATAAATTGATTGAAGGAGGAAAATTTAAGCCTGATACTCAAGTTTATTTAGAAAATCAAATTGTTTCAGAAAATCAACAAATTAATAATAGAAAAATAATTATTCCTGAAGTAGATTTTAGCCTTGATGAAAAATTTCTTGTATTATTGGAATTAAATAATATTTCAGGTTTTATAACAAAATTATTTAACTTATTATTTGAGCCTTTAGTTATAGAGTTAAAAAAAAGTGAAAATAATAAATCTGAAAATGCTAAAAAAGCTATTATAAGATTAACTGGATTAATTTCTTTTATTTATTATAAATTAAGTTCGAATAATAAAAGTGGATTTTTTAATACATTAAAAAAAGATCTTACTCCAGCAGATCCTAAATATGCAATACCTAAAACAATATCTAAACTTTTTGATAAACATAATATTAAAAAAGAATTAACAGAGTTATTTGGACAAAGTATTTATGACCCATATTTATATATTTTTAAAATTGGCTCATATGAAATTTTTTCAGCAGCAAAAAAACAAGTTGAAAAACATAAAGAAAATATTAGTGATCTAAAAAAAATATTTGAAAGCGGAACATTTTCAAATAAAAATTCTTCTAAATAAAATTATGAAAAAAAACAGATTTAAATTATTTTTTAAATTATTAGCAATGTTATTTATTTTTGGTAATATATTTTTATCTTCTTGTAACAAAAATTTTATTAACAAAAATTCAATAATATTAAGTTTTAAAAAGAATAAAAATAATAATTTTTTAATAAATACTAATAATAACAATATTAATTTTTCCTTAAAAAATTTATTCGAAAAAAGCGAAGAAACAACTTCTAATAATTTACTTAAAAAAGAAGACAATAAAATTATAGAAGTGAATAGTAATAATTTAGAAAATAAATTAGTTATTAATGGTAAAAATGACAAGTTGATAGATCAATTATTTAAGGAAGAACTTAAAAATAAAAAAAATGAGAAAAAATATAAAATTATAACTATTTCTTTTATTTTAACTAGTTCAATTATTACTGGAATAGCTGTAGGATTAGGAACTTATTTTGGTATAAAAAATTTTAATTCAGACAAAAATCAGGAAAAAAAACGTTTAGAAAATATACTAAATGAATATAAATTATTAATAAAAGATACTAGAAAATCAGAATCTCTTATTAATGTTCTAAATAAAATTCTTAGTTTAGTATTTGAAAAAAATTTTCCTAAAATAATTTACAAACTTTTAAAAGAAACAAGATTAAATAAATATTTACAAGATTTTGAGGGCGAATCCCAAAATTTATTAATAGAAAAATTAAAAAATATAGAAGCACCTACAAAAGATATATTAAACAAACTTTTAAATGAATTGATTAAAATAAATGTTTCATCAGAAGATAGTGAAGATAAGATAATTAAACAAATTAAAAGCTGAGTTGTAGATATCACAAGAATTTACTTACCTAAAACAATAAAAAATATATTAGATTTTTTTACAGTAAAAAGTAATGTATCTAATCAAGCTTCTATTCTTTCAAGAATTTTTCAAAATATTTTAGAAAATTATAATATTAATTTTGATGATATTTTAAACATTTCAAATATCTTTTATACTTATTCATCATTATTAATTAATCCTGATAATGATTTAATTGATTTTCTTATTACTAAATTCAGTGATGTATTAAAAAATTACGAATTAACATTTGATATAAGAAATGATTTTTATAACATTATTAATAAATTAATAAGTGAATTATTAGCCGATGAAGATGGGTTAAGCATTATTAAAATTTTTGATAATCTCATTCCAAGATTATTAAAAATAATTAAAATACAAGAAAATAAAACATATGTTAATTTTGTTAATTTTTTAAATAATATATTTAATAAAAAAGATTCAGATATTGGAAAAGTTATTTATTCATTTTTTAATAATTCTTTTTTAATAACAGAAAAAAAATCTAATAATAAAACAATTTTATTACCAAAGTTTAAAGTAAATTTAAATAATTTATTTTTAATATTTAAAAAAAGAAATGAAATTCAGGAAGTTTATAAAAAATTTTTAGACTTTTTATTTGAACCGTTAGTAATCGAATTAAAAAATGGAAAAGATCAAGAAAATGCTAAAAAAGCAATTTTTAGATTAGTATGCTTACTTTCATTTATTTATTATAAATATATAGATATAAAAAATCATAGATTTTTTGAATTTGGAGCAAGAATAGTAAATAATTATGATCCTATAAATTTTTTTGAAGAATTTATTAAAAATTTACTTCATAAGCATGGCATTCAAAAAAATAAAATTGAAAATATTTTAGGCAAAAAATCTAGAATAGGAAAAAATCTTTTTCTTAATAAATTTGAAATATTTAAATTACTATCAGAAAAAGCAAAATATTATGATAATAATATCAATTTAAGTAAAATTCTCGAAGATGGATATTATATTAAATAAAAATAATATTAATAAAACATAAAATAAATATCTATTAACTAAAATAAGACAAAAAATTTAACACTCACGTTAATGAATGTTATTTTTTTCTTATTTTTTAATAATATTTTTTTATTACATATTATGTTTAATACTAATTCCCAATACTCTTAAACCATTTTCTATAGTAATATTTACTGCCTTAACAATCATTAACAGTGTTTCAGCATTTTCACTTTCTATTACTTTAGGTGAATTAGAATATCATGAATTAAATTCTTTTGCAAGTTTAATTAAATATTGTGTCAACATATTAGTTGTTTGTTTTTCAGCTGAATTTTTTATTATTTCAGGAAATTCAAGTACTAATTTAGTTAATTGAATATCTTTAGCACTTAAGCAATCTGTATTGATGTTTTCAGTATAAGTATAATTTGCTTTTTCTAATAATGAGAATGCTCTAGCATTAGCATATTGTACAAGAATAACAGGATTATCATTAGTTTTTAAAGTCGCAATATTAATATCAAAATCTAATTTCGTATTATATGTACGATCAAGAAGAATAAATCTAGCTGAATCTACACCCACTATATCAATAAATTCCCTCAAAAAGAAACTCGTACCTTTTCTTTTTGACATTTTAAATTCTTCACCATTTTTAATCAATCTTACTAGTTGCATGCAAAGAATGTTTAAATTTTCTTCATTTTGACCTAAATCCTTCATAGCACATTGCATACGTTTAATATAACCCGAGTGATCAGCACCTAAAATATTCATAACAATTCCATTTTTGCCAATTTCATTAAATTTAATATTATGATAAGCAATATCAGGCATAAAGTATGTATACTCACCATTTTCTTTAATTAAAACTCTATCTTTATCATCTCCATGAATAGTAGTTTTTAACCAAGTTGCTCCATCTTTTTGATACGTGTTTTTTAACTTTGAAAGTGTATCTTTAATAATTTGTTCATTATTTTCATATAAACTTTTTTCGCTAAAATACTTATCAAAAAATACATTAAATCTAGCTAAATCCTTCTTTATTTCATTAAGAAATAAAGAAAGTCCCACTTCTTTAAATAGCTTTAAAACTTCTTTCTTTAAAGGTATATTTTTATATTTATCATTATATTTTTTATAAAACTCATTCGCCGCTCAAATGATATCCTCGCCCCTATAACATTCTTCAGGCATAGAAAAATTTTCATCAAAAATTTGTTGATATCTAGCATATAAACTTGCAGCTAAAATATTAATTTGAGCACCAGCATCATTAATGTAATATTCTCTTGTAACATCCATGCCAGCAAATTCAAAAATATTTGCAATTGCACTTCCTATAGCTGCATTTCTAGCGTGTCCAACATGAAGATAACCCGTTGGATTTGCAGAAACAAATTCGACATTAACTTTACCTTTTTTATTTCCTTTACCATATTCATCTTTTAAGTTAACAATACTTTTAAGAGCATTGGCAATATAATTATTATTTAAATAAAAATTAATAAAACCAGGTTTTGCTATTTCGATTTTATCAATAGAAAGTTCAGCTTTTTTAGGCTCAAGTAAAGCACAAATTTCTTGTGCTAGAATAATAGGATCTTTTTTATTTCCCATTGCTATATTGCTAGTAAAATCACCATGCCCTCTTGAATCAATTAGTACAGGTATTTTTTCTATTCCTAATTTATTAGCAATAATTTTTAATTCATTTAGTATAAGATTATTTATTTTAATATTATTCATAAATAAAATTTTAGCACTTTTATATTGAAAATTAATTTTATAAATAAGGTGAATATAGTTCTTATCTTATATAATTAATAATATTTATTATTAAGAAAGGAGATTATTATAAAAAGTAAAACTACAAAAGAAAAAATTTCTTTTTTCTCAGCAATGATGATTGTTTTTGGTGGAGCAATTGGAGCTGGAATCTTTTTTAAAGCAAAAAGCGTTATTAATTATTCTCATGGTTCATTGATATTAGCTATTTTTTCATGAATAATAGCGGCTGTTGCTATTATAACAATGGCTCTTGCTTTAATTGAA
This sequence comes from Mycoplasma phocimorsus, assembly GCF_030077875.1. GTDB lineage: Bacteria > Bacillota_I > Bacilli_A > Mycoplasmatales > Metamycoplasmataceae > Mycoplasma_H > Mycoplasma_H phocimorsus. Next base: position 128,980 of record NZ_JASEJT010000010.1, read on the forward strand.
ATTTCTAGTATTAGAAATGATAATTTATCATTTGTAGGTTGAAATAAAGTTTTTAACTCAAGAACAATTTATAAAGCAGCTAAAAACTTTGTTGCATATATTTGTATTCCTCTTACATTCTTTTTTATGCCAATTTATGCAATTATTTCACTTCAAAGTGGAATAGGTTTACTTTCTGGCGGCGTAAATACTTTTAACGTTGTTATACACTCATATAATATAGATTGAATAATTTGAACTTTAATTTCTCTTGTAATTACTAGCTATTACATTATTGTTCCGGCTATATTTACAAAATTAGGTAATATTCAAAATATTATTACTACATCAATTAAATTTATTCCAGTCATTTTAATTATTATTATTGGCTTTACATTAATGGTAAGCAATAATATAGATAAAGATGCTTTAAGTATTGCTACAAATACTAATTATGTAACTAATAATCCTATTGATGGTATTTCTTCATTTGAGAATATAGGAGCAGTTTTTGGTGTATTTTTATCTATAGCAGGAATTTTCTTCGCATATGATGGTTTCTTTGTAGTTTCAGGTATTTCTACTGAAATGAAACATCCTAAAAAAGCACCAATGGCTCTTTTAATTGGATTAATAATTACAACAGTTATTTATTTATTAATTGCTATTTCGCTTTCTATAACAGGTGGGGATTTAAATGGTATTCAACCTTATTTAAATAAACTGTTAAAGTCTGAATATGCAACTAATATTATTCTTGGAATTATTAATATCATGTTATCTATTGGTGTATTAGGAATATTAAATGGTTTTTCGCTTTGAGGGCCAAGATATATTGAAAATCTCCTTTCAAAAGGTGAATTACCATTTTGAAAAAAAGCAATAGGAAAATTAAATTTTGATAAACCTTGATATGGAGTTAAATATATTTTGAAATTAACTATACCTATTGTTATTATTTTTTCAATAATAGGTGTATTAGGATATGCACAAATTGGTCAAGAAGGACAATATTGATATTATAAAGATGGTATTAAAATTTTTATTTATGGTTCAGAGGGCATGACTAAGCTAATTGTATTTAGCGATTTAATTGGTAATTGAACTGCTTTATTCACTTTTGTTTTTATAGGATTTTCTATAACAGGAGCAATTAAAAATAGAATAAAGAAAAAAGATGAAATTAAGCATAAAACTAAATATTTTATGCCATCAGCAATAATTAGTGTAGCAATAGTTTTTTTATCATCGATAGTTATTGTTATAGCTCCAATAATTGATTTATTTTTATTAATAAATACTAATCCAAGTACGGAAATAATTATTTCGAAAATTTCTTTAGTTGTTGTTCTTCTTATTTATATTGGGCTTTCATTTATTCCAACAGAAATAGAAAATTATTTTATTAGAAAAAGATTTATAACTCTTAAAGAATATAGAAAATGAAAATGAAAATTGCTTTCTGAAAATCAAAAACATAAGTCTTAATTTATTTAAGACTTTGTATTTATTTAGATTTAGATAAAAGATAAATAAAATTATTAAAAAAATTATTTCTTAAATATAATTAATAAGCATCGGCTAATAGCTGCACATAGTGTAGAGGAAAGTCCGCGCTTGCACCATCTGCGATGATGGTAGTGTTTGTGTCAATTCTAATAAAATTGAGCATAGTACGACTAGTGCCACAGAGACGAGAAACATGAAACGAGGTAAACTCCGCAAGCAAGAAACCCAAATTTTGGTAGGGGAATCATTCAAATCAAATTGAAGAAATGAATGAAGTATTATTTTATTAAATAATATTAGATAAATTATTAGCGCCCGTAAGGGTACAGAACGCGGCTTATAGATGTAAGGCATCATAATGGTGCTTTTTGTTATTTATTTTTGGAAATGATTAATAAAATTGGTATGTTATTAGAACCTTTACTAAAATTATCAAAATTTGTCATTTTTAGATCAATTTATCTAAAATTTTAAATAGAAATGTTTTATGATATAATTTATTATTATTTAAATAACGGAGGTTTATATATGAAAAAAAAATTATTACTTTCTTTAACAACAGCTTCATTAGTTGCTGTTCCTGTTGTTGCTATTTCATGTAGCAGTGCAGCAAGAGCACAAAGAGAAGCTGAAGAAGCAAGAAAAGCAGAAGAGGCTAAAAAAGCAGAAGAAGCAAGAATTGCTGCTGAAAAAGCAAAAATTGAGCAAGAAAAAGCTAAAAAAGAAGCTGAAAGATTAGCTGAAGAAGCAAGAAAAGAAAAAGAAAAAGCTGAAAAAGAAGCTGCTGAAAAAGCTAGAAAAGCAGAAGAGGCAAGAAAAGCTGCTGAAGAAGCAAGAATTGCTGCCGAAAAAGCTAGAATTGAAAAAGAAAAAGCTGAAAAAGAAGCTGCTGAAAAAGAAGCTAAAAGATTAGCTGAAGAAGCAAGAATTATTGCTGAACAAAATGCTTCAACATGACAAAAAATTAAAAACTGATTCAAAAAAACATTTAGTAAAAAACAATAAAATGAATAAAAACTTGCATTACAAAATGCAAGTTTTTATTATTAAATTTTAAGTTTCTTTTCAAGTTCATTAAAGTTTATTGAACTTTCTATTTCTAAAAGTTTGTCATCAATTTGTTTTTCTTGTTGTTTATTAATATTTATTTGCTTAATATTAATTGGTTTAGAAATTCTTTTTACTGAACTAGAAATCGTATTATCTTTTAATATAGTTGCACCAATGATATTTTTGATCATAATTTTACTCATTTTTTCTGAAGTTAAAGTAGGTAAAATCGCATTAGTATTAATAACATTATTTACTTCATCAGCCCTAAATATCACTTTGTCTTTAGAATTTACCTCACTGGCTAAAGTGATAATATGTTTTTTAGTTTTAGATTGTTCAAATAATTTTTTACCTATAACTTGACGATAAGCACTTTCTATATTTGCTAAATTTATTTTTTTAAGTCCAAATATATTTGATATAAATAATACATCCATATTATTTTTAACAAGAGCTAATACTGAAATATAATCATTCTTCTTCAAATTGCAACCTTTTATTCCTTGCGCGCTTTTACCATATATAGGAATATCACTTTCAAAATATTTATTACAATTACCTTGTTCTGAAATAAGAAGAATATTCATTTCATTATTAGATTCACAAGCTCCAATTACATAATCTTTTTCTTTTAGTTTTATAATACTCATTAAGTTTGTTCTAGATGTTTGAAGTTCTTTAAGAGCAATTCTCTTAATCATTGCATATTTAGTGGCTATAACTATATAATTAACAGATTCAAAATCATCTACTGCTATCATTGAAATAACTGATTCGCCTGAATGTATATCAATAAGATTAGAAATATGATCCCCTAAATCTTTTCATTTAGTTTCGCTAATTTTATAAATTGGAACATTAGCATATCTACCATGATCAGTAAATAATAATAAGTTAGATGTTGAATTTGTCTTAATTATATTAACAAGAAAATCATCTGGTTTTAATTTATATGATTCTATTTCATTGGCATTATAACTAGATTTAGTTAGCTTTTTAATATAACCATGTGAGCTTAAACCAATATATATTTCTTCAACTTTAAGAAGATCTATTTTATTATATGTTGAACTAAATTCATCTGTTTCGATTTGCGTTCTTCTAGTAAATCCATATTCTTTTTTTATTTCTTGAAGTTGGAAGATTAATCATTTATTAAATTCTGCTTTATCATTAAGTAAATTTCTATAAAAAGTAATTGACTTTTCCAATTCTTCTTTTTGTTGTAAATAAGCTTGTTGATCAGTTAATGAAAGTTTATATAAACGAAGATCAGCAATTGCTTTTGCTTGATTTTCAGTAAAATTATGAATTTTAATTAAAGAATTAATTACACCCAATCTTGAATTACTACTGTTTCTAATGGTTTCAATTACCTCATTTGAAATTTGAGATAATTTAATAAAACCATTAACAATTTCAAGTCTTTTTAATGATTTTTCAAGATCGAAATTAATAGTTTTATATTTTATTTCTATTACATGATTTAAGTATGAATCAAGTAACTTATTTAGTGAAAGAAGTTTTGGTGCATTTTCAACTATAGCAACATTATTAACATTGTAATAAACTTGTAATTCTGTTTTTGAGGCCAAAAAGTTTCAAATAGAGTCGTGATCAGCTTCTTTAGTTAAAGTGATAAGAATAGAAATACCATTTCTATCACTTTGATCTTTAACTTCAACTAAACCAGAAATTTCACCACTTTGAATATGTTTATCAATATCATAAACAAGTTTAGATTTAATTACGCCGTAAGGAATTTCTATTACTTCTATATATTTATTTTTATTATCTCCGCTAAAAATTTTTTTAGCAACTAATGTAATTCTACCATTACCTATTTCATAAACTTTTTCAAGATTATTAATACCATAAATAATTCCTCCTGTTGGAAAATCTGGACCCTTAATATGTTTCATTAAACCTTTAGTTGTTATTGATGGATTTTTAATTTTAGCAATAGTAGCATCAATAATTTCAGATAAATTATGAGGTGGCATATCAGTTGCAAATCCAGATGCAATTCCTTTAGCGCCATTTAAAAGTAAATTAGGAATTATAGAAGGTAAAACGGTAGGCTCTTGTTCTGAATCATCAAAATTTGGAGTAAACTTCACAGTATTTTTTTCTAAATCATTTAACATTAAATTTGTAATTTTAGAAAGTTTAGCTTCAGTATAACGCATGGCAGCAGCAGGATCATCATCGATAGAACCAACATTACCATGCATATTTACAAGCGGAACATTCATTTTTCAGCTTTGAGCCATTCTAACCATTGCTTCATATATGGAACTATCTCCATGTGGATGATACTTACCAATAACATCACCAACTACTCTAGCTGATTTTTTAAATGGTTTATCATTTGTTAAGTTAAGTTCAAACATAGAATATAAAATTCTTCTTTGAACTGGTTTTAATCCATCACGCGCATCAGGAAGTGCTCTTTGTTGAATAATATATTTAGAATATCTTCCAAAGCGATCATTCATAATTAAATCAAGAGATTGATTAATAATATTTTGATTTATAAATTTATTTTTCATTTGTTACCTCAAAATCATCTTCTAAAGAAAAATTAACATTATTTGTTATTCACTCTTTACGTTTATCAGCTGCATCACCCATTAAAGTTGATACACGCCTTTCGACAATATTGGCATCATCTATACCAACTTGAATTAAAGTTCTTGTTTTAGGGTCCATAGTAGTTTCTCATAACTGATCAGCATTCATTTCTCCTAATCCTTTATATCTTTGAATTTCATATGATTTTAGTTTTGCAGTTTTATCTTTTAATTCTTGTTCATCTCATGCATATAAAATTTCATTTTTAGCTTTTATTTTATATAAAGGCGGCAATGCTATATATATCATTTTATTTTCTATAAGAGGTAACATATAACGAAAGAAAAATGTTAAAAGTAAAATTTGAATATGAGCACCATCAGTATCGGCATCAGTCATAATAATAATCTTTCCGTAATTTGACTTTTTAATATCAAATTCTTTTCCTATTCCTGCTGAAATCGTATTTATAATTGTTGAAAGTTCTTCATTTTTCAATATATCAGTAAGTTTAGTTTTTTCAGTATTTAAAACTTTACCTCTTAATGGTAAAATTGCTTGAGTTTGCCGATCTCTTCCTGATTTTGCACTGCCACCAGCAGAATCACCTTCTACTAAAAATAACTCTCTTTCTTCAGCTTTTTTTGATTGAGCAGGAGTTAATTTGCCAGAAAGTATTTGTTTTTCTTTTAATTTATTTTTAGCAGTTCTTGTTTCAATTCTTGCTTTTCTTGCTGCCATTCTTGAATCAAAGGCATGTTTTATTTTATTAAAAATAATAGTAGCTTCTTTATTATGTTCATTTAATCATGTTCTTATAAATCTAGAAGTAATTTCTTCAACAACTCCTTTAGCCTCTGGAGTACCTAACTTATCTTTGGTTTGACCAACAAATTCCAAAATTGTTTCTGGAACTTTTAAGGAAATAATAAAGGTAATACCCTCTCTAATATCTTCCCCATCAAAACTATTTTTACCTTTAATAATATTTTTATCATATGCATATTCATTAAATGTTTTTGTTAAAGCACTTTTTAATGCAATCTCATGAGAACCACCATCTCTTGTTTTAACATTATTAACAAACGAGATAATAGTTTCATTGAAGCTATCAGTATACTGAAAACCTAATTCAACTTCAATATTATATTTTTTATCAGTTTCTGCATAAGTTACAATCGGTGTAATTCCTTTTTTTGATTCATTCATAAAACCTATAAAAGCGCTGACACCATTTTCATAATGGAAAATGTCTTCTCTTTGATTGATTTCATCGACTAATTCAATTTTTAATCCGGCAATTAAAAATGATTGCTCTCTTAAACGCTCTGAAATTAAATCATAGCTAAAACTTGATCTTTTAAAAATCTCATAATTAGGTCAGAATTGAACTTTTGTTCCATTTTTTGTTGTATTTCCAATTGCTTTTGTTCTAAAAGTGATGTTATCTCCATTTTCAAATTGCGTTAAATAAATTTTTTTGTCGCGATAAACTTCAACTGACAATTTGCTTGAAAGCGCATTTACTACAGAAGAACCAACACCATGAAGTCCGCCAGAAGTTTTATAAGCACCTTCTGAAAATTTACCACCAGCATGTAAATCGGTAAATACTACTTCAACTGCTGACTTATTATTTGAGTGTTTACCAACAGGAATTCCTCGACCATCATCTTCAACAATAACACTTTTATCTTTTTTTAGTGTTACTTTAATTTGTTTGGCGTAGCCAGCTAAAGCTTCATCAATTGAATTATCTACAATTTCTCAAATAAGATGATGAAGCCCATTTACATCTGTTGAACCAATATACATACCTGGTCTTTTTTTAACAGCTTCAAGACCTTCTAATTTTTTAATGCTATTTTCGTTATAATTGTTATTCATAATTTTAATTATAACAATTTTAAAATTTTTAAAACCTTATAAAATCAAGATATTAATAACATATCAAAGTGTCATAAATAATGCTAATTAATAATGAAAAATGTTATTTTACTTTATTTTAGAATTTAAATAAAAACTTTTAGAATACATAAATTTAAATTTCCAAAATTTACAGTAATTATTTAATTTTGAATTAAATATAATTATAAAAATAATAAATTAAAATTAAACAAGATATGTTTATAAAAATATTATGTACATTAATAAAAACATTATTTTTTGAATATACAAAATACTATATTAAAGAAAAAAAATAAATTAAAAACACCATAACAAATAATTATGATGTAAATTAATAATTTACTTAATTGTTAAAATAAATTTCTTTTTGTTTAAAAAAATGAACTTTAATTTTAAATTCTTCTTCAATTTGATTTTAATATCAATTCCCATAACTTCTTCCCTGAGTTTTATAGAAAATATAGAGAAAGACTGAAAAATAATAAAATTGAAATTAATGATGACTTGAAATTTGAAGCCGGTCTATCTGATTCCACTGATATAGATGTTATGTATATTTGAAAAGCCTTAAATCAGCATTTAATTACCAAAGAAACACTTACAAAAGATGAAATAAACGAATTAGTGCAAGGTATAAAATCCTCAAATACTGAATACATGAAAGCTGAAATAATCGAGCAGTTTATGATATACTGAAATTCAAGTTCTTATTCTGATAGAGTTAAGATGACGACAGGAAACGCCGCTTTCAATAAAAGCATTTCTGATATGGCAAAAAAATTTTAAAGAAAAAATATCTCAATGAATCAAAGAATATGTGCTAAAAAAAGATTTATTTACTACTTTATATATAAGATCATTAAAAAATGGCGTGTTAAATTTTGATAAAAATATTAAAAAACATTTTTTGTTAAAAAACTAAATTCCTTTAGCAAAAAGGATGATAAATTAATTAAAAGATTTACACAAGAAATAACAGATTTTTTTTATAAAGTGTATGAAGTATTAATATGAAATGAAAATGATAATAATGAATCAATAAGTTTTACTATTAATAATGACTTCGTTTTCTAAAAATATATTAATAAAAAACGTAAATAGTAAAGCAAAAATCACTTTACTATTTTTATTTTATTAAATAATTAAAAAAATATTTAATATTGATAATTATAAGTGCTATCTAGTAATTAATTATTGATAATTAGATTTAAATTTTTTCATTATAATTTTTAATGTTCAAGCTGATAATATGTTAAATTCATAATCTTTATACTGCATTTTTTCTAAATTTTTCCCTTTTTTAAAATTTTAGTTGTTTTTTGACTATTACTTAGTGTGGATAAAAATCCTGCAGAAAAGAGATAAAAAAATGGAATTACACAAAACATTTAAACTAGCTAATAAAATTACCAAAAAACAACATGAAAATATTATGAAGTTGTATGAAAATCATGAATATATATTAATTTATGATGAAAATGATGTTCAACACACATTAGTAAGTTATAATACTTTTAAAGAAATATCTTCTGTTGGAGCAAATGTGAATAGAAAAGAATTTGAAGAATTTAAAAAAGATCTTTTAAAGGCAATCAAAGATTCTGAAATTAGTCGTAAGACTGATAAGCTTGAAGCCGAAAAACAACGTCAAAAAGATAAGGCTGAAATGAATCAAAATCTTATTTCATTTAAAAATGAAATACTTGAAATGCGTCGTTTAGATAAGCTTGAAGCCGAAAAACAACGTCAAGAAGATAAGGCTGAGATGAATCAAAATCTTATTTTATTTAAAAATGAAATACTTGAAATGCGTCGTTTAGATAAGCTTGAAGCCGAAAAACAACGTCAAAAAGATAAGGCTGAAATGAATCAAAATCTTATTTTATTTAAAAATGAAATACTTGAAATGCATCGTTTAGATAAGCTTGAAGCCGAAAAACAACGTCAAGAAGATAAGGCTGAGATGAATCAAAATCTTATTTCATTTAAAAATGAAATACTTGAAATGCGTCGTTTAGATAAACTTGAAGCTGAAAAACAACGTCAAGAAGATAAGGCTGAAATCTTAGCTTTAATTAAAACTAATCACGTTGAAATTACTAATAGACTCGATAGAATTGAGTCTGATGTAGAAATGCTTAAAACATTTCATATTGAGGATATAAAAAAATACCATAAACAAAATAAATAAATTTTTTTAAAATGCACTCATAGTTAACTCTATGGTAAATTTTTTAATTAATTTATTTTATAAATAAGGTTTCTAATAAATATGACTATTTAGCATATTTATAAATTATTAAATATACCAAAAGGCATAAAGATTTTAAGAATAAAAAAATACAACATAGTATTATTAACACTACTATAATTTGCAATATATAGAAAAACAAAACAATGATTAAATATGCTGAATTTTTGGCTTTTAACGCTAAAATAAAAACTTAGGGCTTATAATTTAAACCTAAATAATATATTTTACTTTTTTAAAAAGTTGAAATTAAAACTGCCTTTGGGCAGTTTCCAAGTAATATTTAATATCTATATAACATTAATTATTAAAATAAATTTCCTTTTGTTTAAAAAAGTGTACTTTGATAGAGAATTTACTTTCAAGTTGTTTTTTAATATCAATAGCCATAACTTCTTCTGTTAGGTGAGGAATTTCGAGAACATCAATCTGCATTTGATTAAAGCCTATTCATTCATTCCATTTAAAATCACTAGAAATAAAAAGAGAATTTTTGTATTGTTTTGATAAACTTACAATTTGATTATAATCACCACTACCTGAAAGTAAAATAGCATTTTCAAAACTTTTTGCTATTTGGAAATTACTTCGCGTATTTTCAACATTAAAATTATTTTTTAAAGCCGAAAGTAAAATATTGATATTACTATTTAACTTAAACATTACAGCATAATTAAGAATTAAAAATGGTGAAAATCCTAATAATTTAACAATTTGAAAACTTGTTCCCTCGTTGTCAATATCATAATTAGTATGCAATGATAATGTTGTAATCTTATGCTGATTAATTAAATTTATTATTTGCTTTTTATAAGGGTTTTGCAATATGTCTTTTTGTTTTGTTTCGGCAAAAATAAAAGGATGATGTGAAATTATTAAGTTTATATCATTATTAATGCAGTAATTAACAACTTCTGTTGTGATATCAACACAAGTCAGAATACCTTTTATGTTATAATTTAAATTATTTTTAAAGCTAAAACCAGCTTTATCTCATTCTTCTTGAGTGTTTAATGGATATTTTCCTAAAAGAAAATCTACTACAGATTGTTTTTTTAGCTTATTCATAATAATTTTTTAAGAGTTTTTTCTTATTGGTATTGCTTTTCATTTTTCTGATAATTTTAGCCTCAATTTGTCTAATTCTTTCTTTAGTTACATTTTTCTCTTCAGCTAATTCATCAAGTGAATGAACACGGAATTTATTACCAAATTCATCATAACCTATTCCGTATCTTTGTTTAATTAATTCTTGTTCCTCTTCTTCAAGACTTTCTTTAAGAAGATCATCAATAATATCACTTAATTCATTTTGAGCCGCAAAATCTAAAGGTGAAGGAATATTATCATCTTTAACAAAATCAGAAAAGCTAGTATCATTTTCTTTACCTACGTTTTTATCTAAACTAATTGGATCAATATTGATTTTTCTGATGTATTGTACTTTTTCAGCATCAAAATCTTCTCCTACACAAGCTGCTATTTGATCATCAGTAGGCATAAAACCATTTTCCTGTTGAAATTCTCTTTCACAACGAATTACCTTATTAATTGTCTCTACCATATGAACAGGAACTCTAATTGTTCTAGCTTGATCAGCAACTGCTCTAGTTATTGCCTGTCTAATTCATCATGTTGCATATGTAGAAAATTTAAATCCTTTATGAAAATCATATTTTGAAACTGCTTTAATAATCCCAGCATTTCCTTCTGAAATAAGATCGATAAAACTTAATCCTCTACTTTTATATTTTTTAGCAATATTAATAACAAGTCTAAGATTTCTTTTAATTAACTTTTCTCGAGCTAATCTTCCCTTTCTTCCTCCTTGTTCAATTTTAACTGCTAATTCTTTTTCTTCTTCAGCTGTAAGTAATTTTCCATACTTACCAATTCAACGCATGTATCATTTTACAATATCATTAGTTTCTGTTAGTTTATTTGAAAGTTTTTTATTGCTATATCTTTTTTCTTTCTTATCGTCAGTAGCAATTTCTTCTTCATCTTCTTCAAAATCTAATAAATTATCATCATCAAGTAAATCTGAATCATCATCATTCACTATAAAATCTTCTTCAGATTCAAAATTGGGCTCTTCTTCATCTAAAACGCTTTTAACAAGATCTTCATCATCTTCTTCAACTAGTAATTCATCATCAGTATCTGCTTCATATTTAATTAAACTTTTTGATGTTAATAACTCAAATAAATCATCAAGATTTTCATCATCTAAACTATATTTTTTCTTTTCCAAGTAATCATGAACATCTTCATGAGATAAGTTTCCCTTATTTTTTTGTTTAATCTTTTCTAAATCGCTAATAATTTTTTCATATTTAATATCCATTTTTACTCCTGCATCTCTATTTGCTGTTTTAATTTTTCTTTTATTTGGTTCATTTTTCTTTTTAATTCAATAATTCTTTTTGTGTCTTTTATTTGTGAATATTTAATTATCAATTCCTGTAAATTCTCTAAGTAAGCCTTGTAATATAATTCAATAAAATCACTCATTCTTTTAGTTTCATTATAAACATCTTCATCTTGCGATGTGTTAACATCTTCATATAAAATTCTCAACTTATTTCCTATTTTATTTTTAAAGTAAACATTTTCGTTTTTTAAATAAAATGATTGAGCTTCAGATTTAATTTTATTAATTAAGCTTTGAATTTCACTTTGAATAGGTTGATCATCATTGATACTATCTCTAAATGCTTCTAATTGAATAAATTTTTTTCTAAATTTATTTGACGATTCTTGAATAAACATATTTTCTTCAAATAATTTACTTGTCGTTTGATTATTCGAATCTGAAAAAATAAAGTTAAGAAATTTATTATTTAAAATTAAAAAATAAATCAAAATTTCTCTAAATGAATTTATGATTTCAGAAGATGTAGTATTAATTTGATTAGTTAATTCTTCAAATGTTGCTTTTCTATTTGTAATATTTTTTTGATCTTTAAAATTTAAAGGGTCAATGCCTAAAACATTTTTTAAAATTTTATAATACGTTTCTTTTACTTCATTAGATTTAATTCTTTGAAGATATTTATCAAATTCTTTAAAGAAATTAAGCGATTGTGTAATGCCGCCACTACGTTTATAAGTTGTATTACCTTCAGCATCTTTAAATGCCAAATCATTTTCGAATGCTAATGTTTCAAAGATAAAATCTATTCCTTTAACTAAATTAGTTTTTATAATAGAATGAAGTTTTTCTTCTCCATAAGCATTAATAATTTCATCTGGATCTTTATTTTCTTTATTAAAAACAATTTGCGTATCAATATAATTTAATGTTAATAGTTTAGCAGCACCAAATGCAGCCTTAATACCTGCTGTATCTCCATCTAAAAATAATATAACTTTTTTAGCAAATTTAAGAAGATTAACATGTTCTTGGGTAAGAGCTGTTCCCATTAAAGCCACGGCATTTTTAATGTTTGCTCTATAAAGAGCAATCACATCCATCATTCCTTCACAAACATAAAGTTCTTTATCAGGATTATTAAATCCATTTTCAAATAATTGAATATGCGCCTTATCAAAATTGTATAAAACAGATGATTTATGAAAAACAATACCTTCTTTTGAATTTATATATTTTGCTTCATTATTAACTATAGTTCTCGCACTAAAACCAATCATGTATCCAAAAGCGTCTTTAATTGGAAAAATTATTCTATTTCATAAAATTGCATTTCCCTTTTCATTGGTTAAACCCGCCTTATAAATAACTTCAGAGCTAAAACCCTGCTCTTTAAGAAAATTAATTGCATCATTGCCTTTAGCAAAACCAATATGAAAGGTATTAATTATTTCTTGCGTTATATTTCGCGATTTTAAATATTCTTGAGCTTGTGGAGCATTAAATAATTGATCAAAATAATAATTAAAAACTTTTTTTAAACAACGAAGAACTTCAATTTGTTCTTCATTATAATTTGCTCTTTGTACATATGTTTTTTCTTTAGTATTTTCTTCATAAATAATATTAACGCGTTGAGCTAATTTTGCAAGAGCTTTTTCATAACTAATATTTTCAATTTCTTTAACAAATTTAACAACATCGCCTCCAGCACCACAAGCAAAACATTTATAAATTTGTTTTTTAGGCTCAATACTAAAAGAAGGCGAAGTATCTTCATGAAATGGACAAATAGCTTTATAAGAATTGCCTTTTTTATCAAGTGTTAAATAATCCGATATTACTTCAACAATATCATTAGCAATTTTTATTTCGTCATATTTGTTCATTCAAAGCTCCTTTTATAAATATTTGTAAATATCTTTAATACTAATACGTTTTTGTTCCATAGTATCACGATCACGCAATGTTACACTTTCATCATTAGAATCATAATCATAAGTAATACAAATTGGTGTACCAATCATATCTTGTCTACGATATCTTTTGCCAATAGATCCTGATTCATCAAAAATTGTTGGTATGCCTTTTGAAGAAAGTTCTTCATAAATTTTATAAGCACTTTCAGATTGTTTTTTTGTAAGTGGCAAAATAGCAACTTTATAAGGAGCAATTTTTTTATCAAATTTAAGAATTATTCTATCTCCTTCTGTTTCAAATGCATCGCAAATAATTGCAAGCATTAAACGATCAAGACCAATTGAAGGTTCAATTACATGAGGAAAAATTTTTTGATTTTCATCATTTAAATAAAATAAATTCTCTCCAGTAGCTTTTGAATGAGATGTTAAATCAAAATTTGTGCGATTGGCAATTCCCATAAGTTCGCCTCAACCAAAAGGAAAATTAAATTCTATATCAGTTGTTGCTGAAGAATAATGTGCCAACTCTTCTTTTCCATGAATTCTAGTTTTAATTGAAGATTCTTTTATTCCCAACTCAGTTAAAAATTCTCATGATTTTTTGATATATTTATTAAAAATTGCATTAGCATTTTTTTCTTCACAAAATATTTCAAGTTCTAATTGTTCAAATTCTCTTGTTCTAAAAATAAAATTACCCGGTGTCACTTCATTTCTAAAAGATTTTCCTTTTTGAGCAATCCCCATTGGTAATTTGGCTCTAGTTGCTCTTTGCATATTTTTGAAATTAATAAAAATACCTTGTGCAGTTTCCGGTCTAAGATAAATAGTTGACTTACTTCCCTCAACTACTCCTTGTGCGGTTTCAAACATCAAATTAAATTTTCTAATTGGAAGTCATTCACATTTTGAATTTTCATGTACTTTAATGTTTTTTATAATTCAATTGTACATATCAGCATCATTCATTGCTTCAACATTAATTTCTTTATTATATTCTTCAATCAACTTATCTGCGCGATATCTTTTATTATTAATTTTGTTTTCAATAAGTGGATCGCTAAAATTATCTAAATGTCCTGAAGTTTTTCAAACATTAGGATGCATTAAAATCTTTGTATCAATTAAAAAATTATTTTTTTCTTTCAAAACGTATCTGTTTTTTCAATAATTATAAATATTTTCTTTAAGTATTACACCAAGATGTCCATAATCTCAAGTGTTTGAAAGACCACCATAAATTTCAGACCCTTGAAAGACAAAACCCATTTGTTTTAAATGGGCAATAATTTCATTCATATTTTTACTTTGATTATCCATAAAAATTCCTCTAATTTAAAAATAATTATTTACATTATATATTATTATAAAATAATATAATTAATTATTATGATAAACTGGGAAAAACTTTGACTAGTAGAAACTGATACTGTGTGTGGAATTGGATGTTTTTTTAATGATTGTAATCTTGATGATTTATATGCAGCAAAAAACAGAAATAAAGAAAAAAAAATTATGATTTTAGTAGGAAGTATTCAACAAGCTGAAAGCTTTAAACAATGAAATAAACAAGCAAGTAAATGGGCAAAAATTAATTGACCAGGAGCACATAGTATTATTGTAAATAATCAAGGTTTTAGAATGCCAAATAGTGAAAAATTATGTAATTTTTTACTTAAAAATGGTCCTATGTATCTTACTTCAGCCAATATAAGTGGCGAGCCAACTTTAAGTTTAAAACAAGCAAAAAAAGTTTTTAAAAATATTAGTAATTTTGTCAAAATTGAGCCTGAAAATATTACAAATAATCCTAGTTCCATATATGATTTAAATAAAAAAATATTTTATAGATAATTTCAAATATTAGTATCTAAAAAATATATTTTTTTAATATAAAATAATATTTCCATATTTTTCCACATAAATACATTTTTTCGTTTTCGTATCATTAGCTTACTTATAATTAAACTGTTATATATTAAATCATTAACTCAATTCATAATTTGACTAATGTATTTTATATAACATTTTTTAAAATAACATGAGGAGTTAAAATGACAAAAAGCAAAAAGATATTACTAAAACTTGCGGGATTTGCATCACTTGGAGCAATTTCTGCAATTGCAGTAAGTTGTGGAAACAAAACTGTAAAACCTCAAGAAAACGTTTCACTAGACTTTAATGGCAAAGTAAAAATTGCTATTGAAGAAGCATGAGAAAAGATTATTACAAATGCACTAGGAAAATTAACACCTGAAGAACAATCAAAAATTGAAATTGTTAAACTAGAAAATGGTACAGCTGGATCATACATTGAAAATAACATTGTGAAAGATCCTGCTGAAGCAGCTGATATTTTTCCTACAGCATTAGATAAATTTGATAGCTTAGTATCAAAAGGTTCATTATTTGAAATTAAAAAAGAAGATTTAGAACAATATGGCGAAAATAGTGAATTAGTAGAAATTAATGGAAAATACTGAGGATATCCATTAAATGTTGAATCAATTTTTACAATTTATAATATAGAAAAATTTCCAAATGGTATTGAGTCAATTGATCAAATTTTAACAACAGATCCAACTCAAACTAAATTTGCTGCACAATTTAATAATATGTGACATGGATCAATCTTCCCTAATACATTATTCTCAATGACAGATAAAGATGTTGCAAAACAATGAGTGGGAAGTAAATTATCTAAAGCATCACCAATGTTAAAAAATCCAGAGTTTAAAAAACTAATGGAAGAGCTATACAATTATAATGTTTCACTTAAAAAATCAGGTGGGGCATTACAAAGAATTGCTACAAACAACAATAGAGATGAAGCTATTAGACAAGGAATTGCTGATGGGTCAATTCAAGGAATAATTGATGGACCATGAATTGTTCAAGAAGTTATTTCACGTATTATGAAAACTTTTGATGCTGATAAACCTAAAGCAGTTGAAATGCTTAAAAAACTTAGAGCCGCAAAATTACCTACATATAAAAATCAACAATTAAGACACTTTAAGGGTGGATGAGCTTTTTCAATTAACAAAGCCGCTTTATTAAAAGGTAATGATATTAAAAGAGCTTCTAACAAATCAAGATTAGCTAATAAATTTGCTTCATTATTAACAAGTGCAGAGTTTGCATCAGATTGATTTGCACAAGGCGGAAAAATTTCAGGAGCTAAAGATGCTCAACCTAAAGTAGCTGCTGAAGATATGAAATTACAAATCCCTGGTGATGCTAAAAATACATTACATGATATGAAAGAATGAATTAAAGTTCCAGGATTTAAAGAGGCTGTTGAATCATTCTTTTCAGGAACATTATCAGCTGTAGGTAAACAAGCAGGATACAATGTTAAACAACCTACATGGCCTGGCGGAGGTTTCTGAGATGCATGAGATAAAAATGGATTTTCATCAGAATTTAAAGATTTTAATCAATTTTGAGCAAAATTTGCTGAAGAAATTAATTTAGCTTACATTGATAAAAAAGAAGAAGAGAAAAAACCTGAAGCTGAAGTTAAACCAGAAATGAAACCAGAAGCTAAAATGGATGAGAAAAAATCAGAAGAGAAAAAACCTGAAGCTGAAATAAAACCAGAAGCTAAAATGGATGAGAAAAAACCTGAAGCTGAAGTTAAACCTGAAATGAAACCAGAAGAGAAAAAATCTGAAGCTGAAGTTAAGCCGGAAATAAAACCAGAAGCTAAAATGGACGAGAAAAAACCAGAAATTAAACCAGAAGAAAAAAAGCCTGAAGCTAAAATGGACGAGAAAAAACCAGAAATGGAAAAAGCTACTGAAGTTAAAGCTTAATCAGAAGCAAAAATTAATATAAATTATGAATAATCAGACTAAAATTGAAGTTAAAAAATGATTATTCTTTACAATAATTGCATTAATCTCGTTGATTGTTATTCTTACGACATTTAATGCAATTATTTTTTTAATAAATAATAGTTATAATAAAAAATATCTAGATTCTTATATGCAGCAATATTGAGTAAGTTATTTTGCTGCTAACAATATAGAAGAAAAAATCCTTAAACAATATGGAGAAAACTTTAATAGTCAATTTCAAAATATGAAAGACTTATTCCAATTTAAAGATTTAATTGAAAGATTAAAAGCTAGTGCATTATCTGATTTAAGAGTTAAAACAATAACTCAATTAGGTATGTCAATGATGATTTGAATTTCAATATCTGGATATTTATATTATGGATTTGTAAAAGCTGGTATTGGTTATGTATTTACAACATTTATGACAGTAATATTCATATTACAGTTAGTTGGAACATGAGTAATTGGTAATCCATCATTAGCAACACAAATTATTACTACTATAGTAACTATATTATTATTAGGAATAACATTTTATATTTATTTATTATTGAATCAAAACAAATTTTACCAAAAAAATAAAACAAGGTGAGTGTAATGGCAACAAAATTAATTCTTTATTGTCATAAACATGACAAAAATTTTACTTTAATTAGTGGAATTACACTTAGAAGCTTTTATCTTCATAAATATCTTCAACTTTTAATGAATAAAGATATTAAACTTTTAGAAGAAAAATGGGATTTATCTCAAGAAGAATCAAAATTTTTAGCAGCATGAAAAGCCGAACTAAATAGCGAAGAAAAAAATCTAATAAAAAATGCTATAAAAGAAAATAAAAAAATAACAAAAGCAAATTTCTTTTTTAATCCATTTTCTAATGGGAAAGAAATTGTAAATATGGGAATGTTGGAATTTGAATATGATGGCTTTTCATATAAAAGAAAATATAATAATTTAAAAAATATTACTTTCATTCAAAAAGAAAACGGCATTTTAATTAAATGTCCAATTGATGAAAATGAATTTTTAGATGTATTACAACAGGAGGAGGTGATTTAATGAGTTTGATTTCTGTATTACAACAAAATGATAATAAAACTACTAAGGCTGTTAAAGATATAAAAATAAAAGAAAAGATAATTTCTTTAACAAATCATTATAAATCTGTTAAAAAAAGAATTAAAACTGATTTAAAAGAAAAAAATAGAATAGCTTCAACAGAATATAAAAATGAAATTTTGGTTTTAAAATCATTAAAAAGACTTTATTGAAATGAAGTTAAAAAACAAAAAGCTAAGCTTGAATATAAAATAGCTCAAGAAAAAGCTTTAGTAAAAATTATTGATGGCAAAAATGTTGAATTAGAGCTTAAAAATGCAATTGAAAAAAATCAACTAGAAACATTAATATTTTCTCAATCAAATGAACAAGAGAATATTAATTCCTTAAAAGAATTAAGCTCAAAAGCACTTTTAAATACTCAAAATAAAGATCGTATTAAAAAATACAAACAAGAATTTCAAATGGAAATAAAAAATTTAAAAGAAAAGTATTTTTATGCGGAAGAATCAAGAAAAAATAAAACCATTAAATTAATCAAAAAATTAAAAGAAAAATTAAATTTAGAATTAAAACAAATTAAAAAAGAAAATAAATTATCATTAATAGAAAATGAAACAAAATATAAAAATGCTATTTTAAATGCAAAAAAAGATTACATATCAGCACTTCATTTTATTAGAAATAATGATATTTATTTAAATTCTTATGGTGATCCTGTTTCAGAAATTTTGGGTTTAAAAGAAATAATATCTTTAGTCAAATCTAAAAAATTTAACGATATTTTAAATATATCTGAAATAAAAAATACTAAAAGAAATGCAATAGTTAAAAAATTTAATATAACAAAAAGTCAAATTAATAATATTGTTGAAAGATTTCAAGTAAATGAAGAAAAATATACTAATGACTTAATATTGGCTCATAATTCTTTCTTTATTTATAAAAAAATACTAATTGAAAATTTAACAGAAGAGCGTATTATACTTTTATTAAATGATCTAAAAAAAGCTAATTCACAATTTATATCATTAAATAACTTTAGTGGATTAGATTCAATTAAAACTCAGTATGAAAATGGTGATTTTGATATTGAATTTATTGAAATTACAACAAAAAATAAAAAATTCTTTAAAGAATTAAAATCAGCTGCTTTAAAAATTAAAAAATGTATTAAAACAATTAATTTTACCCAAGCAGAAAAATTAATTGAGTTAACTCTTAATTATGATACTTATTTAGAAAAAGCAAAAATTATGGATCGTTTTGCTCAAAATAGAGAAATAATTAAATCAAAACTTGAATCAAAAGTACCTAATAAAGATAAAATTAAAAATCAGCAACACATACTTTTAAATGATTATCGTGAAAAAGTATTATGAGTTAAAAACTCTGATTGAACAAAAGAAGCTAAAAAAAATAAATTAGAAGAACTAAAATTCAAATTTAAAACATCATTTAGAGCTGTAATTTTAAATGATGAATACTATTCACTTAAAGATCGTTTAAGATTTTCTTATTTAGAAGAAAAAAGAGAATTAGACAAAGTCCAAAAAATTAATGAAACAACTATAGATGACGAAATTAAGAAAATTCCAACTAAAGCTAAAAAGGGGAGTGCTTCTTTAGCAACTATTGCAAGTTTCTTATTTCCTGGGATAGGACAAATAATAAATAAAGAATGATTAAAAGGTGGAATTTTCTTAATAATTTCATTAATTCTTTACATAATTTTAGTGCCATATATTTTTGGTGCTTACCCTCTTCCTCAAACTGTAGAAATTTCTGGAGTATTAAATGGTATCTTCGGATTTTGAAATTTATCGCCTTCTATTGATATTGGTGGTGGTTTTGGTATTAACTATCACGATCCAAGAATTAGAATTATTGAGGGCATTATTTCAATTATATTTATTGTATTTTGAATTCTAATTGCTATTAGTGCTAGTGCAGATGCATATAGAAGTGGTAAGCTCAGAGAATTAGGATATAGACAAAAAAATAATAGAGATACTATTAAATTCTTAAAAGGACAAGGGTTGCCTTTACTATTTTCATTACCAGCATTTATTATGATTATGTTTATTGTTATTCTTCCATTAATAGCAACAATCTTAATTGCATTTACAAATTATGGAGCTAAAGGTCACCAACCTCCATCAAATCCACTTAATTGAATAGGTTTTGATAACTTTAAGGATTTATTTACAGGTTCATCAGGTAGATCATTTAGTTATGTAACTTCATGAACTTTAATATGAACATTTTCAGTAACAATTATTACTATTGTTGTAGGAACATTATTAGCTCTTATTGTTGATAACCCAAGAATGAAAGCTAAAAAACTTTGATCATTAATATTTATCTTACCTTGAAGTGTTCCAGCTTTTGCTACAATTTTATTTTTTAAAGCAGCATTTGTTGGTGCTGGTACACAAACATACTATAATGAATTTTTTCATTCAAATGTAGCTTTTGCTTCTAACTATCATATTATGAGAATTCTTTTAATTTCAATTCAAGTATGATTAGGTCATTCATATGTTTTCTTATTAGTTAGTGGTATTAAAAAGGGGATTCCTGAAGATCTTTATGAAGCTTCTTCAATTGATGGATCTTCACAACAACAAAAATTTTCAAAAATTACAGCACCACTTATTCTTCAACAAATTGCTCCATTATTAATTGGACAATTCTTATTTAACTTTAATAACTTTGGATTAATCTTCATGTTTTCAGGTGGAGATCCACAGCCAAGTGAATTTATTGGAGAAGGTTCACCAGGAGCAACAGATATTATTATTTCATTAATATTTAAAATAACAACAGCAGAAAACGCGAAAATTGGTTTAGCTTCAGCATTTACAATGATTATGTCAGTATTTATTGTTGGATTAAGTTTAATTATGTTCTTAAGAACAAAAGCATTTAAGAAAGAGGAATAATATGGAAAGTAAAATGACTAAAAATAATAAATTATCTTTTTTATCTCGTTTAATAAGAAAACTTAATCCTCTTGCCAATTCATATGCTAAAGCTTACCAAATAAAATTAAAAAATAAATATCAAGAATATATTAATAACTTTTTAGAAAATCAAGAACATAATAAAGTAATTTCAAGAAATGATTTAAGAGCAATTAAAGTATTTAATGCTAAAAATGATACTAAAAATGCTTTAAGTATTTATACACAAGAAATATTAGCTACCAATAGTAATAATGAACCTATCATTCTAATGGTAAAACTTTTATCCTTATACTCAAGCTATTTACCGCTTTCTTCAAATGCTCGCTATAAAACACTTAAATTAAATAATATATTTGAAAAATTAATTTTGGCCCATGTTTCAACAATGTCAAATGAATGACAGGAAGATATAAAAAAATTAATTGAAACAAAAAAAGAATTAATGTTACAAAAACAAAATGTAGTTGATTTTGAAGTAGATGTTCAAAGAAATTTTTACTGAAATTTAACACAAAAAGTAGTTGACATAATTCAAAAACATGTAGAACAAATTGTCAAAATTCCTCATAATATTTACTGACTAATTGCGAAATCACAAATTTTATTAAATGAATCTTTATTTTATTTAAAACAAAAAAATCAGTATTCATTAGCAAAAATTATTGATTATGAACATGTAAGTTTTATTAATGCAAATACATATCTTGAATTAAAAGAAACTATTATTAATTCTCCAATAATAAATTGTGATAGTTATTTAACTCACTTAAGTGAAACAAGTAAATACATAAGATTATCTGACTTGCCACCAATTACATTATTTGACATAATTAAATTAGTTATCTCATATGCACTTTTAATTATGTGATCGGTAATAATTATTACGCCATTAGTGCAAATGATTATTAAATCATTTGATAGTAATTCTATTCAATACTTGACAGCGGTACCTAATAATGGATTAAATAATCCATGATATTTCCATTATGAAAATTTATTTATAGGTACACAATTTAGATATTGACTAACTAATTCAATAATAATTGCTACTTCTACAATGACTCTTACTGTTGGATTTACATTATTACTTGCTTATGCATTTAGTAGGTTTAGATTTCCAGGAAGAAAAAAATCTATTATGGCAATAATGATTATTCAAATGGTACCATCAGTAGCAGCGCTTGCAGCTATCTTAGTGCTTTGAAAAATCTTTGTTCAAGTATCACCATCATCATCTAACAAACAAATATTATCAATTATTTTCTTAACGATAATTTATACAGGCAGCGGGTTAACTGGTAATACATTTATATTAAAAGGTTATATTGATTCAATTCCTGTTGACCTTGATGAAGCAGCAAAAATTGATGGCGCTTCAACTATTAAAGTATTTACAACGGTTATAATACCACTTGCAAAACCAATGATTGCAATTGTAGCATTATGATCATTTATTGGTCCATTTGGAGACATTATCTTACCTAAATTATTATTTGGTTCAGATTCTGATGCTCTTAAACAATATACAATGGCTGCTGGATTATTTTCTTTAATTACAGGTAGAACTGTTTTACAACATGAATTTTTAGCTGGAGCTATAATTACAGCAGTTCCTCTAACAATCTTATTTATACTAACGCAAAAATTTTTAGTATCAGGTTTAACTAAAGGAGCAGTGAAATAATGAAAATAGAATTTAGAAATATTGCCAAAAAATATGCAGGACGTGAAAATTACACACTTCAAGATATTAACTTTAAGATAGATGATCAAGAATTCATCGCTCTTTTAGGACCTTCTGGTTGTGGAAAATCTACGCTTTTAAGAATGTTGGCAGGATTAAACTCAATTACTAAAGGAGATTTACTATTCGATAATATTCGTGTTAATGGTCTTTCTCCCAAAGATCGTGATATTGCTATGGTTTTTCAATCATATGCTTTATATCCACATTACAATGTTTATGATAATATTGCTTTTGGCTTAAAAATCAGACATGAACCAAAAGACTTAATTGACAAAAGGGTTAATTATGTTGCTAAAACTTTAAAAATTGAAGAATATCTTTCAAATAAGCCGGGAGATATTTCTGGAGGGCAAAGACAACGTGTAGCTTTAGGTAGAGCGATAGCTAGAAAGCCTAAGCTATTCTTAATGGATGAGCCATTATCAAATTTAGATGCAAAACTACGTGAAAACATGCGTAGTGAAATTGTTAAAATTCATAAACTACTTAAAACTACAACTGTTTATGTTACACATGATCAACTTGAAGCGATGACAATGGCTGACAGAGTTATTTTAATGAATGCTTCAGTAATTCAACAAATTGGAAAACCAAGAGAATTATATGAAAGACCAGCCAATATTTTTGTTGCTAAATTTATTGGTACACCAACAATGAATATTTTGAAAGTTAAAAAATCAGGCGATACACTTTCACTTGATGGTCGTTTAATAATTAAATTAAGTTTAGAACAACAAAAGTTACTTGAAAACTATGAAAATAACCAATTATATATTGGTATTCGCTCAGAAAATATTAGCCTAACTTCAAAAACTGAAGAATCAAATGTAGAAGTTGAATTAATATTACATGAAATACTAGGTAAAGAGGAGCAAGGACAATTCATATTTGAAGTAGATAACAATATCGTCGTTACTATGGCGCCTGGTCAAGATTTAACAGTTGGAAATAAATATTTATTAAAATTTGACACCTCTAAACTCCATTTCTTTGATGCGGAAAGTGAAAAACGTATTAACTAATTATAAAAACATTGGGTATTTCCAGTGTTTTTTTATTATAAATATATTATTAACACTTTTAAAGCAATACATATTTTTAATAATTTTGTAATCAATAAATTTAAAAATTATTAATTACTTAAATAAACTCCTGAGTTTCCAAGTTAAAGCCATATATTTTTAGTAAGGATATATAAATATATCCTTTTTTTATTTTTTAAATATACATTGTATGCTATAATTTAAGTATGTCTAAATTTAATATATTAAACTGCA
>NZ_JASEJT010000003.1 GCF_030077875.1 Mycoplasma phocimorsus
GGACAAAAAAATGCCACCATTAAATCTAATTTTACATCACAGCTACTTGCCGTGGTGTTTTTCACTCCAAATTACTTTGAATTCTGTCATTGTTGTATCAATTTATGAAATTTCTTGTAATTTTTTTAAGTTCTTTTAATGTCATTTTGCTTATATTGATTCTGTTTAAATATTCTGACTTTAAAATTGATAATCAGTATTTAATCTTGTGATTTTCTAGTGAATTACCAACTCTTGAAAGCGATACCTAACTATTATTTCTTTTAATTATATTTATATATTCAGTGCTACTGTATCTACTGTCATAATTTTAATAAATTATAAACTTATTTCCTTTTCTCGCTTTTAATAAGTCATCTACATTTTTTAAAACTAAATTCAAATCATTGTATTTTAAAGGATTTTAACTGATGATTTTTTTAGTATTATGACATATTATTATAGAAAAAACATGATTCTATTTAAAATCATTTGCATCCCTTATATAAGTTATAGCGATGGCAAAAATATTTCTAATTAACATATCATTATAATCTTTATTAACAATATTTTTAATTTTAGCTGTTACATTTTTTTGATCTTTGTGTTTTATTCTAATTTCATATTTAAGACCTAAGCAGTTTATATGTCGCTCTAAAATGCAATAATTTGTAAAAATGCCATATTTTAGATCAATATATTAACTTAATCGCGCTTTTCCATAAATTTTTTTTCAAATATTTTAATAATTAAACTATATAGTTCGTTTTTTAAACTAATTAAATTTTTGGCATTTTTATTTGTTTGTTTTAAGTATTTAAAAATTGTCTGTTTAATTATATCTAGTATTTTCAATAACATTATTATTTTTATTTTGATTGATTTATTTTTCTTTATTTTATGTGGTTTATTCTTTACAATTTCGTAATAACGACTTGCTTTTTTCTAACTCTTTAATTTTAAATTCATCTAAATTGGGTTTAGAATAATCAACTTAGTTGACTTTCTATTAATGCTTTTTTACCTTATACTAATAAATCTTACATTTTTTCATCATAATATAAAAATATTCTATTCTTCTAATTTGCGATTTCAAATTATCGCTTGTCACATAATTTATATCCGGCAATAATATTTTAATAATTATATAATTGCTATTGAATAGCCGTTCCTTAAATATGCTTTAAAAATAATTTTATTTTTCTCTTTTGTAAAACATTTCGACATAATAAACTTTTTAATAAAATTACTAAAAAACATCCGTATTGACAGATGTTAAATTTTATTGTTATTTTTTATTTTTTAGGAGCTAGGGGGTTTAATTGGGGGGTTTATAGCTTCGCCAACAAATAGCATTAATATATAAGCAAAAGGTAAAAAAACAAATGTAGAACATATAGCAAGTCCCAATGATATTCAAGGATGATTTGATATTCATTTAGTATTTTTTTGATGCAAGCTTTCATTATTTTTACTTAAACTAACTTTTGCAAGCTGAACATTTTTATTTACATTATTTTCTAATTTTACATTTTCTATTGTTGTAGAAAAAACGTTTTTTAATTTAACTGAACGGTGCTGTACTGATAATTTTTTGATTTTATTATTAATTTCTTTTTTGCTTTCCTGTCGGTTATTTTTAATTTTTTGACAGGAAATTACAATTGTTGGTAGCACGCTTATGGAGCTAAAAAAACCAATTCATAATACTTTTTTTAATTTCATAAAACCACTATTTTGCACTATTTACCCCCCCTGATGTTGACCAGTTATTTTTGTACCAATTACTATTGCGGCCCCAAGAGCAAATTGTATTGCAAAACCTATCCCTATACCAACACCTATAGTTTTTCAAGGATTACTGCTCATTTTATCAGTAAGGCTTTTAGGCGTATTAGAAATTTTAACTGCATTTTTTTTATATCACCAGCCATTTCAAAATTGTTTTTCTGCCTCTAGTCTCACTTCTTCTTTTGCTTCACCAGCCTTTTTTAGCTCTTTTTGAGCATCTTGCTCTTTTTTATTTTCCACTTCTAATTTTTTAATTTTTGGCAATTCTTGTTGTTTCTTTTTTTCTTGTTCTTTAGGCTTTATGTTTTGTTTAAAATCACTTTTTGCTATAATATTTTTTGCATTTTCTCTATTACAAGAAATTACTATACCAGGAACAATTATTAATGAAAGACCTACTAAAAAATAATGTATTTTTTTCATATAACTCCTTAATACAAAATATAACTATTATTATAGTATTAAATATATATAAAAAATATTTATTATTTTATTTTAAAGTTAAATATGAAATGTAATATTAATAACTTTATATATTTAATAATTAGCGAGCTATGGTATTTATATATGATTTTGATCTTCTGATAAAAATAGCTCTTGTGATAGTTTTAGTAAAAAATCATCTCAAAAGCCACTCTCTTTAGAAAATCGAAAATAAGTTATTCAATTTTTTAAGAAAGTTTTCAAATGTATTTAAAATTTTGATTTATGGTAGTCTCGATTTGTTTTGAGACATTTTTTGTTATTCCTTATTCATGTTATAAGCAATTTTTTTTGAAGTTACAAATTATAAAGATAAAATAAAAAAATATTAAACGCGTATGTGTTGCATTTGATATTTCTCTTTAGGATTTAAATTTATTTAAATTTCTTTTTCTTCTTTAGAAATTGTTGAAAGGATTTTTTGATTTTTCTGGCAATTGAACAAATAAAGAAGTTATATTCAAGAGCTTTTTAAATAAAAAATCTTTTTTCTTTTATCAAGTGATAATATTTTTTGTTATATAATTTTTTAATTTATTTAAGTTTCAAATATGGGGACACTTTTTTTATGCCAAAACTATGAAAAAAGTTGAACGATCACATTTATTTTACATAAAAATAGATGTGTTGCGCTTCAGCTTGCAATTCAGCATATTATTATAAATAATATATATCTGCTATAAATTTAATCAAACTTGGAAACCCAGGGTCATAAGACTAGGCAAATTATCAGTTAAAACCTTTCAAAATGCAATGATTTAAATTTATTTTTAAAAAATGTAGATGACCTATTAAAAGTAAAAAAAGGAAATAAGTTTATAATTCATTAAGATTATGGCAGTAGATACAGTAGCACTGAATATATAAATATAATTAAAAGAAATAATGGTTAGTATTGCTTTCAAAAATTGCCAATTCTTTAGATAATAGAGAAACAGAATTCTAATTTTTTGATTTAAAATTAAAATCATTAAAACATTTAGACTATAAAAATTTAACTTACTATAAGTTAAAAAGTGTATAAACAATTATATAAATTAATATAACAGAGAAAAAATTTAAAAAATTTAAATTTAAAAACACCATAGCGGCTTGCTATGATGCAAAACAATATTATGTTAAATTTTGTTGTAACTAGTCTATATGCGCTTAGTGTTTTTATTTGCAAATTCTTAATTAATCAATAATTTTTTGTTCTTGCATTATTTTGATAAGTGCATCAATAGCTTGATCTTCATCCTTACCTTCTGCTTCAATCAATACAGTTTCACCCGTTTTAATCCCAAGAGACATAATATTCATAATTGATTTTAGATTAGCTGTTGTGGTATCTTTTTTTAAGAAGATGTCAGATTCGTATTTGCCAGCTTCTTGACATAAGAAAGATGCTGGTCTAGCATGTAGTCCAATAGGGTCTGTAATTTGAACTTCAATTCTTCTCATATTTACTCCTTATAAATTAATTTATACTAACAATTATATTATGATATAAATTATATTA
This sequence comes from Mycoplasma phocimorsus, assembly GCF_030077875.1. GTDB lineage: Bacteria > Bacillota_I > Bacilli_A > Mycoplasmatales > Metamycoplasmataceae > Mycoplasma_H > Mycoplasma_H phocimorsus. Next base: position 3,755 of record NZ_JASEJT010000003.1, read on the forward strand.
ATTGTAAAGTTTGATATTTATGAAATAATTATGAAACTAAAAATAACATTTGTTGTTATTTGAAAGGATAAAAATGAATTTTTTACTTGTAAAATACAAGATAAAACATGATAAAATTGAAAAATTTATGAAATTTGCCAATGCTTATATAGAAGAAACCAGAAAAGAATTATTAAATTTATCGCTTGAATATGGAAAAATTAAAGATAAAGATGAATTCTTTTTTAATTATAGATGGGCTGATAAAAATAGTTATTTTGAACACAAAAAAACAGCCCATTTTAAGAAATTTGCTACTGAAATTGCTGATTGTTTAAATGGTAATTTTGTACCCTATTTATTAAATTCAATTTATTAAATGCTTTGGCATTTTTTTTATCGCAATATATTAATTAATTGATATTAATAAAAGTATTATAATAATTAAGTTATGAAAAAGGAGATTAAATGACACCACATATAAACGCAAAAGAAGGTTCAATAGCAAAAACCGTTTTAATGCCAGGAGATCCTCTAAGAGCAAAATATATTGCTGAAACATACTTAGAAAATCCTAAATTAGTAAGCAATGTTAGAAATATGCTTATGTATACTGGTAAATACAATGGTAAAAAAATTACTGTTGCCGGAGGAGGAATGGGTTGTCCTTCTATGGGTATTTACAGTTATGAATTATTTAAGTTTTATGATGTAAAAAATATTATTAGAATTGGCAGTGCCGGATCATATCAAAAAGATTTAGGTCTATATCAAACTGTTTTAGCTACTGAAGCTTATTCAGACAGCACTGCTTTTGCTAAATTGGTTTTAGGCAAAAATACACATATTACAAAACCAAGCAAAAGTCTTAATAATAAAATTTTAAAATTAGCTGAGAAATTAAATATTCCTGTAACACAAGGGAGAGTTCACTCTTCTGATGTATTTTATAGCTCAAGAAGCACTGAAGATACAATTAATGCTACTAAAGCAATTTGTGTTGAAATGGAATCATTTGCATTATTTGCAAATGCTAAAAAATTAGGTAAAAAAGCTGCTTGTTTATTAACAATTTCAGATAATTTAATTACTCATGAAGTAACTACTGCCGAAGAAAGACAAAGCTCATTTAATGATATGATGAAAATTGCATTGGAGTTAGCATAATGAGAGCAGTTGATATAATTATAAAGAAAGTTCAAAATCAAGAACTTTCACAAAAAGAGCTTGAATTTCTTATTAACGGCTATGTGGAAGGTAGCGTTCCTGATTATCAAATGTCAGCATTTTTAATGGCGGTTGTGTTTAACGGAATGAATCCTGTTGAACTTGGACATTTAACAAAAGTAATGATTCAATCAGGTGACACTATTAATTTAGATATAATTCCTGGTATTAAAGTAGATAAGCACTCAACAGGGGGTGTAGGAGATAAAACAACTTTATCAGTAACACCGATTGTTGCCGCGCTTGGAGTGCCTGTTGCCAAAATGTCAGGAAGAGGGCTAGGTCATACTGGTGGAACTCTTGATAAACTTGAAACCATTCCTGGCTTCAAAATTGAACTAAATGAAAAAGAATTTATTGAAACAGTTCAAAAACATAAAATTGCTGTAATTGGTCAAACAGGACAACTTGTTCCTGCTGACAAAAAGATTTATGCATTACGTGATGTTACTGGAACAGTAAACTCAATACCTTTAATTGCAAGTTCAATTATGTCTAAAAAACTTTCAACTGGAGCAGATGCAATTCTTTTAGATGTTAAATGTGGAGAAGGCGCTTTTATGAAAGATCTTGATTCGGCAAGATTATTAGCCAAAACTATGATTAGTATAGGTAAAGAATTAAATGTTGATGTTCGTGCTGAAATTACTAATATGTCAAGACCAATTGGTAGACAAATTGGTAATAAAAATGAAGTTATTGAAGCAATTGAAACACTTAAAGGTAATGGGCCTGAAGATTTTAATGATTTAGTTTATTCTTCTGCAGCAACAATGTTAGTACAAGCCAAAGTTGCTAATGATTATTCTGCTGCTATTAAAATGGTAAAAGAAGTTATTGCTAACGGCAAAGCCTTAGATAAATTTTATGAATTTATTGAAGCTCAACACGGTGATGTTGAAGCCCTTAAAGATGCAGATTTTTGAAAACCTAAATATAAAAAAGAAATTACAGCTAAATCAGGCGGTTACATGAATATATTTAATTCATTAATTTTTGGTAATGTTGCAATGAAACTAGGGGCCGGCAGAATGGTAAAAGAAGATGTTATTGATCCTGAAGCTGGTATTACAATTAATAAAAAAACTAATGAAAAAGTTAATGCTGGAGATTTAATTTTTACATTATACTCTTCAAATCCAATCGATATTAAACTAGAGAATGAATTAGAAGCAGCATTTAAAATTGAAAAAGAACCCGTTGAAAATACTATTATTTTAGATAAAATGGAATAACAAAAACGAGGAAAACCCTCGTTTTTGTTTTATTTTTAAATTTTTAAGTTTAAGTATGTTTTTTGTTTAATTATTAATCATCGATATCTTTGATATTACGTTTTTTAATAATTTCATCAGCAATGTTTTTTGGACATCTTTCATAATGATCAAATTGCATTTGGTAATTTCCACGACCAGCTGTCATACTACGTAAATCAGTAGCATATCCAAACATTTCTGATAATGGAACGTCAGCTTTTAATACATGTGCTCCATCACTTCTTGTTTCATTTTCTTTAATTTGTCCACGACGACGAGACAAGTCGCCCATAACATCTCCAAAGTAATCTTCAGGAATAACTACGGCAACATCCATAATAGGTTCTAAAAGAATTGTACCAATGGCATCTTTAGCTTTTGTAAGAGCTTTAGAAGCAGCAATTTTATATGCCATTTCTGATGAATCGACATCATGGTATGATCCATCAAATAATGTAGCTTTAACATCGATCATTGGATAACCGGCTAGAATACCAGCTGCCATTTTTTCTTCAAGACCTTTTTGAATTGATTTGATGTATTGACTAGGAATTTTACCACCAACAATTTTATCAACAAATTCAAATCCACCATCTGGGTTTGGTTCAAAATTAATTCATACGTGACCATATTGTCCACGTCCACCAGATTGTTTAATATGTTTTCCTTCAACTTCAGCTTGTTTTGTAATAGTTTCACGGTAACTTACTTGTGGTGCCCCAACTTTAGCTTGAACACCGAATTCACGCTTAAGACGATCAACAATAATATCAAGGTGCAACTCACCCATTCCAGCAATAATTGTTTGTCCTGTTTCTTCATCTGTATATGTTTTAAAAGTAGGATCTTCAGCAGCTAATTTTTGTAATCCAATTGAAAGTTTTTCTGTAGCAGCTTTTGATTCTGGTTCAAGAGCTTGTGAAATAACTGGTTCTGGGAATGCCATTTTTTCTAGAACTAATTTTCTACCTTTTTCAGACACTAATGTATCACCTGTTGTTGTATTTTTAAGTCCAACAGCAGCAGCGATATCTCCGGCTCTAACTTCATCAATTTCATTTCTTGAGTTTGCATGCATTTGTAAAACACGACCAATACGTTCTTTTACATCTTTAGTTGTATTGTAAATATATGTTCCTTTATTTAAAACACCTGAGTAAACTCTAAAAAATGTTAATGAACCTACGAATGGATCGTTAGCCACTTTAAATGCTAAAGCAGTGAATTCTCCTTCATCACTAGGAGTAATTTCAACTTCTTCTTCACCTAAGTGAGCTGTCATAGCGGGAACATCTAATGGTGAAGGCATATAATCTACAACACCATCAAGCATAGCTTTAACACCTTTGTTCTTAAAAGCTGTTCCACAAAATGCTGGGAAAAATTGAGCTGTTAATGTAGCTTTTCTTATAGCAGCTTTTAGTTCTTCAACAGAAACTTCTTCGCCTTCAAGAACTTTCATCATTAATTCATCATCAAATGAAGCAACTGCTTCAATTAATTCTTGTCTTTTAATTTCAACTGTTTCTTTTAAATCTTCAGGAATTGCAATTTCTTTAAATTCTTCATTTGCTTGTCCGTCAAATTCATATGCTTTTAGTTCAACTAGGTCAATGTGCCCTATGTAACTACTTTCAGCACCAATTGGTCATGCAACCGCAACCGCATTTCCATTTAATCTATCATGTACTGATTTAACAGCAGCTTCAAAGTTAGCCCCTGCTTTATCCATTTTATTTACAAAAATAATACGAGGAACTTTATAGTTCGTGGCTTGCCTTCAAACAGTTTCTGTTTGAGGCTCAACACCTGATTGAGCATCAAGCACAGCTACAGCGCCATCTAATACACGAAGTGAACGTTCAACTTCAACAGTAAAGTCAACGTGACCTGGAGTATCGATAATATTAATTCTTTTCCCTTTTCAAAAAGCTGTTGTAGCAGCTGATGTAATTGTAATTCCACGTTCTTGTTCTTGAACCATTCAGTCCATTTGTGAAGCACCTTCATGTGTTTCACCAATTTTGTGAATTTTACCAGTGTGGTATAAAATACGTTCTGTAGTTGTAGTTTTTCCGGCATCAATGTGAGCCATAATACCGATATTACGGTAATCTTTTAACTGATATTCTCTAGCCATATTTTATTATCATCTAAAGTGAGCGAATGCACGGTTAGCTTCAGCCATTTTGTGTGTATCCTCACGTTTTTTGATTGATCCTCCCATTTTATTTGAAGCGTCAACGATTTCGTTAGCAAGACGAACATCCATTGTTTTTTCGTTTCTTAATCTAGCATATTGAACTAATCATCTTAGTGAAAGAGTTTGTTTTCTACGAGCACTTACTTCTGTTGGCACTTGGTAGTTTGTTCCACCAATTCTTCTTGTTCTAATTTCTAATTGAGGTGTAATGTTTTCAATAGCTTGTTTGAAAACTTCCATTGGATCTTTGTTTGTTTTTTCTTTTACTATTTCAAAAGCTGAATATAGAATTTTTTGTGCAGTTGATTTTTTACCATCTAACATAATTGTGTTAATTAATTTTGTAATTAATACTGAGTTAAATACTGGGTCTGCAAGCACCGATCTTATAGGCGCACTTCTTTTTCTTGACATTTTTTTCTCCTTATATATTAATAATTATTGATATTATTTAGATTTTTCTCTTTTTGCACCATATAAACTACGAGATTGTTTACGTTTGTTAACACCTGCAGCGTCTTGTGTTCCACGAACAATGTGGTATCTAACCCCAGGCAAGTCTTTAACACGACCACCACGAATTAAAACTACTGAGTGTTCTTGTAAATTGTGTCCTTCTCCTGGAATGTATGCTGTTACTTCCATACCATTTGATAATTTAACACGGGCATATCTACGTAAAGCAGAGTTAGGTTTTTTAGGTGTCATTGTAGCAACACGAGTACACACTCCACGTTTGAATGGAGAATTCATTTTTTTAGGTCTTTTAATTAGAGAGTTGTAAGTAAATGACAATGCAGGAGCATTAGGTTTTTTACTTTTAAAACTACGACCTCTATTTACTAATTGGTTTATTGTTGGCATTTTTTTCCTTTCATTATAATTATAACTGTTTAAGTATACACTATATTACTCCCGGGTGTATCAAAAAAATATTTTTTTTAAAATAGCTAATTTTTAATTAAATGCACATAAAAAAGTTTTGCAAAAAATAACAAATTATTTTTATTAAAATTTTTTAATATTTATTTTAAATTTTCAGAAATAAATTTGCGTTCAAGCGCAATAGATAAAAAGTTATATAAACTAATATATAATAATATTAATTATTATTATTTTATAAAAAGGAAACTTTATGATTAAATCGCAATTTAAAGAAAACTTAATCAAGTATATTTCAGCTATTTCAATTTCATCAATTGGCTCAGAAGCATTTAAGCTTGCAAGTTCATTATATATTTATCGTTTTACTGGTGATTTTTGACTAGTTACCATAATGTATTTATTATTACAATTGCCTACATTATTTGTTTATGGATTTGCTCACAAACTTTCAAGCCTATTAAAAGATAAAAAGGCATTATTATTAGCGGATATCATTAGCGCAATTTTTCTGCTTATTCCAATAGGAATGTATTTTGCATATGCTCCAAACTTACAAGTTCCAATATTTTCTTATATATTAGTTGCAATTAATACTATTATTGGATTTATTCATTCATATCGATTTATTCACTTAAAAAATGTCACTTATTATATTGCTAATAACTCTAATGAAATGAAAAACTATAATATAGGTTTTTCTCTTTCAATTGGGATTGGTTTATTTTTATCACCTATCTTATCTTTATTTTTATTTAACTATTTAGAATTTTATATTTTAGTTTTCTTTAATATTGCTACATTTATTATTTCTGGATTTTTATATTTTTCATTAAAAACAAAAGAAATGCCTTATGAATTTAAACAGGATGTTACTAAAAAAACAGAAACAAAACCGGCAATTAGTAGCTGAATGTATGTTATTTTTGTTTCAATATTTATTGGAATATTCTTATATCCAAAAAACTCAGGATTAATTCCATTTTTTGAATATAGTAAATTTGATTATAAAAGTTGAACATTCTACTTAACAATAATCATGAGTGGAATAGGATTGCTAGCCAGCATAATCATAATTACTTTAAATAATGCTAAAAAGACTAAAAATTGATTGAATAAAGTTGAAAATCATTGATTAATTTTAGCAATGGTATTGCTAAATTTAACATGAGTTATTATTGATTTATTTGTAAATAAAACACAAACAGTAATTTATTATATTGTAGTTAATACAATTCAACAAATGCTTTTTAGTTTAATGCTACCTAGTTATTACAGTGAAACTTATCATTTATTTTCTAAAAAATATTATCAAAAACAAAATGGCTTGTCAATGATTGCTAGAATTATTGTTCCTAGTATAATTACCTTATTAATAACATTAGTTTTAAAATTGCAAAATTATTACTATGCATATCTTGTTTATTCTATTTTTATTATTATTTTAGCTATTATCATTATCCTTTCACATATATTTATAAAACGTTACAATGTTTCAAAATATTATGATTCTGCTCAAGCTACAAAAAGTTATGCTACGACTTCTAAAAAAGGTTTATGAGTTTCAGAAGCAAAAGTTTTAAAAAAACAATTTCCTGATAAAGAAAAAGAAATTAAGATTTTAGATCTTGGTTGTGGAATGGGCAGAACCACTTTTGCTTTGCAAAAACTTTATCCTAATGCCGAAATTGATGCAATTGATATTAATAAAAATTACATTAAATTTTTACAAAAAAATAATACCTTTACTAATATCAATTTTCTTGAATTTGATATTAGTAAAAAACTAAATAAATGTCAAGAAATAAGAGATAAAAAATATGATTTAATCTTGTTTTCATTTAATGGTTTATCAAATATTATTAAAGCTAAAGATGTAAAAAGAACAATAAAAAACATTGAATTTTTATTAAAAAAACAAGGCAAATTTATATTTACATTACATAATATGTTTTCTTCAGAACAATATACAAAATTCTGAAAAGAGGAAATTAAAGTAGATGAAATTGATTTATTAAGTAACAAAAAAGTTTTAATAAAACAAGAATATGGCGAAGAAATCAAAAATAGATTTTATTCACAGCAAAATGTTAAAACATTGTTAGAAAATTATAATCTTACTCTTAATGAATCGTTCATTAGAAATGATGAACTTGAACCTGATTGAGTTAAAGAAATTTCATATAATTGTATTTTTTATGTAGCTCAAAAAAAGTAAAAAAGTAAATAAAAAAAACAGCATGAGCTGTTTTTTTAACCAATTATTTTCTGATTTTTAAGTCAGCGATAAGGTTCAAGTAACCTTGAAAATCTTTAGCTTTTAAATATGATAATAATGTTTTACGCTTGCTAATTTTAGCCATAAAACCTCTTTTTGAGTGGTTATCTTTTGGATTATTTTTGAAGTGTGATTTTAATGATTCAATATCATGTGTTAAAAGTGCGATTTGTACTTTTGTTGATCCTGAATCTTTTTCATTTTTACCATATTTTTTAACAAGTTCACTAGTTAATTCTTTAGAAATCATTTTTTTCTCCTTGTGTTACATTCAAATCCTAGCATTAATTTTTTAAATTAAAACCAAGAAATGAAAACTTTTTCTTATTAATTTTATATTAATTTTTTATTTTTAAATAAATTATCTTGGTACAACTTCAAAAATTATTCTTGATCCATTTGAATTAGCACTAAAGATTTTTGATCTATTTGTCACTTTATATTTATGAATAATTTTATATTTAAATCATTCTTCTTTAAATTTGAATTTTAAACTAGGATTTGCTGCAGAAGTATAAGCTGCAACAATAAATTTTGTTTTTTGTTCATTACATCTAACAATAATATTTCTAAGATCTCAATATGACGGCTTAATTAAATCGATTATTAGTTCTGGATTTTCAACAGTTTTTCATGAACTAGAACCAATAAATGTGAATTTTTTTCTTAAATTATTAAGAAAAACCAAATGATTAAAAATTGATTTTTCATCATTAATTTGTTGTTCAACAGTTCCCATATCTTTAGAAACATTTAAATATACATATGATTCACGCTTCTTATCTTTTATCTCAATTAAAACACAATTTTCTTCTTCATTTTCTCAATTAATTGGCTCTCTAAAACCAGGATCTTGAAAAAATTCTTGAGAAGAATGATATCCTAATTCATCACCGTGATATATTATTGATTTTCCTGGAGAAAACATTAAATAAGTAAGAGCGTTCTTAAAATTTTCTATCATTTTTTTATCTATTTTTCATTGAAAATTAAAATTCTTTTTATTATTTTCGAGATACTTTTTATAAACTTGCAATCATCTTTCAGTATCATGATTATTAAGAAGATTCATATATTCAAATATTGAACTACTTTGATTGTGAATTTGAAGCATATCTCTAATTTCAACTCAATTAAATTCAAAAATTGGATTTTTATAAAAAGCTCTCATACCATCATAAATAGTAGAAATAGCATATTTATCTTCAAATTTATGATATTTTAGCCCTCGATAATAGCTTTGTAATCATTCGCCAACCATAAAAATATCATTATTTCAACCCATTTCTTTTCTAACTTCTTCGCTAGCTTGTCTAAGTAAATAAAAAAACTCAGCTTCTTTCACATTTTTACAGGTTTCACCAACAGAAATATAATATTCACTAATAGCATCATATCTAAATCCATCAACTCCTATTTTAGTTCAATATTTTTGAACTTCAATAAGTTGTTCAATCACTTGAAAATTATCTAAATTAAGATCAGGCATCCCTTCTCAAAATCTACCTATGTATTTATCATTATTCATAATTTTATTAGGTATATTTTTATATAAATTAGAAATAACTTTACTATTACTTTTTAAATCTCCATAATTTTGATTATCATCGTTAAATCTATAAAATTGTCGATATTTTTCTTCGCCTGCTAAAGCCTTTTGAAATCATGGATGTTCATAAGAAGTATGATTAAAAATCATATCTAAATAAACTTTAATTCCGTTTTTATGTGCTTCATTTAAAAAAGCAATAAAATCTTCTAATGTACCATATTGTGGCGCAATATCGCAATAGTTAATTACATCATAAGAATGATAAGAGCTTGAAGAATGAATTGGTGAAAGTAAAATTTGATCAATACCAAGCTTTTTAAAATAATTAATTTTAGATTTAAGTCCGATAAAATCACCTATGCCATCACTATTACCGTCAGCAAATGCATAAATTAAACTTGATAAACACTATTAGTTGGATTATTATTTTGAGATAACTTTATAGAACTTGGAGCTTTTTTATAAAAATCTTTATAATCTAAAATATTGTCATATTTTAAAAATTTGTCGTTATTTCAATTTCCAATTTTTTTAATTTTGTTTTTATTTATATAGTATTCAAATAATTTTTTACTATTCATATTTCCCTCTTTGTTAAAGAAAAAAGAGACGTATCTCTTTTAAAAATTATATAGTTTATTTTCTTGTTTTTTTACTTGCTGTTTTTTTGGAATAGGCATTTCAGCAATTTTAATATCTTTATTTGTTATATTTGAAGTAATTTGAATATATTGTGCTTTTGAAGTTTCTTGCTCAAATCCATATTCACTTCGATGTTTTGATTTAAATGCATCTTTTAAATGCTCTTCGACTGACTCAAAATCTATAATGTTTTTTTCTACTAAATTATTAGCAATCTTTTTAATATATACATCATAAATTTTTTTATTTGATGAAAAAGCATAATTAAATAAAAGATTAATAACTTTATTTTCTAAACCAATTTTATTTAAATAAACCACCAAGTTTGTAATTCTTTTTTGCACAGCCTCATTATACACAATATTACCAGCTGATTTAATAAGATAAGAATAAAAAGAAATTGCATCATCATTAAGAATTTTGTAATATAAATTATCTACTAATCTAGGGTCAGTAATTTTAGATTGAATATTAGTAAACTTAGTATTGTTAAGAGGAATAATTCTATTTCTTAAATTAATATTTGCGTCCGTTTTTATAACTTCTTTTTGATTTTGATTATTTAATAATAAATTACCAAATATATCATCAAAAGAAACTGTAATTTCACTAAATTTAGCACTTATATCAGCTGTTTTATTATTTAAAAATTCTTCTTTAATTTTTTGCACATATTCAGCAGAGGTTTTTTTAAGTAAAACATTCATTAATAATTTATTTTTAAAAAATCTTTCATTATTAAGAGGAATATTAATTATAAATATTAATTGATTATTTTCTTTATTTAAATGAGTTTCAATTAGGTTTACGGCTTCAAGGAGTTTTCTTTGTTCATCAAATTGAGTTTGATTAATATTTAAAAAACCAAATATTTCTTCAATATTAAAATAATTCAATTTAATACCATTTGTTAAATATTTATAAAGATAAAAACTATCACCTAAAATGGGTTTATATAGTTTTTCAATATGTTTCAAGTTAAAATTATAGTCTTGATCATAACCTGAAACTATCTTAATTTCCGTCCCCATAACTCTCCTAATTTAAATTAATGTATAAGTATTATAGCAGTCGAAAACAAGAGACAAAAGACTTTTTGAAAATTATTTTAAGATGATTTTCAATTTTCTAAGTTATCAACATTTAAAATATGAAAAAACTAAAAAATGATAAATATAAGCATGAAAATTTAGCTTTTTTCTAAATTTTTAAAGTTATTAACATTTTTTATTAACACTGTTTTGTTAATAATTTATGAGAAAAATATGAGAAAAACAATATACAAATTTTTGGCAAATGTTTTTAATAATTTAAATAAAAAAAACTAATGTATACAAAAATGTCACCGTAAAATTTATTTTGCATTGAAGCAACTGGCTGTTGTGTTTTTCATTTTAAATTACTTTGAATTCTCTCATCGTTGTATCAATTTGCGAAATTTCTTATAACTTTTTTTAGTTTTTTAATGTCATCTTGCTTATTTCAATTCTGTTTAAATATTATAATTTTGAATTGAGAATCAATATTCAATCTTGCGATTATCAAATGAATTACTTGCTCTTGAAAACAATATTTCACCATTTGTATATTGAAACCTATGATCAAAATGGATGATAAATTTTTTTTATTTTTTGTTATTTTTAACAAGTATTATTTCTTATTTTATTAATATGCACTTTGTCCGTTAACATTATCTAAAATAAAATTTAAATCATTATTAGTTAAGCGTTTCCAACTAATAATTTGTTTAGTTTTATGGCTCATAATTGTAAATAAGAAAACATGATTTTGTTTAGAATCTTTTGTTCCTTCAATACAAGTAACATCAGTTGCATAAATGTTTCGATTTCGATTATCATTGTAATCTCTGTTTACAATGTTTGGAATTTTAACAATTGTATCTTTTAATTCATGTTGTTTTTTCTTTGTTCTTATCTTACATTTAAGATCAAGCCAGTTTAAAATGCGCTTTAAAGTGCAATAATTGATAAAAATATTTTACTTTTTAGCAATAAATGCACTTAAACACACTTTACCATAAAGACTTTTATTTTTAAAAATGCTTCTTTATAATATTATTTAACTTATTTTTGGGATAATTTGTCGTAATTTTTGTTGTTCTTTTTCTCAATTTCCTAATTGTCTAGCGAGTTACACAAAATAGTTTTAATGCAGCAAATTGACTAATTTCTATTTTAACTGCTTTCTTTTTTTAGAGGTTTCCCATTTCTTTTATTAACTCAGAATACATCTTAACAAATTTTCTTCTTTCTTTTTCATTTGGGCATTTCATAATTAATATGGAACACTAGTATCAATTTCTTTATTAACTGGTTTTAATTTTCTTTTGCTATTTAAAATAAAGTTATTTTTCATTAATAAAAATTATATTATAAAATAATTTGTTTTGCTATAGCTATTGCTAACATAAAATTATAACGTAAAACTCAGGCCTATAACTGTAAAAAATTTTTAAATCTGCTTTCAGCCATTTGTTGTTGACTTATAAAAAATTTTGCCATATTTACTTTTGTTATATTTTTAAGCATTATTTTTTCCAAATAAAAAACATCCATAAATTACGGATGTTAATTTTTTTATTTTATTCTATAAAATATTAAAATTGTAAAAAATTTATTTTAAGCGCGATAATTTTATAAGAAAAATGTAATTTTATTTTGTTACTATAAATAATACGAATAATACTGTTTTTTATGTTTAGATATATAATTATTAAATTAAGGAAATTAAAATGAACAATACAATAAGTAAGAATTCTTTTAAAATTTTTACTACTTTGCTATTAACTTTTACATCATTAAGCCCATTTTTATTAAGTGTTAAATATCAAAATAGTCAAAATTTTAAAGCAAAACAAAAAAATATAAAAATTAAAGAAAAATTTTTAGTTAAAAATAAAGTTGAAGATATTTATATAGAAAATAATAAATTGAAATTATTTGATGAAAAAATACAAGAAAATCAAGAACATATAACACATAAAATTGATGCTCTATTACGGGTTCCTGACGTTATGGCTCATGTGACAACAAAAGCCAGCAACCCATTATTTAGTAGTTTATTTGGCTTCTTTTCAAGAAATTGCACAGCTATTTTTACTATTTTATATGGTGTTGTTGGACTAGCAACATTTTCGGGTTTGGGATATACAGCTTATAAAGCTATTAAAGATGATAAAGACAGAAAAAATGCAGCTAAAGAGCTTGAAGAAGATTTAAAAGTTGGAACAACTTATACATTTAAATTTTATCCAGATAATCCATATAAAACTGACGGAAATTGAAAAATTTATAAATGATCTAAAACGAATGGTACACTAGAAAACTTAAATGATTTTTTTTGTGTAGATGACTATGGTCCATATTATCAATTTAAATATAATGGAAATGGACAAAATAATAATAATAGATTTAAAATATTATTTGAAAAAAAAGATAGATGTTATATTCAGGAATCAAAAGAAAATGCAATAGTATATGATGGTTACTCATACGATATTTACTTATGAAATTTTTATGGCAAAAATAATAAAGGCATAAACCTTTATGATTGATTAAAAAACAAACATAAATTTGGTAGACTTGTTTTAAAGGATAAAACAAAAAATAATATTAAAGAAATATCTATTAAAATTTCCTCAAAATAATTAATATGAGTTATATTAAAGCAAACTAAAAGACGCTCTATAAAAAAAGCGCCATGTCATATCACAAGTTTTAGGCAATACATTTGTGTTTGATATTCCATTTTAGAAACGAGCGTAACTCGTTTTTTTGTTTTAGTTTTTTAATATTGAAAGTAATAAGAAAAAATATCTAAATAATTCAAATATTGAAATTAATAATGATGTTCCTAAAATTAATGTAATTTTGAAATATTCTGCAGAACTAAGAAATTGTAAAGCAAAATAATTTTCTTGCATAGTTTTAATTCTATAAATTTGTAATCCTATTATTAAAGAATAAAATAAATATCCCGCTCCACCTAAAATTGTAAATAATCAACTACTTGTTAAAAAATAAGCAGTAAGAGATGTAATTAAAATAGTAATTAATAATAAAGTTATTACTGGTCATAATTTTTCAAAATTAAATATCTTAAAATATCCTATTATGCCCATTAATAACACTGTTCCCGCTGGAATTAAAAGTAATAAAATAAATTCTGAATATCCATTTAATCATTCTTGTGCATAAAGGGCGGCCATTCACCCTATAGATGTACCAAATACTAATGTAGTTACTATATAGTATATAAATACTAATCATACAGGCATTGAATACACAAATCATGATCCTATAAAGATAAATATAATGCTAGCAATAAGTGAGCCTATTAAAATCATTCTTCCTGTCGGCCCGGCAGCAATTACAATATTTGAAACAATATCAAGTTTAAATTGTAAATATGAAAATATAATTGCAAATACAAGACCTAATGTAACTCAAATTAAACTGCCAAATAAAATATTTCTTGATTTAAGTATTCCGCCTTGTTCACCTCTCATTTTTTCATACTCTTCGTTTTTTTCAACAATAGTTTCAATATTTGAAAATTTGTTATTATTTAATTTCATAAAATCTCCTTTCTGGGATTATTTTTGATTTGTTGATAACTGTTCAAAAACAGTTTTTAGTTTTTTATTTCAGTGATTAATTCCACCCTTTGTAATATCAATACCTTTTTCTAAAAGCAAAATTGAAAGTTCACTTAATGAATATTCAGGGTGTTTCATTCTTTCTTTAAAATAAACGCGTTGTGATTGGGAAAATTGCTTTAATTGTTTTTTTTCTTTAACTAACAAAAACATATTTTTAAAATCCTCAAAAGCTTTTATTGTTTTATTTAAATTTGTAACATCAAAATTACCTAATCTATTTAAATTATTATTATAATCTCTATTAATTCTAACATTTTCAAGCAATAAATAAGAATTTATGGCTTGAATTGCTCTTAAAAAGTCACAAATTGATTCAATTTTTTTAATATAAATAATATATCAATCTTTTTGTTTAATAAATTTAAACTTAAAATTTTCATAAGAATTTAATGTTTTTTGTATTATGTCTATAAATTTTTCTTCTCTTGCGCCAATTTGGAGATGATAGGCACTAGTTTCTAACTTGTTAACAGATCCAGAAGAAAGGAAAATGCCCGCAAAAAATTGTGAATTATCTTCATAATTTATTGAAAAGTCATAATTCTTTGTATTTATAATAATGCTTTTTGTATTAGCAACTTTAGCAAAATCAATATTTCTGTCGCTAAAAATTTTAAGAATAAATTTTCTTATGTCTGAATTATTAAATTTTAAAATAATATTTTTGTCCTGTAAAATTCCATTTGAAATTATAAAACCATTCAAAAGAGAGTCAAGCTGCGTTTTAGAATAGGATGTTGTCATTATTTCATTTTTTATACTGTGTGCAAATGTCATAATTTCCTTTCTAGAAAAAGTTAAATAATTTTCTTTGGTTTGTGGCTGGTAAATCTTCAAATCCTCCTAATTCTAGGATTCTTTCCTTAACATCTTTACCCATGGAACTACGATCTAAAACATCTTGAATTGATATAAATGGTGCTTTATCTCTTGCTTCTACAATTGAAACGGCCACTTTTTCACCACATCCTTCTACTGCTGAAAATGGTGGAATAATTGATTTATTTTCTCTGTCAATTTTTCATTCTGTTGCATTAGATTTTTTAATCGAAACTTTTTCAACTTTATAACCACGACAATATAATTCATATCCTATTTCTAAACCTGTTTTACTTTTTTTATCTTTAGAATCCCATCTTCCAGGTTTATTTTCATAAAGTGCTTCAAGAGAAGCAATAGCTTTTTTAATACCGACCTTTCCAAGAGCAAGAGCGTTAATATCAAGTTTGTCACCCTTAAATCTTGAAGTATAATAAGTTGCATAATGAACTAATGGATCATATAACTTAGTATAAGCAATTCAGTATGCCATCATTGAATATGCTGCTGCATGTGCTTTAGGAAACATATATTCAATTTTATTCATACTATCAATATAATCCTGATTTATACCGTGTTTTTTTAAAAGAATTTCATCATCGCTTGAAAGACCTTTACCTTTTCTTACATTTTCCATAATTCTAAATGCTTGTAAT
Source organism: Mycoplasma phocimorsus (assembly GCF_030077875.1). Classification (GTDB taxonomy): domain Bacteria; phylum Bacillota_I; class Bacilli_A; order Mycoplasmatales; family Metamycoplasmataceae; genus Mycoplasma_H; species Mycoplasma_H phocimorsus. Next base: position 19,930 of record NZ_JASEJT010000003.1, read on the forward strand.
TTATCAACATTTTTAGTAACTAAAAAGTCCATTATATCATCACGACAGGCAATAGTTTGGCTAAGTTTATAACCTTTTTTTTGCATAAGATCTTGAGCATTATTTTGATAGACATTGGTTCCATGACTAAGCCCTGAAACACGAATTAAATCAGCAAATGAACGTGGTTGCGTTTCCCTTAACATGCTTCTAACAAGTTCTGTACCATATTCAGGCAGACCCATAGCACCAGTTGTTTCGCCAAGAATTGTTGCTTCATTAATATTTAATTTTTCAGCTGATCTAAATAAAGAAATTACATCAGGATCATTAAATGGAATTTCCTTAACACTTTTTTGTGTTAGTTCTTCAATCATTTTTATAGCAGTAGGATCATCGTGTCCTAGTAAATCTAATTTAAGGATAGAGTCATGCAACGCCTTATATTCAAAATGAGTTGTTTTTCATTCGTTTTTTTCAGAAGCAGGATAATTAACAGGCGTAAAATCAGTTATATCTTTATCCTTAGGAATAATAATAATTCCTCCAGCATGTTGACCAGTTGTTTGTTTTACACCAGAAATATTTTTGGCAAAATATTCAATTCATTCTCTCGAAACATCTTTTCCAAAAATTTTAAAAACTTTATTTATTGCCGTTTTATCTTGAATTTTTGAAATAGTTCCCGCTCTAAATGTATGATACTCGCCAAATATTTCCTTCACTTTTAAATGAACTTGTTTTTGGAAATCGGGTGGAAAATTAAGGTCAATATCTGGCACTTTCTCAGCATTGAACCCTAAAAATGTTTCAAAAGCAATATTATGACCATCTGCAACCATTTTTATATTGCATTTAGGGCAATTTTTGTTTGGAAGATCAAAACCATTTTCATATCTATTGTCTGTATTAAATTCAAAATGCTTACATTTTACACATCTATAATGTGGTTTAAGAGGATTTATATCTGTAATTCCGCAAAGCGTAGCCACTATTGAAGAACCAACACTCCCTCTACTTCCAACAATATAACCTGCTTCATTTGTAGATTTTACTAATGATCTAGAAATTCAATAAATAACAGAAAATCCATGCTCAATAATTGGTTCAATTTCTTGTTTAATTCTTTTTTCTATTTCTTCAGGTAATATATCGCCATAAAGTTCGTGCGCTCTTTTATAAACATATTCTTTAAGTTTTATGTCTGAATCATCAAACTTAGGAGCAAGTAATTCTGTTTTAACAATTTCAAGATACTCTATTTCCTTTGCAAGTAAAAAAGTATTATCTACAACAATTTCTTGTATCAATTGACTATTATCTAAAAATTTAAATGCATTTTTCATTTGTTCTGTTGTCATCAAAAACTGTTGAGGCATTGCTTCTAAATTAAAATAGTCACTTGATGATCTTAATTTTCTAAAATCAAATAAATAATGAGTATTTCCGCCAATACCTTGTGAATGAATTATTACTTTATGAAACTTGTGTTCAAATGAATGTGAATATCGCGCATCAGAAACAGCAACTACAATTTTATTAAGTTTTTTGGCTTCTTTTATTAAAATATTTAAAGCAAAGTGAATTGTTTTTTCATCAATATCTAAATGAACCAAATCATGAGGAGGAACGATTTCTATATAATCGCACTTTTTAATTTCTTCTATTACATCTTGGTATGTACCATGAAATAATGCTTCATATAATGGACTTTTTAATGTGCCGCTTCCTCTTAAAAGTCCTTCATATTTAATTTCATCTTCAAATATAATTGGTGTATTGAAATTTTTTTCATCAATCATATCAATATTAACTTTTGAAATATATTCATAAAGATGTTTAAGGCCAACTTGATTTTTTGCTACTAATGATATTTGTTTAATTGATCTCGCATCATGCTTTACTCTTAATTCTTTTTCAATATTTAAAAAATCACTAAGCTTTTTCATATTTTTTTCTCTTGCAATTTGCATTGCTCTTTCTCAAACATGAGTTAATACTTCAGCATCATAATCAGCTCTATGAGCTACTGTAGAATCATACTCAACCCCATATTTTTTTGCAACTGCTTCAAGTGAAAATTTATTAAGAGTTTTATCTAAATATTTAACAACTTCAATAGAGTCAAAACAATCATATGGTTCGTAAGGTATATCAAATTGAGCAAATTTTTCTTTTAAATATGAAGAGTCAAATTTGGCATTATGGGCTACCAAGATTCTTCCTTTTATTATTGAAGCAATCTTAGTTAGTCCTTCTTTTTGTGAGGCTGCATTAGCTAACATTTGTGGAGTTATATTAGTTAATTCTTGTGTAAAACTACTTAAGGGAGAAGAGTTTTTTAAGAAAAATTGGTGTCTTTCTTTAATAATTCCATTCTTTACAACAGTCGCACCAAATTCAATAATTTCACCTAAAATTGGTGCTAACATTGTTGTTTCCAAGTCAAATACAACAAATTCATAATCAATTAAATTTTTATCATTACCAGTATAATCTACTAAAAAATCAATGTTTCTTGAAGATATTGAAAGTGAAGTACCATAAATTTTTTTATATTCTGGATTCTTTGTTTTTTGAAGAAAAAAGGCTGGAAACCCTTGCACGCTATCAGAATCAAGTAATGCCATTCCAACAATTCCTTTTCTTTCAGATTCTTTACAAAGAATATCTGCATCCCGTATTCCATCCATAGTAGACATTGTTGATTGTGTGTGCCATTCTATTCTTTTTTCTTGTCCTGATACTAACGGATAAAGATCGGGTGCATCATAAACTTCCTTCACATTGATTTTTCAAAAATCAGATCCGTATCTATTTAATACTAATTGACCAATAAAAGTATACGTTCCACCTTCAATAATGTTTTCAACTGGTGTGGGAAATTTATTATTTTGTGAAGCTCAAAAATCAAGAATAGCTGCTTCTTCATAATCTGCAACTTTAACTATTTTTCTAGCTGATAGTCTTCCAGAGGCCGGCTTTTCTTCAACAGAAAAAACTACTGCATTAAATTTAACTCTTATTGGGGGACGAGAGGGATCATATTCACGAATATCTTTCAAACTCATTTCTTCAACTTTATTAGTTAAATTTGAAAATGTATATTTTTTTTGCCATTCATTACGATTGTTACTTTGTTGTGTATTTTCTACTAATTCAGCAACAACACCATTTTTAATTGCTAATGCTCTTTCTTTAATTCTTTCTTTTTCTAATTCAAATGAATCTTTAAGTTTGTAATAATCAAAACTTAAGTTTGCAAATCCTAAATTTGCAAACTTTTTACAAATTATATTTTCAACATTATGAAGCGATTCAAACTCATTAGGATTTAAATCAAACATTACTTTTCCTTCAAAAGTAATGTTGAGATTAGAATTTAACTTTTTAATTATTGAAAGGTGGTAATCAATTCTTAAATCAATTAAAAACGCTTTTAATATTGTTATAAAAATATATTTAAAATTTTCTGTTGTATAGTTTAATTCATCCATTTCAAATTTAGTATAATTTCCAAACTCATCATCAAAAAGAGTTTTATCTTTTTTAATAAATAAGCTAAAAAGCTTAATATAGTCATTGGCTTTCATCATTTGTTTCATTTTTACTTTACAATAAAGAGTATTTGTTTCACGATTAGAGTAATAAAAAAATTTAGTAAAATCATAATTACTAAAATTAATATTTAAATGTTCACCAAGATTATAAATCTTTTGTAATACTGCCCTAGGATTTGCCTTTTCTTTTAATTCAATATCAAATATATTTTTCATAATTACAATTATATAAAAGACTAGTTTTTAAAACATTTTAATTATTAATATTTAATAATAAATATATATAATATAAAAATTAACATTATACAAAGTTGGATACTAATAAATTCAATTAGATTTGGAGGAAAAATGTTTGTAACTCTAGAAGGAATAGATGGAAGCGGGAAATCTACTGTTGGTAGATTATTGTTTAAAAAAATACTATCCGAATATCCTAAATTGCGTCCTATTTTTACTAGAGAACCTGGAGGTTTTTCTTCGCCGTCTGCTGAAAAAATTCGGGAAATTATTCTTGATGGTAATACTGATATGTCTGACTGAACTGAAGCTATATTATACTCAGCAGCAAGAAGAATTCATCTTGATGGGACTATTTGGCCTGCTTTAAAAAATAATAGATTGATTATTTGTGATCGTTATATAGATTCTTTTTATGTTTATCAAGGTTTTGGAAGAGGGCTTGGATATGATAGGGTTAAAAAATTAACTGATTTAACTATTGAAAATACAATTCCTGATCTTACACTATATTTTAATTTATCATTTGAGCTTTCTCGCGAAAGAAAATTTAAGGTAGATAAAAAAGAATTAAATAGAATGGACTATGAAAAAGAAGAATTTTATAAACGTTTAATTCATGGATATAATATTGTAATTAAAGATAACCCCGAACGTATTCAAGTAATAGATGCTTCGGCTTCACTTAAAGATGTTGTTGATTCTTGTTTTAAAGCTATTGTAAAACATCCTAAATTCCAACAATTATTGGAGTTACATGAACAATGTTAAAAATACACTTGATAAAATAATTGCTAGTGGTCAAGTAAGTCACTGCTATATTTTTTATTCTACAAAACAAGTCGATATTGAAAAATGAATGTTATATTTTTACAATCAATTAAGTAATGATAATATTAAAAAATTGAGTTATGATCAGGTTTTTAATAATTCGGTTTCACTTATAAATTTTCCTAATGAATATTCTGAAATTAATACGGGAGATAAGGCATACTTAACTGAGTCATTTCAAAAACTATATTTAATGGAAAAAGAAGGAAGCTATAAATACATTTTTATAAAAGACTTTGATTTAATGAGTAAAGAGGCTATTGGTTATACTTTAAAATTAATTGAAGAGCCGCCTGCTTTTTCGCGTATTTTAATCAGCACTAGAAATCTTGAGTTATTACCAAAAACAATCCAATCAAGAGGAATAAAGATTAAAATACCTGATTTTATTTCTAAAGAAGAAGAACAGCTTTTAATTAAGGATATTGATTCTAATATTGCTTTAATAGTTTTAGAAATATATCAAAATAAAGAACAAATTGCTGCTTTTTTAAAAAAATTTAATGAAGAAAAAATAAAAGAGCTGATTAAAATTTTTATTGAATCAACTAAAAATAAATATAAATTAGGGTTGTATTTGGAGCAAAACTTAGACTATAAAAGTTGAAAAATTGTTATTGATTTATTGCTTTTATTATTAAGAAATGTGATGCTAAAAAATGGAGTGCTTTGAAAAAAATATAAAAACAAATTAAGTAAAGTTAAAAACTTTAATATTGATTTTTTAAATGTATTTGAAAAAATCAATAAACTAGTTTTTGATTATAAAAAAACAAGGTATTCATCAAATTTTTTTGTATGAAAAGAAGTATTAATAATGGAAATTATGGAGAGTTATTATGAATAAATTATATATTGTTCCCACACCAATAGGCAATCTAAAAGATATAACAATTAGGGCTCTTGAAGTTCTTGAAATGGTTGATTATATTGCTTGCGAAGATACTAGAACTAGCATTAAACTTTTAAATCATTACAATATTAAAAAACCTTTAATTGCTCATCATATTTTTAATGAAAAAAATAGTTCAAGCGGAATAATTAATCTTCTTTCTGAGGGAAAAAATGTTGCATTAATATCAGATGCCGGAATGCCTATTATTGCTGATCCTGGTTTTAAATTATTATCTGAAGTAAAAAAATATAATTATGAATTTGAAATTTTGCCAGGTGCATCAGCATCAATTTTAACTTTTGTATATTCTTCTTTTGGAAATACATATTCATTTTTAGGATTTTTAGAGGCAAAAACAGGAAAAAGAAAAAATCAATTAAGTTTATTATCTAAAGGAATTTATGTTGCTTTCATTTCTCCATATAAACTAATGGCTACAATTGAAGATTTTGAAGAAGTTTTTCATGACGATGTTGAAATTTATCTTGTTAAAGAATTAACAAAACTTAATGAAAAGCATTTTTTTGGTACCCCTAAGAAAATATTAGAACAATTAAAAAACTCTTCTTTAAAAGGTGAATTTTCTATTTGTTTTAAAATTAAAGAAAATAAAAAACTTAATAACAACTTAAAAATCTAAGATAATTAAAGTTTTTTGAATTGTTTTTTAATAAAATAATATTATGAAAAAATTAGATAAAATTACTCCACAAAATCAAGATTTTGCTAAATGATATGTGGATGTTGTAAAAAATGGTAATTTAATAGATTACGGACTTGTTAAAGGAACAATAATGTTTAAGCCAAATGGATATGGGATTTGGGAAAATATTCAATCTATTTTAGATAATATATTTAAAAAAAACGGCGTAAGCAATGTTTACCTTCCTATGTTAATACCTCAAAGCCAATTTGCTAAAGAAAAGAATCATATTCAAGGCTTCAATCCTGAATTGGCTACTATTACAAAAGTTGGAAATAAGCCATTATATGAAGATATATACATTAGACCGACTTCAGAAGTTATTTTTGCTGAGTTATTTAAAAGAGATATTGATAAAAATAACGAATTACCTTTAATTTTTAATCAATGAACAAATGTTATTAGATGAGAAAAAACTACTACACCATTTTTAAGAAATTCAGAATTTTTATGACAAGAAGGGCATACGGTTCATGCCGATCCTCTTGAAGCAAGAAAATTAACAAGGAAAATGTTATTCATTTATGAAAAATTTCTTAAAGATTACTTAGCCATTCCTTCTATTGCTGGTAAAAAAACTCCTAGAGAAAAGTTTGCTGGAGCATGTTCAACATATACAATTGAGGTTATGACAAAAAATGGTCGCGCATTACAATGTGCTACAAGTCATTATTTAGCACAAAATTTTTCAAAACCATATGATATAAAATTTAAAAATAAAGAAAATCAATTTGAATATGTATATCAAACTTCATGAGGAACTTCAACAAGACTTATTGGAGCAATAATTATGAATCATGGTGATGATCGCGGCATTGTTATTCCGCCTTATGTAGCAAAAAATCAAATTGATATTTTAACAATTTTTGGCAACAAAAATCCTCAAGTAATTCAAAAGGCTAAACAATTATATAATCAACTTTCTTCAAAGTTTAGGGTAAGATTAGATGATAGCGATAAACAACCTGGCTTTAAAAGTTCGCAAAGCGAAATTGAGGGGACGCCAATAAGAATTGAAATTGGTCCTAAAGATCTTGAAAATGAAACTATTACAGTAGTAAGAAGAGATACTCTTGAAAAAAGTATTGTAAATTTTAATGAAATAAATGTCGCTTTTTTTAACAAACTAATGGAAAAAATTAATAAAAATTTATACAATAAAGCCGCTGAAAGATTAAATAAAAAAATTGTTTGTGTTAATACATATAATGAATTTAAAGAAAAAATTGCGCAAGGATATTTTGTTTCTGCTCCTTTTGATGGTGATGAAATAATCGAAGAACAGATTCAAAATGAAACTGGTGCTTCAGCAAGATGTGTTAAAATTAAACAAAAAATTCATAATCTTAAGCCTTGCATTATAACTGGAAACTACACTAAAAAAAGAGTAATTTTTGCAAAAAGTTACTAAAACTGCTACTTGATTGAGAAAAACTCAATAAAAGTAGTAATTTTTTTTATTTTTATAATTTTTTCAGTTTTCTTTAGCTATTTGCTTATGGAGGTATAAAATGAATGTAACTGGCAAACTAACATTTGCAGAAAAACAAAAGCTAATAAAAGATGCATGCCAAATGTATCGACGTTATGGCACAATGATCATTAAAAAGAATTCTGATCGTTTTTCAGTAATTGAACTTAAAAAGCATTTATCTGAAATAAAAAATGTCAAATTCTTATCAATATTTGATCAAGTGTTAAACTTGTTAAGCCCTACATCTTATTTAATCATCTATAATGATTACATTAATCAAAATAGTAAAAAAGATTGAAAAGATATGTATTTTTCTAAAACAACTTATTATAAAAGAAAACATCAGGCAGTTGATGAATTTATTAACTGTATGTTTGGATTTTAAATGATTGCAAACTATGCAGTAGTTGAAAAAGTTGAAAAATCGCCTGAGTTGGTAGAAGAGTTTACAGGTAGAATTGATAGTAAAGGAATGGATAAAAATGAGTATTTCAATATAGAAATTAATCCTAAAACAAGAGAATTTTATATTGATATGCTTATTATAGATCGCTATAAAAAAATAGTAGATCACAACTTTGGTATAAAAGTTTTTATTAATAGAACAAAAACGTTTGAAGAGCAGAATATTAAATTAAAACAACATGATTCGCTAGAAGGATGAGGCACATATAGAATAACTCAAGATAAGCTTGATTTTAATAAATGAGATAAAGTGTCTGAATTAGTTGTACAAATATATGATCTAGAATCTAATAATAAAAAAGAGCGCAGTAGTTTTAGCGTTATAAATGAATCTAGAATGAACAACTATAAAAAGGATTTTCAAATTGATACTACTCATGAATTAAAAGTAAAAGTTATTAAAACTATTAAAATTTATTTATATTATTTTATGGATTATTATTCATATCCAACTAAAGATTTTGGATATAGTGTAGTAAATATCGCGCCTTCTTTTTCAATTGAAAATGCTTTAACAAATAATACAGAATGATTTTCTATATATACAAATAATGAAAATTCAAATAGCTTTTTAAAATATAAATTATTAACTAAACCAAATATGTTAACAAATTTTTTAATTAATAGTGAACTAGCAAATTTAAAGGATATGACGCAGCGAATTAGTGCTGAAAATTGAATTGAAATTGGTAGTTACAAAAGCACAAAATATGATTATAATTTAAAAACTACAGTTGAAACATTAGATGGTAAAAATGGTTATATTATTCCATATAGTTTTTCAGGTGCATTAACACCTACACTTAATTTTGATGTCGATATTTTTAAAAATATTAATGTTTATTACAAAATAAAAATTGATAAACCTTTATTAGATAAATATAATGGTATTATCAAATTAAAAACTACAGAAAATAATGATATTAAAAATCCAAATTTTTTAAATAATTTATATGAAATTCAAAAAAAAGAAATTGATGCAATAACTAATAATAGAATTACTATGAATTGCCTTAAACAGAAATCAATTTTTATTGAAAAAAGTTTAATAAGTTTTGAAAGCTCAATGAAAAATGATTCAAAAATTATATTAGAGGAAAAGAAAAATGATAAAGAATAAATGCTTAAAAATATTGTTTTCGTCTTTGCTTTTTTCCTTTCCTTTTATTGCTGTAAGTTGTGTTATTTCTAAAGAAAAAAATATTGAAACTAATATTGAGCTGGAACAAAGAGTTTATACTCACGAGAATTTATTTCCAAGAATAGAATTGTCGGATTATTATAATGAAATTCGTTATGATTCTATTAATGAAACTCCTTATTTTGATAAAGATTTTTCAAGTAATTTTATTAAAGATTTAATAACTAGATTAAACGTCAGTGATGCCAAAGTTAGATGACAAGTTGAAAATATATCAGCAAGAAAAATAAACATTTATATTTCATTATTAATTAATGAAAAAACTTTTAATAAAACATATACTTTTGAATGTTAAAAAAATAATTTAACTATTTAATGATTTTTAACTATTTAAATAATTGTTGTTTTTATATATAATAAATTTATGAATAATAAAGAAAAAGATAAAGTTAAAATAAAGCCATTATTAAAAAAATCATTTAGGGAAGCTAAGGCGATTATATCAAAAGGAAATATGCTAATATTAGCTGTTGGTTTGTTAATTGGTTCTGTATTTGGAGCAGTTATTAAATCACTTTCAAATGATGTTTTAATGGAGTATATTTTAAAAATAATTGGTAATACAAAGGGATTGGAAGAGTGAACACTTAATGGGGTGCATTGGGGAAAATTCTTTTCGGCGCTTTTAACATTTGTTATTGTTTTTCTATTTCTTTTTTTGCTTTTAACTAGTTATATATTTATAAAAACAATAATTTTTAAAATAAAACAAAAAATTATTAAAGAAAAAAATGTAACTGTTGAACCAGCAAAGCCTACCACAAATGAACTAATTTTAGATGAATTGAAAAAGCTTAACAGTAATTTAGAAAAGAAATAAAGAAGTAAATTTCAAGTTTCTTTTCTTTTTTTATTGTTCTGAGATTTGGTCGTTCTTCAATTATTTTTTCGTAAAATGTTTTTTTTGTTAAAATATATAAAGACAAATAAAATAAAAGCAATGGACAGGATATAGTTGAAAGGCTATACTTTGGATGGTTTAACGCGTTAAAACATACAAACATTATTTTTAATGAAAGGAAATAAAATGGCAAAAATAGATTTTGACCGTAGTAAAGAGCACGTTAATATTGGGACAATTGGTCACGTTGACCACGGAAAAACAACATTAACAGCTGCTATTGCTACAGTATTAGCAAAAAAAGGATTATCAGAAGCCAAAGACTATGCTTCAATTGATAATGCCCCTGAAGAAAAAGCACGTGGAATTACAATTAATACATCACACATCGAATATGAAACAGAAAAAAGACACTACGCACACGTAGACTGTCCTGGTCACGCTGACTATGTTAAAAACATGATTACAGGTGCTGCACAAATGGATGGTGGTATCTTAGTTGTTGCTGCAACAGATGGGCCAATGCCTCAAACAAGAGAACACATCTTGCTTTCAAAACAAGTTGGAGTTCCTAAAATGGTTGTTTTCTTAAACAAAGTAGACATGCTTCAAGATGAAGAAATGATTTTATTAGTTGAAGAAGAAATTAGAGACTTATTGACAGAATATGGATTTGATGGTAAAAATACACCTATTATTCAAGGTTCAGCTCTTAAAGCTCTTAACGGAGACCCTGCATATGAAGAAAAAGTTATGGAACTTATGGATGCAGTTGACTCATGAATTGATACACCAGTTAAAGAAATGGACAAACCATTCTTACTAGCTGTTGAAGACGTTTTCACAATTACAGGACGTGGAACTGTTGCTACAGGTAGAGTTGAACGTGGCGTTTTAAACTTAAATGAAGAAGTTGAAATTGTTGGTTTAAAACCAACTAAAAAAACTGTTGTTACAGGAATTGAAATGTTCCGTAAAAACCTTAAACAAGCTATCGCTGGAGATAACGCTGGATTATTATTAAGAGGTGTTAACCGTGATGATATTGAACGTGGACAAGTTTTAGCAAAACCTAAATCAATTATTCCTCACACAACATTTGAAGCTGCTATTTATGCACTTAAAAAAGAAGAAGGGGGACGTCACACACCTTTCTTCCAAAACTACAAACCACAATTCTATTTCAGAACAACTGATGTAACAGGTGGAGTTAAATTTCAAGGGGGACGTGAAATGGTTATGCCTGGTGACAACGTAGACTTAACTGTTGAATTGATTGCTCCTATTGCTGTTGAAGAAGGTACAAAGTTCTCAATCCGTGAAGGTGGTAGAACTGTTGGTGCTGGTACAGTAACAAAAATTCTTAAATAAGAATACTATAAATAGAAAATTGCCTTTGGGTGATTTTTTATTTATACTTTTATTATTTAAATTAATAAAATATTTTATAAAAGATAAAATAAATAATTTAAAACGGTGTTACAAATCAATTAAGTTTTTAACTTTTTTTATATAATTAAAAAATAATAAAATTATAAGGAGAAATTATGGCATTAAAAGCAGGAATTGTAGGTCTTCCTAATGTAGGCAAAAGTTGTTTATTTACGGCATTAACAAAAAAAATGGTTGAATCGAGAAATTACGCATTCACTACTATTGAACCAAATATTAGCACAGTAAAACTAGAAGATGAAAGAATTCAAAAATTGGCTGAAATTGTTAAGCCTGATAAAATTCAATATGCCACATTTGATTTTGTTGATATTGCCGGATTAGTAAAAGGGGCTTCAAAAGGCGAAGGGCTTGGCAATAAATTTTTGGGAAATATTAGGGAAGTTAATGCCATTGTTCATGTTGTTCGCTGCTTTGAAAATAAAGATATTATGCATGTTAATAATAAAATTGACCCCGTTTTTGATGTTCAAGTTATAAATGAAGAATTGATTTTAGCTGATTTAAATTCAATTGAAAGTATGATAGCAAAAATTAATAAAAAGGCAAAAAGTGGTGATAAGGAAGCCGTATTAGAATTAAATTTATTTTATAAAATACAAAAAATACTTGAAAATGGTCAATTAATTTATAATCATCCTGATGTTATTAATGAAGAAAATATTTTAAAAAAATATCAATTTTTAACTTCAAAACCTATGATTTATGTAGCAAATATTGATTCTGATTCAATAAATGATTTTGAAAATAATAAATATTATAAACAGCTAAAAATATTTTTAAAAGAAGCGCCTTTATTACCTATTTCTATTTTAGCTGAAAATGAAATATCTCAAGTTGATGATGAAAGCAGAGAAGAATTTCTTGAAATGTATAATCTTCAAGATACTAGTTTAAACAAACTTGCTAAAATGACTTTTGATATTTTAGGTTTAAAAACTTATTTTACAGCAGGAAAAATTGAGGTGCGCGCTTGAGTATATAAAGATGGCATGAATGCTCCAGAATGCGCAGGTATTATTCATACAGATTTTCAAAATAAATTTATTAAAGCAGAAGTTATTTCATATCAAGATTTTATCGAAAATAATGGTGAAATTGGTGCTAAAAATGCCGGAAAAATGCGCCTTGAAGGCAAAACATATATTATGCAAGATGGTGATATTTGTCATTTTAGATTTGGTAAATAATGAAACTAAAAATTATTTCATCTTTAGATTTCTCCAATAATGCTCAAATTAAAAAAATTGTAGATAAAATTATTAATAATGATTTTAAATTTATTTTGTTAGATGGTGAGTTGGGGGCGGGGAAAACAACTTTTATTAAATATATAGCAAAATTATTGGATGAAAAAAAAGTTGTTAATTCGCCTAGTTTTAATTATATAAAGGTATATGATAAATTTATTCATATTGATTTATATAACTTTAAAGGTTCTCTTGAAGAATTCGAAGATTTTTTTGGTGATAAAATCATAATTATTGAATGATCAAATTTATTAAAAGAAAAATTAGAAGGAAATATTCTTAAAATCCAAATAAATTACAATATAGATACTAATTTGAGAGAATATACTTTTACCTATTAAGTACGGCTACCAAATTATGGTAGTTTTTCTTTTAAATATTTTTAATTTAATGTGTTTTAATATCACAATTTAATTTACTTGTATCTTTGTATATAACAAAAATTTCCAAATTTTTCACAATATAAAATTCTTATCATTGAAAGTTTAAGCTTTATACAATAATTAAAATGTAGACGTTTAAAAAACTTAATAGCAAAATTAATTAATAACTAAATATACTTTATTATCAATTCAGTAAATTTGCAACTAATTTAGAATAAATTGTCTACAAATAATAATATTTGTTAAGTGTAAAATAATTATTTCAATTGAAAATATGAACTTTTTTTATGATAATAATAGTTAATTTTGCTTATATTATGTTGTTATTAAAATTAATTAATAAAAAGTAAAAATAATTAAAAGTATTTTACATTTTGATTGTTAATTTTGTTTTTGTATTATAAAAAGGAAAAAAATGAAGAAATTGTCATTGCATGGATTAACTATTAGACAAATTATTGCTCTAATTATATTAGCTGCTGCTGATGTTTTTGTTATTGCGGCTCCATATTATATTAAAAATATAATTCCAAACTTGCATTTATATTTAAATATCACTGAAGATCAAGTAGCAACTTTAACTTCTATTATTGGTTATATTACTTTAATTACTCAATTGCCCGGTGGCTTTCTTGCTAATAAATTTAGCTCTAAATGGCTTTTATGGTCTGCCGTTTTTACTACCGGATTGTTAACAATTTGATTTGGTATTATTATTTTAGAATCACACAATCCTAAACTTACGCAACAAGCATTGTTTGTACAATATGCAATTATATGATCGCTGTGGGGTATAAGCACAACCTTAGTGTTTTGAACGCCACTTTGAAAGTTGGTTTCACAACAAACAACTAAAGAAAATCAAGGATTAGCATATGGTATTCAGGGTACAGCTAATGGCGTAGTGGGATTGATATTTGTATTTTTAACTGGTATATTAATTACAACATTGTGATCACCTGCTGTAGCAAATACAGAACTAAAAGCATTACCTTTTGCTGTGTATGCCTTCTTAATTGCTGCATTCTTAATTCTTACCTCATTTTTAGTTCTTTTTTTAGTTCCAGAAAAACCTTTGGAAAAATCTAAAGAGAAATTATCAAAACTTAAAGTTAAAAAAAATATTATTGAAATTTTTAAAGCAATGAAAAACTGAAAACTTTGAGCTCTTTCAATATTTTTAATGGGTATGTATACATTTCAAAGCGTGTTTGCATATTATTTAGTTCAATTAATGCAAAATGCTTTTCTTGCTCCTATGATTTTAGTTACGATTTTAGGCGGAATTAGAACATATGCTTTGAGAACATTAGTGTCTACATTTGTTGGCAAGTGGGCTGATAAATTTAAATCATATATTTTATTTTTAATTATTACAACCGCAATTGGCATTTTTGTTGTTGGTGCTTTAATTTTATTAGGATTTGCCGCTCCAACAAATAAAATTTCAAAAATTTGAGTAGTGGTATTGTGTGCTATTTTATTTATTATGACTGGTGTTCTTTCATGAATAATGGTTACATTAAGATATACACAAATTGGCGAAATTCATCTTGAAAAAAATACGTATGCATCAAGTATTGGGGTGCTTTCATTTATTGGTTTTTCAACCGATGCTTGACTATATCAGATTACTGCAGCTGTAGGAAAACACTATACAGAAATTAATGAAAAAAACACATCTGTTTTAGGTTATCAAATTATTTTATTAATTTGTTTAGGTATTGCACTAATAGGTTTGTTGGCAGCTCTTATTGTTTATATTTCAAATGTAAAAGAATTAAAAAAATTAGGTAAAATAAATCATAGATGGAGAACATTAGAAAATGCATAATAAACAATTAATATTAGCACATAGAGGATATTCTGGGATAGCTCCCGAAAATACTGATTTAGCATTTCAAACTGCTTATAATTTTGCTTTTGATGGTGTAGAACTTGATGTTCACTTAACAAAAGATAAAAAGTTAGTTATTATTCATGATGAAACCACAAATAGAACTGCTTTAACTAATAAAGAAATTGAATTTTCTACATTAGCAGATCTTAAAAAAGATGATCACTCTAAATTTTTCAAATTAAATACTAGAAAACAAGAAATTATGACTCTAGAAGAATTTTTAGATAAATATTTAGATCTTTATACAGTAATTAATGTTGAAATTAAAACTGATCAAAAAAAATATCTAGGTATTGAAGAAAAACTTCATGCTTTATCAAAAAAGTATGGTCAAAAATATTTTGAAAAAATTATTTTTTCTTCATTTAATTTTCAATCACTAAGAAATATGAGAAAGCTAAGCAATAAATATTTATTGGCTTACTTATTTTGAACCGAAACACAATTTAAAAAAGTACCGTTAATTGAAATTAAAGAAATTTGCCATTATATAAATCCTTGAATAGTTTTATATGATAAAAATAAAGAAAAATATAAAAATGTTGGACTGCCAATTATTTTATGAACAATAAAAAATAAAAATAAATACATGGAATATGTGAATGACAAATCAGTTTACGCTCAAATAAGCAATTATAAATTTGAGCAAGATAAATAATAAAAAAGTGCAAGTTATGTTAAACTAAAATGACAAAATTTATTACCTTTTTTAATTTGAGGGTAAATTATATTTTTACTTTAATCCTAAGACGTTTATTCTTATTAAATTTTTTATAATTAATAAAATTTTAGGTTGCTTTGTTTTTAATAAATAAAACCATTTAAATAAGAAACTATAAGACACATTTTTTAAATTAAAAATTTATAATTTAATAATTTTAATATTTTTTTATTTTTAAAACAAATTTTAATTATGACTTCATAAAAATAAAAAATAACATCTATGAGATTTAAATAGATGTTATTTTATGTTTTAATTTGCATTTTATAATTACTTAATATTTTTATAATTCAAAATGTCTTCTTTGTGAAATGATTTTAGCATTTCAACATCGGCTTCAATTTTGTCTAATCTGTTAGTAATCTCAACATGATTATTTTTAATCAAACTAGTTAATGAATCGAATTTTTGATCTCATTTTTGTTCCATTTTATTAAGTTTTTCTTCAAATTCTAACTTATCAGCTAAACGTTGTCTTTCGGCTTCTGCTTTATCTTTTTGACGCTGTTTTTCAACTTTTTCAAACATTTGGGCAGTTTCTTCGCGGTATGCTTTTAACATGTTTGTAAATTGATTTTGAAGTTCGATTTTGTCTGCTTGGCGCTGTTTTTCAGCTTTTTCAAACATTTGGGCAGTTTCTTCGCGGTATGCTTTTAACATGTTTGTAAATTGATTTTGAAGTTCGATTTTGTCTGCTTGGCGCTGTTTTTCAGCTTTTTCAAACATTTTGGCAGTTTCTTCGCGGTATGCTTTTAACATGTTTGTAAATTGATTTTGAAGTTCGATTTTGTCTGCTTGGCGCTGTTTTTCAGCTTTTTCAAACATTTTGGCAGTTTCTTCACGGTATACTTTTAACATGTTTGTAAATTGATTTTGAAGTTCAATTTTGTCTGCTTGGCGCTGTTTTTCAACTTTTTCAAACATTTTGACAGTTTCTATTTGATTTGCTTTTATTGTATTTATAAGCTGATTTTGATATTTCATAAATTCTTCTCTAGTCATTTCATCTCCTTTTTCGGGCTTTATTTGTTTTTGCTTTTCTTTATTATAAATAGTGCATATAGCTTGACCAAGAAGAACAAAATTTACTTTATATTTATCGCCTTTAATATACTTTTTAATAATTTCTTTATATTCTTTTTCTGTTATTTTAATTATATTATTTAATTTAATATTGTTTGACATTTTTACTCCTTATAAAATAATTAATACTTTAATAAAAGGGCTATTAAAATTAATCAAAAATTTTAAAAATAAAAAGTGGTTATTTTTAAAATGCTGCTTTTTGATATATAAATGTAATTTTAAGTATTAAATGTTTGTGAATAAATAATAAAAAACTTAAATCTATAATTAAAATTACATTCAATTTTAATTATTGTTATTTTTATATTTTTTGCTTTGTGCTTTTTTTTAATTAAATTAAAAAAACTATAAAATATAAAATAAATAATATGGTTGCATATTTGTGTTTTTGGATATTAAAATTTTTTATCCATTAATAAATATGAAAAGAAAAAGAAAATTTTGAAAAGAAAAAAATTTAAGAATTTTGGTTATTTTTTCTTAAATTAATTATTAAAAATAAAAATGCATTTAGTAATGTTTATTTAGCATATGAAGTTTACATTAAAATTAAAATAAAAAGAAAGGGCATTTAATATTTCTGTTTTTAGGCTTTTAAATTAAATTAAAAAAAGCACAAGTTAGACTAGGACAAAAAATGGCACTCTTGTATAGAGTGTCTTTTTTGTGTTACCTGTATGTTATAGGAGAGCAAAATGTCTAGACACTTTATTAAAGAAGAGAATGAAATTATTTTTAAAGAGTATGAGCAATTGGGAATGAAAAGAGCTATAAAGGTAGCTATTAATATCTTGCACAAATTAGCTTTTATCAAAAACGCCACCTTACCAAAATGATTATTTCATATTATAGTAAAGGAATGTAAGATTTATTAGTTGAAGGTAAGCGGGTCATAAATAGAAGACCAGGTAGTAGAGCACCTGGAAAGAAATGAACTCTACTAAAGTTGATAAGTTACTTTCAATTCTTGAAGAAAATGTCACTTTTACTAAAGAACAAAAGAAGTTAATAGTAAAAGAATATAAAGGAAAACTATCAATAAATGAATTAGCAAAGCTATTTAATGTTTCTAAAAGAACACTATTTAGATGAAAAAAGTTAGAAAATGTTGTGAAAACTAAAGAATATTACAACATTCTCATAAATGCATTTGCTTCACATAAAAAAGTTTATAAAAGAGTGCGTTTAAGTCAATTTATTGCTAAAAAGCACAATATTTATATAAATTTACGTACTTTAGGTCGCGATATGAGCCGTTTATGTTTAAAATGCGAGATTAAACGAAAACGCAAAAAACGCGAAAATAAAGATACAACTGCTAAATTTGAGAACATTGTAAACAGAGATTACAACGATAATCAAAATCGAAACATTTATGCAACTGATGTCACTTATATTGAAGGAACAAGGGATTCTAAATAAAATCATGTTTTCTTGTCTGCAATTATAAGTTATAAAACTAATAATGATTTAAATTTTGTTTTAGATAATGTTAATGATTTGTTAAAAATAACAAAAAATGAAAAATTCATCATCCATTCTAATCATAGGTTTCAATATACAAACAAAGTGTATATTGATAAAATAAGAAATAATAATGGTGAAATATCACTTTCAAGAGTGAGTAATTCACTTGATAATCATAAGATTAAATATTAATTTTCGATTCTAAAATCAGAATATTTAAATAGAATTAAAATAAGCAAGATGACATTAAAAGAACTTAAAAAAGTTATAAGAAATTTCGTAAATTAATACAACAATGAGAGAATTTAAAGTAATTTGTGGCGAAAAACACTACAGCAAGTTGCTGTGGTGTAAAATAAATTTTATAGTGACATTTTTTTTGTTCGTGTTTAACACTTTGTTTGTATCTTTATTTAATGCAATATTCCCTAAAAGATTTTTAGATAAATTTAGCACTTTAATCATTAGAGTGCTAAAATATAATTAAGGAGGTGGTTATGGACTACAACTTTGATAATATTTTAAATAATAAAAATAAAAAAGAGCAAAAATCTGTTTTAGATAAATTTGGAAGAAACTTAACTCAACTTGCTATTGAAAATAAGCTTGAGCCTGTAATAAATAGAGATGATGAAATCCGAAGAATGATTCGTATTTTATCAAGAAAAACAAAAAATAACCCTGTTCTTGTTGGAGAGCCAGGTGTTGGTAAAACAGCGATTGTTGAGGGTTTGGCACAAAAAATTACTACGGGAAATGTTCCTGAAAACTTAAAAAATAAAATTGTTTATGAACTTGAAATAGCTTCGCTTATTGCTGGAGCTAGTTATCAAGGCCAATTTGAAGAAAGATTAAAGCAAGTGCTTAAAGAAATTGAAAGTTCTAATGGAAATATAATAATATTTATTGATGAAATACATACTTTAGTTGGTGCTGGTAGATCTTCAGATGGTGGTTTAGATGCTGCTAATATATTAAAACCACTAATGGCTAGAGGGCAACTTCACTTAATAGGGGCTACAACATATAATGAATATAGAAAATATATTGAAAAAGATTCAGCACTAGAAAGAAGAATGCAACCAATCACTGTAAATGAACCTTCTGTTGAAGGTGCGATAACAATTTTAAGAGGTATAAAAAAACGTTTTGAAGCTTTTCATAAAGTAAAAATTGATGATAATGCATTGGTAGCAGCAGTTAAATTGAGCAATAGATATATTACTGATCGCTATTTACCAGATAAAGCTATAGATTTAATTGATGAGGCTGCCGCGACACTTAAAACTGAAATGAATTATCAGCCAGAAGAACTTGATAAAGCAAAACTTGAAAGCGTTCATTTAAAAATGGAACATCATGCTATTAAAAATGATAAAACTAAAAGCGATAGATTAAAAGAACTGGAAGAAAAAATAGCATTACAAAATAAAAAAATAGAAGAAATTACTTCAAAATGAGAAAAAGAAAAATCAATACTTGAAGAAAATGCTAAATTAGTAAAACAATTAGAAAATTACAAATATTATAAAGATTTATATATTAATAATGGCGAATATGAACAAGCGGGTAAAATACAAAACTTTTTAATTCCTGAAACTGAGCGAAAAATAGAAAAATTATCTTTAGAACAAAAAAAATATGAAAATTTAGTTAAAATAAATGTTACTGAAGAAGAAATAGCTCAAATTGTTGCTAAGTGAACAAATATTCCTGTTGCAAAACTTTTAAAAGAAGAAAAAGAAAAATATTTAGAACTTAAAGAAAGTTTAAACAAAATGGTTATAGGCCAAAAAGAAGCTATTAATAAGGTTTCAGATGCTGTAATGCGGGCAAAAGCCAACATAAATGATCCAAATCGCCCATTTGCTTCGTTTATGTTTATGGGTTCAACTGGCGTTGGTAAAACTGAACTTGCTAAAAATTTGGCAAATATGCTATTTGATTCAGAAAAACATATTATAAGAATTGATATGTCTGAATTTATGGAAAAACATAGTGTTTCTAAATTTATAGGAAGTCCTCCAGGGTATGTTGGTTTTGATGAAGGTGGACAGGTTGCTGAAAAAATAAGAAAAAGACCATATACTGTTTTGTTGCTTGATGAAATTGAAAAGGCACATCCTGATGTTCTTAATATATTACTTCAAGTTTTAGATAATGGTCAATTTACAGATGCAAAGGGTAGAGTTATTAATTGTCGTAATTTAATTGTAATTATGACTACAAATATAGGTAGTTATGAAATTCTTAATTCAAAATTAACTGTTTTAGAATTGAGAAAAATTCTTTCAAAATTTTTTAGACCTGAATTTTTAAATCGTATTGATGAAATTATTCCATTCAATAAATTAAATCATGCTGAAATAGAAAAAATTGTTGAACTAGAATTAAAAAAACTTTCTACAAGAATAAAAGAAAATAATAATATAGTAATTAATTTTGCGCCTAAAGTAATAATGCATGTAGCACAAGAAGGGTTTGATTCTGAATTTGGTGCAAGACCAATAAAAAGATATATTCAAAATAATATTGAAAGCTTTATTGCTTTAAATATTATTGAAGGAAAAATTATTTCAGAAAATGAATACTTAATTGAATATGCTGAAAATAAATTAAAAATAAAAAAATTATAAAAAAGACCACAGAACATAGTTAACAACAATATGGCTGCTATGTTTCCATCCTGACCAGGTTATGCCTTAACTATTTCTGTGGCTTTATAATTATATATATAAACACAAATAAATAAAACAAAAATCAGCAATTTGGCTGATTTTCTGTTTTATTTAACAAACATTTTTGTAAGTGTTTTAATTAAAACTCCGGTGGGTACTCCATTTTGTTCTGCTGTACCTGCAATATCACAATGGGTGAAATTAACATCTTGTGCAAACTCTTTAAGAAACATTGCTGCAGAACATGATCCGCCCATGCCGCTTAAATCAGTATTAATTAAATCGGCAACTTGAGAATTTTTAATATTTTTTGCAAATGCATCATTAAAGGGCATTCTTCAAATTAATTCGTTTGCGCTTTTTGCTGCTTCTTTAATTTCAATTCATGTTTGATCGCTTGTACTTCAAATTCCTGTATATGTATGACCAAAAGCTGATAAAATTGCTCCTGTTAATGTGGCAACATCAAGAACTTTTGTGGCATTTAAGCGTCTTATAGCATATGTAATGCCATCTGCCATAACAAGTCTTCCTTCAGCATCAGTATTATTAATTTCTACAGTTTTTCCATTCATTGATGTTCATACTGAATCAGGAAGAGATGCATCACCATTAACTCTATTATCTGTAATACATAAAACGGCTGAAACGTTAGCTTTAGGTTGTAATTGAGATATTGCCATAACTGCGGAAGCAACTATTGCCGCTCCAGACATATCAAACTTCATGCCTAACATACTTCTGCTAGGTTTTAAAGAATAACCGCCTGAATCAAATGTTATACCTTTGCCTACGAAAACCATTTTTTCATTAGAATCTGGATTCCCTTTATACTCTAATACAACTACTCTAGGCTCATACATACTTCCTTTATTAACAGAAAGAAGCAGCCCCATTTTTTCTTTTTCTATTTCTTTTTTATTTAATACTTTAACAGTTAAATTTTTTACTTTTAAATCAGTTACTTGCTTAACGATTTCATCAGCCATAACTTCTGAATTCAAAATATTAGGGGTCATAATTTGTAAATTTCTTGCAAACTTAACTTGTTTTGCAATAATTTTAACTTCATTAATTTTTTCTTCATCTAAATCTGTATTAATAAGTAATGAATGATTTGATGCATCTTGTTTTTTTGTTTTTAAGTTTCAAATTTCTTCATTATATGCATTAGCTTCAATAAAAATTGCTGCTACAGTTGTAGGACAAATTTCTTTTGTTGTAAAACTTTTAACATCAATTTGAAAGTTTCTAATTTTGTTTTTCACAATAATATTTACTATGTTTGTTAATGATTCTATTGTAAATTTTTGTTTATCACCTAAAAAAATATATGCTTCATTTTCTGAAATATATTCAGTAATACTTCCAAACTTGTCAATTAATTTTTCTTTTTCTTGTGAATCAAATGTTCCTTTAAGTAACATTTTATCTTTTATTATTTCTTTTGTAATAACCATGTTATCTCCTTAGTATTAATTTTATTCTATTTATCTGTTATTTTTAAAATTTCAATGTCATTTTCTAATAATGATTTTTCAAGATCATTGAGCATTGAAAGTTCTTCTTCTAGTTTTTGAGCTTCAAATAGCGTTGGTTTGATTATTGGTTTTTCAGGTGCAAAAAGCTCACATGTTTCATTGGCTTTTTCAATGGAAATATCATATGTTCCTATTTCCTTTGCAATATTAATTGTCTCTATTTTATCATTAGTTAATAAAGGACTAAATATTGGAAATGAACATACATTTCTAATTACATTAATTGATTCAAGGGTTTGACTTGCTACTTGACCAATATTATCACCATTAGCAATTGCTAAATATTTATCTTTTTTACAAATTTGTTCGGCGATTCTGTAAAAGCTTCTTCTCATTAAATTAATTTTATAAGCTTGATTTGAAACTAAGCCTATATAGTTCATTAATGCAGAATAGTTTGCTAAGTAATATTTAGCTTGAGGTTGATATCTATTTAATAATTTAATAACTCTCATCATTTTGTCAACAGTTTTTTCATCAGTTTGAGGTGGAGTAATAAAACTTAAAAAATCAACTTTTAACCCTCTTTTTATAAGCTTGAAAGCGGCCACAGGAGAGTCTATACCTCCGGATAAAAGACACAAAACTTTTCCTGAAACTCCAACTGGTAGACCTCCTAATGCTTGAATAGAATTTTCAAATACAGCAATGCTTTCTCTTCTTACTTCAATATTAATTTGAATATCTGGATTATGAACATCGACTTTTCAATTTGAATTTGTAAGAACAAATTTACCAAGCATATTATTGATTTGCATTGAATTATATTCAAATGATTTATTATTTCTTTTTGATGAAATTTTAAAAGTTTGAACATTGCTTTTTTCCTGAATAATTTTTAAAATATGATTCTTGACTAAATCTATATTCATTTCCAATAATGTCACTACTGAATAAGAACTAATTCCAAAAATATATTTTAGGCCATCTAAATTTTTTTTAGAATAGTCAATGTACATTCTGTCAAATTGAGCATTTACCTTTGTTTTTAACTGATTTTCAATATTTTCTTTTAGTATTTTTATAAAATGTTTACGATTTTTTCTTTTTAGAACTAATTCGCCATATCTAATTAATATTGTTTTATTCATTAATACCTCTTTATATAATAAAATAAAAAATTTTTATTACCATTTGGTAAAATTATAAAGCATATACAGCAGATTAATATTTAAAAGTGATTTAAAGTTTGTAAAGAGTTGAAAGTAGAGAAGCTGATAATTGAAATCATTAAACTTTAAATATGTTTAAAGAATTAATCCCTTTTATGCATAGAAAGGAAACAATATGTCAAGATATAGAGGTCCTGTATTTAAAAAATCAAGACGTTATGGTTTTTCAATCCTTGAAAGCGGAAAAGAATTTGCTAAAGGTAGAAAAAGAGAATACGCTCCTGGTCAACATGGACAAAAAAGAACAAAACTTTCAGACTACGGTCTACATATGTATGAAAAACAAAAACTTAAATTTACATATGGATTAACAGAAAAACAATTTAGAAAAACATTTGATAAAAGTAGTAAATTATCAGGTATTGCTGGTACAAACTTCTTACAAATGTTAGAAGCAAGATTTGATAACATTATTTATCGTGCTGGTTTAGCACAAACAAGAAGACAAGCAAGACAACTTGTAACACATGGTCATTTCTTATTAAATGGTAAAAAAGCAAACATCCCTTCAATTAATGTTCAACTAGGCGATGTTATTGAATTGAAAGAAGCTTCAAGAAAAAATGTACAAATTTTAGAATCAATTGAACAAAGAAAAGCTTCAGACTGATTGACAGTAAAAGAATTTAAAATTACATTTGATCGTCTACCAGAACGTAAAGAACTACATAAAGATATTAATGAAGCATTAATTGTTGAGTACTACAACAAATAGGAAATAAGTTATGAAAAAAGATATTCACCCAAAATATTTCTCAGTTGAAACAAAATGTTCAACATGTGGAAAAGAATTTACATTTGGTAGTTCAAAATCAAAAATTACAATTGACGTTTGTTCAGGATGTCATCCAGTTTATACAGGAGATAGAACTAAAAATAAAGCAACAGGTAGAGTTGAAAGATTCAAACGTATGTACGAAGGTAAAAAATAATTTACTAAAAAGCGGGTCCAGGCCTGTTTTTTTATTTAATTTTAAATAAAAATTATTAAAGTCAATTGACTTTAATAAATCATTTAAATTTTCTTGCTTAAAGATTTTGCTCTTATTTGTATCGGCATATTGTATTTTTTTATTGCATTTATAATCAACTAAATATAATTTGAAATATGAATAAAAATAATAAATTAATCCCTATATTGATTGATTTTGAAGGTATTTCATCTTTTTATGTAAATGTGCCATATATGTTTTCACTAGCATATAAAAATGGAGATAATGAATGAACTATTGTATCTAAAATGATACCTTATGATAAAATGAACTCTAATAATTGAGCAGAATCAATGTTATTTGAATTAGAACAAATTATATTTAATCAGTTAAAAGTTACAAATTGGAAAGAATTTAATAAGAAATTTTGTTTTTATGCATGATCTAATGAATATGAGAATTCTGTATTTAGAAAAATATTTGATAAAGAGGATGTTGTTATTAGTGCAGAGAATATGATTCCTGATAAAATTCAAATAGCATTAGATAATTTTAAGGATATAGAGAAGGATAATTATTTCGTTAAATTTAAGCATTCATTTTTATCGCAAAACAATTCAATAAAATCAATTTTGCCATCTTTTATTAATAGAGAGCTTAGAGATAAAGCATTACAACATGATGGAAGATTAGCAAGCATTTTAGGGTTTGTTAATCGTGAAATTAATGTTAATAAAAAATGAAAACATTTAAAAGGAGATGCTGTTCTTTGCACTTTAGAAGAAGAACTTTTTAAATATTCAATAAGTGATATTAGAAGTATGATTTTATTATTTAATAAAGCTAATGAAATTCAGCATTATTATTATGAAATTAACAAAAACAAATTAATTATTTCATCAAATAAACAAAAAATTAATATTTATGATAACTATATAGAACTTTTAAATGGTTTAGAAAAATATAATTTGCTTGGAGCTTATGGAGACTTGTCTCAAATGTTAACTTTGTTTTTTACTAAAAATAATATTGAAGAAAATGAAGAATCAAATATGATAATTCGTCTTTATAAGAAAATACTTAATACATCGAAATATAAAATTGTTGGTAGGGGCAAACATTTTGAAAAAAATAATGACTATGATACTTTGATTAAAGAATGTCAAGCTTTATGTAGAAAATGCCTTGATGCTAATGATGTTATTTATGAAAAAATTAGGCAAAAAATTAGAAACAATAATTTAAAAATTAATTTGAATAGAGGATTTTAAATAGACATCGCGGTGTTTATTTTTTATTTTCTCACATTAATTTTTAATAAAATTAATATAATATAAAGATATAAATTATATAAAAGGAGAAAATATGTCACAAATTATTGAAATTAAAGCTAGAGAAGTTTTAGATTCAAGAGGTAATCCTACAGTTGCTGTTAAAGTTGTTACTGACTTAGGTTTTGTTGGTAAAGCCATGGTTCCTTCAGGGGCAAGTACTGGTTCAAGAGAAGCTTGTGAATTAAGAGATGAAAAATTTCCACAATACAAAGATAATTGATTTGGTGGAAAAGGTGTAATGCAAGCTGTTGTTAATGTTAATGAAGTTATTGCACCAGAATTAATCGGATATGAAGTTTCAGATCAAAGAGCTATTGATGAAGCTATGATCAAACTTGATGGTACAAAAAATAAAACAAACTTAGGTGCTAACGCTATTCTTGGTGTTTCATTAGCTGTTGCTCATGCTGCTGCTGCTGAAAGTGGATTACCACTTTACAAATACTTAGGTGGTGCAAATGCTAGAACACTTCCTGTCCCTATGTTAAATGTTATGAATGGTGGAGCGCACTCATCAAATACTGTTGATATGCAAGAATTTATGATTATGCCAGTTGGTGCAAAATCATTAAGGGAATCTTTACAAATGGCTAACAAAGTATTTCACAATTTAGGTAAATTACTTAAAAAAGCTGGTCATGGCACAACTGTTGGTGATGAAGGTGGATATGCACCTAATTTAAAATCACATGAAGAAGTTTTAGACTTTATGGTTGAGGCTATTAAAATGTCAGGTTTAGTTCCTGCTACAAAAGGTGAAAATGCAGTTGCTATTGCTATGGACCCTGCTTCAAGTGAATTTTATGATAAAGAAGCTAAAAAATACGTATTTAAAAAACTAAAAGCTGCTATTGAAGAAAAACGTGTGGGATTTGAACACTTAGAAGGTGTTAAATTAGAATACACTACAGAAGAAATGGTAGATTACTATGAAAAATTAGTAAATAAATATCCAATTATTTCTATTGAAGATGGTTTAGATGAATCAGATTGAGATGGATTTAAATTAATGAAACAAAGATTAGGAGATAGATTACAAATTGTTGGCGACGACTTAACTGTTACAAATAAAGCTATTTTAGCAGAGGCTATTAAAAAAGATGTAATTAACTCAATTTTAATTAAATTAAACCAAATTGGTTCTTTATCTGAAACATTAGATACAATGGAATTAGCTCATAAAGCAGGATTTACGTGTGTTGTTTCACACCGTTCAGGAGAAACAGAAGATACAACAATCGCTGATTTAGCTGTAGCTTTAAACACAGGACAAATTAAAACAGGTTCTATGTCAAGAACAGACCGTATTGCTAAATACAACCGTCTATTAGAAATTGAAGAAGAATTAGGTGAAACATCAAAATTTGATGGCGAAAAAACTTACTTCAATTTAAAAAGACATGTTTAATAATTAAATTTTAAAACACTTCGTAAGGGGTGTTTTTTTGATAATTGTTAAAAATAAAAGATAACACACTGTATGTGTTATCTAATTAGTTTTTATATAAGTATTTTCAGCCTGTTTTTGCATAAATTGCGCCAGATATAATACTTAGAATTACACCGATTATTAATGGAGTATTAAAAATATTAATAAATAAAAACTTATAATCAATATTAATTATCTCTGTATCAATAATTTTTCAACTATTAGAATTAATTGCTGTAAATGCGCTCATTACAAATATTATTCCTATTGAAACAACAACTGTTTTTATTTTTCCTCATTTGTTTGCTGCAACGCTAACATTATTTTTTGCTAAAACAACTCTAAATCCATCAACTATCATATCTCTTAAAATTAATATTACAGTAATTCAAACAGGAACTATGTTAGCAGTACTTAGTAAAATTAGTGCCGCATTCGTAATTATTTTGTCAGCAAGTGGATCTCATAATTTACCAAACTCACTTACTGCATTATATTTTCTTGCAATATAACCATCTAAAAAATCTGTTAGCATTGCAAAAATAAAAATTCCTAATGAAGCCGCTAGTAATGATCTAGATAAAATTGGATACTCTTTAAAATCATTAATTTGATTAAATCAAAGCATTAAAGCTAAAAATGGTATAACAAGTATAATTCTAAAAACAGTTAAAATGTTAGGTAATTTTTTCATTATTTAATTTCCTTAATAGTTTTTACTTTTTTTAACTTTTTAGATTTGGGTGCTTTCATTTCTACTTCTAAAAGTTGTTTGGCTTTTTCCTCAACAACAACATATTCTTTCTTAAATCATTTTACTGATTCATCGCATCTTTTTTCTCACATATTGCTTTTTTCTTCATATAAAGCCATAAAGTGGATTGCAAAATCATGATACATTTCATCTTTAGAAAAAACATTTCTATACATTTCACTTCTATCTATTAATTTTAACGTGTCCTTTGCTATGTTAGTAATTTCACCCATTTTATAATCACCAATAGAAACAATAAATTCTTGTAATAATTTATCATTACTCAATATTAACTCATAAATTTCATTAATAAATTTTCTATAAGTATCTGAACACAACTTTTCAAATTCTGCTTTTTCTTTCAATATTTTCTTTTTTCTTAGTTTTTCTGTAACAAATTGATATGCTACAAATCCTATTAATCCTAATATTGCTATTGAAACAATAATTAGCATTGTTTTATTTTCTGCTAAAAATTTCATTATTTCTCAATTCTAAATGAATTTGTTTTCTTTTAAAAATCTATATGGGCCATCTTCTTTAGGAGAATCGCAAATGTAATCAGCAACCTTATTGATTGTATCTATAGCATAATCCTTACCTTGTACTGCAATACCAATTCCAGAGTGTTGAATCATTTTAATATCATTTGAACCATCACCAAAAGCCATTACATTTTCAAGAGTAAGTCCTAAATGTTTAGCTAATCAATCTAATCCAGTTCATTTATCAACATTTTTATTAGAAATAAATGTTCCTCTTGTTCATGTTGATGTTATTGAAAGAGGTAAATGTGTTTCCTTAATAACTTGTTCTACCTTGTTATATTGTAAAGGATCTGAATGTGTTAATGCGATAATAGAAATTGTATCTGGATTTATGATATTATAATCAAGTGGTTTTAAAAAATCAACTCATTGCTTCATAAATCAGTTTGTTGTATCTAAAGTTTTTGAAATATATAAATGTTTATCATCACATAAATAACCGGAATCAACTACATCTAATAATTTAGGCATAATTATTTTTACATGCTCTAAATTAATATAATCATTGTAAATTTCTTTTTTTTGTTTTACATCATAAACAAATATTCCATTTGCACCAATAAAATAATCTACTTCTTCAAATAAATCTAATTTATCGCCTATAGTTATATAGTTTCTACCTGTTACAAGTGCAACTTTATATTCTTTTTCCTTTAATGTATCTAACATTTGTAAAACATTTTCTTTTACAGAATGTTGACCATATTCTATTAATGTTCCATCAATATCGAAAGCTATTAACTTTATCTTTTTAAATTTATTATCCATTACGTTTCCTTTTCTTTCATAATATAAATAGTGGTATCACTATTAAAGAAATGAATATTGCAAGCACAACTAGCGAAATTATTAAACACGCTTTATGTAATTGTTTAGTATTTGATTTTTCTTGATATGAACTTATGTTATTTGGAACATAAGATTCTACTAATTTCATTTTTTTGTAATTATAAATATATTTGATAATTGCTAAAACTGTTATCACTGCTAAAAAAACCGAAAATCCTACTATTAAAACTACTGTGCTACCAAAAGTATTATTTAGAATATTATGTCAGTCTATTTTTGTATAAAAATTAGAGCCTATTTCTCCAATTTCTCATATTCCTTCATTTTTATAGTAAAGCAATGAAACAATTCCAATAAAAATTAGAATATAAACATTTAATCAGGTGGTAAGTCAAATATTTATTATGTTTGACCTTGATGATTTTATATATACTTCTCCAACAAATGTTGGTGTAACTGTAGAATCTATTTTTCCATCTTTAAAGCTGCTTATTTGATTATTAACTGAATTTTTATATATTGCACTTAAAGCTATTTTTGCACTTGAAATAATAGTCATAGCGCTTGAAGGCATATATCAGCCTCAAGTTGTATTTTTAATATTAAATGAAGTAAAAAATACACCTATTGCTTGAAGAATAATATAACTTATAGAAATCAATAAAATTATAACATTAAATATAATTTTAATATTACTGGTTCATACTTCTGAATTATGTAATTTATATAATGCTGCTGGCATTTTATATTCTTTAGCTCTTAATTCATCTCTTTTTGAAATGTCAAAATCATAATTATTAGTATCTTGTGAAGCTGTAATCGTTACGACTTTAACATCATCTTTTTTTTCGCCTTTTTCCTCGTCTTTATATATATTCATATAAATATTTTAATAAAAAATATCGATAATTAATATATATAATTTTAATATGAAATTAATAATTGGTTTAGGTAATCCCGGAAATGAATATGAAAATACAAGACATAATATTGGGTTTTCTGTTGTTGATGCTTTTTTAAAGCAACATAAAATTGAACTTGATAAAGAGAAATTTAATGGAGTCTTTTATAAGGGGTCTGATTTTGTTGTAGCCAAACCATTAACATATATGAATAAATCTGGTAAATTTGTTAAAGACATAGCTAAGTTTTTTAATATTGATATTGCTGATATTTTAATAATTCATGATGAAATTAATTTACCGGTAGCAAAAGCTGGTTTGCTTGTTAATGGAAGTAGTGGTAATCATAATGGCATTAAAGATATTATGAATGAATTTAAAATATCAACATTAAACAGATTAAAAATTGGTGTTGGCTTTAATAATAAATTTAGACTAAAAGATTGGGTTTTATCAAAATTTAAACTTGATGAACTTGAATTATTAGATAAAAATATGTTTAAGTATATTGATGCTATTAATTGCTTTTTATATAATGATATTTATTTTGCTATGAATCTTTATAATCATAAACTAAAAGAAAATGAATAAAAAATTGCTTGCTGTAAGTGGTGGGCCTGACTCAATGTTTTTGCTTAACAAATATAAAAATGAAGATATTGTTGTTGCTCACGTTAACTATAATAAAAGAGATGATAGTTGAGTTGATGAACAAATTGTTCGTAATTTTTGTTTAAAACATAATATAAATTTAGAAGTTTTAAATATTGAAAAAAATCATAATTATAAAGGTAATTTTCAAGAAGAAGCTAGAAATATTCGCTATCAATTTTTTTATAAAATTTATAATAAATATCAATGTAGTGAACTTCTTGTGGCACACCATTTAGATGACTTTTTAGAAACGTGTTTAATGCAAGAAGAAAAGCATGTTGAGCCGTTGTATTTCGGTATTTCTGAAAGAATTTTTAATTTTAATATGAATATTTTTAGGCCGTTGCTTTTTAGTTTTAGGAAAGCTGACATAATAAGATTTTTAAATACTGAAAATATTAAATTTGCAATTGATACTTCTAATGAAAAGCCTATTTATAAACGTAATGAAATCAGAATAAAAATTAAACAAATGTCTGATGAAGAATTTAGACAAAAAATTATGTATTTTATTAATAAAAACACTCAAAATAAATTAATTCTTGAAAATATTAATAGAGAATTTAATATTTGAAAATCTTCAAATTTTGATTGTGCAATATTTAAAAACTTTAAATACCAAAATCAATTAATTTTTAAATTAATTCATATAAAGTTCAAAAATATTGAATTAAGTAAAAATAAAATAAATTCAATAAAACAATTTATTTGTTCTGCAAAACATACTTCAAGTTTTTTACTAAAAAATTACATATATTTAAAAAAGCAAAAAAACTATATAATTTAATTTATTAAATTAAGGAGAATTTATGAATAATAATAAGCGTAATATTATTAAGTGAGTAATTATCATCTTATTAATATTGACTGTTGTTGGTATTTTTGTGCAAAGAAATTTCTTTTATAATACTGCTTTTGCAATCAAGGATACAAATCAGTTTCAAACAGCATTAGTTGAAAATGCTAAAAAAGAAGATGATGAATATTTTATTAAAAATATTTATATAGATAATGATAGAACAGTTACATTGACTTTTAATAAAGAATTGCCTGTAGAAGGAGCTTTAAAAGGTCATTCAAAAGTTAAGTTTGAAAACTGAACAAGATTTGAAACCTTCTTTTCAGGTAAAAGAGGATCAAATTACGAGATTGGTAGTGAATTAGCTAAAATTATTAATAATCCCAAAATTACTGCTAAAAGCACATGAAATGATCTTATTGAATCTGCTTTAACAAATACTAAATTAGGTCAAAAAGGAATCTGACAAGAATCTCCTGCATTTGATAAGGTACCATGATGAAGAAGTGTATTATTTTCATTATTGCCTGTTATATTATTAGGCCTATTAATGTACTGATTATATAGAAAACAAATGAACATTGTGAGTGGTCCAGGTACTCCTTCAAGCAATAAAGCTGTTAGAGTTAAATCAGATAAAAAATTTTCTGATGTTGCTGGAAATGATGAGGCTAAAGTTGAAGTGGAAGAATTAGTTGATTATTTAAAAAATCCTAAAAAATATGCTGCTGCTGGGGCAAGAATTCCTAAAGGTATTTTACTTGGTGGTCCTCCTGGTACAGGAAAAACTCTTCTTGCTAAAGCTACGGCTGGTGAAGCTAGTGTTCCTTTCTTCTTTATTGCTGCTTCAAACTTTGTTGAAATGTTTGTTGGGTTAGGGGCTAAAAGGGTTAGAGATATGTTTGCTGTCGCTAGAAAAGAATCTCCTGCAATTATATTTATTGATGAGCTTGATGCTATTGGTAGAAGAAGAGGATCTGGACTTGGTGGAGGAAATGATGAAAGAGAGCAAACTCTTAACCAAATCCTTGTAGAAATGGATGGTATTCAAGAAAATTCTGGAATTTTAATTATGGCTGCAACTAATAGAACTGACATTCTTGATCCCGCGCTATTAAGACCTGGTCGTTTTGATAGAACTATTAATTTTACGCTTCCTGATATTAAAGCTAGAGAAGAAATTCTTAGATTACATGCAAAAGGTAAAAGAATTTCTCCGGAAATTAAATTTGATAATGTTGCTAAAAGAACGCCTGGCTATTCAGGAGCCCAATTAGAAAATGTTATTAATGAGGCTGCTATTTTGTCAGTTAGAGAAAAAACTAATGTTATCACATCAAGTCAAATTGATGAGGCTATTGATAGAGTAATGTCTGGTCCTGCTAAGAAAAATAGAGTTATAACTAAAGAAGAGTTAGAAATGGTTGCATATCATGAAGCTGGTCATGCTGTTGTAGGTATTAAAGTTCCCGGAGCTAATAAAGTTCAAAAAATTACTATTATTCCTCGTGGAAATGCTGGTGGTTACAACTTAATGCTTCCTGATAAAGAAAAATACAATGCTACTAAATCAGAGTTATTAGCAATGATAGCTTCGTTTATGGGTGGTAGAGCTGCTGAAGAAATTATTTATGGTAAAGAAAATATTTCTACTGGTGCTGGAAATGATATTGAAAAAGCTACATCTATTGCCAGAAAAATGGTTACCCAATATGGTATGTCTTCTTTAGGTCCTATTAAATATGAAGAAGATTCAGAAAATCCTTTTTTAGGAAGGGATTATGCTAAAAGCAATTCATTAAGCTCAAAAATAGCTATTGAAATTGATGAAGAAGTAAGAAAAATTATTTTAGAAGCTCAAGAATTAGCTATTAAAACTATTAATGAAAATAGAGAATTGCATGAATTAATTAAAGTTGCTTTATTAGAAAAAGAAACAATTGTTAAAGAAGAAATTGACTATATTGCTACACATTTAAAACTTCCTCCTAAGGTAGATAAAAAAGCAGAAACTGCTAAAGAGTATTCATTTGAAGAATTAGTTTCTGAAATTGAAGCTGAATCTAAAGAATCATACAATCAAAATGTAGTTATTAAGCAACCTGATATAACAAAAGAAAATTAATAATTGTATTCAAATTAATATTAAACAATAACTTAATTTCTGTTAATACAGATAATAAGTTATTGTTTTTTTGTTAAAAGAGATTTTATACTTTTAAAGTTAAAGTCAAAAACTTGGAAAATTATCTTAGATTTCATATATTTTTCCGGGTTTCCAAGTTAAGTAATAAAAACTCAAATACAGGCTTAAAATTTCCTGAATTTGAGTTTTTTCTTTATTTTGTATGCTATAAATGAATTAGATTTATTTATATCGTTGTATATTTTTACTTTTTCATTTGAAGAGGAGTTTATGCTGAATGTTCTTATTATTTTTCCATCTAAAACTTCATTACAGCTTAGTTTTGAATTAATTGCATCACTAAATTTATTATTTGTCATGAAATTAACTTCTCCATTTTGTTTATAGTATTTATTAACTAAATATATAGAATAAAGTGCCCTTTAATATGTTTATCTGTTCAAACATAAACTGGTCTAACTCTTAGAGCGCTTTTTAGTGTTCTGAGGTTTTCTTCAATTTGCCATTGCTTGTAATAAATTTCGATGATATCAGCAGCTTTTAAATCCATTCTTGATGTTTCATAAACAT
Source organism: Mycoplasma phocimorsus (assembly GCF_030077875.1). GTDB lineage: Bacteria > Bacillota_I > Bacilli_A > Mycoplasmatales > Metamycoplasmataceae > Mycoplasma_H > Mycoplasma_H phocimorsus. The sequence goes on from NZ_JASEJT010000003.1 coordinate 54,623, forward strand.
AATATCCATCAAATTTTTCATCTTCTAAAATTTTGCTGTAGTCTAAAGTGAATTCCATTTTTCTAACTTTTTTATAAAATTTATACTTTTTTATTCCAATAATATTATCAGCAGTAACAACACCTTGTAAGTTTTGTTTTTTAGTAAAATTATTAATTAAATTTATACGATCCTCTTTATCTTTTTTAGCTCGAAAAGTGCTGTGTGTAATGATTCTTCTTCGAATATTTTCTCATTGGCTCTTTTTCCATTTCAATGAGAGTTATATTTATACTCTTTATATCTTGTGCTTGAGTTAATTTGTTTATAACCTTTCTCATCAAGTGCAAATTTTCTAAATTCTTTAGAAGAGGTTTTTAGACGGTAAGAAATAATAAAATTTATTCCGTTTGACTCTAAAAATCTTATATTTCTATTAATTGACATATCTTTATCAGCAATTATTGTCACTTTTTTAAGATTATAAGTATTTTTCATTTCGATAATAAAAGGAATAAATGTGTCGCAATCAGCAGTATTTCCGCGAAATAATTTTAAGAAAATAGGTATTCCATTTTCATCAGTAGCCATCCCAATTACAACTTGATCTTCTTTGAATTTTCCATCTTTTAAATAGCCCGGAACCCTCAATCCTTCTCTAATAAAACTTTAAAAATAAACAGTTAAAGAGTCATAAAAAATCAATTCAATATTTCTTTCAGTTTCTTGTGTAATTTTGTTATTAATTCCTTTGAAAATTGCGTCTTGATTATCAGATGAAATGTCTAGGAAATTGTAAAAAGTTGTTCTCAGACATTCTATATTATTTTGATATTCATCTTTTTGTTCAAAACATTTTAAGATGCTATTTTCGCTTAATATTTTTAAAGCTATCTGATATTCTAAAAGTGCTTCTAAATCTTTATGTTTAGTTTTAGATAAGAGATTATAAATTCCAAGCTTTTTTATAACTTTGTAAATTACTTTAACCCCATCATTTACTCAAACAGTCTTTACTAAACCACTTTTTTAAAAAATTACTCAATAAATATTCTTTAATTTCTTGTGAATCATTTGTTCAGTTAATATTTTTTATTAAATTTCTCAAAACTACAAGATAATCTTTATTCTGCTCTTCTAATTTTTCATAATTACCAAGTAAAACAATTTTTTTATAACCATTTTTACCTTTATTTCTTTGAATTACAAAAGTATATTTACCTTGTGTGTTAGTGCAGTTTAATATGTTAAATTTAGACATTTTTAAATTATAGTATACAATGTATATTTAAAAAATAAAAAAGGATATATTTATATATCCTTACTAAAAATATATGGCTTTAACTTGGAAACTCAGGAAAAAAGGATTTAAAAAATTGAATTTAAAAACACCACAGCAAGTCGCTATAGTGTAATATAATTTTATGTTAATTTTTGTTATATTATTTCCCGTTAATTGGTTTTTTTAAGGCTTTTCACTATTTTTGCTATTGCTGCAGTTACTCCCACTGTTATATTTACTAACTCTTGTGCTCTTGAATCAGGACTTTTATTATCTCAACTGCTGATTAATTTTATTGTTTTTATTACCGAATCAAAAAGTCCATTTTTTGCTGCTATACTTTTTAGCACTCCAAACTTTCTTTGTTTTGTTTTATCTTTAGAATTATTTTCATTTCAAATAAAATCCTCAAATTTCCATTTTACTAATTGTCATTTTTTATCTTTAAATTTTTCTTTTTCTTCTTCTTCTTCTCCTTTTTTAGAATTAAATTTTTTTATTTTGCTATTTGGGGACATTATATTATAATATCATGACCATAATTTATAATTATTATTTACCCCTTTTTTTCCTTCTTCTCCATTTTCTTTGATATACTTTTGTATTCCTGATTCATCTTTATCATTATGATAAAACATTGCAAACAATCACGCTGTTAGCTGCTTAAAGTTTCTTTGTGCGAATTCTTCTTTCTTTTGCGCTTCATACTGCTCAATTTTTCATAATTTATCTCTTGTGCTTCAACTTGCATTAAAAGCTGATTCTTTGTGAGCATCCCTGCTTTTTTGCATTATAAATTCTTGCATGTCCAGCATAATATCCGCCAAAATTTCCGCTCCTTTTATAAAATGTCAGTGGTTTTCTGCATAATCATACGCTATCGAAGCCGCCTCATCTTTAATATCTCTTAAAATGTTACTATCAATTGTCCCGCCTAAAACTATCTGAAACAATTTATTAGCTATACCCACCGCTTTTCATGCCGTTTTATAATGTTTTTCTTCTCCATTATTTGCCGCCGCTTCAGCTATTGTTAGCCCAGCCTGTGCCACAGTTGCCGCCCAGTCTATTGCCGTTCTCGCCTTCTCTTTTTCAGCCCATCCATCACTTTTAAGTATTGGATATAACTGCTCCGCATTTATTGCTTCTTGCGATTCACCATTCTCAA
>NZ_JASEJT010000008.1 GCF_030077875.1 Mycoplasma phocimorsus
TGCAGTTTAATATATTAAATTTAGACATACTTAAATTATAGCATACAATGTATATTTAAAAAATAAAAAAAGGATATATTTATATATCCTTACTAAAAATATATGGCTTTAACTTGGAAACTCAGGACTTGATATTTCATTTTAGAAAAGTTAGTAGCAAGACTAGCTTTTTTTGTTTATTTTTAAATAATATTTTTAATAATTTTATGACATTTTCAAATTTAATTTTAATTAATATTTATATGAAATATAACTAGTTTTAATCATTTTATTTTATATATAAGAATTTAATGTGGATACTTTTACTATATAATAAAAAGGTTAATATATAGTGAGGAAAAACATGAAATGAGAAGAAAAACACGTTAATCTTTTAAAAGATTATAAGAAAAAAATAGACGATATTGCAGTTAGCGATTTAAATAAAGATCAAAAAGAATTATCTAAAATGATTTTAGATAATCTTAAAGACCCTTTACAGCTTCAAAATGTATTTCAATTTTTAATGAATCGTATTAAAATAGGATTCACTTTTGATGCTGCCCCTGAAGTGAATAAAAAAGAAATTGCATTATTAAAATTTAATAAAAAATTGTCATTTAATAATAATGAAAATGGCGCAAAAAATCAACTAATTATTGGTGAAAATTATGATGCGCTTAAAAATTTATTAGTAGTGCAAAAAGAAAAATACAAAGAGCACGCAATTGCAAATTATGATGTAATATATATCGATCCTCCTTATAATACTGAATCAGCTTTTTCTGATGGAAATTGTGTAGCTGATGATAAAGAAAAAGTCAATGCCAAAAAATTTATTTATCGCGATAAATTTAGTCGTAACGGTTGACTTAACATGATGAACGAAAGACTTCAACTTGCAAGAAAACTTCTTAAAGAAGATGGAGTTATTTTTGTTTCAATAGATGATAGCGAACAAGCTTATTTAAAAGTTTTAATGGATGAAATTTTTGGTGAAGAGAATTTTGTTGCGAATATAATTTGACAAAAGAAAAACTCAGGAAGTGGAGCTGACTCAAAACATCTAAAAATATTAACTGAATATATTTTGTTTTACACGAAAAACAAAGACAAATTAGTTTTAAATGAGCTTCAAATGGAACTTAATAATTCAAATTATAAATTTGAAGATAAATTTGTAACTACAAGAGGGAAATATTTAACTAAACAATTAGATATGGCTTCACTTACATGATCACAAGGTCTCGATTATGTTATAGAATATGAAGGAAAAAAATATTTTGCCGGATCTAGTGAAGAGAATTATGAATTGCGTAAGTCTGGAAAACACGCCGAAAAAGATTGACGTTGAAGATGAAGCAAGGAAAAACTTCAATGAGGCATTGAAAATGATTTTATTGTTTTTCAAAATGGAAAAGTGTTTTCTAAACAATATCAATATGTGGATAATAATAATAACCCAATAAAGAGAACAAATAAATTTACAAATATTATTTTTGATATTCATGGAACTAAAGGTACTGATGAGCAAAAAAAATATTTTTATTAATAAAGTATTTGATCATCCTAAGCCAGCTGAATTAATAAAATATTTAATTAATTTAACTACTAATAAAAATGCTAAAATTCTTGACTTTTTTGCTGGCAGCGGAACAACAGGTCACGCTGTTATGGAGCTAAATAAAGAAGATGGTGGAAATCGTAGCTTTACTCTTGTAACTAATAATGAAAATAACATTGCGCTAAACGTTACTTATGAACGTTTATATAGAATAAATAAAGGCATAGGCACAAACAATGAAAGCTTTAAATGAGCTGAAAAAAATGAACCATATAAACAAAACTTAAGCGTTTTTGATATTAAATACTCAAGCATTGATTTATCACAAGATGAAAACCAATTATTAAGTTTAAAAGAAACTCTTAGAGAATCATTAAAAGAATTTGGAGTAAATTCTTTTAATGATGAAGACTTACTTTTAAATTTAGAAAGACTATACGCATTAGGGAAATAGCAATAAATTTATAATAAATCCCTAAAGAGGAGAAAGATGATGAGATTATCTAACCAACAAAAACGAGCAGTTGAAGAACTTATTGATTACTTTAGAGAATCATATAAACACAAACAAAATAAAGAAGAAAATATTGTTGAATTTAAAGCACCCACCGGATCTGGTAAAACATTTATGATTGCCAACTTTATTGATAAGGCGGCTACCTATAATAAACATAATGGGTTTAATAAAAAAATTATTTTTGTTGTTATGACTGTTTCAACAGCAGAATTACCAAAACAATTATTTTATAGTTTTGAAAAATATAAAGATTATTTAGAAAATAAACTTGAACTAGAATTTGAACATAAACAATCTCCTAGTGCATCTAAAGTTAAAGCTAAAGATGCCACTTATGACTTTAAATCTAAAGATAATAAAGTATTTATTTTTGGTGCATCATCTTTCGGTAAAGGAACAATTTTTAAAGAACAAGGTGTTCTTGATTCATTTATTCATGAAATAAAAGAAAATTATCATATTGTTTATATTAGAGATGAAGCACATATTGGAACCGCTAAAGTCGAAGCTAAAAATGATAACGTTACAGCTCATAAAGCATTTTCTAATATTGCTAACTTTCAAATTCTTATGACTGCTACACCAAAAGGCGAATATAAACAAATAACTATTACTGAAAAAGATTTAGAAAATGACAACATTCAACTATTAAAAACTGAAGGACTCAATAATCAAGGAATAGAAGACATAGAAAAAGATGAAATTTCTGATGTTGACATACTTGAAAAAGCTTGTGAAAAATTTAAAGAAATAAAAAAACATTATATTCAAGATGAAGGATTAATTGAAAGTATTAATCCAGCAATGTTAATTCAAGTTTCTGATAAGTCAGCTAAAAAAGCTAAAGAACATGATGAAGCCATTAATAAATATATTAAGATTTTGCAAAAGTATAATTTGACATGAGTTAAATATTTTTCAGATGAAAAAGTATCTTCTAATTTAAGAGGAAAATTCACTTTAAAAGAAATTTCGAAAAATAATAGTGATATTGATGTCATCATTTTTAAAGTGGGTCCAGCAACAGGATGAAATATACCTCGTGCATGTATGTTGGTACAAATACGAGATATTTCATCAGATAGTTTAAACATTCAAACTCTTGGAAGAATTAAAAGAAATCCTAACCCATATTTTAATTTTAAAAAAGATTCATGAGCACTTAAATACTGAGTTTATTCTAATTATGACAACATGAAAAATTCTGATATTAAGCAAGAAAGATATAAACTAAATAATAAATTAGAAAAAGATAAATTTTATTGCGGAATAATTAATGATGGAAAAGGAATTATTGACGAAAAAGAAGTTTCTGAAAAAATTGTTCAATATATAAAAAATCTAGAAATTAAGTTTAAAGATGATTTTGGGTATTTTTTGAAAGAATACAATAAAAATGGATTTATAGCTATTTATGGAAACAAAAAATATAATAATCCAGACGGAAGTTCTAAAAAACAAATTGAATTTGAAATTAATAATATTATAGAATTAAAAAGACATATTAAAAAATTCTTAGATAATAAAAAGAAAATATTTACTGATCAAGTAATAAAAAATCTTAAAGAATATTTTAAAGAATACATAAAAAAATACAATGTTAACTATAATTTAAATTTATTTTGATTTGTTATTTGGCAAAATTATTTAACTAAAATCATTAATAAATTTAATGAAATAAGAAAAGAAATATTAAGAAATAAAGATGTTCCTGAATATAGATTGTCATATGGAAACTTAATGCCAACTGAAGTTATTAATGTAGTGCAAGGGAGTTCAAATTGAATTCAATTTGATGAAAAAGATCTTCATTATGCTTACACAAAAGTTAATGTTAATACAAAAAACAAAAAAGCAGAACATTATTTTGATTCAAAAAATGAAAAGATTTTCGTTGAAGAAATTTTATCTTATTGAAAAAATAATGTCAATAATAAACAAACAGATATTTTTTATGAAACTAATTTATATCGCAATCCCGTTAAAAATGGAGTTTATTTTCAATATTATAATGAACAAGAAGACATTGCCACACAATATCCAGATTTTATTTTAACTTATAAAGATGACAAGTTGGAACATCAATTAAGTATTGAAATAAAAGGTATTTCTAATAATGATATTAATGAAACAAAAACAGAAAAAATAATTAACTCTTATCGTGAAGGGTACTATACTAATGAAAAAAGAGACTTATTTCAAGTAATATCATCAATTTTGATTGAAATTGATCAAAAAGAAAAAAATTTATATCTTAAAGGCGGAGGAAGCAGCAATGAAGACTTTCATAAAATCATTGCAGAAAGAATTAACAATAAAATTAGAATTGATGATATTTATAAGTGAATTGTAGAATTCAAAAAAAATAAATTATCAAAAAACATAAACAAAAATATTCAAAAGTGCCAGTAGGTACTTTTTATTATTGATTTTAATTTATTTATTAATGTAAATTACAACAAGTTAACTAAAAATTAAAATAATACAAGCTTTAGTTATTTATACCTATATCTTTTAATGCGCTTTTTATAAAAAAATTTTAGCATTTTAACACCTTCTTTAATTTTGTTTAGTTTATTAGTAATTTCAATATTATTAGCTTTAATTAATATTACTATTTCTAGTTTATATCGTTTATGCATTTGTAAAATTTCAGTTCAAAATATTAAGTTTTTTTATTTTATTTTAATTCAAGCTTATTAGTCTGACGCTGTTTTTCAATTTTGATTTTAAAAGTTTTAAAATTTTTTACTATTTTTTTGCTTTGTTTAATAATGCCTAAAAGTTTATTTTTAAATTGCCTATTTTTAATCATGTTTTTTATCTGAAATAATTGCTTTTTCTTGTTTATAAACAGTGTATATATATTGTTTTAGCAACTTGAATTTAATTTTATAAGTAATGCTTTTAATATAATTTTAATAATAAAAAATTAGTGATTAACACTAACTTGAATTAAACAGTTGGAATATATCAATCTTTAATTGAACTCATTTTAATTTTTTCAATAGTACTAATTAATTTAGTTTCATCAATTTCTAATTTATACATTATTACTAAAACAATTAAACCTATAAGAGCTAAAATCATTATTGATTCAAATACAATAAATTTTTTTATAATTCTTTTTTTCATGCTTTCTGTTGCTGACATAAATAAAAAAATTATAAATATATAAAATGAAAAAAACGGAATAGTCATATAAGCAATAACTGAATATCATCAAGAGTTTGCACCAAATAATGAAGTATAAATACTTAATAAATTATTTTGTTTGAAAAAAATATTTTCATTAAACTCTAATTTCAATTGTAATAATCTTTCTTTAATTATAGGAAGAATCATTTCTTCAATGCTACTAATAGTTTCTTTCATGTTAATAGATGCAAGTATAGTAAGAGCAATTGATGTAACTACTAGTAAAAACGGAACAGCAAAAAATCAAAAAACACATGATTTTAAAAAGTTTTTTGATGCTTTTATTTTTCCTGTTTTTTCCATATTAGTTTCTTTTTCTTTTTGTATTAATTCTTCTTTGTAATATTTCATTAGAATATTTATCCATGTTTTGAATATACATAGTGTCGTCGAAATATTTAATTGGCTGACTATTTACTCATAAAACAACTAAGTAATTAACTAAAATTTTATTTTGAAGAACATATTCATAATTATAGTCACCATATGTATTTAAAAATAATGTTTCTTGTTCGTCACTTAATTTTGATGTTTCAATAAAATATGCTAAATCGAAATGTTTATCATTCATAGTTGCATACTCTCAATCTACAAATAAAATTTCATCACCTCTTTTTATCATATTTACAGGTCATAAATCATTATGACATGGAGTATCTTTTTTCATATTGGCTAAAATTTTATTTATTTTTAAATAATATTCATTTAATTTAGGAATATTAATATTTTTAGCAGATAATATTTTTAAATATTCTTTAACTCTGCCCTTAATATTAAATTTAGGAAATTTTAATTTAGAATTATGAATTTCTTTAAGTTGTTCGGCTATTTTAATGATATTTTCATCATTCATTATGGGATTTTCACCCTCAATAAACTCTCACTCAATAAAATTTTCATCATTTTTCATCAATTTTGGTACAAATTTAAAAATATTTAAAATTGTATAATCAATATTATGATTAAAGCCATTTTTCTTTTTTTCTTGTGCGAAATTATCATTTGATATATAAGATATATTAGTGAATCCAGGGGTTATTTTTTTCATGTTTATCCTTTATTTTTTTATTTTGAAATTTCAGTAACAATTTATCTTGCTCGAGAATCGTTTTTAAATTTTCTAGATTGTGATAATCAAACATTTCTAAATCATTATAATAATATCCAATAATTTTTTCAATAACTTTATAAAGAGATTTTACAAGTTTATTTGGATATTTATATTTTAATTTGTTTTTAGTAAATTCTTCGCGATCTACAATGCGAAGAGTATCTTTAGGATAGATTTTAATATCTAAATCATAATCAATATATTTAATAGTATTATCTTCAAAAATATATTTTGAAGCCATATTAAAATAAAAATAATTACCATCAGGTCGAATTGTTAGTAAACAATTATAAAGTTCTTTTTTAGGAAAGAACCAAAAACCACAATTATTAAATGATCAAATTTTATTATTAATTTCAGACACTTTTGCTTTTTTAGGAAACAGAATAATATATTTGCTATTTTCATAAATAACTTTTAAATTATTTCACTGTCGATATAAAGTTCCATCATGCTTATATGCTTGCACATTAATATATTCATGTAGGAAATTGTTGTCTTTCATTTTCCTCCTTTTCACATGCTAATTTTAATTGCTCATTGATTATTATAACATTATATAATTATATTATAAAGGAGGTATGTATGTACCAATATAAAGCAATTTTAAATTCTACAAAAGAGGTAATAGCAAGTGAGCATACCATTGAAGAAATAGAAAAGAGAATTGTTCACTTTAAACGTCAGCAAAAATACCACGAACATACTAGAGCTAATGAAAAAATTAGTATTTATCATGTAATTAGAAATAATAAAGAAGGAGCTGAAAGCAGTAAAGAAGTTCTTATTAAAGAAGTCTAAATCTTTTTTCTAATTACTAATGGAAGAATAAAAATTTATATAAAACTACATTTACGCCATAGTCATTTACTATGGTGTTTTTAAATAAAATTTTTAGTTTAAAAAATATATATTTCATAAAATAGTTGCAAAAATAATAACCAAATTTTTATTTAGTTACAAAATGATATTTTGTTTACATTAAAACATATTTGTAAGTTTTTTAAATGTTATTAGGAATTAATAGATAAACGGGAACAAAAGAAGAAAGATTTTATTCAAAATTCATTAAAAAATAATATGAACATACGTGCAATTGTTAGACAAATTGGAAAAAGCCCATCTACAATATCTAGAGAAATTAAAAGAAACTCGAATTATTTTGGTTGTTATCAGTTTGAGAAAGCAAATATGAAAGCCGTGAAACGGCACTCTCATAAGCACATGTTTCGCTATTCAGTCAATTTCGAATTTGAAGCCTTTAGTAAACTGTTCAAAAATAAATATGACAAAAAATATTTTGGAATTAAGACAACTTACAATGAACTTAAAAAAGTTGACAATCTAAAAACGCCATCTTTAAGAACAATTTTCAATTGAATTAAAACAAATGCTTGAGTTTTAACAAAAAAAGATAGATTAAGAAGCTATTATAAAAAAGGTGAAAAACGCCAAGCGTCTGTTATAAAAAGGCTAATTACAAGTGCTGATTGCGTACTTCCTATTTGAACAAGACCTAAAAAAATAGATTTAAGAGAGGAATATGGTCACTGAGAGGCTGATTTAGTGCTAGGAAAAAGAGCTTCTGGCTACAGGAATGTATTAACACTAACCGAAAGAAAAACAAGAGTTGGGTTGCCGCTTTCATTACTTCAAAGTTGCCACATGAAATTGACTCAAAATTAAAAGAAATTACCACAAATTATAATCTTGTTGTCAAATCAATAGCAATTGATAACGGAATAGAATTTGAACAAATAAAAATACTGGCGAAATGATTAGGAATAACAATATATATAGAACAGAACCATATGAATCGTTTCAACAAAATTCAAATGAAAATTAAAATGAGCTAATTAAAAAAAATTTAAAAAGGGATATAACTTCAATTTAATCACTAAATTCAAACTATTAGAAGTTGTAAATAAAATTAATAATATGGCTCAAGAGATTTTCAACTGAAAATTATTTCAAGAGCTATTTTTATTAGATAAAAATAAGCAAATTTAACATTTCTTAATTTATCAAACATATTTAAAATTTAGATTTATAGCAGCTTCGATTTGTTTTGAAATGTTTTTGTTATTGTTATAGGCATTTTTTTATTGTAACAAACAAAAAGGCAAAATAAAAAATATCAAACACGCATGTGTTGTGCTTGATATTTCTCTTTAGGACTTTAAACTAAAGATTGAAGTTTTACAAAATAGCCCTATTAAAATAATTGATATTTACAAGCGAATAGTAGAATACAAATAAGAAAAATTAGTTTAGAAAATAAATAATTATTAAAAATTTAATAAACTAAACTGCAAAATGTTAAAGCAAGACAAAACGACGCTTTATAAAAATGATTTTTTATCCTACCTTAATTTCAATTTTTAATTTCCTTTAAATAAAATTATATAATTTATTTGACAAGGGTGCTTATATGGCTGAGATTATACCTTAACTGATCATGGTAATTCATGCGTAGTTATGTCATATTTTTTGCTGTTTTAAAATACCTCTTGTTGAATGGAGGTATTTTTGTTTAAAAAAATATTGGTTTTAAAAATGATTATAATCCCTTTAGCATCTATATCATGTTCGCAAAAAGAAAAAAATATTACAATTTGAAATTCATGATTACCTGATGAATTTAAAAAAGAAGGAATGCAATTTGTGACTAATTTTAATAATAAAATAAATAATTTAATAAAAATTGATTCCGAGCTTAAAGATATAGGAAAAATTAATTTTGAATTTAAATCTAATAATAATGATGTGATTTATCAAAATATTATTTCTAATAAAGAAAATTGTGATTTTGCAATAGTTCCTTATAGAGTTTTTAAAAATTTAAACTTAGATGAAATTGATTTTCAAATTGCCATGCAAACTGCTACAAAATCATTTTCCTGAGCATACGATGATGAATCCACTTACGGACAAAAATCTTTTTCTAATATAACTAACAGTTATAATGAAAAATTAAATTTAAGCGATTCATTTGAAAATTGAGGCAATAATTATGGTTACAAAAATGGCATTTATAGTGATTTTTATAAAATGGGAACAAGCTCTACTTACAGAGGCCAAATAATTATTTCTGGCGATAAAGATACATTGAATTCAATAAAAACTGCTTGAAATAACAAGGATTTAAAAAAGTTTATTAACCACGGAATTATATTTAAAAGTAAAAAAAGCAGTGGAGCATATAAATTGCAAAGATCTTTACTATCTAAACACTTTAATGTTGATATTAATGAAATTGAAAATAAGTTAGATTCCATTAATGAGGAAATAGTTTTACTTAAAAATCCTGGTGAATTCATTGGTAAATCAACTGAAGAGACTGGCTTAAAAAAAATATATCATATCGCCTTTACTGATCATGGCGTATTTAATTGAACAAAAAGTAAAAATAAATTATTCACACCTAAAAAAGGTGATAAATTAGAAATTTTATCAGTAACCAATCCTGCACCATACAGTGTTATGATTGCAAGAAAAGGTTTAAATCCCAAACTGGTAAATTTAATTAAAAAGGTTTTCGCTGAATTAAAAACTGAAGAAAATGTTTATGGCAATTTTACTGGTTACGCAAAGTTTTATCAAATTAATTTGAATACTTTTAAAGCATTATTAAATAATTATAATTACTCTGAAAATAACATTGGTTCATATCAATCACCAAAGGAATTATTAAAAAATGGAAACAATTAAAATGATAAATTTAAAATTTGGATATAACGAAACATCATTATTTTTACCATTTAATTATACTTTTAAACAAGGAGAAATGGTTGCTATTGTGGGAAATTCAGGTATTGGTAAAACAACATTTTTAAAAACGCTATGCGGATTTATAAAACCAATAAGTGGTCAAGTTAAAATATGTGGTTTAGATATTAATTTAAAAAATAATAGAAAAAAAATATCAAAAATAATTGGGTTTTTAACACAAGAAAATTCTTTGATAGAATTTGAAAACGTATTTAATAACTTATATAGAGAAACCAATTTAAATGAAAAATTTTTAAACAGAATGTTAGGTATTGTTTCAAAAAATAATCAAAAAAAGATTATTGATGTTTTAACATCGTTAAATATTAGCGATAAAATATTAACAAGAATTGACGAACTTAGCGGCGGTCAAAAACAAAGAGTTAATATTGCCAGAATTTTATTAAATAATAATAAAATAATATTAGCAGATGAGCCTACAAGTAACTTAGATTTAAAATCCGCAGCATCAATTATTGATATTCTTTTCAATATAAAAAAGTTTAAAACAATATTTATTGTTATTCATAATATTCATTTATTAAGTGATAAATTCGATAAAGTTATATTTTTTGAAAATAACAAAATTAACATAATAGAAAAAGTGAATACAAAAATCATTAATGAATTAAAAAGAAAAATGGAAGATTATTTTGAATAATTTATCGAGTTTTTTTAAAAAGAAGATAACAAAAAGAATTTTAATTTATTTTTTCTGAATAATTTTTTTAACTTTATTGTTTATTCAAAATTGATCTATAAATATTGATGGATTCAAACAATTTAAGAATAATATAATTAAACTTTTTAATCCCACCAATTTAAGTACATATACTGACATCAAACAAACTTCAAGTCTTTTTGTTATTAGTATTTCATTTCTTTGAATAAGCATTAAGTATACACTTATTGGAACATTCTTAGGGTTTATTTTAGCAATATTAACTTCATTTATGTCTTCAGTATTTTTAGAACATAAATTTATTAAAACTCCAATTAAAATATTAATTTTAATAATTCATTCTATTCCAGAACTTCTTTATATTTATTTATTTTCATCAATATTTAGTTCATACTTAGCTTTATGCTTTATCATGTTCTTTTTTTCATGGATTTGAATTCATAAATATTTGTTAGAAATTTTAAATACAATTGATTTAAAATTATATAATAATAGCAATTTACAAGGCAATTCTAAAATTAAATCATTTTTTATAAAAATTTATCCCATTATAAAAAACAGATATTTTGAACGGTTTTTATATTCTTTTGAATCTAATTTAAGATGGGGCTCAATTATTGCTTTAACAGGATTGCCCGGTATTGCACTTTTAATTAAGTACGCTCAAGAATCAACAACAACATTTAATCAATTTTTAATACCTGCCTTAATTCTTAGCGCATTTTTGCTAATGCTAGAATTAATTAATATTATTTTTAAAAAATTATTATTTGAGAATAAAACAAAAATATATAAACAAAATAAAACAATTTATGATTTTAGAATTTTAATTGTAAAAATAATTTTTGTTTTATTAGTCATTTTTTCAATTTATACACTTTATCAACTGGATTTCAGACTAATTTATTCGCAAAATTTAATAAACAAGTTAAAGCAGATGTTTGTTATTAATTTTAATGTATTTAATATTAGAAATAAATTAGAAGATAACATATATTATTCGTTACTACAATCTATTAGTTTTTCATTGCTTTGTGCCACTTTTTCAATATGTTTTTCGCTGTTTTGAATTAGATTTTCTAACTTACATCTTAATAAAAAACCTTTATATCTAACATTAAGATTTTTAAATACTTTATTTAGATCACTGCCTGTCATAATTATCTTTTTTATATTAAATCCATTATTTATTAATTCTATTTTGCTATTAATTTTTACAATTTCGTTTCACAAATCGCTTTCAATATCAAAACAAATTATTCAGTCAATTGATTCAATTGATAAAAATATTATTAATAATTTAAAAATGCAAATGCGCTCTAATAATTGAATTTTTAATAAATATATATTTAAAAAATTTAAAAATGAATTTTTATCAGTTTTTCTAATATTAATAGAACTATCATTTCGTTATTCTATTTCTTATTCAATAATTGCATCAAATGATTTGATTATTGGAACAAAAATATCAAATATATTTAATGAAAAAATTTGTGATATCTCTTTATATACACCATATATTTGAAGTTCATTTTTTACAATTATTAGTTTAAATATGATGAGTTATAAGCTCAATATAAACAAAACAAAATATATGTAAAAATTTAAATACATAAAAAACAATTAAATAAAAGCAGTAAAACAGAACAAAAAAGATCTCTTTAATAAGTGTTGTTTATACCATAAATATGTTATAGAGAAGTTAAATTGTCTAGGCATTTTGATCTCCTATAACATACAAATAACACAAAAAAATACTCCATAAAAGAATGCCATTTTTCTGTCCCAATCTACAGTTATTAATTATAACACTTTTATTCCATTTATTATTGAAATTGAAAGACATACGATCTTAAAAAAGTAATAATAATTGCCGATAAAGGCATGCCAATTAACAGAAATATAAAGTTTTTAAAGGCAAATGATATAGATTTTATTATTTCTTACCGTTTAAAAACCTCTTCAAAAGAATTTAAAAAATTTGCACTTGATGAGACCGCATATAAACAAATTAATTTAAGCGTGCAATATATAAAGAATATGAATATAACTATTACTAAAATAGTAAAAGAGTTAATAAAAATATTCGAAGAAGAATTATTGCATATAACATTTCTCAGGCTAAAAAAGATAAAGAAGATTGTAGAAATTTAATCAATAATTTTACTAAAAATAAAACTCAAAAGGTATTGTTACTGCCAATAATATTATTGGAATTAAGAAGTATAAATTTTATAAAAAAATTGGAAAATGGAATTTACTTTAGATTACAACAAAATTTTAGAAGATGAAAAATTTGATGGATATTATGTTTATGAAACTTCTAGAATGGACTTAAAAGCAAATGATATTATTGAAATTTATCATAAACAATGACAAATTGAAAAAAACTTTAGAACACTAAAAATGCTCTAAAAATTAGACCTGTTTACATCTGAACAGATAAGCACATTAAAGGTTATTTTATACTTAACTTTATTACATTAATTATTTTAAAGTATTTTATCTTTATTATTAATAAATTATATAAAGACAAAGGAATAACAAAAAAATGACTAATGATAAATTTATAATGACGCTTAATTTAAAACAAACACTAGTAAAAATGATAGGTGAAAAAATAATAGAAAAAACTATTTGACCAAACGAATATGAAAAAGTAAAATTACTATATAGCAATATTCAAAAATCATTAAAATGGTAGTAATTTTAATAAAAACTCAAATACAGGCTTTTCAATTGCCGCATTTGAGTTTTATTAAAACCTGGAAAGGCAAGCTATCCTAGTTTAATTAAAATCGTGTTTTTATTTATATATACTATTTTGAAATAAAAAAGTTTATACTTTATATATTAAATATAAACAAAAATATCAACAATACATTATTTTACATCAAGCTATCTTGGCGTGAGTAAGAACATGTTTAATGGTGATATTTTTTATATTTAAACGGCATTGCTTTTATTTAATTATTATTTTTAAAATTAAATAAAGAATTTTGCAATTATCCCACTTAAAATTGTTATAAAACCTGTAATTGATGTTCAAATTGCTGCATTTTTAATTTCTGAATAATTGTTGTTATTTGAAGGAATAGGTTTATAATTTTTTGTTTGTTGCTGTTTAATTGTTTTTTGAGTTTTTAGTGGTTTGTTATAATAATTAGGTCAACTTCAGCTATTGTTATTATATGAACCGCTGAATGAAGTAGAATATTCTACTTCTGGAGAAATAGTTTTTTTAGAAACTTCTATTATATCTTGTTTATTTTCTTTTTCTTGGCTTTTTATAACTTTAACGGTTATAGGAATATTGTTAGTAAAGTATTTTTCTTCAATACCAGAGTAAGTTAAAGTAACTTGAGTTTCGCCACTATTTAAGGTTTTGTTTTCTGCTGTTCAACCAGGATTTAATTGTATTTGTGAAGCATTTTTAATATCATTATTTACATAAATTATATTTTCTGGATTATATTTGTGTAAATCACCACGTTTAATTGTTAAAAATATTGAATTTTTGCCTTTATAATCGCCAATTCCTTCAATAATTATTTTTGTATAACCTACATTTGATTCAATATGATAAAAACCTTTGTCCCCATCATAAACTTCTTCAGCTGATAATTTATAGTCTTTATTAAGAATTAATTTTTCTTTTCTAAAATTATTTTCATAATAAACTTCAACTAGTGAGTTATTAATTTTTTCTCCCGCCTTATATTTATAATCTTTTAGCTTAATTTCAGCATATTGTAAATCTTTTTCTGATTGCTGACTATTTGTTATATATCACTCCTCAGTAAATGCCTTAATTCTTGCAACAGCACCATTGTGTGCCTTTTGACTATTAATTCATTTACCATTATCTTCAATATAACTAAAATCATTTTGTGAATTTAGTTCATCACCGAAACGCAATTTTGCTCCATTTGAAGGATTTTTAATTTCTGCCACAATAATAAATCATTCGCCTTGCCTAAGATCAATATCTTGACCTAGTTCTATTGTCCTTAAACCACCATGATCAAATTTTTGATTTTTTGTTGTAATAAGTTGCCCTAAAGTTAAGTTACGTGGATTAGCATCATTGTTTCCGCGATATATTTTAACTTCAATTTCAACGTTGTCGCCTTCAATACCAACATTGACTGCTTTTAGTTTTTCTTTAGTGTTATATTTTGCTCCTTTAGCTTGAAAACTAACTGCTGCTTTTGTAAAATTGTGACCCAACACATCTTGATATGATCCATCATAATAATAATTATTTGTATATGTTGATCTTGAAATAAAATCTAAAGTAAACAGGTCTCTCATGTTTGCATCATATGAAACATAGAAATAACCATTTAAGCCCCAATTTGTTCCTCAGCTATTTTTAACAATTCAGCCACCATTTTGTTTTGTTCCTGAACCAAATTTGCTTGCTTCAATAGTATCATCTCATCCAACAATTGTAGCAACATGGCCTTTATCGGCTGATGTTGTATATAAACTAGGATTATAATAAGTATCTGCCATTTGTGAAGGAATAGTATCAAATGATAAAGAAACAGCACCTTTATCTAAAATTGCTTTTTTAACTTGTTCTTTCACATTTTCTTTTTTATGATCAATAATAATTAAATCTTTTAAAACGTAATTTTCTAAGTTGTTATTTTCTTGTCAATCATTACTTTCTTTTTTTAATTTGTTTCATTGCATTAATGAAACACCAGCAAATGTAGAAGTTGAACCTGTTGATTTTCAATTATAATATTTATATGTATCAAAATCTGTATTATGTAACTTATCTTGATATTCGCTTCTGTTTAAAGTGTTGTAAGCTATATTTAACTCTGATAAATCTAGCGTATCTCGCGAAAGATATAATTTATTTTTTAATATATTCGCTTCTGCCACAGCTATTGTTGAAAAAGCTCAACAAATACCATCCTCATATTGATTTTTAACAGATGTTATATATCAATGGTGCGGATTGTTTTCTTCACGAGGATCAAATTTCAAGTCCTTTAAATGTTCTTTTTCTATGTTAGCTTGAGAAACTAATGCAGCTGGTAGAAAAAGAGTTGGTGAAAGACCTAAAATTGATAATAGTAGTTTTTTCTTCATGGAGATCTCCTTTTATTTTTATATTTATTTATATTTAATTAAATACTAATTAATACAAATTTATAATAAAAAATTAAATATATTATTATAATAGCTTAAAAGTTTATTTAAATTTGCTTTTTTGCTATTTAAAAACTTTTCATTCAATGTAAAATTATTTATTTTTTACATTTTATTAATTTTTTAAAAAACAAAAAAATTTTTTTATTATAACGTTCAAAATTTGAAAAATGTGGCATTATTTTTACTTTAGCTTAAAAACTTGTGTTTAAGTCTAAGACAAAAAAATAACATCCGCAATTTTATGATCACTTTTTATTTAAAAGAAATAATGCTTAAAAATTTAACAAAAAATGAATATTGTAAGATTTTTTATAAGTCAACAACAAATAATTGAAAGCAAATTTAAAAAAATTTACAGTTATAGGCCTAAGTTTTACTGTTATAATTTTATGCTAGTAATAGCTGTAATAAAACGAATTATTTTATAATTTAATTTTAAAATGAAATTTTTATTAATGAAAAATAACTTTATTTTAAATAGCAAAAAAATCTAAAACTAGTTAACAAAGAAATTGATACTATTGATCCATATTAATTATGAAATGCCTAAATGAAAAAAAGAAGATAGGTTGTTAAGTGGCATTCCAAGTTAATAAAAGAAATGGAAAAACCTTTAAAAAAGAAGAAAGTGGCTAAAATAAAAAATAGCCAATTTACCGCATCAAAACTATTTTATGTAACTTGCCAGACAATTAGCAAATTGAGAAAAAGAACAGCAAAAATTATGACAAATTATTTTAAAAATAAGTAAATAATATTATAAAAGAAGCGTTTTTAAAAATAAAACTTTTTATAGTAGAAGGTTTTTAAGTACATTTATTGTTCAAAAGTATAATATTTTTATCAATTATTGCACTTTAGAATATATTTTAACTTGTCTTGATTTTAAATATAAGATAAGAACAAAGAAAAAAACAAAGCAAATTAAAAAATACAACCGTCAAAATTTTAAATATTATAAATAGAGATTATAATGATTTATTAAACAGAAACATTTATGCAACTGATGTTACTTATATTAAATCGACAAAGAATATAAAATAAAATCACATTTTTCTATCTGCAACTATAAATCATAAAACTAAATAAATTGTTAGCTGAAGCTATCAATTAAAAATGATTTAAATCTTGTTTTTTATAATGTTAAAGACTTATTAAAAATAACAAATGGCGAAAAATTTATTATTCATTCTGATCATAGGTTTCAATACATTAGCAAAATATATATTGATGAAATAAGAAGCAATAATGGAGAAGTATCATTCTAAAAAGTTAGCAATTTACTAGATAATCGTGAAATTGAATATTGATTTTCAATATTTAAAACAAAATTTTTAAAATTTAAAGATCTAAGCAATCTGGCATTTAAACAATTTGAAAAAAATCAGCAAGTTTGTTAATTGATATAATAATTAAAGAATTTAAAGCAATTTAAAATAAAAAATACTACAACAAGCTGTTATAGTTTCATTTAGGCTAATTCATAAAACATTTTGTGAATTAGTTATTAAGTTTAGCATATTTTTTTAATATATTTTCAAGACAGTATTTAGTTATATATTCCTGATCTTTAAAATTTTTAATTTTTAGCTTTAAATTTGTTTCTAAAAAATTAAAGTTTATATTATAGATTAGTTGTGCTAGATACTTATATTGATTAGCTTTATCTTTATCTGTTAAAAATTTTTCTTGTTGTGATTTAGTTAATTCATTAATATGAAGATAAATATTAGCTAATGAACCATATTTATTTAATAATTTAATAGCTGTAGTTGGCCCTATGCCTTTTATTCCAGGCAAATTATCAGAAGAATCGCCAGCAATAGCCTTGAAATCAACAATTTGATCTCCATTAATACCAAAATAATCATAAAAATTGTTACTATTTAAATGCAAATATTCTTTATTTTTTGGATTTTTAAAAAATATTTCAACATTTTTGTATTCTAACATTTGATACATATCTTTATCTGAACTATAAATATAAATTCGATCATTTTCATCAAATAGTTTATAAGTTGAGGCAATAATATCATCCGCCTCAAATCCTGGTATTTCACAACATTTAATATTTAATCCTTTTAATATAACTTTAATATCATCAAATTGATGAAATATTGAAATATCAACATCGCCTCTACCCGCCTTATATTGATCATAGGCATTATGTCTAAAAGTTTTAGCATGTGAATCAAAAGCAATTAAAAGATGAGTAGGATTTATATATTCAATAATAGAAATTAATGTGCTTAAAAACACGCGAACGCCGCCGATATGAATTCCATTATAAATCCATTGATTTGCTCCGGGTCTATTTGTGGCGTGAAACGATTTAAACATCATTAAATTACCATCAATAAGTAATACTTTTTTTTCCATTATTCTCCTAATTTATTTAATATTTTTGTTACTTTATAATTATTATTTATTGTTTTAATTATTTCAACTTCATAGTATTTGCCGACAATAAATTTTCCGCTCATTAATGTATTTTCAGAAACCCAAAATTTGCCATCTTTGTAACCATCAAAAAATTCAATATTTTCAAGACTAATACCAGTTTTAGTTCTTCTTTTGTTTACTTTTATTATTTGAATTATCATTCTATAAGCAACATCATAAGACATTTGTTCAACGCCTGTTTTATTTTGATATTTAAAGTTTCTAATTCTTAAATCATCAGAAATTACATCGCCAAAATATTTTTTTTGAAACTTTCTAAAAGCTTCATCATCTTCTTCAACTTTTTTTCAAATAATATGGTTAGCTGTATATTCATCATTGTCAAGAAATTCATCAATACCTTTTTGAAATATTTCTGATGATTTTTTTAATTCAGAAACAGAATTAAAAGCATTTAATAATGTTTGTACATTACCAAATATTCTAAGTGAATTTGATTCAATTAATTTTTGAATATTACTATTGCCAACATTCTCATTTAAACAGCCTGCCAAAAATCAAGGACCACTTGACATATATTTTGAATTAGAAAATACAGGTTTTAACTTATTAACTGCCGAAACCCCTATCCCTTTTGCAAAGGTTAAAGGAAGAAAAAGTTTATTATTTTTTCACATTACTGAAGTAGTTGTGTTTTCAATTGATGGCAATTCAATAATAAGATTATTTTGTTTTGCTTCTTTAATTTGCAATCTTACTTTATCTTGTGATGATAAAAATGAATTAATTAAACTTCCATAAAATAAAGCAGGATATTTTGATTTATAATAGGCCATTTTTAAAGCTATAAAAGCATAAGAAACGGCATGAGATTTATTAAATCCATAGTCAGCAAAATGACCAATTTGTGCAAAAATATCATTAGCCATTCTTGATTCATATCCATTTTTAATTGCACCTGAAATAAATTTTTCTCTAACTTCTTCAAGAAGCTCATGTTTTTTCTTACTCATCGCTCTTCTTAAAATGTCAGCTTCTGACAGAGACATTCCAGCAATCTTTTGACAAATTTCCATTATTTGTTCTTGATAAATGATTACTCCATGAGTTTCATTTAAAATTGAATCATAAATAGGATTTAATGTTTTTAATTGATCTTGTTTATTTTTGAATTTAATATATTTTGGAATATTTTCCATTGGTCCAGGCCTAAATAGCGAAATAATGTCATATAAATCTGAAAAAGTATTTACACCAACTTTTTTAAGGCATTTAGTCATCCCAACAGATTCAAGTTGAAATATTCCAAGTGTTCAGCCTTTATTTAACATAGCATAAGTGTTTTGCAAATTTCAATCAGGATTAAATTCTTCTTTTATTCCCATAGCTTGCAATGTTTTTTCTATTTCAGCAATAATTGTTAAATTTTTTAATCCTAAAAGATCAATTTTAATTAATCCATATTCTTCAAGATAATCCATACTTATTTGTGTTTGTGGATATTGATTATCTTGATTTACCCATAAAGGTGTTTTTTCAATTAAAGGTTTATCATTAAGAATAATACCAGCAGCATGAGTAGAAATTTGCCGAGGTCGATCAGCTAATTGTACAGCAATTTCTTTCACAATTTCTCATTTTAAAACATACTTACTATTTTTAATTGCTATATTAAATTGTGTATATTTATTAATTTCATTTGCATTAACTTCAGCCGGAAGTTGAGCCAAAATTGCATTAACTTCGGGAACAGGAATATCTTCATTTCTAGCTATATCTCTAAGAGCAGACTTAAGTCCAAAAGTTTGATAAGTTGTTATTAAAGAAAATTTATCATGGCCATATTTATTATATAAATAATTTAAAACATCATTTCGTTTTGTATCTTGAATATCAATATCAATATCTGGCATTGTTGCTCTTTGTTCATTTAAAAATCTTTCAAAAATTAGTCCATATTTGAGTGGGTTAATTTCAGTAATGCCACATAAAAAAGATACAATTGAACCAGCAGCACTTCCCCGCCCTGGCCCTATTTCAATTTTATCTGGTCTATTTTTTGAATAGTTAACTAAATCATGAATAATTAAAAAGTAATCAGAAAAATTAAGCTTTTCAATGACATTTAATTCATGTTCAAGTCTTGATACAGCTTGCGAATAATTAGAAAACTCATTTTTTTTCTTTTTAAGTTCTTGAGAAGTTATATATCTTAAGTATTCGCTACTACTCATATTTAATGAATTTACAAACTTAGGAAGTTCAAAAGAAACATCTTCCTTTTCATAAACGCATTTTTTAGCTATCTTTTTTGTTCTTTCAATAATTTGATCAGGATATTCACATTTAAATTCAAAGTTTTTTGCATTTTTATTGTCATTAATACCTTTGATTTTTCTAATATTTTGTAATAATTTTTGATCAGAAACTTTTAAAGTGATATTTTCAAAAAGCACAATAGCATGAGAATCATTTTCATCTAATGAGTTATAAAAATAATTATCTAAATTTTTTAAATTTGGAAGGAATCCCGTTTTTGCCTTAAATCCATCAGAAGGATGATCTAAAATATAAAAAAAGTCTTTATCAATTTCATTAATTTCAATTTTTTGATTTTTTGATTTTTTTAAACTTAATTCGCTTAAGTATTTAAATGCCTCTTTATTTTTAGGCAAAAGTATAAATCTATAGTCTTCAACATCAAGATCAATTCCAATAATTGGATTAATATTATTTTTAATACAAAGCTTAATAAAAAGAGCCATTGAAAACATTGAATTTCTTTCAGTAATAGCAAGAAATTTCTGTTTTTTTTCAACAGCCAATTCTACAAGTTCTTCAATTCTTATTGTTGATTCTAAAAATGTATATTCTGAGTTTGTATGTAAATTAATAAATTGTTTCATATTAATATAATTATATAGAGTTTGGTTAAATTTAATTTGTAGTATTTAAGTTTGTTTAACTTTATTCTTAAAAAAATAAAAAAAGCGGCTCCCTATTTTCCCATCTCTGGTATCGTCGGCGTAAAAGAGCTTAACTACTGAGTTCGGAATGGAATCAGGTGGACCTCTTTGCTATAACCACTATGATTAATATTATATATAATATTTTTTAATATATATTTTTTTATTTCAATTTTAAAAAGCCTCAAAATCTTATTTTTTTTATTTTTCTTATTTTTTCTATATACTTATGGTTATGAGTGTTAAATTATTTAAAAAATTAAACAGAAATAATAATATTGTAATTTCTTTACATATTTTTATTTCTATCGTTTAATTTTTTATTTAATATAAATTATTTATTTGTAAAAACGATAGAGAAATAATCTTTATCGTTTTTTATTTTATTATATTTATTTGTAAACGATAGAGAAATAATCTTTATCGTTTTTGTTTTATATAAAGAAAAAATGATGAAAAGTGGAATTAAAGAAATTTATTACAATCGTTAACTAAGTAAGCTTAAATAATTTTTTAGAGCTTGCAAAATATACTAAACACTCAAAACAAGAAAATATAAAAGAAAAGGAAAAAATATGAAATTAAGAAAAATTTTTTTAATTGTTGCAACTAGCGCCCCATTATATTTAACAAGTATTTCAGCAAGCTGTTCTTTAAATGCTCTTGAAAACACCAAAAAAGAAACTGCCCAAGTACCTACTGAATTAGTTAATGATAAAGAAGTTAAAATTAATTCATTAATTTCTAATTATATATTTGAAAACAAATTTATCAAAATTTTCGAACATAAATCTACAAAAGAACCATATATAAATCTTACCAACATTTTTCAAAGATTGCCACAATTGTTTGATGGTGCAAAAATAACAAGAAGCAAAATAAACCCTGATATTTTTATTTTGTCTCATACTAGCTATAACTCATCAATACTTTTTTCTGTAAGTGAAAACAAAATACAATTTAAAGATATGGATCATTTTTATTTTTTAAGGTATATTACAAACAGCCCTACAGTTAAAAGAAAGAAAATAAAACTAGAATATAAGCAACACCATGCATCAAAAAATTACAAATATTTTGATTTAAATCAATTTAATATAAAGATATATAAAATGGATGAAAATTTATTTATACCTTTCTCGCTATTTAATTTATTGTTTATAGCTCCAAATTACCTTTCTTTATATTACAACTTAAAAGAAATTTATTTACTTGATTTTCTTTTAACAGAAAAAAATAAAATAGAAGATGTAGACACTATTTTGGATCGTCATAATCAAACAAAACGTTTGCAAACTTTAAGTGAGCGTTTAAGAACTTACAACTATCTCAAATTTATTTTTGATAATTTATATGGAAATAGAAAAAAATTTTTAGCTGAACAAAAAGTTAAAACATTTGAAGAATTTTTTACGAAAACAGGATTAAAAGAACGGATTCTTTCAAATGATTCAGCTGTATATACAGCTGCTTACATTGAATTTATTCATAAATATATTGACGATTTACATACAACAGTTCAACATGCATCATATTTTAATGATAATAATTATCGTATTTCAGGACCAGAAAATAATAGTAAAAAATTTATGTTTAGTTCTAAATTATCACAAGGTAATCAAGTTATAAAACAAATATTAGATAGTAAAACAAAACACGATCGCAAACATCACGAACATGGCAATTTAGAAATAATTGATGATGTAGCATTTATAGATATTACAAAATTTTCTCTTGATGTAAATAACACTATTTATGACATAATGCAAAATAATATGAAAACAATTCGTGAAAAAAATATTAAAAATGTTGTTATTAATATTTCAGAAAATAGCGGTGGGAGCGTTGCTGAAATGGAAACATTAGCAGGTTATTTCTCTAATGAAGAACAATATGTAGAACGCTTTGATAATGTTTCACAAGGAATTATTAAAATAGGTATCAAAACAGATACAAACGAAGATGCTAAATTTGATAATAATGACGGTTTTCCAGGAATTAACTGATATTTATTAGTTAGCGAATACACTTTTTCTGCTGGTAACTTATTAGCTAAAGTAGCTAAAAATAATAAAAATGTTAAGGTAATTGGTAAAAAAACTGGTGGCGGAATGTATTCAATTATGCCAGTAATTTTACCAGATGGCACTGGTTTAATTATTTCAAGTAACAACGGATACACTTCTTCACTTCTTAAAGAAGGCGAATTAAAATATGAATATGATGACATTGAAAGTGGCGTTCCTGTTCATTTTAATTATGAATACGCTGATTTTTTCAATTATGAAAAAATTGCTAAAGACATTAAAGAAGGAAAATTCTAAACATAGATTTTCCTTCTTTAAAACAAAAAATCAAGCATATAAATGTCGCACTTAAATTTTCCTTTTAAGAGAACCTCATAAAGAGTGCTTTTTGTCCTAATTTATTCTCATTTTTTATTTTGCATATTATAAAATAAAAAAATAAAAAAAGCGACTCCCTATTTTCCCATCTCTGGTATCGTCGGCGTAAAAGAGCTTAACTACTGAGTTCGGAATGGAATCAGGTGGACCTCTTTGCTATAATCACTAATAAAATTATTATAAACATAAATTAAAAAAATTTAAATATTTTTTTTAATATATTAAAAAATAAATTCAATTTAATTGTTGACTTACTTGATATTTATTTCGTTTTAAAATATTTATCTATGCAAAACCTAAAATGTATTCAGTACAATTTTATTTGCTAAATTAGAATTGCATAAAAAATAAAATGTTTTATTAAAACTTTTAATATATATAGAAAAAATAAATTTTTTGTATATATATTTGCCTGCTTACATTTAAAAAAATAAAAGTAAAAAAATATTTAAATTTATAATTTAATTTATATATAACATATTTTATTAATATTTTATTTTGGAGAAAATATGAAGAAAAGAATAGCGGCAATTTATGCCTTTTTAGGATTAGTTTCATTATCTGGAGCATCTATGCATTATCATTCAAATAAATATGTGTTTCATGAATCAGTTTATGATCCTAGAACAATGACGCTTAATAATTATTTAACAAAAGTAAAACATCAAGGAAAAGATGGAATTTGTTGGGCATATTCAACCACAGCTGTTATTGAAAGCAATATTCTTAAAAATAAATTAGCAATCGATCCTTTAAATTTAGATTTATCTGAAAAAAATTTAGCATACAAAACATTAAATCGCTTGACAAATGAAGATATTTTGCATAATTCAGATTTTGATAATTATACAAATAACAATTGGTTAAATGAAGGATCTAGAACCATTTTTGCTGGAATTGCTTCATTACAATGAAATAAACTTAAACGTGAAAGTGAAAATTGACAAACTGCATTAGATTTAAATGACTATAAAGTTACAGATTATATTTCTCTTAATCATTTAAAAGAAAATTGAAAACAAAATGTTAAAACGGCTATTAAAGCTTATGGAGCTGTTTCTATTTCTTTTGATATTTCAAATATTTATAAAAAACTTTATTATAATCCTAACGAATTATCAGCAAATGTAAAATTTCCTCATGCCGCTACTATTGTAGGATGAAATGATAATATAGAAGCAAATAAATTTGGACATAAAACTAAGACTAATGGCGCTTGAATTGTAAAAAATAGCTGAGGAGATAAATTTGGAGAAGGTGGATATTTTTATTTATCTTATGAAGCATTAATTCAAGATTTATTTACCCTTAATGTTGTTAAGGGCGATGAGTATACAAGCAATTATTATTATGATGGCGGTTATAAAGATATGTATGAAAATCAAGAAACTGCACATCAAAAAGCCGCTGTCAGTTTTTGAGCTAAGAATAGCTTGCCAACTTTAAAAGAAAAACTTAAAGCGGTTAATGTTGGAATTTTCGGTGATGATAATGAAGTAGAAATTAAAATTTATAAAAATAATAATAATGTTACACCAAATTCACTAGAATTAGGTCAATTAGTTCATACTCAAAGACAACATTTTATTCATGGCGGATTAAGAACAATTATTTTAGATAACCCTATTTATTTAGAGCCAAATGAAAATTTTAGTATTGTTGCACAAATATTAAACCCAAAAGGTTATAGTGCAATTAGGTTTTCTAAAGAGTCAAATTCACAAAGCGATTTTTCATATATAGAAGAAAATGGAAAATGAGTTAGCTCTCAGAAACACCTTGATGGAGCAGTAGCTAGAATTAAAGCATTTGTTGTTACTGAAAAAGTTCAAAATCAAGAAGAGTCTAATGATTTAAAATATGCGAAAGTAATTTTAAAAGGTAAATATTATCATCAATATAATGAAAAAGTTGATGAAGAATTAATTACTGTTATGTACAAAGATAAAAAATTAGAATTAAATAAAGATTATACTCTTCAATATACAACTGAAATAGATGAAAACATATTTAAACATTCTAAAGCTTCAGTTGGTTATACAAAAGTTAAAATTAATGGAACAGGAACATATACAGGAAATAATTTTATCTTTTTAGATGTTAAAAAAGCTAACAAAAATAGTTATAAAGAAAAAAATATAACAGTTGCAGAAGATATTAAACATACAAATGACATAAAATTAGAAGAAAATTGGAAAATGTTATCTAACAAAAGCATTTATTATGGTTTGAATCGTATTGAAATAGAATATATTGGTCCAAATAAACATTTATTTAATAATAATAAGGTTACATTAAATATTCATAAAATAGATCCTAACAAACCCAAAGAAGAACCTATAATAATTAAAAATGAAGATAAAACTTGAAATTCACTTTTTAGTGCATTATCTAAATTTGGTCAAATAATTGTTAGTTTCTTCAGTTTTTGATAAACCAAAATTAAAAAATAATCTAATTAATTACTATAATAATTTTTCATTAGTTAAAATCATATTTAAAAAACTAATTAAGGGGGGGCGAAAGCCTTCTTTTACTTTTATTATCTTTAATTAAAAAAATATAAAAAAAGCGGCTCCCTATTTTCCCATCTCTGGTATCGTCGGCGTAAAAGAGCTTAACTACTGAGTTCGGAATGGAATCAGGTGGACCTCTTTGCTATAACCACTATGATTATTATTATAAATAAAAAATTTAAAAACAAAATATTTTTTTATATTTTTTAAATTAATTAATAAATAACAAATTTTATTTTAATGCATCAATCTTAATATTTTAATGCATCAATCTTAATATAATAAAAAAAGAATCACATAGTGATTCTCAAATCAATTTCTCGCAAGAAAATTAATTTAATTAGCTTGTGAAATGAGATTAACTCGCAAGCAGTTTAAGAGTAACTATGCTGCTATTACTCTTTCAACACGTTGTATATAACAACACATTAAACTTATTATAGCACACTTTTTTAGTATTGTAAAATTTATTTTAGATTAGCACTCTGGTGCTAAATGTGATATACTTATTACATGGAAAAAATAAAATTAGATGATTTAAATTTAAAGGAAAGGGTTTATTTTAAAGCTATAATCGAAAATTATATTCAAACAGGAAAACCAGTTGGATCAAAACATTTAATGCAACAAACAGAATTAAATGTATCTAGTGCAACTATAAGAAATTTTATGGCCACATTGGAACAAAAAGGTTTTCTTGAAAAAGAGCATATATCAAGCGGAAGAATTCCAACAGCAAAAGGATTTAATTATTATGGATGTTTTTTGTCAGTAGATTTAGATACGAAAATAAAAAGCATGATAGAAGATTTATTTGCTAAAAGAAGAGTATCTATTGATGAAACTATAGATTTAGCTTTACAAACAATAGCACAATCTTATGATTTAACGCTAGTGGCTTCAAGCGACAATTCAAATGAATTGTTAATGTCCATTCAGTTAGTTCCAATATCTCAAACTCAAGGAACAGTAATCATAGTTAGTTCATCAGGAAATGTTTGATCAAAAATTATAACCTTTGAAAAAGGAAATATTGATGATGTAAGAATTGCTATAAGATTATTTAAGGAGCGTTTAATAAATACTCCATTAATAGAATTAAGAAGCAAAACCATGCAACTTTCTATAATATTAGAAAGAACTGTTAAAAATTATGAAGATATCCTTAAAAGTTTTGTAGATAAAGTATTTACCTTTGAACAAAAAAACTCTAATAAAGTTTATAACAAAAGCAGTATGATTTTATCTAAAGATATATCTAGACCAAATTTAAGCAAGCTTATATATATAGTAGAAAATGAATCAATATGGAAAATGATAGAAGATCATACTCAAGATGAAGATAATATAAAATTATTAGTTTCAGGAGATAGCAGTTTAATATCAAAGAGAATTTCATCGCCGGAAAAAATCAAGGAAATTAGTATTGTAGGACCAAAAAGACTTGATTATAATAAAGCGAAAACAGTTTTAAAAACGATATCAGCGTTATTGGAACAGAAACAAATACAGTTAAAGAAAGAGAGTAATAATGAGTAAAAATGAAAATAATAATAAACATGAAAAGAATAAAAATAAATCTTGTCAGCAACAAAATAACAATTCTAAAATAGTTAAAAATTGTAACTTAGAATGCGCCCAAAATAAGGAAAATGGAAATAATATTCAACATGAAGATTTTGTTGCAAAATCTGCTCAGCTTGAAAAAGAAAATGCCGCATTAAATTCAGAAATTGAACTTTTAAAAAAGAAACTTTTAAATACAGAGCTAGAAGTTTCTTCACTTAAAGTTAAAATTAATCAGGTTAATGAATCTTTTATTGAAAAAAGTAAAGAATTAAGCGTTAAAGCAAGTAAACAATTGAAAGATGCAGAAGAAAAGAATGCCATGCTATTAGCACAAGAAAAGAAAAATATTAAAATGTATGGCAATCAATCATTTTATGAAAAATTATTACCTATATTTATAAGTTTTGATACAGCTATTAATTTAGGCATGAATGGTAATAATGAAGCGGTTCAACGTTTTTGTTTAGGTTTTGAGATGCTAAAAAAACAAATGGAAAATGCTTTTTTTGATAATGGTATAACTGAGTTAGTAATAAAAGCTGGCGAAGAGTTTGATGCACATAAAGCGACAGCAACAATGTTTGAACCTGAAGCAAAAAAGAATCAAGTTGTCGAAGTACTAACAAAAGGTTATATGTTGCATGATCGCGTTATTATTCCAGCACATGTAAAAATAGGAACTAAAGGAGAAGATAATGAATAAACCAACAGTGTTAATTGTTATAGATGGATTAGGTTTAAGAGAAGAAAGACAAGGGAATGCTTTTAAGCTTGCAAATACTCCAGTATTTGATAAGTTATTTAAAGAATACCCTAATAGTATTATTCAAGCATCAGGAGAATATGTAGGATTGCCAGAAGGTCAAATGGGCAATAGTGAAGTTGGACATTTAAATATTGGGGCTGGTACAGTAGTTTATACAGGGCTATCACTAATTAAAGATGCATTAAATAAAAATAAATTTAAGTCTAATGAAAAGTTTTTAAAAGCATTTGATGATGTTAAAAAAAATGATTCAACATTGCATATTATGGGCCTTCTTTCTTCAGGCGGTGTACATTCACTTGAAGATCACTTATGAGAATTATTAGATTCAGCTTATGAGCATGGCGTAAAAAAATTATCTGTCCACGTTTTTGGAGATGGTAGAGATGTTAAACCACAATCAATTTTACCTTCATTAAAAAAACTATATTCTAAGTGTAATGAATATGGATATGTAATTGCAAGTATAGGTGGTAGATTCTATTCTATGGATAGGGATACCATGTTTAATAGAAATGAAGTTATGTATAAAGCTATGCTTGGCATTGAAGGCAATAAATTTCACTGTCCTTTCAAATATGTGGAAGAACAATATGAACAAGGCATTTTTGATGAGTTTTTTGTTCCAGCAATGAATGAAAACACTGATCAATTTATTAAAAATGGTGATTCTGTAATTTTCTTTAACTTTAGACCAGACAGAGCACGTCAGTTAACACATATGTTAATAGGTAGTGAATTATATAATTATCAACCATCAACTCTTGTTAAAATTAATGTTTTTGTTTCAATGATGAAATATGAAGGCATAAATTGTGATATTGCTTTTGATGAAATGGCTGTACCAATGCCAATTGGTAGAGTTATTGAACTTAAAGGAAAAACACAATTAAGAATTGCTGAAACACAAAAATATGCTCATGTTACTTATTTTATGGATGGTGGAAATGACATTGAATTTAAAAATTCAAAAAGAATTATGGTAGATTCTCTTAAAGTTGATTCATATGCTGATGCACCGCAAATGTCAGCTAAAGAAATAACCGATAAACTTCTTGAGTTTGGAACCAGCTATGATTTAACTATTATGAATTATGCTAATCCAGATATGGTTGGTCATACAGGAAATTTAAGCGCTGCCATTAAAGCTGTTGAATTTTTAGATACTCAAATAGGAAGGGTGTGAGAGTGAGCACAAAAAAATAATGTAGCTGTTTTTATTACTGCTGATCACGGAAATGCTGAAATTACAGAAGATGAGAATAATAAACCAGCAACAAAACACACTTCAAGCCCAGTTATGTTAATATGTAATGATAAAAATGTAAAATTGAAAGATGGTAAATTAGCCAATATAGCTCCTACAGTCTTAGATTATATGAATATTAAAAAATCAGTTGAAATGGATGAAGAATCATTATTAATTAAATAATGAATATAAATTGCAAGTAATTATTCTACTTAGCAAGGAGTAATATGAAATTAAAGAAAATAATTTTATCCTTATTAGGAATAGGGGCTGTCGGCATTCCTTCAGCTGCTATTTCTTGTTCTTATGTTGATGATTTTATTCAAAATAACATTGTATTTAATACAGCTGATATAACAGCTTATGATGCACTTGGTGAGTTTGAAACTGGCCAGTCATTAAAAATTGTTAACATTAATGATTTTTCTGATAAAGGCGTTTATATTACTCTAAAAAGTAAAGTTTTTGACTTTGAAGATGAAGCTCTTCTTATTGAAGCAATTTTTTATACAAAAGATGATCCTACATTTAGAGGAAAAACATATTTTTCAATACCATTTTTTGAATTTAAAGAAATTGAGGAAAGCGATTGAAAAAGAATATTTAAAGGAATAGCTAAAGAAACGCAATTAATTTGAAAGGGCAACGGCGAAGTATTAGCGGCTAATAGATTTGGTATTATTCCTGAAGTTGAAGTTTCAGATAATGTAAAAGGTGTACCAACAATTGATCAAGTTAAGTATCGTTTAATTTTAGATAAAAGTGGTATTGTAACTGGACATACTAAAGATCGAGAATCTGAAGAATTTATTAGTGGCGGAACTATAATTGATAAGTCTGAATCAATTATTACTGTAACCATTGTTCTTCCTGATGGAACAACTAAGGAACAACGCCTTGTTCAGGTTCAGCTTGATGATAAATCATATGGAGGTTTATTTCCAAAACCTAATTTTATACCAACTAAAGAAGATTATGAATTTATAGGCTGAAGCACCAATAAACATGCTGTTAAACCAAATATTTTTCTTAATTCTAAATATACACATACAACAATTAAAAGTGATATTTCTATATATCCAGTTTTTGCTAAACTTCCAACATTTGTGGTAGACGGTTCTTACTTTACAAATATTAAAGCTTCAAATGAATTAATTCTTTCTAAAAAAAGAAAAGTAACAAAAAAACAAATTGAAGAGTTTGTAGAGAAAAATATTCCTGAACCCAAAGAGAGATGAAGAATTGCTGAAAATGAAGAATATTTTGTTGAAGATGAACATAAGCAGCAAATTAAATTAATTTTTAATGAAAATGGTGAATTATCTAATCAGTTTGAAATTGGCAAAATTTACAATCTTATTCCTTTATTTTCGCATGATCCTATCTATATATTTAAAGACGCTAAAACTGATGAAATATTAGATAAAAAATGAATAGAAATAACTGCTCAAGGCAGTCAAACGCCTTTAGCTCCAACTGGCTTTAAGGAGAAAGAAGAAAAAGGACTTTATCTTTCTTCAATAAAATATAAAGATGATGACAATCCTTATAAAGGCGGGTTTTTAGTAAGTGATGATATTGATAATGAAATTATTGAAGTTCTTGTTGATTTTGAGCAAACTAAAAAACTAACTATTTCAAACGAATATCTGGATACTGGTTTATTAGAAAGTCCTTATGTTTATTTAACTCCTGAAGGAAAGCTAAAAGAACAGTTTTTGCCTAAAAATGTTGATTACAAACTTTTTAATCTTAATAAATTGTCAGAGTTCAGCGCCTATAGATTGTTCCCGCAATTTTTGCCTGATCCTAATGGAAAATATATGAGATTTCTTCCTAATAATAAAGTTTTTGATAAAAGAAGTGATGAAGAAATATCGGCAGGCATAGAATTTGATGGTTGATATACAGATCCTAAATTTAAAGAAAAAATTTACTTTGAAAATGGAATATCTACAAAAGCCATAAAATCAAATATGCTATATCCACGTTTTAAAAGCAATCCTTGAGATATTGTTAGAGATACAAGAGAAATAATAAATAATATTTTGAATTTTTCATTACCTATTTTAAGTATATTGGATAATTTTGATACTATAGGTGGAAATGAAACATATATTAATGTTAAATCTTTACTTTTGCCATTTAAAGACATTCTTTATATATCGCTTGGAGGCGTTTTAACATATGATCAAATATCTTTTAATTATAATGAAATTTCCAATAAAAATGCCCCTGGATTAATACCTAGCAGTGCTTTAGCATTTATTAAAGCACTTATATTGATTTTAAATACTACTAATTTAAAAGAATGACTTAATGAATCAACTAAAATAGAATTAGAAAGATTATTGGTGCCGGCAATTACTCAGTTAATTTTGAAATTATTAGTTTTAAATAAAAAAGTAGTTGATTCTCAAGGAGTAATTATTGATATCAATTCAATAGAATTACCTAAAGGCGACGATCTTGTTGATGATTTTACAAGTTTAGTAGGAGGCGCTAAAGATTCTTTAATAAAACTTCTTACAAAAGCTTTAAAAAATAATAAACAAAAAGAACAACAAGAAGAAGAAAAAGAGCTTGATAAAGACGAAAATGTAGAAAGTATGGTAAATGCCTTAATTAATGAAGAAGACGGCATAATATTTTTAATAATAAATTATGTATCAGACTTTTTAAAATTTAATTTTTCAAAAGAAAAACTTAAAACAACTGTTCCATTTGCAATAAAAGAAACAATAAAAACGGGTTCATCAATTGCCGAAAAAATATTAGAGTTCAAAAAAGCTGTTAAAGAAAAATTAGATAAAAATAAAGAAAAAAAATAAAAACTATAAGCACTTTAAAATACTTATAGTTTTTATTTTTTTTGATTGATAACCAATTATATATTCTTTATTTTTTATTATTTTTATTAGTTTTTGCTTTGTAATAAAGTAAATGAAATTATTATCATTTTTAAATATTTTTATAATTACATCATAATAAAAATATATAACAAAAAAATTATTATTTTTATGCAAATTTATACAAAAAATTAAACACACCAGTTAATTACGGGTTATTTTTTTCATTTTTGAAAAATTTTTTCAGTTTATTAATTGTTATTATTTTTTTAATTAAAAGTAATCATTTAATTATTGTTTAATTAAATTATAGATAAAAATTAATTTGAGGATATTTATGAGGAAAAAACAATTACTTATTGCATTAGGTGCAGCCACATTGGCATTACCTATGCTTGCAGTTTCTTGTGGCGAAAAAGAAACTAAACAAAGAACAGAAGTTAATTTAGCACAAAGTACAATTTTTACTGAAGTTGAAGGATATATTCAACGTGAAATAGAGTTAAATGTTGAAGATATAACAGTTTATGATGCTATAGGCGATATTACAACCGAATCACTTAAAATTACAAATTTGAAAAAATTTAAAAAAGAGGGAATTAAAGTTGCTATAGCTGAAACATTTATTGATTATAATAAGTCTGAAGTTTTAGTCAAAGTGTTATATAAAGTTTTAAAACAAAAAACATGAAGCTCTTTCATTAGCATTATACCTTTTGATGATTTTAAAAGACCAGATGCCAGTGATTGAAATAGAATATTTTTAGGACTAACAAAATATACAAAAATTGAATTACATGGCAAAAACGCTGATGGCAGTCATAAAATTATTGTTAAAAATGAATATGGAACTATTTCAAATGTACAAAATGGCGCTCCAAAAGGCACACTACCAATACCTAGTCAAATTTCATATACTCTAACTATTAAAAATAGCAATAAAGTATTAAGCGATGGTGGAGATGTTGCTAATAAAGAATCATCTCACCCCATTAGCGGGGGAACAATCATCAATAAAGAAGATATTATTATCACATTAATAAATGGTGAAGAAAATTTAGGAACAATTAATTCTGAAGAAGGAGTAATTGGCATTCCAAATTCACAACCAACAAAAGAAGGATATGTATTTGTTGGTTGAAGCACCGAAGAAGAATCAACAGAACCTAATGTATTTTTAAATGGCGAAGTTAAACACACATTTAATAGTAATACTTCTTTATATGCTGTATTTAAAAAATTACCAACCTTAATTTTAAATATAAACAGTTTAAGCGGCCAAGAATCTAAAAAAGTAAGTTTAACATTAACTGAATCAGGATTATTAACTAAAGAAGAGTTAATTAAATGAGTTGAAGATAATAAGCCTGAACCAACGAATAAATGATCATTTATGTTTGAAGATATTCAGTTTGCTGAAAAAGGACAAGCTAAATCAAGATTTAACTTTAATGAGCAAGGCGAGTTAACAAATAAGTTTGAAATTGGTAAAGAATATGATATTTATCCAAATTACACTCATTTGCCTGTATTTGTTTTTAGAAATTCTGAAACTCAATCAGTTTTAGGTTATATTTGAGCCGATGAAGAAGTAATTGAAGAAGAAAAAATATTTAAAGCGCCTGCAGCTAGTTTAAATTTAAGTAATTTAGAAGCAAAAGGAAGTTATGCAAAACGCTTCTTCTATTTAGATTTAACAGAAGAAATACCTTATAAACCAGGGGAAATCATTAGTAATATATCTTCAAAAAATGAAGTTAATGTTTTTGTTGAATTACAAAATACAAATTCTATTAATTTAGATAAAAGCAATCTTATAGAAAACAAAGTTTCTAATACAGTATTATACTTAACACCTGATGGAAAATTAAGAGAAGAATATTTACCTAAAGATATTAACTATAGTTGATATAATGGAATATCAAAAAGATTATTTAAGCCGGAAGAAGCTGAAAATAATAAAGCTTTCGATAATAGAAGTAATGAAGAAATACAAAAAGGTGTTTCTTTTGCTGGATGATATTCTGATCCTGAATTTAGAAATAAAATCACATTTAAAAATGGAATTTCAACAACTTCATTAAAAGGCAAAGGAATTTATGCAAGATTTACTCAAAATAAATGAGATAGAATTCGCGATGTAAGACAAATAATGGATTCTATTTTAGAAGTTGCAAGTGTTTCGGTTAGTGTTGCTGGTGAAATAGTAGATAATGGTAATAAAAAATACACAGAATATTCTGAACAAATTTTAAAATTATTTAAATGATTTTCATATCTAGTTTTAGGCGGCAAAGTACAATCAAAAGAATTTTTTGATGGTTTTGATTTAATTTGATATTTTATAAAAGAAACAACAAATAAACGAAAAATTAATATTTTAACAACTTTAAAGCTAGCTGATGGAGATGAATTTGAAGGTTCATCACAAAAATTTATTGAGTATATGCTTGAGCTAGCCTCCGAATTTATTAAGACTATAGTAGGAATGGTGGGTAAATATTCAAAATTATCATTCAAAAATTCAGTATTTACTGATGCAGCAGATTTAGAAAAATGAGATTTTTCAAAATTTCTTAATGCAGAAAATTCTTCTGCTGAAAAGCGTGTTAAATTTCTTGAAATTTTAGCACTTAATAAACTTATTCCAGATAATAATGATAATTGAGATAAAGATCATGAAATGTTTTTAACTTATATTTTTGGAGCAAAAAAAAGTAAGAAAAAATTAAAAATTAAAAAAGCAGCTAAAGAGAATGGCGCTAAATCTAAAAGTCAGGTATCAATAGATAAAGTATTTGAAGTTAAAGAAAATGGAGGAAAGAACAAAAACAAAAAGCAACATCCATATTTAACAAATTTAAATAATTTTATTGAAGAGCTTATTGGAAAAAAAGGCATTCAAACTATAATATTCGAATTATATGAATTAGCGGTTGATTCTTTTTCAAGTTCAGCAGCTAACATAACAACAAGAACATTAAGCATAACAACAAAAATAGCAAATAAAATAAAAAATATGTATAAAGCGTATAAATATTTAAAAGAAACTGAAAAAGAGGCAAAATAAAAACCACAAAATTTTTAATATACAAAATGATAAAAGCGCAGGCCAAAGCGCTTTTTTATTTTACTTTTAATTATTTTGCCCATAAATAATATTTAATAGTAACCACATGAAAACACTAATTTTATAACCAAAATCTTAAACAAATCAAATTACTTAATAATTTATTAAAATTAAATAACGACAGTTGAATTTTTTACAATTTATATTTTTTTAGAAACAAAAATTATTTTTAAATCCTTATGGTCTAATTCACTATCTAAATAAATACAATTTTTTTGTTATTATTTTACTAATAGAATTAGTTTTATGATATTATATAAATAACAAAAATTTATTAAATTTTTTACCGATTTATTTTTATACTATATATTTTTAATTAAAAACAAGGTTTAATACCTATTTTAAATATAAATATTTTTTAAATAATTAATTATGAAAATAAACTTTTTTATATTAAAAGGAGATTATGAAGAAAAAACAATTTCTGTTTGCTTTAAGTGCAAGCGCTTTGATACTTTCTACTTTTTCTGTTTCTTGTAATAATAAAATAAAAGGACAATATAATAGTGATTCTAGATTAGAAAATAATTCTTCAAGAACTGAAATAGAAAATTATATAGCTTCAACAATTCAGCTAAATACAGAAGATATTACAGTTTATGATGCATTAGGTGGAATTACAAATTTGCAACTTAAAATAGTTAATGAAAAAGAATTTAAAGAAAAGGGTATTAGATTAGGATTTTCTAAACAGGTTATTGATTATGAAAAAGAACAACTTGTTGTTCAAATAACATATAGACAAAATGGAAAAATTGGTAAAAATCCAATTACTTTTAATATTCCATTTGCGGATTTTAAATGAATTGATGGGAATGACTGAAGTAGAATATTTGCTGGATTAACAAAATATACAAAAATTGAACTACATGGCAAAAATGCTGATGGCAAATGAAATATTAAAATTAAAAATGCATTTGGTAAAGCTGCTGAAATTGTACAAAGTCCATATGAAGGAGAAATTCCAACAGTAGATAGAATTTCTTATAGATTAACAGTTACAAACAGTTCAAAAGTAACGGGCAATTTTGAAGATATTACTTCAAATTACTTATTAACGGGCGGAACAATTACTAGAAATGATGTTATTAATATTACTATTGATGATACAAATGGCAATATTAAAACTATAAAATCAGATGAAGGTATCATTCAAAAACCTGAAGATCCAAAATGGAAAGAAAATCACAAGTTTTTAGGTTGAAGCACTCAAGAAAATGCTACAAAACCAAACATATTTATTAATGGTGAAAAAGAGCATAAATTTGTTAAACCAACAACTATTTATGCTGTATTTGCAAAATATCCAACTCTTTTGGTTAAATTGCCTAAACTAAATTATCAAAAAGATACTATAAAAACATTGGTGTTAGGCGAAAATGGTGAAGTTACTAAAGAAAGAATTACTAAATTAATTCAAGATGGCATAGATTCTGTAAAAGATGCTAATAAATGATCATTTGATAGTGAAACATTAAAATATACAGATTCAAGCAAAAATGAATATCCGTTTTTATTTGATGAAGATGGCGAATCAATAGTTAAATTTGAAATTGGTAAAGAATATACTTTGAATGTAAATTACATGCATGAACCTGTTTATATCTTTAAAAAGCAAGAAACAGATGAATTTATTGGTCATATTTGAGCAAACAAAATAATTGATGAGGAGGAAATTTTATTTACTTCTCCAGTATTTAGCATTGATTTATCTAAACAAGAAATGAAAGGTCAATATCTATTTAAAAAATTCTTCCTAGATGGCACAGAATATAAAGTAGATAAATTATTTGATTTACAAAATAAAGATAACGAAGAAATAGTAGAATTACAATTTAAATCAACAAAACAAATTAAAATTGAAAGCTCAACATTGGAATCAAATAAAGAAGTTTCAGACCAATTTTTAACACTTGATGGCAGATTAAAAGAAACATATCTTCCAAAAATTGATTTCAGTTGATATAAAGGTGAATCACCAAGAAAATTTGATGAATCAGATGTTCAAAATAATGAAGCTTTTGACAAAAGAAGTAAAGCAGAAAAAGAAAAAGGTGTTGTTTTTACCGGATGATATTCTGATCCTGAATTTAGAAATAAAATTATATTTAAAGACGGTTTATCAAAATACCCAATTAGAACAAATAAAATTTATCCTAAATTTACAGCTGATAAATGAGATAAAATTCGTGATATAAGAGAAATTTTTGAAATTATATTTGAAATTGCTGAAAAATCTGCATCTACAGCAGCTAATTTTGAAAAAATTAAAAAATATGCTGATATTACAAAAGATGCTATTAGTTTTGTAAGATGAGTTACTTATTTATTAATGGGCGGAAAAAGAACTAGCGAAGAATTTTGAAAAGGTTATGAATCTATTAATAGAATAGTTGATAAAGCATTTAATTGAAATGAAAATGATGACAATAATAATGAATTTTTAAAATTAAATGGAGAACCTTCTTTTAAAGGGTCATCTTCAGTAATAGTTAATTCTATTACAAAATTTATAGAAGAAATTGCAAAAGCTATTGTTGCTATTAATTCTACCTATGGTACTGGTGAATTTAGAGACAGTGTATTTACTGATAAAGTGAAGAAATGAGATTTTAGTAAATTTTTAAATTCGGATGAAAATGCTAAAAAACAAAGAGTTGAATTTGTTAAGGTTATGGTATTGAATGGATTGATAGAAAATTGTATAACCAATAAAACTATTAATAACGGAAAAAGTAGTATTAAAGAAAAATATATAAATGAATTTGCAGGAAAATCTAATAGCAGCACCACTAGCGCTCAAAATAAAAATTCTTTAGATATAAATACAGCTCTTACTTTAAAAGAAAAATCAAAATCCCTACACCCTTACTTAATCAAATTAAATGAATTTGCTGAAACTATAGCTGGTAAAGGCGGCATTCAAGATATTATGGTAACTGCTTATCAATTAATCAAAGACAGTAAAAAAGACAGAGCTTTTCAAATTGCAAAAACAACAGTTAAGTTAGCAGGCGATATTTCAAGTTTTATTACAAGGTTATACACTTCATTATATGTATTATTAGAGCAAGATAAAAAAGGTAAAGAAAAAAAATAAAATAGACATTTACTTTTTTTATGCCATTTTCAATTAAAAGCATTTTTTTATTTTGTTTAAATTTTATATGTATTTTTCATTACATAATTTATAAACTTAAATATAAAACATGCTTCAAAATTAATAATTTAATTAATATTTTAAGCGCATCCATTCACCTTATCCTTATTATTCACGGATATTTATATTCATTATTTATTATTTAGAAATAATTATGAAGACAAGCACAGAGATAAATGAAATAAATTTTATTTTCCCGCTTATTATTTAAGGAGTTTTATGATAAAAAATAAACTTCTATTGCTTTTAAATACTAGTGCCATATTAGCACTTTCTATATCATCTATTTCTTGTTCTAATAAAA
Organism: Mycoplasma phocimorsus; assembly: GCF_030077875.1. Classification (GTDB taxonomy): domain Bacteria; phylum Bacillota_I; class Bacilli_A; order Mycoplasmatales; family Metamycoplasmataceae; genus Mycoplasma_H; species Mycoplasma_H phocimorsus. Next base: position 39,312 of record NZ_JASEJT010000008.1, read on the forward strand.
AACAACAAGAAATTAACAAAGTATATTTAGTTAAGGAAAAAACTAATAAATTAGCGATAGATATTTCAAACAATATTCAATTTAATACTTATAGTATTTCTATTTTTGATGCTATAAGTAGTTTTGGATCTAATCCTATTAAGATTGCAAATTTAAATGAATTCAAACAAAAAGGCATTAATGTAAGAATTGTTGATTCTAATATTAATTTTGAAAAAGAAGAAGTTATTATTAAGTTATTATATTCAACAAATGACAACATAAAAGATTTTATTTTCTTATCAAAACCATTTAAAGAATTCAAATGAATCGATTCATTTGATAAAGAAAGAATTTTTAATGAAATGACTAAATTTTCTATTATTCAATGAATGGGCAAAGATGAAAAAGGCAAAGATTTAATAAGAATAAAAAACAAATATGCATTAGCAAGCAACATCAATGTCAGTCCTTATAATGGAGATATTCCAAGCGTTAATGATATTAGTTATACTTTAACATTAAAAGGTATAAAAGAAGAACTTAATAATGAAACGATATCTTCCTCTATTCAGCTTAAGGGCGGTACGCTTCTTTATAAAGAGCCAATTAATATTAAATTAAATATTGACGGTAAAGAAAAATTAATTACTTATAAAGATGGCAAAGTAGCTAAACCAAAAATTAAACCTACAAAAAAAGGATATAAATTTTTAGGTTGAGCCACTAATTCAAAAGCAAAAATGCCGGATATTTTTGTCAATAATGAAAATTTAAAAATATTTGAAAAAGATTCAACTTTATATGCTGTATTTAAAAAATTACCTAATTTATCACTTCAAGTTCAAGATGCCATTTCATTAGAAAAACAAACATATAGTTTATTTCTTGAAGAAGATGGAATTCTTAATAAAGATACATTAGAATCTTTTTTAGAAGAAAGCAAGCCTGAGCCTAATGATAAATATCAATTTGATATGAATTCTTTAACTTTTAAAGATGAAAAAGGAATTAAACATCAAATTGAATTTGATGAAGAAGGAAATTTTTCATTCAAATTCAATTCTGAATTTAATTATGAAATTGAAGCAAAATTAAATCATGCTCCAATTATAATTTTTAAATCAACAAGAGATAATAAAATTATTGACACTTGTTGAGCTATCGAAGAAGATGAAGAATATTTTGCACCTGACTTAGATCTTGATTTAAGTAATTATGAATCTAGAGGATTATTTGCAACTAAATATGTATATAAAAATACTAATAGTTTTTATCAAGAAAATGAGCAACTAGAAGATGTACAAGAAAATAGTCAAATTGAAGTATTAGTAAGTTTTGAACAGTCTAAATCTATTAATATTGATATGACCGATCTTAAAAAAGATAAGTTAAAAAAATCATATATTTTTTTAACGCTAGATGGAAAAATCAAAGAAAACACATTACCTTCAAATATTAATTATGATTGATATGATGGACAAATAAAAACTTTTTGAAATAATGAAGAATCACCTAATAATGCAAGCTTTGATAAAAGAAATCGTCATGATGAAGATTATGAAGATGACGAAGATGATGAAGCTAATTTTAATAAAATAGAATTTCAAGGATGATATTCTGATCCAGAATTTAAAAACAAAATTATATTTGAAAATGGTGTTTCTAAACAAGTAATTAATTCTAGATTTATTTATCCTAAATTTGGAGTAAATAAATGAGACAAAATTCGCGATATTAGAGAAGTATTAAATACTGTATTTAAAATAGCGACAGAAGGAATAAAAGCTTCAAGCAAAATATTTGAATTTAAAAAAGATGGAAACAAAGAATTTGTCTCTAATTTAGCTTGATATTTATTTGATATTATTCAGTGAATAGTTAATTTATCATTGGGTGGTAAAGTTGATTTTGAAACCTTTTGAGAAGGGTTTAAAAATTTTGATGGAATGGCAAATATTATTTTTGAAAAAATTAATAAACAATCTTTTAAAGAAAATGAAGAAAGAATAACGGGTGTTTCAAAGTTAACTTTTAATGCTGCTTTATGGCTTAAAAAAGAATTAATTAAACTTACAATGGGACTTTATGCTCGTTATTCAAAAAGCAAATACAAATTTGAAGTATTTAATGATGAAGATATTATTGACACAATTAAAGATTATAATTTTAGAAACTTTTTACATTATTCTGAAGAAGATGAAGAGTGAGATTACTATGAAAAGTTAAGGTCCTCACTTATTCAGATTATTTATTTAGAAAAAAGCAATAAAGAAAATCTTAAAAAACTAAATGACGATAATGAAAAAATAGAAATCAATACTTTATATGATGATGTATTGAGTGAATATGGCCTAAATGAATCAGACTCTTCTTATGAAGATGTAAAAAATTGAAAATCAATTCATTATAAATTGGCAATTATAAAAGATATTTTTGCTCAGGATGGAATTCAAAAACTAATTTTTGATATTTACGATAAAGTAAAAGAAATGAAAAATGCTTCAGCATTAAAAGTAACAAAAAAAATTATTGAAATTAGTGATTTATTATTAGATAAATTTGGAATCATTATAAAAAATCTTATTGGCGCTCTTAATTCAGATGATGACAACGATGATGATGATGATGATGACGATGACGACGATGATGATGACGATGACAACGATGATGATGATGACGATGACGACGATGATGATGAAGAGGAAGAATAATAATTTAGATTTTTTAATATTTTATTCGCAAAAACTCAAATGTAATGATTTGACAATAGCATTTGAGTTTTTATTTATAACTTTAAAAAAATATATAACAAAGAAATCTATATAGGCTTTTTAAAAATTAACTTGTTTAAATTGGCATTATTAGCATAATATTATATAAGCTTATTTGAATAGATAATAGAACATCAGTTTATAAACAACTTTTATTAAATTGCTATGTTAAAGAATAATAAAAACATCTGTAAAAACAGATGTTAATATAGTTTTAATATATTTTTTGATTAAAATGCTAATGCATCTTTTTCCACTTCTTTACTTCAGTTAACTTCTTCAAAGTTGAATCCTGCCACTTTAGAACCAGCAAATTTAATTATGCCAGTTACATTAATTCCTAAAAATTCACACATTTTACTTGTTCAAACTGTTGTGTCAGCCCAGTCATATCATCCGATTGGAGCGCCTTGAGAACTAATAATTTGAGCGTTAATATGAGTCAATAAACCATGCGCTCCATCAGCCTTATATGTAAATGTTTTTTGAGCTTGTGCTATCATATCAAAAAATATTTTTAATGTAGCCGGAACGTTAAAGTTATACATAGGAGCAGTAACAATAACTTTATCAACGCTTTTTAATAATTCAATATATTTATCAGCTTTTAGTGATGAAAAATATTCTCCTATATTATTTTTTGTTAAAGGAATTAAATTTTCAGAATTTAAATCTAATTCAATAATTTGATCTGCTGAATTTTTTGCTGTATAAATTTTTAAAAATTCATTTGTTAATGTATCTGTAATAGAATTTGCATTTACAGATGTTCTAAGTACTAAAACTTTTTTCATATATACCTCTTTCTAATAGTATTTTATAACACTATTATACTCTTATAAACATATAAAAACCAAAAAACTAAAAAAAAGTATTTTTTTATTTTATTTTTTAGCTTTTTTTAATTTTTATTATTTTTTAAGTTGTTAAAAGCTTTTTAAAATCATTAAAATGTTTTTAAACCACATTCAATTTTGATAAATTGCTTTTAATAAGATTATAATTCAGCAAAAACTCAAAACAAAATATTTCATTAAATAAGCTAGTTAATATAAAAATAATAAATAAATTTTTTAAAAGTTTTTATATCTTCGTTTTATAAAAATAGGAAATTAATAGTAATAAAGATAAATAAATTAAAAATAATGATTAATATTTAAAAAATATTAACTAAATATTATTAAACTTAATAAAGTTTAACAAACAAACTAGTAATTAACATTAATTGTTATATGTTGTTTTTATTAAAAAATAATTTGTTTTAGCAAGCATTTAATAATAATTTATTAAATAACATAAAATATAAGTATGTAATATTATTTGATATTTAATTAATAAAAATAATAATAAAATATATTTTTTCAATTAATTAATATTACTAAATATATATTTAGCTAATATATATTACTATAAAAATAATAAATATAGTATTATTTTTTAATGTAATACTTTTATATTAGTAAATTGCTAATTTATAAAATATTAAGGAGAATTATGAGCAAAAAGAGATTATTATTATCTTTAATCGCAATAGCAGCAGCAGGATTACCGGCCGCTTCAGTTTCTTGTCAGGATACTGTTGGTTTTATTGTGAACTATATTAATCTTAATACATCAGAAGTAACAGTTTATGATACATTAGATGATCTTAATACCAATTCTCCACTTAAAATTAGCAATTCAAAATACTTCAAAAATAAAGGGATTACTGTTTCTTTAGGTTCAACCTCAATTGATTACGAAAACGAAGTTGTTAACATTGTTATTAACTTTCGTTCAAAAGAGCAATCTAAAAAAAGAAAAATAACTTTAACAAAACAATTTTATGAATTTAAAGAGCCCGATAATAATGATTGAGCAAGAATTTTTAATGCTATTAGTGAAATTTCTCAAATTGAATGATTGGGTGATGGTAAGTTTAACATTACAAATAAATATGCTAAAGTAAGCAATGAGAAAATTGCTCCTATAGGTGAAGCTGGACCAAGGGCTGAAGATTTTTCTTATACTTTGACAATAATTGATAGTTCTAAAATTTTAGGTGAAGTGAATGATAGGCAATCAAGAATTCCTTTAAAAGGCGGAATTTTAGTAGATAGAATTAAAGATAAAGTTACTCTTACTTATAAAATTCCTAATAATGAAGATGTTATTGATGTATCTTTTGAAAAAAATTTTAAAAGAAGAGATGATTTAATACCTGTAAAAGAAAAACATATATTTAAAGGTTGAAGCACTAAAGAAAATGCCACAATGCCTGATGTATTTTTAAATGGTGCAATAAGTTGAAAATTTGATAAAGATACAATTCTTTGGCCTGTATTTGAATCATATGCCAAACTTAATTTTGATATTCCAGTAT
>NZ_JASEJT010000004.1 GCF_030077875.1 Mycoplasma phocimorsus
ACAACAATGACAGAATTCAAAGTAATTTGGAGTGAAAAACACCACGGCAAGTAGCTGTGATGTAAAATTAGATTTAATGGTGGCATTTTTTTGTCCGTGTTTAGTTTTTTATTTAAAATTTAATACCTTTGATCAGCTTCATGGCATGGTTGCAAGTAGTTTAGCGCCATGCTTGTAAGTAATAATATTCAAATTTTTTTTATTAATTTCTAATTTTTGAATACTTAATTGCAATTTTAATAATTTAATTGCATTATAAGATTCTTCAATTTCTAAAAGATATTTGGGTCCTTTAATAAATGAAAATAATGTATTTTCATTTCCTAAATGATATGTGGATAAAATCAAGTTTTTAAGAGAGGAAACGGCTCTGGCAGTAATAAAATTAAATGTTTTATTAATAACTTGCTCAGTTCTATCATTAATAATTTCAAAATTTAAATTTAATTTTTCTTTTACAATTCTTAAGAACTTAACTCTTTTTTGCAATGGCTCTATAATTGTTAATTTAACTTTTGGATTAACTATTAAGTATGGAATACAAGGGAAACCGGCGCCCGAACCAATATCAGCTCAGGTTGAGTTGTCTTTAATATTTAAATTTTCAATATATTTAATAGACTCATATATTCCTTCCGCCCAAAGAATATCGCCTTCAAAACCTGTTAAGTTCATTACTTTATTATATTTGTGGATCAAAGCAACATATTTCTCAAGTTTATTGTATGAATTTGGAAATAAATTTTTAATTTTTTTCTCTCAACTCATCAACTTCATCTCTTATTGCTTTATAAATATCGCTAACGCTTTTACCATTATTATATGCATCAATAGTGTCAGCAATAAAATTAGTTAAACTTATAACTTTTAATTTACTAAATTTTTTTTCATTTTCAGAATTATCAATTGAATCGGTAATAAATACCTTATCAACATATTCTGAATTTTGTAAAGCATCAAATCCTCTTGAAAATATTCCATGACTAGCAGCTAAATAAACTTTTTTAGCCCCATTTTCTTTGGCTACTTGAGCAGCTTTAATAATTGTTCCGCCAGTATCAATCATATCATCAACAATAACAGCAACATCACTATTAACTTTACCAATCATTCCCATAACTTCTGATTTATTGGGACCAACTCTACGTTTATCAATAATAGCAATTTCTATGTTGTCAGCAATTAATTCAGCTAACAATCTTGCTCTTACAGTTCCGCCATGATCAGGAGAAATTACTGAAACATGTTCATTTGATTTGACTAATTCTTTTGCAAAAATATATTGTGCTCTTAAATCATCAACAGGAATATCAAAAAAGCCTTGAATTGCAGGGTTGTGAAGATCAACACATGTCATTCTGTTTGCACCAGCCGTTTGTAAAAGTTTGGCAATTAAACTGGCACCAATAGGTTGTCTACCTTTAGCTTTTCTATCTTGCCTTGAATAACCATAGTAAGTTAAAACGATGTGAATTGATTTTGCACTAGCCCTTTTAAGAGAATCTATAAATAATAATATTTCAATAATATTATTGTTTACAGGTTTTGATGTATTGGCGATTACAAACACGTCCTTGTTTCTAACACTAACTTCAGACACAAGCATTATTTCGCCATCAGCAAATACTGTTTTATTAATTTCTGAAAGATCTACATTTAATCTTTTTGCAATTTTTTCCCCTAATTCTTTTGAATTATCAAGGGCAAACAATAAAAATTTGTTTTCCATATTTCCTTCTCTATATATATTTAATTTATATAAAAATATTATAATAATATATATTGTTACATTTATAAATTATTATAAAAAAATAAGAAATAGAGGTGTTATGTTCAAAGAAGCAAGCTGAATAAAAAAAGAAATTATAGGAGCTGAATATAACTTTGTTATTGAACAACTATTGCAAAATTATTCAAGGGAAGAGATTTCAAGCATTAATCAAACTGTGGCTTGAAAATTATATGATATGTATGCAGGATGAATGAGTGTTGAGAAAAGAAAAAATCTTTCTGATCGTGAATTAATTTCATTTGTTGATACATCATTTACTTATGAATATTTTAAAGATAAATTAGTTTTAAAAATGAGATATGGAATTCAAGAATTATCTAATAAACCATTTATTATTAAAGATACTAAAAAAATTTATTTTCCAAGTATAAGTGATAATGATGTCAAAAGAAAAATTAAAAATGAATTAAGGGTATTGGCAAATTATAATTCTAATGATAGTTTAAAAATTAATTCATGCTTTGATGGATCATTTTCAATTTGAAAAAAAGATAATTTAATTTCTGAGATGAAATCAAATGAACATTCAAAGATTTTTGTTGATGATATTAAAAATAATATTCCAGAAATATTGCTTCAAATTTTGGGTATGAGAGAAGGAGATTCTAGAAGCATTCCCCTTAATGAAACAACAAAAGCTAATATAAATGTTGAAAAAATTTATGAAGTTAGTTATCCAAAAATAAATAAAGAGACGATTGAAAAAATGAATATTTTTAATGTTGAAAATGAAAAAGAATTATTTGAAACAATGAAAAAGCAATTAGCTTTAAATGTAATTCAAAAAAGTATTAAATCTTATTTAGAATATTTAGCTCCTCGTAGTGTTTTTGATAATAATATTGACATTAATCCTGATTATGTAGAAGGTTTTTATGCTAAAGACGTATTAAAAGAGCATGGTATAGCTATTGAAAAATTTAATGATTTTCAAACATATTTAAAATATAATGAATTAACTGAAAAACAATTTCATGAAAAAGTTAAAAAAAGCGCTGTTGATAAGGCTTGTATAGAAATATTTATAAATGAAGTGTATGATAAATATATTTATCAACAAGATAATGATTTATTTGAATATTTTAAAAAAGAAATTATTAATTCATATAAAACTATTGGCAGAGATATTACACAAGATCAATTTTTTAATGAAAATATCAAAATAACATTTTTACATTTAGAAGTGTTTTTAACAGTTATTAAAATTACTAATCCAAAAGTATACGAAGAAAGAATAAAAGGGAAAAAGTTCCCTTATATAATATAATTAAAATAATTTAAACAAGGAGTGAACATGGCAAATCTTTATGATAGAAACCCAGTAGAAACTGGAACAAAAATTACTGTAGATACTGGTGTAAAAAAAGCGCAAGCATCAGGCGGTGAAAAAATAGGGTGATGGTTTTTATTTATTTTGTCATTACCTTTATTTGGCGGTTTACTTTGATGATGAATTTCAAAAGGAAATGATTTAAAAAGAAGAATGAATAAAATTAATCAATTAAGTGGTCAAATTGATACTCAATTGACAAAAAGACATAATACATTAACAAAATTACTTGGTTCAGTTCAAGGATATGTAGATCATGAAAAAAGTCTTTTATCAGATATTACAAAATTAAGAAATATGAATATTAGACCAGAAACAAGAGAGGAATCAACAAATCTTTCTCAAGGGGTTTTGGGGCGTTTATCTATGATAGTGGAACAATATCCAAATTTAAAAGCTAATGAACAATTTAATAAGCTTTCAGACAATATTGTTTTATTAGAAGATGAAATAGCAGCTACAAGAAGATTTTATAATTCTGAAGTTAATGAATTTAACTCTCAATTATTTACATTTCCTTCAAATGTTAAAGCAACATCAATGGGACTTGAAACTATTCAATTATTTTCTGCAGATCCATCCAAAAAACAAGATGTGGCCATTAAATTCTAATATGTAAAAAACAAATTTAATTGGACACATAGCTGATTGAAAATATCAATCGGCTATTTTTAATTACTGTAATGCGAATTATTATTAAAACTTATTATTTTAAATTTTATTGATAAAAATGATTTTAATAGCACATTTTTGAATAATAAAAAATAAGAGTCTGAATTTTATATAATTAAATAAATAATATTTAAGGAGAGTGTGTTTTATGAAGCGAAAAAAAATATTGTTTTATTCATCAATTTTGCTTTCTTCATTTTTGATAGTGCCTATTATAAGTTGTGAAAGAAAAATAAGGCAAATTGAAAATTCCCAAAAGGAACAAGAAAAACATCAAGCCAGTTTAGATAATTCTTCTATTAAAAAAATAGAGGATGATTTAAAAGCGGAAGAAAATAAAAAACTTGAATTAGAACAAGAAAGATTAAAACAAGAAAAAATTAAAGCAAAACAACTCGCCCTAAAAGAAGCTATTAAGAAAAAAATATTAGAAAAAAAAGAGGCTTTGAGAAAGCTGCAAGAAGAAAATAAAACACTTCAAGAAAAAATTAAAAATAAAGATCGTGAACAAGAAAATTTAAAGAAATGAGTTGATAAAACACAAGAAGAAAATAATAATAAAAATTCATTAATTACTGATGTTAATTCTGAAATAAATGCTTTAACTGAAAATAATCAAAAGGTAAATCAAGAACAAATTAAATCAGAATTGCAAATTGAATATGAAAAATTATTGGTTGAACAGCAAAAAATAATTAGAAAAAATCAAACAAATGATACTCGTCCACTTATTGATGTTTTAAAACAATTTACTTTGTTCTCATTAAGTGAAGACTTGCCGGCCAAGTTATTTGATTTTTTAGATGAATATCTTCTTAAATTGGCATTAAGAATAAGAATTGATGAAGATATCAAAAAACAAATTAGAAAAAGTTTTGAATTTGAAAAAATTAATCAAACTTTTAAATGATTTATTAATGATACTCTTAAAATTCTTAGAAACATTAATTTAAAATCAGATGATGATGGAATTATTGAACAAGTAAAACAAGAAGTTATTAAAATTTTACCTGATTATATTTATAGATTTTTAGATCTTGCTATTGAAGTGATGGCAAAACCAGCAGTAAAAAGAAGCGGCACTCAAACTTCATTGTTAACTGAAATTATTCTAGATATTCTTGAAAAAAAAGAATTACCAATTTTTTCTGTTAAATCTGAAACAACAAAAGTGCTTTATCAAATTTTACATTTATTTGTTGATTTTGATGGAGTGAATTCAAAAAGTTTAATAAATCACTTTGTTGATACTGCTAGAGAAATTGCTAGAAACTTCAGGTTTACATTAAATATTTCAAATGATTTTATTCAAATAATAAATCAGACAATTTGAGCATTATTTAGAAATAGTGATGGTAGTGTCAGTTGAAATAAAATATTTGATAATATTTTACCTAGATTTTTTGAAGATATTGAAGTAGAAGATGAGAATTTAGATATATTTGTCGACTTTTTAAATAGACTTTTTGTAGATTTTGATGATTCTATATACAAATTTTTAAATATTGATTTAGCTCTTCCAGATTGAAGAGGAGTTGATGCTATTGTAGAAAGCGAGAAAAAAGAATTAATTAACAAACTTTTACGTGAAAAAGATCAAATTCGCGAAAGAGAAAAAAGACTTGAAGAAAATAAACGTAAAAATATTATTAAAACAAAAATGGAGGGTCCTTCAGTTATTTCAAAAAATGATCAAATTAAACCAGAAATAATTTCAGCGCGTTTTGAAGAGGGGACATCAAGAGCATTATCTCAAACTAAACAAAATGAAAATGTTGAGAGCATTCAATTAAACTTTTTTAAAATACCAAAATTAAAACCAAATTTAGATACAATTATTCACCTTTTATTTAACCACAAAAAATATACAACTTTAATTTGAAAAATGTTAACTAAAATATTTGATCCTTATGTTAGAGCATTTATTAGAGATGTAAAAAAAGATCATCAAAGTATTACAGCCTCAATTACAAAAATTCAAGATTTAATAAATAATACAAACTCAAATTCTTTAAATAATTTTAATTTACAAATAAATAATAATATTAAAACAAAAGGAAGTTTTAAGGCTTTGTTTAGAATTGTTGTATTTATGACACAATTAATTTATAAAGGCGTAAATTTTAATAAAAATTTAGTATTTGAAAGATATTTAAATATTAATCCAATTGCTCTTCAAAATTTAATACCAAATATATTAATAGAATTATTTCAAAAATATATTAGTGAAAATGAATTAAAAACATTAAATATTGGCTATGTAATACATGAATTATTTGGAAATTTAGATAAAAATGATTCATGAAAACAAGTAATTAATCACGTTAAATACTTATTTACTGGAAGAGGTTTTGGCGAAATAGATAATGTGTTTTACTGAATTGAAAAGAGAGATAAAGAAAAGCTAAAAAGAATGCTTAAACTTGGTTATTATTTTGATGGAACAATTCCAAACCCTTCATATAAGAAAGGAAATTAGGTGATATTATGATTAAAAATAAAAAAAGAATTATATTTTTTATATTAAGCTCAGTACCTAGTTTATTTGCATTATCAACAATGAGTTTGAGTGTTAAAAATAAATCTCAAAATTTAAATAAAGCCCAATGAATTTATTTAGAATCTTCCTTTTCATTAAGAGATAAATTTAATCAAATAAAAACAGAAAATTCGACAAAAAATAATAATTATGAAAACATAATTGATATTACAGAGCAAGCTAATTCAAATGTTGAAATAATTTTACCTAAATTTGAATCAAAAACAGAATTTGATACTTCAAAACAAATATTAAATTCTAAAGAAACAGAAATAAATAAAGAACAAATTGAGCAGCTTGACGAAGAATTAGAAGAATTAGAAAAAATTGAAAAATTTGATGAAGCTGAATTGTTAAGACAGCAAGAATTACAAAAAAAATTATTAAAAGAGCTTGAACAAAAGTCAAAAATTACAGAAATATATGAGAATAGATTAAAAAATCTATCAATAAATTCAATGGTATTAAATGCTCTATCACTTGGTGTTCAAGTTGGTGTAAATGTTTATTTCAATGTTCAAAACGATAATTTAATTAATAAAAGAGAATATGAATTAAAACAAAAAATACTTCAATTAAGAAATTATAATAATTTGCTTAGACAATATAAAAAACAATATATTGATGACCCATTAATAGATATTTTTGATAGGTTAATTGAAATTGCGATTAAAAGAGATTTACCTGAGCAACTTTTATTTGTTATTGATGAATATATTTTAAAACCATATTATGTTAATCCTTTTTTAAGAAAACAATTAAAAGCCTCTATTTTAAAAGAAGAATTTATTTCACCGCTTAGAGAAGCGATTAAAAATTTATTAAACGCATTTAGAAAAGTGGAAAATACATATGATCCTTTAGAATTAACTGAGCAAATTAAAAATAATATAGCAGAAATAATGCCTAAATTATTACCACTATTATTAAAAAATATAGTGCACACTCTTACTTATGTTTCTAACATTCAAATTAGTGAAAATAATTTTGTTCAAAGTTCAATTTTAGCTGAAGTAATTATTAAAGAAGCTAAAGCAAAGAATGTTTTCATTGATTCTATTAGAACTCAACTTTCTAAAGTTTTAGAACATGTTGGTAAATGATTTTTAGATAGCGAAAGCAAAAAACTAATACAAATATTATCTAAAATTGTTGCAAAAGTTTTAAAAATTACTACTTTAACTTTTGATATAAAAGTGGATGGCATTACACTACTTAAAGAAATAGTTGAAGAAATAATGAATGATGAAGAGGGATTTATTTCATTTGATAAAATTTTAAATGTATTAATTCCTGGTTTTTTAAATGATTTAGATGTAGATGTGAGACAAGCAAAAGATTTTTCATCATTAATTAATTTACTATTTGATTCAAATGGCGAAATTTGAAAATTTTTCGAAATAGAAAGACCATATTTTTGAATTAATAAAGATAATTATAAAAAAGAATTTGAAAATAAAAGAAGTGCTTTACGCTATTTACATTTATCTTCTTCAAAAGATTATGTTCAAAAAATCATTAATGGAATTAATCCTGAAAGTTTTTACGAAAGAAATAATAATAAAAATCCTAGAAAACAAGAAGTAGATATTCCTGCGCCTAAACCAGCACCTAAGCCTACACTTCAAATAGCTCCTAGAACAGTTAATTTAGAATCACAGGCCGCACTTATATCTAAAGTATCATCGCTTAATGATATTACGCTTAAAGTTCCTCAATTAGAATTAAGTTTTGCAACTCTTTCAAAAATAATATTTAATTTAGGTAATTACGTAAATTTATTTAGAAGTTTATATAGTAAATTATTTCAACCATTTGTATATGATTTAATTACTGATGCTTGAGAATATAAAAAATACTATAATGAAAATTATTCTACTAATGATAGATTTAATGTTAATAATATTAAGTTAGAAGAAACTCATTTTGCTAGACTTTCAAAAAGCTTTCAAGCATTATTTAGATTTTCTACATTAATGACATATTCAATTTATAAAATGTTAGGCAAAAATAAATTTTTACTCGATTCAAGAGCTGGATTTAATATATTTAGTTTACAAAAATTAATACCTTTAGTTATTGAAGACGCAATACGTTCAAACAACAAAGATAATTTATTATTAAAAGAAGATATTCAATATATTTTAAATAACTTATTTGGTAATTATAACAAAAATATATTTGAGTCAATTTGAAGCGAAATAGTTAACTCTGTAAAAGAAACAAAAGAAAACAGTATTTTCGAATTACTTAAAAACTTGGGTACAGATGTTATTTATGAAGAAAAATTAAAACACATGTTATTATGAGGTTTTTATAAAGATGATAAATAGTATTCTGTTAAATTAAAAATCAACTTTATGCAAAGTTGATTTTTAAAATAAAGTATTAAACGCATATGTGTTGCACTTGATATTTCATTTTAGAAAAGTTAGTAGCAAGACTAGCTTTTCCCGAGTTTCCAAGTTAAGTATTAAAAACTCAAATACAGGCTTAAAATTTCCTGAATTTGAGTTTTTTCTTTGTTTTGTATGCTATAAACGAATAGATCTATTTATATCATTGTATATCTTTACTTTTTCATTTGAAGAGGAGTTTATGCTGAATGTTCTTATTATTTTTCCATCTAAAACTTCATTACAGCTTAGTTTTGAATTAATTGCATCACTAAATTTATCATTTGTCATGAAATTAACTTCTCCAT
>NZ_JASEJT010000002.1 GCF_030077875.1 Mycoplasma phocimorsus
GCCTGTGCCACAGTTGCCGCCCAGTCTATTGCCGTTCTCGCCTTCTCTTTTTCAGCCCATCCATCACTTTTAAGTATTGGATATAACTGCTCCGCATTTATTGCTTCTTGCGATTCACCATTCTCAAATTTAATAGGTTTTGTCCCGCCGGGTTTTGTCGTTCAACCCACTAATACAAGCCCCGCTTCTTTTTCGCTCTTTGTTCTTTTATCTAACACTGGATTATTTGTGCTATGTCCTGTTTCCCAACTGGTTTTACGCTTAATTTCTATTGTTGTAGGTAAACTTTCTTGTTTAACCTTTCCATCTTGCGTTTTTTCTATTATGTTATATGCTTCCTCACCCGTTTCAAGATTAACTTTATATGGCACTCTCACTGTCCCAAAGTCTTCTGTTTCTACTTTTACCCAAATCTCTGAAAAATCACTCAACTCCGACTTTCTAACCGCTCTTTCCGCATAACTTTCGCCATTATTACTTCAGTACATTCTTTTAACTTTTTTTCTTTTAGCTTTAATTGCGTCCTCTATCGTTTTTTTGCTTGGCATTTTTAAAACTTTTTCACCCACAAAATCTACGCCTGTTTCTAAAGGAATTTTAAATGATCAATCGTCATTTTCACCTTTAAAGACAATCTGAGGTTTTTCTATTCACTCTATTTTTAGTTCAAACCCATCACCTTTTTTAGGATTTAGTTCTGCTCTTCCATCGCCATAAAAACGCAATTTTCATTTTGTGTTTTTATTTTTAACTAACGCATCATTTAAGTTTGCTTCTCATTTATAATTATTTTTTTTGCTTATACCTTGTAATCATTCCTTTATGTCTGTTTTATATATTTGTTTTCCTGGCTTAACCTCTAAAGTGTGTTTCTTTTTATCTGGTGTTTCTACCGTAATAACAGGATTATCAAATTCAAAAACTGCATAAATTGATTTTTCTTCTAAAATTTCTTCATAATTGTTTCCATTTATGAAAAGATTTGGCTGTGTGTCATTAATGTCTTTTGCTCAACCTAAAAACTTGCTACCCGGCTTTGTTGGAGTAATTTCTAGTGGATTAATTACTCCCGAATCCGCTCTTCTTGTTCAATAGTCGCCATTTCAGCCCCTAAAAATTACGTTAGGTCAATCTTTTTTTATTGTTCTTCCACCTGATAAATATTTATTTGACTTAATATCTGTATCTTGCCCAACCACTTTTTTAGAATTTTTTACTGTTAATTTATAAGATATTTTTTCCGCAGGTGGCGTTTCGCCTTCAAAGGGGCTTATCAATATATCTGAAGCTTGTGCATAGTCGTTTTTTACATTTATTTTTCATTTGCCTTCGCTATTTTTACCATAAATTTCTATTATTGAAAGCTGTGCTATTCCATTAAATATTTCACTTCAATCATTGCTATTTATTGATTTAAAATCTAAAAAACTTTTTTTAACACTAATTAATTTTTCTTTCTTCTCTTTTTTTGTTCTATAAAATATTTCTATTTGTACTTCTTCTTTTTCATAGTCTATTTTGGTTTTACCTAAACTTAGGTATATGCCGTAGTAACTAAATTTGTCTAAGTTTGTTATTTCAAGTGGAGAAGTTGTTAACCCCCCTATTGCATCG
>NZ_JASEJT010000011.1 GCF_030077875.1 Mycoplasma phocimorsus
GTGTTGCAATCGGCAGTGTTTCCTCTGAATACTTTTAGCATAATTGGTATTCCATTTTCATCAGTGGCCATACCAATTACAACTTGATCTTCTTTAAATTTTCCATCTTTTGAATAGCCCGGAACTCTCAATCCTTCTCTAACAAAACTTTCAAAATAAACAGTTGAAGAGTCATAGAAAATCAATTCAATATTTCTGTCAGTTTCTTGTGTAATTTTGTTATTAATTCCTTTAAAAATTGCATCTTGATTATCAGCTAAGATGTCTAAAAAATTATAAAAAGTTGTTTTCTGACATTCTATATTATTTTGATATTCATCTTTTTGTTCAAAACGTTTTAAGATGCTATTTTCG
The DNA here is from genome assembly GCF_030077875.1 of Mycoplasma phocimorsus. Lineage (GTDB taxonomy): Bacteria > Bacillota_I > Bacilli_A > Mycoplasmatales > Metamycoplasmataceae > Mycoplasma_H > Mycoplasma_H phocimorsus. The sequence continues at coordinate 355 of NZ_JASEJT010000011.1, forward strand.
CTTAATATTTTTGAAGCTATCTGATATTCTAAAAGCGCTTCTAAATCTTTATGTTTAGTTTTAGGCAAGAGATTATAAATTCCAAGCTTTTTTATAACTTTGTAAATTACTTTAACCCCATCATTTACTCAAACAGTCTTTACTAAACCACTTTTTAAAAAATTACTCAATAAATATTCTTTAATTTCTTGCGGATCATTTGTTCAGTTGACATTTTTTATTAAATTTCTCAAAACTACAAGATAATCTTTATTCTGCTTTTCTAATTTTTCATAATTACCAAGTGAAACAATTTTTTTATAACCATTTTTTCCTTTATTTCTTTGAATTACAAAAGTATATTTGCCTTGTGCGTTAGTGCAGTTTAATATATTAAATTTAGACATACTTAAATTATAGCATACAATGTATATTTAAAAAATAAAAAAAGGATATATTTATATATCCTTACTAAAAATATATGGCTTTAACTTGGAAACTCAGGA